>JBDRSO010000115.1:0-70524 GCA_043824835.1 Pseudomonadota bacterium | reverse complement strand
GTATTCTTGAGTTTTGACATCCAGCCCTCCACCTGATGGGTGAAATGATCATGATTTGTTGTTGGATGTGATTGTAAACAAAAACAAGGCGATAGGCCAGCTTTGATGTTGTGTCAGGCAGGAGAATCGCTCAGATTAGGTCAAGGAAATCTTCAAATACAGTTTCGTCAATTTGAACATCCTCAATGTATTGAGGTGTATCAACAATTTCGATGCCAGCGTCTTTTAGCTTTTCGTCGATCTGGGTCAACAGCAAGAGAAGGTCAGATTTAGTCGCCCCCTTTCTCCGAGCTTCCCATACTATTCCACCACGCCCTTGATAAGAATCGATAAATGATGCAGCTCCAGAAATGACATGTTCAAGCTCCTCACGCGTGTGCGAGAAAGCAGCAACCTTACCACCAAGATTGCGAAGCAACATGATCAAGCTCTTAACATTTTCCAAATGAGGATTGCCGACTAGGTCCAACCGACGAACCAGGAGTGGCGTATCCAAATAGAAAGTCGTCCCTCTGTAACTTTTGGGAGCATTGTGTAAATCGGGACAAAGCAAGGCGTTTGCCAACATATGCCCTTCAATCACTACCTTGAAGCTTTCTGAGCTTTCTGGATCGCTTTGTAAGCCCATCACATATTTGCTGACGAGAACTATATGGGCATTCTGTCGATCTTCAATTGTGGGAATAGTAGACCCCCGCAAAAAAGCCCGCAAACATGGAATGCTGAACTGTGTGAGAAAGGTGCATATCGCTGTAACCGCCTCTTCGTCACTTGTGATAGGCTTGGGGGTGGTCTCGGAAATTCCGCGCAAGCCCGCTAGAACAGCTTTAATATGCCGCTCTGCAATATTTTTTTTCTGGGCAATCCGTTGATCTGGTAATTCTCCCGTTATTCGATAAACCCCATCATTCCTTCTAATCGGCAATTGACGCGAAAGTCGCTTTAGTACGATTTGGACAACTCTTGGAGGGATTTCAAGCCCAAAATCACCACGGATATGGTCGCTTACGCATTTATCCGTTACAGGGTCAGGCTTGTGTATTATGAGCACTTCAAGAATAAATGGTCGCAAATAGTCTATGTAATCTTGCCCTTGGTCGATATGTACTTTAAGCATGGCTAAGCTGGTCAGGGTCGACGAGGACATGTGAGTATCTCCTTCGAAAATGCGCTTTCCAATTCTGATTGGCTCATATTTTTTATAACTAATTGTTTGTATATCCGTTTGCTTTTATCCGCAAGGGCTCAAGGGCAGGAGAGGCGAAGAGAGTGAAATATCGTGGTCATACAGCAGTGTGGTAATGATAATGCCTGAGATTCCATTCCGCGTTCACCCTCCCCCCTCAAGCCATAGACTGCTTTGCCCATCTATTGTATACACCGCCAACCCAGAGCATCCCCTTGCACTCAAAAGCATACCAATCCACGCATCAGAGTATCTAAGGCGGAACTAACGACGCACCCGAGTTTTCAGTCTAATCATTCGATTTATTTGATTCTACTCTACTCAAACAAGAGGTTGAATCCCCGCTCAAACATTTGCCCTGGAACCAGCTCGGCTACCACGCCAAGCCCTGCGGCCTGCTGAACGTCATGGGCTACTACGCCTGCCAACGCCGACCAAGACCATTGCCGCACAGTCGGGATGGGTGCTACGCTCGGGCAAATCTTCAACCCCGAGGTGCCCATGAAAATCGCGTCCATTGTTCCGAGCGTCTGCGCCCTTGCCCTGATTCTGGCCCTGGCCGCGCCCTCCCAGGCCGGGCAGCGGTTCGGCCCGCGCATCCCCACGGCCTACTTCGCCACCACCGGCACAGGCCAGTCCGACCAGGGCATCCCGCCTGATCCCTACGAGACATTCTCCTATGATCTCGCCCTGCAGGAAGCGGGCATAGAAAACTTCAACGTGGTCTACTACACCTCGGTTCTGCCGCCCGAGTCCTACGAAGTCGCCCTGGATGCGGTCACGCCGCACATCCATCACGGCTCGGTGCTGGAGACGATCATGGCCAAGGCGGGCGGCGTCAAGGGCGATACGGTCTGCGCGGGCGTGGGCCGGGTATGGGCCAAGGACACGTCCGGCAAGGCCATCGGCGGGTTCGCGGCCGAGTACGAGCGGGTCTATGCGGGCGAAACCGTGGACAAGGCCTCGGCCGAGGCGGATGCGCGCAAGCAGCTCACCGCGTCGCTGAACCACGAGCTGTCCATTCGCGGCCTCGTGCGCGACGGAGAAATGCGCTTTGACATCACCTCGCTGGTGATTGAGAGGAAGTACGGCATGGCCCTGTCCGCCCTGGGTTTCGTGGGATTCATCTATCCCGATGAGTTCCCCATCAAGCGGCAGTAGGCCGGGCTACTCGCAGACCTGGGCTTGCCCGAGGGCCTTGAGCCATTCGTCCGGGCCATAGCCCATGACTATGGTGCTTCCGGCGATGAGGATGGGTGTACCGGGGATTTCGGCCGCCCGGGCCAGTTCGGCTCCGGCGGCCACACGAGGGCCGTGCTCGTTGCCCAGGCGCACGAACAGCTCGGGCAGGGTCGTACCCTCCAGCATCTTGGGAAAGGCGGCGGTGAACTGAGACAGGATGAGCATGCGCGCCTCGTCCAAGTCGCTCACCTTGGGCTGGCGCAGGTCCTGGTAGGCGAAGTCGAGCACGGCCTGAAACCGGTCGGTCCCGGCCGCGTCTTCGATGACCCAGGCGGCCATGTCCGAGCCGATGAAGCTGCGGCCCGGAAGGAAAAGGATTTTCACCCGGCCGTACAGGTTGGGATACTCGCCCAGCAGCTTGTGCCCCAGTCGGCAGTGCCAGCACAGGGGGTCGGTCACGATCAGGGCTTCCATATCGCCCGTGCCGTGCATCTCAACCCTGGCGACCTCGACCAGGGCGCGGTACTGGGGCGCGCAGCCGGGCGCATCGTCGCCTGCCATGGCGCTGGCAGCGGCAAGGAAAAAACTCAGGACCAGAACCGGCAGGAAGGGCGTGGTGCCCGCGAGATGTCGTTTCATGGGCCGGACTGTATACCCATCCGGCCCGGATGCCAACAGGTCAGGCGGCTACGTGCAGGTGCCTTGCCCGACCAGGCGTCGGTGCCGCCGGGGCCGCATTGGCCGCCAGAAAGTCGCGCACCCCCTCATTGCCCATGAACCGGCCGAGCACCTTGGGATCGCTGCGCAGCAGGTCCACCAGGATCAGGCCGTCCAGACAGTGGCCGAAATCCGGGTCCACGTTGAACCCGAGAATCTTGCCGCCCAGCTTGAGGTACTGCCGAAGCAGCACCGGGATGGACCGGCCCGCCTCCACATCGCGCACCAGAGCGGCCACGTCGTCCGGGTCGTCAAAGACCGACTCGGGCAGGGTGAAGTCCACCTTGCCAAGCCGCCTGACCTTGGGCGGGTGTCTGGGCATGGCCATGCCCGCCATGTCGTGCCGGTAGGCATGGCGTTCCATGAAGCGCATGATCAGCTCGCGCGAAAGCTCAGAGTATTCGCCGGAGATGGAGACGCAGCCGAAGAGCTTGGTGTATTTCGGATTGTTGACCACAAAGGCGGCCACGCCCTTCCACAGGAGCAGCAACGGCTGGTAGCTTTTCTGGTATTTGGGAGCCACGAAGGAGCGGCCCATCTCCAGGGCCGGCCCCATGGATTCGAGCAGGCCGGGGCGATACTTGAAGAGGGTGCTGGTATACAGGCCAGCCACACCCCGCGTCTTGAGAATCTCGTCGGTCAGGCCGAAGCGGTAGGCCCCGGCCACCTCGCGATCGGCGTGGTTCCAGAGGACGAGATGGCGATAGGTGTCGTCAAAGGCGTCGATGTCCATGGGCTTGCCCGTGCCCTCGCCAACGAGACGGAAGGTCTCTTCCCGACGAATTCCGATCTCGCGCATCAGGCGCGGGATGCGGAAGGCGTCGGCCTCGAAGACCGTGAAGTCGCCGGAGCGGATCAGGATGTTGGCATCGGGCAGCGCGGCCACCTCGCTGGCCAGGGTGCGCTTGTCGCGCGAGTTGGCCAGGGGCTCCTTGGAGCGGGGGGCGATGGACTTGAAAGGTGCCCTCGATCCCCCCTCCTTGCGCAGCAGATAGGTGCGAAAACGCAGGTAGTCCACCATCTCGCGGTCGTCGGCAAAGGCGGCCAGACGCGCACTCTCCACCACCCCGCCCAAGGCCACACGAATGGGCCGGGCAGCGTGTTTCAGGTTCTCGTGAGGCAGGAGCACGGTGCGCAGCCGGGGGTGGATCAGGCCCAGGGTCTGGAAGAGCCCGCTGTTGCGGCCCTCGAAAAACACCGGCATGGCCGCCGCGCCCGTCTTGCGGATGATGCGCCCGATCATGGGGCTCCAGACAGGGTCGGCCACCATGGCCTTTTTCATCTTCAGGCTCGACACCTCGCCAGCCGGAAAAACCACGAGCATGCCGCCTTTGCCAAGCCAGCGCATGCTCGCCTTGAGCCCGGCGATGTTCTTGGCCGTGGAGCCAGCCTTGCCAAAGGGGTCCACCTCGATGAGCAGGTCGTCCACCTCCGGGATCATGCCGAGCATGAAATTGGCCATGATCTTGATGTCCGTGCGCACCGAACGCAGGATTTTGACCAGCAGCAGCCCCTCGATCACGCCGAAGGGATGGTTGCACACGGCCACCAGCGGGCCGCTGGCAGGCACCCGCGACAGGGGCTGGCCATCCAGCGTGAAGCGCACCCCAAGCATGTCCATGGCCCGGTCGATGAACGGGGCTTCGGCTCCGTCTGCCGTGAGTGCGTCGTACATGGAGTTGAGCGTGTCGAGCCGGAGCACCTTGGCCAGCGGCTTGCGAAAGAGGGAGAAAAGGGCGTGGCGAAGGGGATCGCCGAACGGAGAAGCAAGGTTGAGCAAGGGGCCTTTGGCGAGACCATCCATACCATCCCTCCTGGGTAGCGGGTTTGGACGATTCTACCCGCACAGCCCGACCCGATCCCGGCGGGGGGGTGACAAATCCGTGTCCGAGGGTGACGGCGGGCGCATCTTTTTGTGACGCGGCCCTGGCCCGAAGCGAACAGGCGCGTGACAGGCGCGGAAATTATCGGTATAGGCATGGCAAACCAATAAAGGCGTTACAGGAGAAACGCATGACTTCACGACACACCCTCGCCGGATTCACCCAGGAATATCTGGTGGGCATCGAGGAACTGGACGAGCAGCACAAGACCTTCTTCACCCTGCTTGACGCGATCGGCAAGGCGGTCCCGGACCTGTACAGGCCGCTGTGCGAGGCCGAGGCCGATGCGGTCATCGACGTGCTCGGCGAGCTGCGAGACTCCGCCCTGCTGCACTTCCGCACCGAGGAAGGCTACATGCAGGAGATCGAGTACCCGGGCCTTGCCAGGCAGAAGCGCGAACACAACCGATTCATCACCGATGTCATCCGCATGGAGGGCGAATTGATGAACGGAACGATCATGCCAGCCATCACGATTCGCAACTTCATGCACGACTGGTACTGCGACCACATCCTGACCCTGGACAAGCCGTTTGGCCAGACATACAAGAAAATCAAGGAATAAACAGACATTCTTCCCGTCCGGCCTTCCGGCCAGACCCGTACCGCAGTATCCCATTTTTTTTTCTGCGCGCGCTTGACTCGGCCCTCGCCGTGTTTATCTTTCACCCAGCCTGGAGGAGCGCCCCCCGGGAGCGCCCACGCACGCGGGTCGTCAAGGAGGCCGCAAGGCTCTGGCGCGGCACCGACAATAACAATCACAATCGGAGGTATAACGGAATGAAGCTGAAACCCCTGAACGATCGCGTTCTGGTCAAGCGCCTGGAAGTTGAGGAAAAGACCTCGGGCGGCATTTACATCCCTGATTCCGCCAAGGAGAAGCCCGTCAAGGGCGAAGTCGTCGCTGCCGGCCCCGGCAAGCTGGACGAAGACGGCAAGCGCGTCAAGATGACCGTCAAGAAGGGCGACACCGTGCTGTTCGCCAAGTACGCCGGAACCGAAATTTCCATTGACGGCGACGAGCACCTGGTCATGCGCGAGGACGACATTCTCGCCATCATCGACTAGCCCCCCGCTTCGAGTTTCACAAACCATTTCTTTCCCAAGGAGTTATAGATCATGGCAAAAGAGATTCTTTTCGATGCCAAGGCCCGCGAGAAACTGAAAGCCGGCGTTGACAAGCTGGCCAACGCCGTCAAGGTCACCCTCGGTCCCAAGGGACGCAACGTGGTTATCGAGAAGTCCTTCGGCTCCCCGATCATCACCAAGGATGGCGTGACCGTGGCCAAGGAAATCGAGCTTGAGGACAAGTTCGAGAACATGGGCGCCCAGATGGTCAAGGAAGTGGCCTCCAAGACCTCCGACGTGGCTGGCGACGGCACCACCACCGCCACCATCCTGGCCCAGTCCATCTTCACCGAGGGCGTCAAGCTCGTAGCCGCTGGCCGCTCCCCCATGGCCATCAAGCGCGGCATAGACAAGGGCGTCGCCGCCATCGTCGAGGAACTGGGCCGGATCGCCAAGCCCACCCGCGACCAGAAGGAAATCGCCCAGGTCGGCACCATCTCCGCCAACAACGACGCCACCATCGGCAACATCATTGCCGAGGCCATGAACAAGGTCGGCAAGGAAGGCGTCATCACCGTGGAAGAGGCCAAGGGCCTGGACACCACCCTCGACGTGGTCGAGGGCATGCAGTTCGACCGCGGCTACCTCTCCCCCTACTTCATCACCAACACCGAGCGCATGACCTGCGAGATGGAAGAGCCCCTGATTCTCATCAACGAGAAGAAGGTCTCCAACATGAAGGAACTGCTGCCCGTGCTTGAGCAGTGCGCCAAGATGTCCAAGCCCCTGCTCATCATCGCCGAAGAC
Organism: Pseudomonadota bacterium; assembly: GCA_043824835.1. Lineage (GTDB taxonomy): Bacteria > Desulfobacterota > Desulfovibrionia > Desulfovibrionales > Desulfovibrionaceae > Pseudodesulfovibrio. The sequence goes on along the minus strand of JBDRSO010000115.1, from coordinate 63,681 downwards.
ATCGAGGGCGAGGCCCTGGCCACCCTGGTGGTCAACAAGCTGCGCGGCACCCTGAACGTGGTGGCCGTCAAGGCTCCCGGTTTCGGCGAGCGCCGCAAGGCCATGCTCAAAGACATCGCCACCCTGACCGGCGGCCAGGTGGTTTCCGAGGATCTCGGCATCAAGCTTGAGAACCTGACCGTCAACGACCTTGGCTCCTGCAAGCGCGTGGTCATCGACAAGGAAAACACCACCATCGTGGACGGCGCTGGCAACGCGGCCGACATCAAGGCCCGCATCTCCACCATCCGTGCCGAGATCGCCGACTCCACCTCCGACTACGACCGCGAGAAGCTCCAGGAGCGTCTGGCCAAGATCGTGGGCGGCGTGGCCGTCATCAACGTCGGTGCCGCCACCGAGACCGAGATGAAGGAGAAGAAGGCCCGCGTCGAGGACGCCCTGAACGCCACCCGCGCGGCTGTCGAAGAGGGCATCGTCCCCGGCGGCGGCGTGGTTCTGGCCCGTTGCGGCAAGATCCTGGCCAAGGTCAAGGCTGCCGACGACGACGAACAGGCCGGACTGAACATCATCGCCCGCGCCGTGGAAGAGCCGCTGCGCCAGATCGCCGCCAACGCGGGAATGGAAGGTTCCATCGTCGTGGAGAGGGTCAAGGAAGGCAAGGACGGCTTCGGCTTCAACGCCGCCACCGGCGAATACGGCGACCTGATCAAGGCCGGTGTCATCGACCCCAAGAAGGTCACCCGCATCGCCCTGCAGAACGCCGCGTCCGTGGCCGGACTGCTGCTGACCACCGAATGCGCCATCGCCGACAAGCCCGAGCCCGCCTCCGCAGGTCCGGCCATGCCCGGCGGCATGGGCGGCATGGGTGGCATGGGCGGCATGGGCGGCATGTACTAGACCATTCCCCCTCACTGATCCTATAGTGAACCGGCCCGGACACCTCGTCCGGGCCGGTTCCGCCTTTTTCACGCGGCGGCAGACACCGAAATATCGTGGAGCAATCATGACCACACCGGCCAAGACACCACCATACTATGCGGTCATCTTCACCTCGACACGGACCGGCATCGACGACGGTTACGCGGACACGGCGTCCCGCATGAGCGAGCTGGCCCGGACCATGGACGGGTTCCTCGGCGTGGAATCGGCCCGCGACGGGCTGGGCATCACGGTGTCATACTGGGAGAGCGAGGCGGCCATCCGCGCCTGGCGCGACCATCCTGAACACGCCAAGGCGCGCCGACTGGGGCGCGAGAAATGGTATGAGGCGTTCACCACCCGCGTCTGCCGGGTGGAGCGGGCGCAGGATTTTTGCCGCGCCGAACGTGACGGGAACGAGGGCTGACGCCCTCAGCCCACGGCGTGGCCCGCCTGGACGATGGCTTTTTCCACGGCCTCGGCGATGGTCTGCGGCGGGTCGGTCACGCCCTCTTCCATGAGCCCCACCTGGAGATTCAGCTCGCGCTGCACGGCCAGGGCACCGGGGTTGAAGTAGCGCTTCCACAGGCCCAGGGCCTTGTCCGCACGCTCCAGGCGGACCATGGTCAACCCCAGGTAGAGGAAGGCATCCATGTACTCGCGCCGCAGGCGCAGGGCGCGCTCGAACTCCAGCTTGGCCTGACGGTACATGCCCGTGCGGTAAAGGCAGACCCCGAGCCGGTAGCGCACGTCCGCGTCGTGCTTGTCGTCGTCCAGGCACTGCCGGTACTTCTGGCGCGCCTCCTCCCACTGCTCATCGACATACAGGGCGTTGGCCTCCTTCATCACGTCGATGCACGCGGCGGTGGACGCGGCCGGACCGGCATTCTCCTCCTTCCTGAAGCGGCGCACCGCGCCAAACAGAAAATCCCTGCGCGACTTGTCTATCTTCTTTTCGGCCATGGCATCCTCCGGGCGAAACAATACCTGTTTCGCGGCCATGGTCAACCGCCCGCACCCTCGGCGCAACCGATTGCCTTTTCAAAAGGTTCGTGTGATTCTTCGGCCCATGCGCACCCCGCTCTTCGGCTGGACCGGCACGGTCCTGCACATCGACCTTGACTCAGGCGAGACCGCCGTGCAGCACCCGGCCCGGCACCTCTACGAGACCTGCCTCGGCGGCCGGGGGCTGGCCGGACACTTCCTGCGCCCGACCTGCACCCTGGAGATCGACGACCCTGACCTGCCCCTGCTCATCTTCACCGGGCCGCTCACCGGCACCATTGCCCCCACCTCGGGCAGAGGGACCATCATGTCCCGCTCGCCGCTCACCGGTGCCATTTGCGACTCGTCCGTGGGCGGCAGGCTGGCCACCCAGCTCAAGCGGGCCGGATGGGACGGGCTGGTCATCACCGGCCGGGCCGACAGTCCCATCGGCATCGAGATCATGGATGGCGAGGTGCGCCTGATCCCCACCGATCTGACCGGGGCGACCACGGACGTGGTCTTCGACCATTTGGCCCTCAAGGGGCCAACCGGCATGGCCATGGCCGCCATCGGCCCGGCCGCCGAAAACGGATCGCCCCTGGCCTGCGTCATGGCCGACCGCCACCACGCGGCCGGGCGCGGCGGGCTCGGGCTGGTCTGGGCGGCAAAGAACCTCAAGTACATCGCCGTCAAGGGCACGGGCAAAGTCCGCGTCCATGACAAGGCCAGGCTCCTGCAGGCGCGCGAGGACATCCTGCGACTCATGGCGGCCTCGCCGGTGCTGCTCGGCAGGCACGGCTTTTCCTGCCGGGGCACCGGGGCCATCTACGATCTCATGGACGCCCGGCGGATGATGCCCACGGACAACTTCGCCCGCACCCGGTTTACGGACGCGCCGCGTCTCAACGCCCCAGCCTTCCAGGCGGCTTACGACCCGCACGGGCACGGCTGCACCGGCTGTCACATCCGCTGCAAGAAGCTCGCGGCCGATGGCCGGGCCATGCCCGAATTCGAAACCATGTCGCACTTCACCGCCCTCATCGGCAACACGGACATGGAGCTGGTCATGCAGGCCAACACCCTGTGCAACCGGCTCGGGCTCGACACCATCTCGGCCGGGTCCACCCTGGCCTGCCACCGCGAAATCACCGGCGAGGACTTCACCGCGCGCACCCTGATCAAGGCCCTTTACGACATGGCCCACGGCGGGCATCTCGGCCGGGGCTCCCTCGATTTTGCCGAGTCCTGCGGGCGAGCGGAATTGTCCATGTCGGTCAAGGGCATGGAGCTGGCCGCCTACGACCCGCGCGGGGCCTACGGCATGGCCCTGGGCTACGCCCTGAGCACCCGGGGCGGCTGCCACCTGCGCGCCTACCCGGTCAGCCACGAGGTACTGCGCAAGCCGGTGGCCACGGACCGTTTCAGCTTCGGCGGCAAGGCCCGGATCATCAAGCTGGCCGAGGACACCAACGCGGCCGTGGACTCCCTTGGCGTCTGCAAGTTCGCGTTTCTGGCGGCCGGACTGGAGGAATACGGCCGGGCCTTTGCTGCCGCCACCGGCGTGGAGGCGGACGGTCCGGCCCTCATGGCCGCAGGTGAGCGCATATATTACAATGAAAAGATCATGAACGCGGAAAACGGCTTCGAGGCCTGCGACGACGACCTGCCACCTCGTTTTTTCACCGAAGAAGGCTCCTCTGGCGGCGATGTCACGGTCAGGCCCATCGACCGCGCCGCGTTCCTCGAAGCCCGGGCCGCTTACTACCGCGTCCGGGGGCTGGACGAAAACGGCAGGCCAGCCCGCAAGACGGCCGCCCGCCTGGGCCTGGAGCCACCCCGATGAAAGCCCTGTGCGACAAATACGCCCGCAAGCTCGCCACGCAGGGGCTGTGCGAGCCCGACACCGCACTGGTGGGCGGCCTGGACGCCGAGCTGGAGTGGAACCGGCCTGACCCGCGCATCGCCACCCTGGCCCCGCTCTTTGACCTGCTGCCCATCAACTCGCTGGTCTTCGCCCCACCGGCCGAACCCTACGCCACCATCATCGACCATCTGGCCGCCCTGGCTCCCGGCGCGACGGCCCAAGGTGCTCCGATGAACAGCCTGCGCCCCGAGGACACCGAGACGCGCACCTTCCTGCACGACATCCCCATCTGCCGCGAATTCTCTGCCCCGGCCATGGCCGCCGCCCTGTCCCGGCGCAAGGCGGTCATCGTGCCCGGCCAGGGCATCGTCTCCTGCGGCACGGTCAGCCCGGAGCAGGGTTTCGTCTTCTTCTCGTCCACGGTCTTCGCCTGCTTCGTGCTCTTCTTCTCGCGCTATCTGGCCGAGGCAAGGCAGGGCGGGCCAGATGCCCGCTTCCGGGCCGCCTTCGAGGCCGCTTCGGCCCTGCTGCCCGGGCCGCGCCGGGACCAGCCGCCCCTGGCCCGGACCATCCCGCCGACCCATGACACGGCGCTGGCCGCCATGGCCGAGACGGGCCGCGCCGTGGTCGGTCACGGACTGGTGGACTCATTCTTCGGCAACATCTCCTGCCGCCTGGGCGACACCATTCTTATCAGCCAGACCGGCAGTTCCCTGGACGAGCTTGAGGGGTGCATCGACGCCTGCCCCATGGACGGCTCGTCCACGGCCGGGCTGACCGCCTCGTCCGAATTGAGCGCCCACGAGGATGTCTACCGCCGCGGCCCGGCCCGATGCATCCTGCACGGCCATCCCCGGTTTTCGGTGATCATGTCCATGGACTGCGACCGGCCAGACTGCCCGGACCGGGGCCGCTGCCATGTCAGGTGCACGCAGTGCCGCACCGTTGAGGGGGTGCCAATCGTGCCCGGCGAAGTGGGCACCGGCCCCACCGGGCTGTGCAACACCCTGCCCCCGGCCCTGGCCGACCCCGCCCGCACCGGTGCAGCCATCGTCCACGGCCACGGCCTGTTCACTGCGAGCGCCGCAGGCTTTGCCGAGGCCTTCGCCACCCTGCTCGATACCGAAAACCGCTGCCGCGAGGCGTATTTCCTCCGGGTGGCTGACCTGCTCTCCGGCCGCGTCTCCGGCTGACCGCCTCCCGCCCCTGGCAGCCCGACTCTGTCACCAGATCGTCTCTTGACATATCCGCTCAAGCGGATACGATCCCCCCATGGAACATTTGGCAGCGCGATTCAAGGGGCTCTCCGACGCCACGCGACTGAGAATACTCGGCCTGCTGGCCGGGGGCGAGCTGTGCGTGTGCGACCTGATCGAAGTGCTGGGGCTGCCCCAGTCCACGGTCTCGCGCCATCTGGCCTCCCTGCGCAAGCTGGGCTGGGTCGAGGCCCGGCGCAACGGCAAGTGGATGCACTACCGCAGGCCCACCCGGCCCGATCCCTTCATGGCCTATGCCTTTGCTCTGCTTGACGAGGAACTGTCTGCCAACACCACCGCCCGGGAAGACGCCCGCGCCCTGGAAATCCGGCTCTCCGCCAAGGGGGATGACTCCTGCGGCGGGCCATCGTTGTGAGGAGAAACACCATGCCCCAAGCCAAACGCCTTTCCTTTCTCGACCGATTCCTGACCCTGTGGATCTTCCTGGTCATGCTCATCGGTGTCATGACCGGCTACCTGTCACCCGGGGTCAAGGACGCCATCAATTTCTTCCAGGTGGGCACCACCAACATTCCCATCGCCGTGGGGCTCATCCTGATGATGTACCCGCCCCTGGCCAAGGTGCGCTACGAGGAGCTGCCCAGGGTATTTCGAAACTATCGGGTTCTCGCCCTCTCACTGGTGCAGAACTGGGTGGTGGGCCCGCTGCTCATGTTCGGGCTGGCCATCACCTTCCTCTCCGGCCACCACGAGTACATGGTGGGGTTGATTCTCATCGGTCTGGCCCGGTGCATCGCCATGGTCATCGTCTGGAACGACCTGGCCGACGGCGACACCGAATACTGTGCCGGGCTGGTGGCCTTCAACTCCATCTTCCAGGTACTTTTCTTCTCTTTCTACGCCTACATCTTCATCACCGTGATCCCCGGCTGGTTCGGCTTCGAGGGCATGGCGGTGGACATCTCCATGGGCCAGATCGCGGAATCGGTCTTCATCTACCTGGGCATTCCCTTCCTGGCGGGCATGGCCTCCCGGTACATCGGGCTGAAGACCAAGGGCAGGGAATGGTACGAGGAGAAGTTCGTTCCGGCCATCGCGCCGCTGACGCTGGTGTTCCTGCTCTTCACCATCCTGATCATGTTCTCGCTCAAGGGCGAATACATCGTGGAGCTGCCCTTTGACGTGGTGCGCATCGCCATCCCGCTGTGCATCTACTTCCTGCTCATGTTCCTGGTATCGTTCTGGATGTCGGCCAAGGTGGGGGCCACCTACGAGCAGTCGGCCACCCTCTCTTTCACCGCAGCCTCCAACAACTTCGAGTTGGCCATCGCCGTGGCCATCGCGGTCTTCGGCATCGATTCGGGCGTGGCCTTTGCCGCGGTCATCGGCCCGCTGGTCGAGGTGCCGGTGCTCATCGGTCTGGTGGGCGTTTCCCTGCGCATCCGCAAGCGGTTCTTCCCCCACGCCGTGAACACCCCCACCGGCGTGTGCCATGTGACCTGCAAGCCGGAGTAGACGAGAGCAGCGGGTTTGGGGTAGATTCGCGGCCATGAGCACGCCCGCTGAATCCAAGACCTTCGACAACGGGAACGGCGACAAGAAACCTGCCGAGCACAGGACCGGGGCGGCTCCGGTCCTGTGGTTTCTGGGCCTTGTCTTCGCGGCCAGCTGGGGCGTGTATCTGATCCAGATTCGGGGCGGGTTGCGCTTTGACACGGACCAGTTCGCGCACACCCCGGCCGCGTGGCTGCTCCTGGTCACCTGGATTCCCGGGCTGGCCGCCCTGCTGATCACTGCCGTGACCGAAAAGGGGTCGTTGCGCCGCGTGGCCGACAGGCTGCTCCTGCGGCCGGGCACGGCCGGGCCGTACTTTCTGACCGCGCTTCTGGTACCGCTGGTGTACGGGGTCATCCACGGCGCAAGCTGGCTGGCCGGATTCAGTCAGGCGGACCTGTCCCTTGGCGCGCTCAACACCTTCTCCAGCGACCCCCACGACCTGACCTCGCTCTTCACGGTCATGCTCCCGGCCTCCATGCTCATCGGGCCGCTGCTCCAGTTCGTCTACGCGCTGGGTGAGGAGCTTGGCTGGCGCGGCTTCCTGCTGCCCCGGCTCATGGGGCTGGGCAAGGTTCCGGCCTATGTCATCCTGGGCGTGATCTGGGGGCTGTGGCACGCGCCGCTGATTCTGGTGGGCTTCAACTATCCCGGCCATCCCGTGTCCGGGGTGATCATGATGTGCGTGGTCACCTCTGCGCTGGGCGTATTCATCAACGAGATGACCCTGCGCTCGCGCTCTGTGCTGGTGGCGGCCTTCATCCACGCGGCGGTCAACGCCCAGGTCCAGGGCATCTGGATGTGGCTTTTCCCCGAGACCAATCCCCTACTCGGCGGCAGCTTCGGCCTGACGGCCGCCCTCATCTGGCTGGCCGTGGGCCTGCTCTGCGCCCGGGCCGTGACCCGTCTGGAAGCCCGCGACCGCGAATACGCCCGCTACAACTCGGCCGCCCGCTGATAGCCGCAGCGGCTTGAGCGCCAGACGCGGCAGCGGTTAAGCCATCCCACCCCAAAATCCCGGCCTTTCCCCTCCCGTAGCACCCGTTTAGGAAGCGCAGGGGGTCGAGTGCTCGACGCGAGAGCGGGGCAAGGCCCATTCCCCTTTGCCCATATCCCAGACGGCCCCCTCCCGAAGCACCCGTTTAGGGGGCGCAGGGGGTCGAGTGCTAGGCGCAAGCGAGGGGCAAGGCCGAAGCGTAGTCCACTACGCGAGGGTTTGCCCCTCGCGCAGCAACGACGCAATCGGCCAGCCCCAGGCTGGGGAGAAATGTTCGAGTGCTAGGCGCGAGAGTGGGGCAAGACCGAAGCGTACTCCTGGTACGCGAGGGTTTGCCCCACTCGAAGCAACGACGCAATCGAGCGTTTCTCCCCAGCCTGGCTAAACCTGGACGCTGAGTTCTCGGGGGATGTATACGATGAAGGTGGAGCCGTGGCCCTGCTCGGAGTCCACGGTGATGTTGCCGCCGTGCTGCTGCACGATCTCGTTGGCCACGAACAGGCCGATGCCGGTGCCTGCGATGCCTTTGGACGAGAAGAAGAGGGTGAAGAGCTTGTCGCGGGTCTCGTGGTCCATGCCCGCACCGTTGTCCGTGATCTGAAAGGTGATCTGGTTGGCGTCGGCGATGATCTTGAAGAGCACGTTGCCGGGGGCGTCGGGCTCGTTGCCGTTGCAGGCGTCGATGGCGTTTTCCAGGATGTTGCCCAGGGCCGAGGCGAGGATGGAGGCATCGGCCTTGAAGGAGCCGAGATCGCGGGCCAGGTCCAGTTCCAGAAGCACGTTCTTGGCCTCGGCCTTGGCCGAGATGGTGGTGTAGGTGTTCAGGGCAAAGGTGGCCACGTCGATCACCTTCCAGTTCAGTTCGCGCTTTGTGGCGGAGTAGAGGATGTCGAGCACGGTCTGCTTCATGCGGCCGGTGAGATGCTGCAGGTCGCTGAACCCGTCTTCGACGCGGGCGTCGTTCTTGTTCCGCAGGCCCCCGCCCAGGCGGTAGATGGCCCCGTCAATGCCGGTGAGCAATCCCTTGATGCCGTGGGCCGTGGAGCCGAGCAGAAGGCCCAGCGAGGTCAGCCGGTCCTGGAGCTTCCTGATCTGGGTGATGTCCGTGATCATCTCGATGGCCTCGGTGATTTCGCCCGAGGTGTCGCGGATGGGCGCGCTCCAGATGAGGGCGTTGATCTGCTCTCCCTTGCGGTTGGTGATGACCGTTTCCATCTGGTGCATCTCGCCGTCCTCAAAGGTCTTGATCAGGGGACAGTCGCGACAGGGCGAGGCGCGGTGCATGATCCTCTCGTAGCACAGTCCGCCTTCGAAATCGCCCAGGCCGTCCTTGTGGCGGGCATTGGACGAGAGGATAGTGAAATTGCGGTTCTGCACCGAGATGAAGCAGGGGGTCTGGTCGAAAAGCTGCTGGTACTTGTGCTGGGTCGTGCGCAGTTCCTCGCGCAGTTGCTCGGCCTCGCGCAGATCCACCATGAATTCGAGGACCAGCTCCACCTCATCGTCGCTGGCCGTGATGGGCACGGTGTCCACGGCCACGGCGTGGCTATTGCCGTTGACGCAGCGCACCACATGCTCGGCCCGGCGCGCCGCCCTGTCGGCGATGGTCCGGGCCACGGGACAGTCCCGCTCGCCATTGAGCAGGTCTTCGAACATGGTCCAGCTTTTCTGGCCCACGAGGTCGCCCAGGCGCTGGCGGTAGTGGTCGTTGATGGCCACCACTTCGCGGTTGCGGTTGTGGATGGAGACGAACATGGGCATCTGGTTGAACATGCTCATGTTATCGAGGTTGGCGGCAAAGGCTTCGAGGCTGGCGGTGAGCCCCTCGAAAAGCTGGCTGGCGGCCGCGCGCCGTTCGACCTCCACCAGCTGGGCCGACTTCCTCTCCACCAGGGCCTCAAGGTTGCTGGTGTGCTCCTCCAGCTGGCGGCGCATGGTGCTGCGCTCCTCGGCCCGTTGCAGGGCAAAGGTGAAGACATCCATGTTGATGGGCTTGGTGATGAAGTCCGAGGCGTCGTGCTTGAGGCTCTGGATAGCCACGTCGATGTCCGCGTGGCCGGAGATCATGATGACCTCAGTCCTGGGATCGATGCGCTTGATCTCTCGCAGGAGTTCCACACCGCTCATGCCGGGCATGCGGATGTCTGTGACCACGATGGGATGTCGCCCGGCCTGGAACAGTTCCAGAGCGTCAGTGCCGCTTGGCGCGGTCTGGACCTGGTATCCCGCGTCCTCAAGGGTGATGGCGAGGACAGTGCGGATGCCCTCTTCGTCGTCAACGAGCAGGATGGGAAGATGGCTCATAACAGGGAAGGCCTCCATGCGATTTTCGCCGCAGCGAAGACGCGACCCTACACTACCATGGCCGAATTCTCAACCAGACCGTGGACCGGAAAAATCGCCAAACCGGCGGAACATGTGCCGCACGGCGCGAACCCCTTTTTTTGCGCGATGCGATGCCCCGCCGTGACAGGCTGAGGGCATTCCCCGGCGGCGAGGGCACGCCGCCGGGGAAGGCTCGTTGCATGGTCCCTAGGAGTCGAGGGCCTTGTGAATGGCCTCGAGAAGCTCCTTGGGATTGAAGGGCTTCTTGAAAGACGCCACGGCGTTCTTGATGGCCAGGTGGATGCCGGAAAGGCCGCTGACCACGATGACCGGGACGTTGTTGTGCTCGGGATCCTGAATCATCTTCCTGTAGAACCTCGGCCCCCACTCGTTGGGCATTTCGAGGTCCAAGGTAATCAGGTCCGGCTTTTCCTGCTTGAGCAGCTCCAGGGCATCGGCGACATTGGACGCCGTACAGGTGGCAAACCCGTCATCCTGGAGGATATCCTCAAGATACTTGACGATATACGGATCGTCGTCGATGATGAGTATCTTACGAGACATACCTTGACCCCCTCGTTTTGATCGGCGCTCGATCCCCGGGCCGATGCCCGCCAAGGAAAGCTCCTGTTGTCGTATCGTATCTGACCTGTTTCATGGTCACTCCATTACCTGTTTCGCAGTGCGTGGTCGATGATGGCCTTGATTTCTTCCACCTTGGGCGGCTTCTGGACATAGGCAAAGGGGTCAGGATAGGTGGATTTGCCTACCCCCATGATCTTCAGGGCGTGCCTGAAGGTGGTGGCCCCCACAGCCGAGAGCATGATCACCGGAACCTTGCTCAGGTTCGGGTCCTCCTGCAATCCCTGATACATGACCAGTCCCCCCTCTCCGGGCATCATCACATCGAGGATGATCAGATCGGGTTTGAGTTCCCAGGCGCGCTCCAGCCCCTCGCGGGCGTTGCGGGCCAGGTGGGGCTCATACCCGCTGGTCTCAAGAAGGGTCTTGAGAAACAGCCGGATGTTGAGTTCGTCGTCCACCACCAGGACTCTCTTCGCGGTACTGCTCATGGCGTGCCGCCTACCGTGCGTCCGCTGCCGCCCAGTCGGGATGGTTGATGCTCGCCACCGGGCAGGAGGACCGCAGGACGACCTCTTCCAGGGTGCTGCCGATCTCGGCCTCCTCGGGCGGGATGTCCTGCGAGTGATGGGCCATGACCACGAGGTCGCCCTCCTTCTCGCGGGCGTACTTGAGTATCTCCACATAGGGCACGCCCTCGCGGCATTCCACCTCGAACATGCCGAACTCGCCCATCTGGGCGACATAGCGCTTCTGGATGCGCTCCCTGGCTTCCTTGAGGCCCGCCTCGATCTGGGTCTGGGTGGGCTTGCCGCCCAGGTCGCCGGACTGGAGGTTGAGCGCGTGGAAGATGTACAGCGGGCATCCGATGTCCTTGGCCGCCTTGAGGGCGAACTGGAAGGCCGCGTCGGCCGCCTTGGAGAAGTCCGTGCAGAAGATGATGTTGGAGAAGAGGTTCCAACAGGTGTTGCACGGACGGTTGATGATCAGCACCGGGCACTTGGCGCGCTTGGCCACTTCGAGCATGGTGTTGCCCATGATGGAGCGGTGGCGTCCGCCGCCCTCGTCGGGCCGGGTGTTGGCCCCCATGACGATCAGGTCCACGCTCTCCCGGCGGGCGAGCCGCAGAATCTCGGTGGCCGGCACGCCCACGGCGGACTGGATGCGCGTCTTGTAGCCATATTGCTTGAGTTGGTTGTCGTATGTATTGGACAGTTCCTCTCTGACCCAGGCTTCGTAGTCATCGCCAAGGCCTTCCCTGTCGCCGGTGCGGACATCGGTCACCTCAAGGCTGAACCCCCGGGAGGGCACGCCGAGCACGTGAAAGAGAATGAGTTCCGCGTCCTCGCGTTCCGCCAGGTCAAAGGCGATCTTGGCCGGGCTGTCACAGACAGGAGTTCCGCTGGTTGCAAACATGATCTTGTTAAACATGTCCTACCCCCTAATGCTACAATGTTCCGGGATTCGCTGGAAACCAAACTCCCAGGCCACCCCCTCAATGAACTCGAACAGGGTGTAATCCGTCTCGAATTCCATGATGTTCACCGAGTCTCCGAAGACCGAGTGCTTGAGCAGGCCGAGCTTGACAGGCATGTCGAGCAGGCTGTCGAGCTGAAAGAGCCGCAGCTCCTGCTCGTCGTCCTTGTACCGCCCGGCCAGGGTACACATGAAGTTGAACCGGGGCTCGCCGGGGAACCCGACCATCTCCACCCGCCTGACCAGCTCCATGTGCGTCAACATGTCTGTGACGCAGCCGGATTCCGGGCATCGGGCGCACTCGTCCAGAAGTGGCGGAATGAACACGCTCAGGGCCTGGAACTCGGGATAGCGGCCCATCATCGAGACGAAGGAGCGCAGGGTGTACCTGTCCTCAAGGCGGACCTTTCCGGCCAGCGCGGCCAGCGGCGTCGCCACTTCGGCTCCCGACTCAGAGACGATGATCCCGTTTCTGGCAAGCGAGACTGTGTTCATGGTTCCTCTCAGTCCTCTCAGGGCGCTTCTCAGGGCACTACTTTTGGTGGCACTCGCCACAGGTGACTGGGCCCATGGCCTCGTCGGTGTGGCAGGTGATGCACTGGCGATGGTAAGCGCGCATGAGAGGCGTTTCTCCATTTTCGGGGTTGACCGGATGGCATGACTCGCAGGTCTCGCCTTCGCTTGAATACTCCATATCCATGAGGCCGTCATCGGTCCTGCCGTGGTGGCAGACCACGCAGTCGTCGAGCATGGCCTTTTCGTTGTGGGCGTCGTGCTCGAAGGCGACCTGGGGCCGCTGAAGGACGCCAAAGGCATCCACGGGCACCATGGTCATGTCATCCTGCGAGAGGGCGGCCGGGGCCAGGTAAACGACCAGCACGGTCGCGACAACGGCAATGAACGCCAGGGTCTGTCTTACGTGTGTTTTCTGCATCTTTGGTCCCCCCTACATTCCTTCCGGCTTTTCCATGATCTCGTAGATGATGTCGCCCAGGAACCTCGGGTGCATGCCAAGCTCGTAGTAGCCGATGATGTCGTCCAGGCCGCCGTGGCAGTTGTGGCACGGACAGACAATGGTATGGACGCCGGTGGCGGCCAACTGGTCGGCCTTGACCTTGTTGCCGGTCATGCGCACGTTCTTGAAGGGCGGACCGCAGTTGATGACGCCGCCGCCCGCGCAGCAGCAGTAGTTGTGCTCGCGGTTGGGGACCATCTCCACGGTCTCCTCGCACAGCATGCTGGTGACCTCGCGCAGCTTGTCCATCAGGCCGCGTCCGCGGATGATGTTGCAGGGGTCCTGGATGGTGACCGGGCCTTCGAGCTTCTTGGGGATCTTGATCTTGCCTTCGGTGAGCAGCTCCCAGAAGAACTCCACCGCATGGACCACGGGCACCGGCATGTCGGAGTAGCCGAGCCAGCGGTTGCCCATGTCGTAGATGGAGCGGAAGGCGTGACCGCACTCGCCCATGACGATCTTCTTGACGCGCAGCTGCTGGGCGGACTCGAAGTGGACACGCTTGAGGCGGCCCATGTTCTCGAAGTCGCCCACGAACATGCTCATGTCGCTGTTGTCCCAGCCGGGGGTGGAGGGCATGGTGAAGTCCACGCCCGCCACATGCATGATGGCCGCAGCCTGGTAGATGAGCTGGGTCCGGAACTTGGGCTCGGGACCGATGACCGAGTAGTAGATTTCGGCCCCTTCCTTGTCCAGCGGGATACGCAGGTCCGGGAACTCGTCCCTGGCCTCGTCCTCCTGCCACTGAAGGCTGTCGATCCACTCGTCGTCCTTGACCCACATCTGGTTCATGGTGGCGGCGTGGGAGTGGGAGGTGTCCCGGATATACTGGGGCACCACGTCCAGCAGGTAGCAGATACGCCGCATCATGGACATGGCGTAGCCGGTGTCGATGCCGATGGGGCAGTAGTGGGCGCACCGCTTGCAGAGGTTGCACTCGGTGTAGGCGATCTGCGCCATCTCGTAGATGCGCGACGGCTCGACCTTGCCCTTCTTGTTTATCAGTTCGTAGATGGTCTCCGTGGTCTTGCTGACCGGGGAGTAACTGGGGTCGCTGTCGTGGGAGACGTAGTAGTGACACGCCTGGGCGCACAGGCCGCAGCGCATGCAAGTTTCCTGATACGCCTTGAGCTTGGCCCCGGTCTCTCCCTTGAGCACCCGGGTGACGACTTCCACGATCCGCTCCGGGGTGAGATTGGCAACACCCGCCGCGAGCCCCGGGTCGTCTATCAATCTGTCCGCTATCTGACTCATTGTCTTGTCCTCGTGTTGCTGTGGTTGGATCGGCCGCTACCAGTCGCGGACACGGCGCACGCCGCCGAACTCGGAACCCATGTACGACCGCGTGAACACGGCGAAGAGGGCGTGGCTCAGGCGGGTGAACGGAATGAGCGCGATGAGCAGCTCGCCCGAGAGTATGTGCAGAATCGTCATCAGCAGGGAGGGGCCGATCTGGTGATAGGCCAGCACGCCGGTGACAAAGGGCATCGCGACCAGCAGCAGCGCAAACCAGTCCTTGGCCCGGGTCACGTTCCTGACATGGGGCAGCGCGAGCCGCCGCACGGCAAACACTACACAGGCCCCGATGACCACGAAACTGATGATGTCGCCGGTCGTATCCGAGAGGCTCCACCAGCTGATGCCAAAGGCGGTGTCCCAGAAGACCACGTGGGCGCCGAGGAAGATGGCCACCAGGAAGAAGCAGATGTGGAAGGCGAAGGTGGCGATGGTCATGAGCGGGTCGCTCTTCCAGCCCAGGGTGCCAAAGGGCACGAGCCAGTGGAAGATGGAGCGCAGCGAATAGGGCAGGCTCATGTAGGCCAGGGAGGAGCCGTCCTTGGCCTTGGCCAGGTTGTACATGCTCACCAGCCGGTAGATGGAGCCGAAAACGAACACGGACCAAGCCAACCAGGCCAGAGGGCCGCTGACGAAGGTGTAGATTTCTATCATGGCGTCCTCCACCTAGAACCTGGCCACATCCGCCACGATGCGGACACAGCTGTTGTTTTCGATGGCCCGGATGAGCACCTTGGAGCCGTCCTCGCTGAACACGGGCGAGAAGGCGCGGTCGAAGCTCTGCTCGTACGCCTTGCCGTTGACCAGCACATGGAAGCGGCCGCCCTTCTCGGTCACGGCGGCAGCGTTGGTGCCGTCGGGAGAGAAGACCACGGGCCAAGCCATGTCGCTGGTGCCGGGCCAAGCCTTGCCATCCACGACGATGCGGAAGTTCTTGTTGTGCTCGCTGGTCAGGACGGCGGCACGGCTGCCGTCCTGACTGAGGACCAGATCCGTGACAATGGGGAAGGAGGCGTCCCAGGGCACGTTGTCGCAGGCCACGGTGAACTGGCCGAACCCGGTGGCCACCACGCCCCACAGCTTCTCGCCCGAGGCCGAGTACTGGAGGCCGAGACACTGCACATAGCGCGGGTTCCAGATGAACTGGCCGTCAAGCGCCACGCCCCACTTGCCGCCGCTGCGCACCGGCGCAGCCACACCAGCGCCCTTGGGATGGAAGACCGGCTCCCAGACCTGCTGGAAGGTCTTCTGCCAGGGCTTGTCGTCCACGGCGATGGTGTAGTCGTAGGAGGTCAGCCTGGCCTGAGCGGCCACGCGCGCGCTGTCAGGGCTGAAGGTCGGGGTGAAGAGATTGACGTAGTGGCCGTTCCAGGCCTCGCCGTCGATGGCCACGCTGAAGACGCCCTTCTTGTACCCCTCGACGTCCGCCTGACTCAGCGAGACCACCTGGACAACGGCTGCGGTGTGCCTGCCGTCCGGGCTCAGGGCGTACTGGTTGGCGTTCTCGTAGACGGTTTCCCAGGGCGTGCCGTTGAGGGCCACGCTGTACTTGTTGTCGATCTTGGTCATGGCGGCGATGGATGAACCGTCGCGGGTGAACTTGGTCTCCCAGACGTATTCCGCAAAATCGCCCCACGGCTCGCCGTCGATGGCCAGGGACCACTCCATGTCCTGCTGGCACAGGGCGGTCAACCGGCCGTCAGGCGAGTAGCGCAGGAACCAGAGCTTCTCGAAGGTCGATTCCCAGACCTCGTCATTGGTCCGTACGGAGAACTCCCCGTCGCCCACCTTGACGATGGCTGCCAGGGTCTCGCCGTCCGGAGAGACGTAAGGCTCCTCCTGCCATTCATGATCCTGAAGAGGGGAGAGGGAATCAACGACCCTTTTGCGGCCGACTTCCCAATCCCATGAGGATATTCGTCCCATAGCACCCCCTTGTGTTGTGTCGCCGCTTGGGCGGCAGTTCGCCCCGTGCGGGGCTCCACTCCAACAATTGCGGGGGTCGATCGTCAGCGGGTCGTCCTGGCGGACCTCCCGGGCATGATCATCTGGTCCAAGCGGTCTTCAAGGTAGGCTGCCAGCACCGCCTCGATTGGTCCCTTGACCCAGGGGATGATCCGTATGCCCATGGCCTCGAACCCGTTTCGCACTGCGGTGCTCAGGCCGCCGCAGATGACGATGTCGACTCCCATGGTCTTGAGGTAGGCCGGAAGGGATGCCGCCCCGGCAGTGGGCAGCGCGGTCATCCCGCTACGGACCACACGTCCGTCTTCCAGCGTGTACAACCTCAGTTCCGTCGCTGTTTCCAGCAGGGTCGCCACCCGGTTCTGATAGCCTGCGATACAGATATCCATAGATCCTGCGTTTCGTTTTACGACCATTGCTCATTCGCGGGCTGGCGACACTTCTCTCTGTGCACAGCCCATACCAATGAAATTTATACAGCTATATCTCTATGTTAAGACGACTCAGCCTTTTTACACGACAGTCGTTTCGCATTATTTTGCTGCACTTTTTTCGCCAATATGCATCATTTTGCTTCATCTCGTTGCAGTATCCTGCGCACCGTGTCACGCGAGATTCCCAGCTCGCGCGCGGCCGCGCTCTTGTTGCCCCGGTTGCGCTTGAGGGCTTCGAGCACTGCCTGGCGCTTGTGCCCGAGCATGTCCACCGAGCCGTCGCCGCCTGCCGGGCCGCAAGACGCATCGGCCCCGGCCTTGGCCTGGGGCTTGAGGTATTCGGGCAAGTGCTCGGTGTGGATCATCTCGTCCGGGCAGAGGATGAAGGCGTACTCCACAATGTTCTCAAGCTCGCGCACATTGCCTGGAAAGTCATGGCGAAAGAGGATCTGGTGGACGTTGGCGGACAAGGCGCGGATGTTTTTGCCCTTGAGGGAATTCTGCTGGCGGATGAAGTGGGAGATGAGGAGCGTGATGTCCTCGGGCCGCTCGCGCAGGGGCGGAATGTCGATGCGCACCACGTTGAGCCGGAAGAAGAGGTCCTGCCGGAACTCGCCTTTTTTGACCATGGCCTCCAGATCGCGGTTGGTGGCGGCCACGAAGCGGACGTCGGCGACCACGGGCTTGACCCCACCCAGAGGCTCGTAAACCTTTTCCTGCAGCACGCGCAAAATCTTGACCTGGAGCGGCTGGGGCATGTCGCCGATCTCGTCGAGAAAGAGGGTGCCGCCCTGGGCCAGCTCCACCCGGCCGGGCTTGTCCTTGCGCGCATCGGTAAAGGCCCCGGCCTTGTAGCCGAAAAGCTCGCTTTCGAGCAGTTCGCCTGGCAGCGCGCCGCAGTTGACGGCCACAAAGGGCTTGTCGCGACGCAGGCTCTGGGTGTGGATGGCCCGGGCAAAGAGCTCCTTGCCGGTGCCGGACTCGCCGAGCAGGAGCACGGTGGAACTGGACTGGGCGATGGGCGGCAGGATCTGGAGGGTGCGGATCATGTGCGGATTGTTGGTGCGGATGTCCTCCACCGAGTACCGCTCCTCCACCTTCTGCATCAACTGATGGATGGGGGTCAGGTCGCGAAAGCTCTCCACGCCGCCCACCACCTTGCCGTCCTTGTCGCGAAGCGGCGACGAGCTCAGGCCGATGGGTATCTTTTCGCCATCGGCACGCAGCAGAAAGCCGGACTTGTTGCGCACGGCCAGCCCGCCCTCAAGACATGGCCGCATCGGGCATGCGCCGTCGCAGACGCTGGAGGCGAATATTTCCCAGCACTTCTGGCCCACGGCCTCGTCCGGGAGGATGCCGGTGATCTCTCCGGCCGCCTGATTGAAGAACGTGATGTTCCACTCCAGGTCCACCGTGAAGATGCCCTCGGCAACGGAATCCAACACCGATTCCAGCGGAATGTTTCGCGGCAGCCTGATCTGCGTCACCCATGCCTCCAGTGCGGGGCCCCTGCCAGACGATGCTCGACCCGCACCCCCGGCATAGCAGGGTGCGGCAAAATACGCCAGTCTCTTCCGCAACGATTTAGCGCACCGCGGGAGCCGGTCTCCTCGGCAGTTTGCCTTGACAGTCAAAGCTCTTGCGAATATGCATGGTATCGTCAAGAAGAACAAGCGGTTCCACCGCGTGCCCACAACGGAGACAGCATGCCCGACACCCAAAGACTGACCCAGCTCATCGTGGAATTCTACGAGCGCCTCTCCTCCTGGGAGCACTGCGTGGTGCGCGACACCGGCGTGACACCGACCCAGATGCACGCCCTGGAGATACTGGGCAGCCACACCGCCCTGCGCATGAAGGAACTGGCCGAGCGCATGGGCGTGACCACCGGCACCCTCACCGTGCTGGCCGACCGGCTCGAAAAGGCGGGGCTGGTCCGGCGCAAGCCTCACGAGGTAGACCGCCGCTCCATCCTGGTGGAGCTGACCGAGCGCGGCCACATCCTGTATCGCGAACACGACGAACTGCACGCCCAACTCACCCGAGACCTCACCGCCAGGCTCACCGACGGGCAGCGCACGGCTCTGGCCGACATGCTCGAAACCATGGTCAGGGAATTCTGATTGAAACCGGACGAAACACCGCTCAGGCGCCCTTGCCCGGGCCGAGACAGCTGCGGATGAACTCGTCCAGGGTTTCGGGGTCCGACTCGCCGATGAGCCGGTCCACTTCGCGGCCTTCGGAAAAGAGAAGGAAGGTAGGCGTTCCCTTGAGCTGAAACCGCTGCATGGCGGTATCGAGATAATCCTGGGAATAGAGGTGGCAGTCGAGGCTACCGGCAAACCGGCTTGCGACGTCGTTGAGCATCCGCGACTGTTCGCGAAACCGCTCGTTGCGCTTGAGAAAGGCGACAAGGAAGGGCCGGGAGCCGCCGTGCAGCTCCAGTTCCAGGGCCTGGGGTTGTATCGTCTTGACCATCACCGCATCTCCACAGGGCTGCCGCGCCCACCACCAAAAGGAAGACGACGACAGTGGCCCGACACTAACAGCCCAGCCAGCGCGGCGCATCATATCGTCGCGTTAGAGACGTTATAACTTGGAGATGAGTCGAACCCGGATTGTCAGTCGGCCAGCCCCCAGGCTTTGAGCCTGCGATAGAGGGTGGCCCGGTGGATGCCGAGCTGCCTTGCGGCCCGGGCCTTGTTCCCGCCGCACCGCTCCAGCACGCCCAGCACGGCCCGCTTGTCTGCCTTTCCGGCGCGGGCCACCAGCCAGTCCCCGCCGCCATGCGGGTCGCCCGCAGCCATGACCGTGCCCGTGGCCGGGACAACGCCGGGGCCGGATGCCAGCCCGGGCTGCGGCCCGCCGAACATCTGGTCCACGAAGTCGCGGCGCATGTGGCGCAGCGTGATCTCACCGCCCGGGGCAAGGATGCAGGCATGCTCCAAGGCGTGGCGCAGTTCGCGGATGTTGCCCGGCCAGCCGTAGCTCATGAACAGGTCCATGACCTCGCCTGACACGCCGTCAAAGGCCTTGCCGAACTGATTGGAAAAGAGTTCGAGGAAATGATCCATCAGCAGCGGGATGTCCGACTGCCTGTCCCGAAGCGGCGGCAGGGCCACGGGCATGACGTTGAGCCGGTAGTAAAGGTCCTCGCGGAAGATGCCCTGGCGCACCGCGTGGCGCAGGTTCGCGTTGGTGGCGACGATGATGCGCACATCCGCCGTGCAGGTGCGCGATTCACCCACCCGCTCGTATTCCTTCTGTTCGAGAAAGCGCAGCAGCTTGAGCTGGATGAGCGGCGAGATGTCGCCGATCTCGTCCAGAAACAGGGTGCCGCCCTCGGCCGCCTGGATGCGCCCCACCTTGTCGCGGATGGCCCCAGTGAAGGCGCCGCGCACATGGCCGAAAAGCTCGCTTTCGAGCAGGCTCTCGGTCAGGGCCGAACAGTTGACCTTGACCATCGGATGTCCGGCCCGCGAGCCGCCGTAGTGCAGGGCCTCGGCCACCAGCTCCTTGCCCGTGCCCGACTCGCCGAGGATGATGACCGTGGAATCGAGCGACGAGAGCTGCTCAAGCAGCCTGTACATGTCCTGCATGGCCGTACTGCGGCCGATGATGCCCCGGAACCCTTGGCGCTCGTGGAGCCGTTTTTCGAGATCAGCGATACGCGAGATGTCGCTCACCACGAGCACCGCGCCCGCGTGCCGCTTGTCCTGGTCGATGAGCGGGGTGCAGTTGAGTTCGGCCGTGCGTACCCCAAGGCCCGGCACCGTGAACTCCGCCTCGTAGCCATGCACGGACCGACTGGTGCGCAGCACCTGCGAGAGCACGCTCTGGCAGGCGTTGCCCGGCACGGGCAGCAGCTCGGAAAAATACATGCCTTGGGCGCGCTCGCGGTCGATGCCCAGGAGCGTCGCGGCCGCGCTGTTGGTGGCGATGACCCGAAGCTCGCTGTCCACCGTGATGATGGCGTCGGGGATGCTGCGAAAGGTGGCTTCGAGGTTGAGGCGGTACTGTTCCTTCTCGGCCATGGCCAGAGTCAGGGCGTGTTCCGCCTCCTTGCGCTCGGTGATGTCCCGGCCCACGGCCTGGATTTCCATGACCGCGCCCCGGTGGTCGAGCACGGCCCGATTGGTCCAGAGAATCCACCGCTGCGCCCCGTCGTGCCTGACCACCCGATGCTCGCGGTCGAACACGGGCCTATCCGGCCCGGCCTCGCGCAGCCAGGCGCGCACATCGCGCCGCTCGTCCCCGGCCAGGGCCGGGAAAAACTCGCGGCCCATCACCTCGTCGCCGTCCACACCGAAAAACTTGGCGTAGGCCTCGTTGACAAAGGAGAGCGCGCCATCGGGCGTGTAGCGGCAGATCAGCTCTGTCTGGTCCTCGACCACGGCCCGATAGAGACGCGCGCCCTCACGTAGCGCCTCCTCCACGGCCCTACGGCGGGAGACGTCCGTCACGCAGGCGGTGCAGACATCGCGGCCGCCGTGGCTGAAGTGGCTCAAGGCCATCTCGGCAGGGAAGACCGTGCCGTCCTTGCGCCGGTGGCTGGTCATGGACATACGGACCACGCCCGAGCGGATCGCCTCCATGACCGGCTCCGGCTCGACCATCAGCCCGGACACGGCCATGCCGACCAGGGTCTGACGGGGGTAGCCGTAGAACCGCTCGGCAGCCTCGTTGCAGTCAAGGATGACGTCATCAACACGATCAAAAACCAGGACCGCATCGCGCACCGCGTCGCGCACCCCGCCATAGCGCAGCCGGCTTTCAGCCAGCTCGGCCTTCATGCGTCTCATTGGAGCCGTGTCGCGCCACAGGACCACGAACCCGGCAGGCGCATCGCCGTCGAACACGGGCCGGATCAGGACATCCAGCGCCAGATCGTCCCGGCACTCCTCCAGACACTGTGGCAGGTGCTGCGGCAACCGGGTGGCCCCGGCCCTGGCCAGGGCCTCGCCGTGGAGACGCGCCGCACCGTCGGGCAGCAGCGAGAGATAGGGCGCGCCCGTCAGGTCCACGGCCGACCGGCCGAGCATGGCCGCGCCGCGCTCGCCCACGGCCGTTACCGCGCCGGTGCCATCGAGCAGAAAGACGGCCTCGTCGGCCGAATCAACCAGGGAACCGAGAAAGCCGGCCGCGCGGGAGAGCCTCGCGGCCATGTCGCGCTCGCGGGCCACGCCCGCCTTGAGATCCAGCCCCAGGCAGGCGAGCATGGACAGGCGGCGACCATCCACTGGCTTGCGCAGATAGGTCATGGCCCCGTACCGAACCACCACCCCGCTCGGATCGGCCATGTCTGCGTCCACCAGCAAGACCAGGGGCGCGTCGCAGCCGCTGTCCCGGGCCACGCGCAACAGGTCGTAACCGTGCCCGCCGTCCAGGTCCAGGGCGGCCAGGATCATGTCCGGCTCAAGGCGCGCCATCAGGGCGCGCGCCTCGGCCATGGTTCCTGCGCACTCCACGCCGTACCCCCTGGCTGCCAGGATGTCCGCGACGAGGCTGCGCGTCTCATGATCGCTCTCGACGACGAGAAATATCGGGCTCACAGACGATTCTCCTGAAAAACCCCATACATCACTTGCGCGATTATCGCCAGCCCCACGAGCGGCGGGCATTGGGCCGCGTGGCGTCCGGATCGCGAATGTTCAGTTTGGGCTGTCCATCTTGCGCGCAAGGGTGTATGGGAAAAACGTGGAGGACCGTTCTGTTCGCAACAGCACACAGGAGGAGCGCCATGTCTTCATTCACCGAAACCGATCTGCCCCTGCAACTCAACGACGGCGAAATCGTCACCCTGTCCGACGGCACCTCCGTCCGCTTCGAGTCGAGCGGCGAGGCCAAGGACATCATGATCAACGACGGATTCTCTCCGGCGGCCACGCTGTTTCCCGGCAACGAGCACGTTTTTGAGGCCGGGGGCAACACCTACCGGCTGTCCTGTGAATTTGACAACTCGATGAAGATCGAACGGGTCTGATCCAGGCCCTGGTGCATCGCGACAGGGTCCGGGCGGCGTCCGCTCCCTGTCGCGAATACTCTAGCGAACCCAGTCGCGCAGAGAGTCGCGTACACAATCGCGCACTCCAGTGCCGCACCGTGGGCGGGGATTATTGCCTTTACTTTTCCCGCCAGCTTGATACTCATGGTGGTCCCGCTCCCTGCTCAAGGGCGTGGGGAAAGGCGTTCCTTGCAGGGAGGGGGACCATGGCCAAGATACTCGTCGCCGAAGACGACAGGATTTCCCAGAAGCTGGCAGTCCGGATCGTCGAAGACCTCGGGCACACCGCGTTTGTCAGCCCGCACGGCAAACACGCCTACGAGTCCCTCACTGCGTGCAACGACTTCGACCTGCTGCTCACGGACATCATGATGCCCGAGATGGACGGCCAGCAGCTCATCATGACCCTGCGCGGCGACCAGCAGTTCGCGAACCTGCCCATCATCATCATGTCCGCCGTGGTGGGCATGACCGAGATATCCAGCCTGCTCAAGCTGGGGGCCACCCTGTTCCTGGCCAAACCCCTGGACCGCAACGAGCTTCAGCACTACATCGCCCGTTGCCTGGGCAAGCCCTGCAAGGGGGGCAAGCCCGCAGGTAAAACCGCCGCCAAAACCGGAGACAGCCCAGCTTCCTGACGAAATGCGCATCCTCATCACCCACACCAATTTCCCGGCCCAGTTCAGGCACATTGCCGAGCACCTGGGCCGGGTTCCCGGCAACACCATCGTCTTCGCCACCAAGACCCCGCGCAAGGAATGGACCATTCCCGGCGTGACCAAAGCGGTCTTCACCCCGGTGGGTGAGCCGTCCAAAACCCACCCCCTGGCGGGCGGGTTCGACGACGCGGTGCGCCACGGTGCCGGGCTGCTCCAGCTCTGCATCGGCCTCAAGAAGCAGGGGTTCGTGCCCGATGTCATCCTCGGCCACTCGGGCTGGGGGCAGACCCTGTTCCTGCGCGACGCCTACCCCGACACCCCGTTCATCGGCTATTTCGAGTGGTATTACGGGGCCGACAGCCCGGAGACCACCTTTGACTCCCGGCCCCGCAACGAAGCCGAGAAGGCGGCCATACGGCTGCGCAACACGGCAATCCTGCACGACCTGGCCTCCTGCCGCGCCGGGGTAGCCCCCACGGCCTGGCAACGCTCGCAGTTTCCGGCCGAGTTCCAGCCCAAGATCATCCAGGCCCACGACGGCATCAACACCGTCTACTTCTCCCCGGCCGAAAACGGGCTGCTGCCCATCGACCAGCTCGACCTGCCCGGCACGGACCTGACCGGGGCCACCGAACTGGTCACCTACTGCTCGCGGGGACTCGAACCCTATCGCGGCTTTCCCCAGTTCTACGAGGCCCTGCCCGCCATCCTCGACGAGCGGCCCGGCTGCCATGTGCTCATCGTGGGCGAGGACCGCGTCTGTTACAGCCCGAAGCTCCCCGAGGGACAGTCCTACAAATCACACATGCGCGAGAAGGTGGCCGTGGACGAGAGCCGGGTCCACTTCACCGGCCCCCTACCCTACGGCTGGTACAAGCAGGTGCTCCAGGCCTCCTCGGCCCACGTCTACCTGACCTGGCCCTTTGTCCTCTCCTGGTCCTTTCTTGAGGCCATGTCCTGCGGCGCTCTGGTCATCGGCTCGGACACAGAGCCGGTGCGCGAGGTGCTGCGCCACGGCGAGAACGGCCTGCTCACGGATTTTCGCTCGCCCACGCGCATTGCCGAGACCGTGATCGAGGCCCTCAAGCACCAGCGGGAGCTGCTCCCGCTGCGCGCCGGTGCCCGACGCACCATCCTTGAGCGCTACTGCCTGAGCAAGTGTCTGCCCGCCCACCTGAGCCTGCTGAGCCAGGCAGCCAAGGACGGACCCGCCCGCTTCGCCGTCCCGGCAAACACTGCCGCCAACTGACCCCTGCCCCGAACATCGGTGCCTCCGCCGCAACCTGCAACCCACGGACAACGACCATGACTCACATTGCCAAAACCCTGACGGCCACTCTGCTCCTGCTCCTGCTCCTGGCCATGCCCGGCCACGCTGCCGACCCCGAGAACACCCTGTACCTCGACCTCGACTCCGGCCGCGTGGTCATCGAGATGCGGCCCGACCTCGCCCCGGCCCATGTGGCCCGAATCAAGGAGCTGGTGCGCTCCGGCTTCTACGACGGCATCGTCTTCCACCGCGTCATCGAGGGCTTCATGGCCCAGACCGGCGACCCCACCGGCACAGGCCGCGGCGGCTCCGGCCAAACCCTGCGCGCCGAGTTCTCCCGCGAGCCCTTCGTGCGCGGCACGGTCGGCATGGCCCGCTCCCAGAGCGAGCACAGCGGCGACAGCCAGTTCTTCATCTGCTTCGCCCCGGCCTCCTACCTCGACGGCCAGTACACGGTCTGGGGCCGAGTCACCTCGGGCATGGAGCTCGTGGACACTATCAGCAAGGGCCAAGGGTCAAGCGGCATGGTCCGCAACCCGGACCGCATCGTCCGCATGCAGGTGGCCGCCGACGTGGCCGCGAAATAACCCGCCCACGTGCGACGAAGCAAACATGAAGGCGCACCTCCTCGCGGAAGTGCGCCTTTTCGTGTGTGGCTGACGGGAGAACGGTCAGTTATCCAGATAGATAAACCGCTTGATCTTCTGGGTGGGGGTCTTCTCGAAGGGTTCCACCTGCTCCACCACGCGAGCCAGGCGGGCGAAGGTGGAGACCTTGGCGTTGGTCTCCTGGCGCACGGCCTCAAGGATTCCCTGGACCTTGGCCCGGACCTCGGACTCGATCATCTTCTTGACCCCGAACTCCTCGTCCAGGGATTCGTAGTTGAGATGGATGCGGGCCGAGACCTTGCCCGCCGCGTCGTAGACCATGGACTCCATGACGTGGTCGCAGGCGTTGATGATGGACTCGATCTCCTCGGGGTAGATGTTCTCCCCGCTGGAGCCGATGATGACGTTCTTGAGGCGGCCCTTGATGAAGAGATAGCCGTCCTCGTCGATGGAGCCGAGGTCGCCGGTCTTGAGCCAGCCGTCCTCGGTGAAGGTGTCGGCCGTGTCCTGCGGAGCCTTGTAGTACTCGCGCATGATGTTGGGGCCTTTGGCATAAACCTCGCCCTCGCCCGTGGCCGGGTTGGGGTCGGCGATCATCAGCTCAACGCCGGGCAGGGGCGGGCCGATGGCCCGAAAGCGCTGGCGGGTGGGCAGAGCGCCCGCCAGGAGCGGCGAGGTCTCGGTCATGCCGTAACCGATGGCGTAGGGCACCTCTGCCTCGCCGAGAAACCGCTCCACCTCGGGCGACAGGGGCGCGCCGCCGATGCACATGCAGCGCAGGCTGCCGCCAAATGCCTCGATGAGCTTGCGCCCGGCGATGCGCGAGACCTGACGCCGGGCCACGCCGATCTTCATCAGACTGCCCATGACGCCCTTGCGCGAGAGCTTGGGCTTGATCCGGCTCTTGTAGATCTTCTCGATGATCAGGGGGACCACGTTCATGACCGTGGGCCGGACCTGCTCCATGGCGGGCAGCAGGGTCTTGGGCGTGGGCGGCTTCCTGAGGTAATGGACCGAGGCCCCGCAGTGAACAGGGACAAGCAGGCCCACCGTGCACTCGTAGGTGTGGGCCATGGGCAGCACTGACAGGAAGCGGTCGGTCTCGTAAATCGGGATGGTGGCCACCCCGGCAATGACGTTGGAGACGAGATTGCCGTGGGTCAGGACCACACCCTTGGAGTGGCCCGTGGTGCCGGACGTATAGAGGATGACGGCCACGCTGTCGCTGGTCAGGCCGGAGTCACCCTTGCCGGTCTTGCGCTCGATGAAGCGCCGGGCGACATCGCTGAACTTCTCGAACCGCTCGCGCCCGCGCTCCACAGCGTCCTCGAAGCTGGTACGCTGCTCATGCTCGTCAACCACGGAAAAGTCGTCCATGACCACCACGGTCTTGAGGTTGGAAAAGGTCCCCTCCTCCACCTTGTGCATGTAGCGGTTCGAGGCAACCACCACCTTTGCCTCGGAGTGCCTGAGGATGTGGTGGACGGCGCTGACGTGGAACTCCTGCAGAATGGGCACGGCGATGGCCCCGGAAGAGACGATGGCGAAATAGGTGATGGCCCAGTTGGGCATGCTCTCGCCGAGGATGGCCACCTTGTCGCCAGGGTTGACGCCGTTGGCCGCGAGCAGGGTGGTCATGTCGTTGGCCAGGTCGATGAACCGGGCGTAGGTGATGGGCTCCTCGCCGACAAAGCTCAGCGCGGGGCGATCAGGGAAGCGACCGGCGGCTGTCACCAGCAGGTCCTTCAGGGTCATGGTCTCGGTGTTCACGCTCTCCTCCAGGTGCGGGCTGTGTCAGGGCGCCCGCATCCATACCACGCCGGGCGCAGGGGTCAAGCCCGGGGTTTGGCCGGTCGCCGGGGCGTGAGGCTCGACAGCGCCCGGACCAGATCGGTAAAATCCACGGGCTTGGCCAGATAGTCGTCCATGCCCGCCTCCAGGAACTTCTCGCGGTCGCCCTTCATGGCGTGGGCCGTGAGGGCGACGATGGGCAGCCGCGACTTGTGACCGAGGCTTTCGTCGCCCCGGATCATCCTGGTGGCGGCCATGCCGTCCATGCCGGGCATCTGGATGTCCATGAGGATGATGTCGAACTCCCCGGAGCGGAGCCTGTCCAGGGCCTGTTCGCCATCCTCGGCCGTGACCACCTTATGGCCGAGCTTTTCCAGCAGGCGAAGCACTGACACGCGGTTGACCGGCTCGTCTTCCACCAGGAGCACGGTGAGGGGCCGCACGCTGTCCGGAACCTGGACCGCCATCACGCAGGAGCGGGATGCCTCGTCCGCCTCGCGAACCCGGATGAAGAGATGGATGTGCGTGCCTTCTTCGTCACTCTCCACATACACCTGGCCGCCCATGAGACCGGCCAGCCGCTTGACGATACCAAGGCCGAGGCCTGTGCCGCCGTACTTGCGGGTATGAGAGCCGTCCACCTGGGAGAAGGCGTTGAACACCGCGGCGATCATGTCGGCCGGTATGCCGATGCCGGTGTCGTGGACGGCCAGAAAGAGGCGCATCTCGCCCGGGGTATCCAGGGGCTGGGTCCAGGCCTCAACGGTCACCCGGCCCGAGGGGGTGAACTTGACCGCGTTGCCCACGAGGTTGAAGAGGATCTGGCGGATGCGCGCCTCGTCGCCAACCAGCATGGGCGGCACGGACCCGTCCACCTCCACGGCCATGAGCAGCTGCTGCTCGGCAGCCTGGACCGTGAAGTTCTCCAGCACGTCGGTCACCACGTGGCGCAGGTCCATGGGTTCGCTCTCCAGCGAGAGCATGCCCGCCTCCATCTTGGAAAAGTCGAGCACGTCGTTGATGACCCGCAGCAGACTGCGGCCTGAGTTCAGCGCCGTGTCCACATAGTCTCGCTGCTCGTCGTCAAGGCGGGTGCCGCCCACCAGTTGGAGCATGCCGAAGATACCATTGAGCGGCGTGCGTATCTCGTGGCTCATGTTGGCCAGGAACTCGCTCTTGGCCCGGTTGGCCGATTCGGCCGCCTCCTTGGCCCTGACCAACTGCCGGCCCGAGAGCTTGCGCTCTTCCTCCACCTTGATGGTGGCGGCCACGATGCCCATGAGCTGCTCGTCGTTCTCGGTGGGCATGAAGTCGCCACGGAACAGGACGTAGAGCGCGCCCACGGGCCTGTCGCCCATGAAGACCAGCTCCCCGGCAAAGGTGGCCGGGGGCGCGTCGTCCATGAGCGGGGGCTGGGCGGCATAAGGCGAGACCGCGAGACGGCGCACCAGAAACACGCCGGACTTGCCCTCGGCGACCATGGAGGCAAAGATTCCCTCGTCGATGCAGTCAGCGCTCAGGGCGCAGGCGTTGGCACCACGAACGCTGGCACAGCCGCTGCCACCACCCCCAAACCGCTTGTAACAACCCACCTGCCCGCCCAGCAACTCGCGAATCAGGCCGCACAGACTCGAAATATTCTCGTCGGGATCAGCGGTGAACCCCAGAACGCAGGTGTTGATGCTGGCCAGCCGGTTTTCGGCCCGCCTGCGCTCGGTGACGTCGTGGGCGATGCCGACCATGCGGCGGGAGTCGCCATCCGGGCCGCGACTGAAGACACGGCCCCGGGACGTGAGCCAGCGCCACGAATCGGCATCGGTGCGCACGCGGTATTCGGCCGCGAACACGGGTGCTTCGCCTGCCAGACTGCGCTCCAGTTCACGGCGCACGACCACCGCGTCGTCGGGGTGGAGCCGGTCGTACCAGTCCTCAATGCGGCCGGGCAGCAGGTCGGGCGCGCACTCCAGGAGCCCGGCCCAGCGGTCGCTCAGAATCAGCCTGTCCTCGGCCACATCCCAATCCCAGAAGGCGAGGTCGCCGCCGCGCACGGCCAGGTCGAGCCGCTCCTCGATCTCCCGCCGCGCATTGTCCGCAGCCATCTGCTCGGAAATGTCGAGCACGGTGACCAACTCGTGACCCGTCTCACCCAGGTGGACGGCGCTGACAAAAAGCTCCACATCGCGCACCCGGCCGTCAGCCAATCGGTGACAGGTGATCAGGCGCTTGCCGCCATCGGGGTTCTCGTCGCCAGGGCCATCGGCGATGGGGTCGGACGCCAGGTCCGGACGCAGCCCCTCCAGACCCATGCCCACAAGCTGACCCGGCCCGAAGCCGTAGAACAGCTCCGCCGCCGGATTGACCTCACTGATCCGCCCGCTGGCCGAGTCCACGAACAAGAGCGGCAGGTGATTATCGGTGAACATGGCCCGGTGCCGCTCCGCGCTCTCCCACAGGGCGCTCTGGGCCCGCTTGCGGATCTCGGTCTCCTGCTCCAGAGCCTTGCCGGTGCGGTCCGCCTCGAAGGCGGTCTTGAACAGCCGTCGGCCGAGCCACAGGATGGCCCCGGCCAGCAGGGCCACCACGACCACCACGGCCCAGAAGGCGGCCGCCCCCAGCCCGGAATCCTCGTCAGCGGGCGAGAGCCAGACGCGCATGGCCCGGTGAAGGGCCGAGTCCCGATCCGCCCGGAGCCTGCCCAACTCCGCGTCCATGGGGGCCAGCAGATGGGCCATGTCCGACCTCGCGGCCAACCGCAGGCTCACGGGGTCGAAGAACACGGGCGTGTCCTGCACACCCAGCTCGCGCTGGTGACGCAGGCCGAACAGCCGGTTGGCCACTGCAGCGTCGAGTTCGCCCCTGCCCACGGCGGCCAGCGCCTCGCGGCAGGTATCGTACATGCGCAGGGTCAGGCCCACGTCGTGCCTTCCCACGAGCCGCTTGAAGGCCTTCATGTGGGAGCAGTCACGCCCGAAGCCCACGACCCTGCCGTCTATATCCTCAAGGCCAGTGACGGTCAGGTCGCGCACATACACCGCGCCCCAGTCGGCAACGATGGAATTGTCGGAAAAAATCACGCCTCCGTCGGCGTAGGAAAAGGGAAGGCCCGCGCAGATGTCGGTATCGCCCGAGACGAGTCTGTCGCGGCACTCGGCCTGGGTGCCCGGCACAAAGACCGTGTCGTGGCCAAGGCCCAGGCAGATGCCCCGCACGATGTCCGGGACGAGGCCCTCGGCCACGCCGCCAGGGCCGGTAAAGGCGATGGGCGAATTCTCGTAGTAGCCGACCCGCACCGGTTCCGCCCCGACAGCGGCCGGGACGTGAACGAACAGACAGATCAGCGCTGCCATGATGCCGATGCGAATACCCACGGAACCCCCCGATGACTTCGGCCGGGCCTACACGATGCTCGCCGCCTGGGCGAAGGCCACAGCCACGTCACCGATACCTGAAACCGGCTGGCAAATCCATTATTAGATACGGGCCGGGGACGGCCGCGCAGGAGGGGTCATCCGAAGAGCCAGCGACCTGCGGCCACCAGCCCCATGCCAAGGGCCACGGTGCCGAAAAAGCTGCGGGTTTTCCAGGCGAGAAGAAAGGCGGGAAGGGCCGCCCACAAAAAGAGATTGTCCAGGCCGAGGTCAAAGCCCCCGTCCGGGAGCAGGAGCGAGGGAAAGAGCATGGCCGAGAGCACGGCCGTGGGCACATAGGAGAGCCAGCGCACCACCGACCCGGGCAGAGCGCGCGAGGCCAGGAGCAGCACCGGGGCCACACGCGGCGCATAGGTGACCAGGGTCATGCCCACAATGGTCAGGAGGACTGCCGCTTCATCCATGATTCCACTCCCGCGCCAAAGGTTGCGCCAGCGATGGTGGCGATGATCACGCTGAATCTGTCGGCCCCGGCCTGGATCAGGGCCATGGCTGCCAGCCCGGTGAACCCGGCCACAAAGACGTGCAGCCCGTTGCGCACCTGCATGGTCAAGAGGGCGATGAACATGGCGGGCAGGGCGTAATCAAGCCCCAGGGGCCGGACATCCGGGATGCCCGCCCCAGCCAGATAACCCAGCCAGGAGGCCAGCACCCAGGCCGCGTGGGCCGTCACATTGATGGCAAAACCCGTGGAGCGGTCCGTCTCGCCCCGGGCGAACCGGGCCGAGTGCAGGGCAAAGGTCTCGTCCGTGACCTGATAGGCAAAGAGGCCGAGCTGCCACTGCCGCCACCCCTTGAGACCCGGAGTCAGCGAGGCGGTCATGAGCAGGTGGCGCAGATTGACCACAAAGGTGGTGGCCACGATGGACACCGGCGGCATGCCTGCGGCGAACATGGCCACCGCGATGAGCTGGGCCGAGCCCGCGTAGACCAGCAGCGACATGAGCACGGTTTCAAGGGCGGAAAGCCCGGTCTTGTGGGCCAGCACGCCAAAGGCCGCGCCCACGGGCAGGTAGCCCATGACGATGGGAACCGCCTGCCTCATGCCCGAGAGCCACGCGGTTGGCGCGCCCTGTCGTTCCATGGTTTTCGTGCTCATATTCCTGTTCTTCCTCATGCCGGTGTCTTGTCCTGCCCGGGCCTTGCAGTAAAGGGGAATATCTGCCATCGGTACAGACACAGAATTCATGATTTTCATACGGAACAGATTCCGACCCACAGATTCCGACCCACAGACTCAGACCATGAGAGCGACCATGCACGACGACGCCGTCACCAGCGACCACATTGCGCCTGACCCAACCTGGGGCGACCCGGCATCGGGCGACCATACGTCGGGCAACGGGACGCACTACCGCTATCAGGCGGTGGAGCGCCACGTCATGGCCATGGTGGAGACCGGGGCCATGGGCCTGGGCGACCGGCTGCCCTCGCTGCGCACCCTGAGCGCCAACCTCGGGGTGTCCATCTCCACGGTCAACCAGGCCTATGTGGAGCTGGAGCGCAAGGGGGTGATCGAGTCGCGGCCGCGCTCCGGGTTCTTTGTCCGCCGTCCGGCCGTCCGGCTGCCGCTCACCGAGCGCGCCGAGTGTGGCCGCCACGACGGCCCGCGCCCGGTGACGCGCAGCGGCCTGATCCAGACCGTGCTCGAAGCCGTGGGCCGAAGCGACATCGTGCCCCTTGGTGTCATCGCGCCCGGCCCGGATCTGCTGCCACGCAAGGAACTCTCGCGGATCACGGCGGCCGTGGTGCGCGCCGACCCGGACCGGGCCATGGGCTACGCGCCCATCCCCGGCGACCCCGAGCTGGTGCGCCAGATCGCCTTCCGCTCCATGGAGCACGGCATCCCCACCGCCCCTGACGAGCCGGTAGTCACGGCGGGCTGCATGGAGGCGCTCTACCTCGCCCTGCGCTCGGTCTGCCGCCCGGGCGATGCGGTGCTCATCCAGTCGCCCACCTACTACTGCTTCCTGCAACTGCTCGAAACCCTGGGGCTGCGGGCCGTGGAGATTCCCTCCCACCCGGATGGCGGCGTGCATCCAGCCGACCTGGACCGCGCCTTGTGCGCCTACGACATCGCGGCCTGCGTCCTGGCCCCCAACTTCAACAACCCGGACGCCAGCCTGACCCCGGACGCGGCCAAGCGGGAGATCGTGTCCATGCTCGCCCGCCGCGCCATCCCGCTGGTGGAGGACGACGTGTCCACGGACCTGCACTTCACCCCGACCCGGCCCGGCACATACAAGCAGTTCGACCGGGCCGGACTGGTCCTGCTCTGCTCGTCCTTCTCCAAGACCCTCGCCCCGGGCTATCGCGTGGGCTGGATGCTGCCCGGCCGATTCCGCCAGAAAGTGCTGGAGATCAAAGCCACCACCAACGTCTCCACCTCGGCCCCGGCCCAGATGGCCATCGCCGAATACCTGCGCCAGGGCCGCATGGAACGCCACCTCAAGCGGCTGCGCGCCGCCATCGAGCGGCAGATGGACACCATGCAACTCCACCTGGGCCGCCACTTTCCGCCCGGAACCCGGGTCAGCCATCCGGCGGGCGGGGCCGTGCTCTGGCTCCAGCTGCCCGGCGGCGTGGACTCGGTGGACCTGTTCTTCCGCGCCAGGGCCAAATCCATCGGCATCGCGCCCGGGGCCATCTTCTCCACCGGCGACGGATTCGCCGGATACATCCGCCTCAGCTGCGGCGCGCCCTTCAGCGACACCCTGCACGACGGCATCCGCACCCTGGGCCAGATGGCCTCGGCCATGCTCGGCGGGGAGTGATCCGACCGGACCATGGCGACGCCCCCCTTCGCAACTGCCGCGACTGCCGCAACTGTCCGGCCGGGCGGTGATTTTTTCGCTTTACCGGGCCGGGGCGCAGGCGTAGCGTTCCCACCTGGCGCACGACGCCTTCACCGCAACCAGCACGCCGGAAATGACCGAACGACCACAAAGCGACATCACCGCAGGATTTCTGGCCACTATCGCCGCCTTCCTCGCCTGGGGGCTGCTCCCGGTCTACTGGAAGTCGCTTCAGGGCGTGGCCCCGCTGGAAATCCTCTGCCACCGCATCCTCTGGTCCCTGGTCTTCATCGCCGTGATCCTGACCTTCAAGCACCGCTGGGCAGAAACCTTTGCCCCGCTGCGCTCGCCGCGCAATCTGCTCATCTTAAGCCTGAGCAGCCTGACCATCGCCGTCAACTGGCTCATCTACATCTGGGCCGTGAACAACGGCAATGTCCTGGCCACCAGCCTCGGCTACTACATCAACCCGCTGGTCAACGTGCTCTTCGGGTTCCTCTTCTTCCGCGAGCGGCTCAACCCCCTGCAGACCACGGCCATCGGGCTAGCCGCCCTGGGCGTGCTCAATTCCGTGGTCGGCTACGGCGAGTTGCCCTGGATCTCCCTGACCCTGGCCGTGACCTTCGCCTGCTATGGACTGCTGCGCAAGATCGCGTCCGTGGAGTCCCTGCCCGGCCTGTTTCTCGAAACCATGGTTTTGGCCCCGGCCGCCCTGCTCTATGTCCTGCACCTTCAGGCTGCGGGCAGCAGCGGCTTCCTGGCGGGCAACACGCGCATCGACCTGCTCCTGGTGGGCGCGGGTGCGGCCACGGCCCTGCCCCTCATCGGCTTCGCCTTTGGCACGCGGCGGCTGCGCCTGACCACCATCGGCCTGCTGCAATACATCGCCCCATCCATAGCCTTCATGCTCGGCATCTTCGCCTACAACGAGCCCTTTGGCCCGTCGCACCTGCTCACTTTTGCCCTGATCTGGTCCGGGCTGGCCCTCTACACCGTTGACTCGGTTCGGGCCATCCGCCGCCACCACCGCGCCCGGTCCCTGGCCAAACAGGCCGCCCCGGTCCCGGCCAAGACACTGGACCAGACACCACCAGGCCCATCGCCGACAAGCCGGTAGCCCCCTTGACACCCACTCATTCATCGCCTATCGTCGATTGGCGATGAACAAGAACACCCTTTTCCTTATGCAGACGGCGGACCCGACAGGGGCAGACCCCCTGGACAGCGATGCCCTGGCCGAGGGCCTGAAGGCGCTGGGCCACCCGGCGCGCATCCAGATACTGGCCCACCTGCTCAAGGAGGACCGCTGCCTGTGCGGAGGCATCGTGGAGATCATGCCCCTGGCCCAGTCCACGGTCAGCCAGCATCTCAAGGTGCTCAAACAGGCCGGGCTGGTGCGCGGCGAGGTCGAGGGGCCAAGAACCTGCTATTGCGCGGACCGGGACGCACTCAGGCGGCTGGCCGAGGCCATGCGCGCCATGCTGGACCAGGACAAGACAAGGAGCGACAAATGAACGGCGATGCCAAGTTTTCCCCCAGGAACGTGCCCGGAGCCGGGCCTGTTTCCCTGGACACCCTGATGGCCCCGGCCAGTGTCTGCTCGCCGCACCCATGCGCCCCGCCGACAGAGCCGGACAGCGACGCGCCCTGCTGAGGCCCCAAGCCAGACCCCCGTGCCGGGGTCCACGAACGCCCGGGCTACGCCCTCGAACCCTTTGTGGACGGGTTTCTCGACACGCCCGCCGGGCCGGTGCCCCGCGTGCGCACCCGCCTCTCGGCCCGCGACCGGTTCCAGACGGCCACGGTGCGCATCGGCTTTGGCCGCAACGACTTCAAGGTGGTGCCCGGCCTCTACTGCGTGGGCTCGCCCTCGGCCGCGTCGCCGGTCATCGTCACCGGCAACTACAAGCTGACCTTTGACGCGGTGCGGCGCGAGCTCTGCGGCCTCGACGTCTGGCTGCTGGTGGCGGACACTCGCGGCATCAACATCTGGTGCGCCGCGGGCAAGGAGCTGTTCTCCACGGACGAGGTGGCCTTCAGCGTGACACGCGCCCGGCTGGCCGAGGTGGTCTCCCACCGCATCCTGATCCTGCCCCAGCTCGGGGCCACGGGCGTGGCCGCACACGTTCTGCGACGCAGTTGCGGCTTCTCGGCGGTCTACGGGCCGGTGCGCGCCTCGGACCTGCCCGCCTTCATCAAGGCCGACAACACGGCGGACGAGGCCATGCGCGCCGTGACCTTCACCCTACGCGAGCGGGCCGAACTCATCCCGGTGGAACTGTATCTCCTGGGCAAGCCACTGGTCGTGGCCCTGCTCGCCTGCTTCCTGCTCTCGGGCATCGGGCCGGACATCTTTTCGCCCGGCGCGGCGTGGTCGCGCGGATTGGCCGCAGCCTGCGCCACCCTGGCGGGCATTGCGGCAGGCTGCGTGGCCGTACCACTGCTCCTGCCACGGCTGCCCTGGCGCCATTTCTCGCCCAAGGGCGCGCTGCTCGGCGCGGCGGCCGGAATGCTCAACGCCCTGGCCTTTGCCCCCGGCCTCCTCGAAGGAACGGCACTGGTCCTGTGGAGCACGGCCGTGGCCTCGTACCTGGCCATGAACTTCACCGGCTCGACCCCCTACACCTCGCCCACCGGAGTGGAAAAGGAAATGCGCCGGGCCATCCCCATCCAGGCGGGCGCGGCCCTGATCGCCCTGATCGTCTGGCTGGCCGCCCCCTTTGCGTGACAAGGAAAACATCATGAAGGATTACCGCTATCTCGACGGCGTGGCCACCCTGCGGCTCGATGCGGACGCCTGCGTCGGCTGCGGCATGTGCGTGGCCGTCTGTCCCCACCGCGTCTTTGATCTGCGCGACCGCAAGGCCGTGATCACCGACTTCGACGCCTGCATGGAGTGCGGGGCCTGCGGCCGCAACTGCCCGGCCGGAGCCGTCGATGTCAGGCCCGGGGTGGGCTGCGCCTCGTATATCATGGGGGTCTGGCTGGCCCGGCTGACCGGCGACAGGGTCAAGCCCGACTGCTGTTGACCCCGAGGGCCGACCGCGCCAGCCACTTCTGCCCGCCACTTCTGATCACAGTGCTCGCCGCATTATATGGTGGCGCGCGGACACCGGCTTTGCTACTGTGTCAAGATAAGACACCACCCAAACAAGGCGAACCGGCCATGGACAGGCGAAGACGGTACATCCTCCCGGCACTCAAGGCGGCAGCCATCTACGCCGTGCTTGGCGGGCTGTGGATCGTCCTGTCCGACAGGCTGCTCTGGGCCGTGGCCCAGGATCTGGAAACCTACGCCGCACTCCAGACATACAAAGGCTGGTTCTATGTGGCCCTCACCGCAGTTTTCGCCTTTGTGGTGGTCAGCGCCCTGATACGCAGGGAGGTCACGGCCATGGAGGAGGTGAAGCGCAGCGCCGAGCGCTACCGCCTCTCGGCCGAGGGGGCCGGAATCGGCACCTGGGACTGGGACATCGAGGGCGGGGAGATCATCTTCAACGAAGAATTCACCCGCATGCTCGGCTACGAGTTCGACACCTTTCCGCCCTTCTACTCCAGCTGGGAGGCGCTGGTCCACCCGGACGACAAGCCCGCTGTCCTCCAGGCCCTCAACGACCACCTCGCAGGGAAGACCCCGGAATTCGCCAGCGAATACCGCATCCTCACCGCCGACAACCGCTGGAAGTGGATCATGGACAAGGGCCGTGTCTTCAAGTGGGACAACGCGGGCAGGCCGCTGCGGGCCTTTGGTGTCCACATCGACCTTACCGACCGGCGCGCCGATGAGCAGGCTCTGGAGTCGGCCAAGGAACTGGCAGAGTCGGCCACCGTGGCCAAATCCCAATTCCTGGCCAACATGAGCCACGAGATACGCACCCCGCTCAACGGCATCCTCGGCATGCTGCGCCTGCTGCGCGATCACGATCTGCCGCCCGAGCAGGCCGAGTATGTGACCACGGCCGAGACCTCGGGCCGCAACCTGCTGACCATCCTCAACGACGTGCTCAGCCTCTCCCAGATCGAGGCCGATGCGGTGCGCGTCTGTCACGAGTGGCTCAGCCTGCCCATGCTGGCCGACTCGGTGGAGCGCGTCTTCAAGACCCAGGTGGACAACAGCGGGGTGAAACTCGCCTTTTCCATCGACCCGGCCATCCCGCCCGACCTGTGCGCCGACCAGGGCAAGCTGCGCCAGATTCTCTTCAACCTCGTGGGCAATGCCCTCAAATTCACCCACGACGGGTCGGTGCGCATTGATGTCACGGCCGTGAACGACAGGCGCACCCCGGGCGGGATCATCCTCGTCTTCACCGTGGAGGACACGGGCATGGGCATCCCGCCCGACCGGCTGGCCGATGTCTTCGCCCCCTTCACCCAGGCCGACGGCTCCTACGCGCGCAAATACAGCGGGGCCGGACTCGGGCTGCCCATCGTCAGCCGCCTCGTCGCCCTGCTGGGCGGGTCCATCTGCCTCGACAGCCAGCCAGGCCAGGGAACCCTCGCGGTCTTCTCGGTCAAGGCCGGAGCCTCGGACGAACTGTCCCTGCCTCCGTCGGTCAGGAGTACTCCGGCCATGCCACAGGCCGCGTCATACGCCATCCTGGTGGTCGAGGACGAGGCGATCAACCGGCTGACATCTCAGCGTTTCCTTGAAAAACTTGGGCATCGGCCCATGGCCGCCCGCTCCGGGGCCGAGGCGCTGAAAATCATGCGCCACCACCAGTTCGACTGCGTGCTCATGGACATCCAGATGCCCGACATGGACGGCCTTGAAACCACCCACGCCATCAGAGCCGCCACGGACACCGGCCGCAATGCGGCCATCCCGGTCATCGCCCTCACGGCCCACGCCCTGCTCGACGACAGGGAGAAATTTCTGGACGAGGGCATGGACGGCTACATCCCCAAGCCCATGACCATGGACGCCCTGCGGGACGAGATCGACCGGGTCATGGGCGCGGCCACGCCCTAGCTCAACCGCAACCCGAAGGAGCAACCAGACAGACCATGGACCCCAGACGCGAAACCACACCAGACGCCCACGAGACGAAAGGAGCCATCCTGGTGGCCGACGACTCGGACGCCAACCGTGCCCTCATTGAGCTCTATTTCCGGGGCACCCCCTGGCGGCTCGACTTCGCCGTGGACGGGCAGGAGGCCGTGGCCCGCTTCACCTCGGGCAGCTACGCCCTGATCCTCATGGACATCCGCATGCCGGACATGGACGGCTACGAGGCCACACGCCGCATCCGCGCCCTGGAGGCCGAGCGCGACACGCCGCCCATCCCCATCGTGGCCATCACGGCCGATGCCTTTCACGAGCACGAGGTGCAATGCCTGGCCGCGGGCTGCACCGACTTTCTGGCCAAGCCCGTGCGCAAGGACGCCCTGCTGCGCTGCGTGACCCACCACACCCGGCCCTGACCGACCGCCCCTCTTTGCCCCGCCACGCGAAAAGGGCCGCCCCGTTCCCGGAGCGGCCCTTGCCTCACGTAATTGACACGACTGGTCAGCCGAGCAGTTCGTTGACCTTCTTCATGACGGCAAAGGCGTCGGCCACATAGAGGACATCGCACTTGCCCTGGGCCCAGCCGCACCCGGCGTCGGTATTGATGGCCCGGCGCTCGCCGATGAACCGCCAACCCACCACGTGCGGTTCCTCGCCGTGGCAGCAGGTGGAAAGCCCCTTGGCATGGCGCGGCGACGAGCCGGTCTGCCCCACCTGATGCATGTGGGTCAGGAACGAGATGACCGCGTTGCCCTCGCCCGAGATGTCCACCAGGGACTTGGACGAGCCAAGCGAGCTTTTGGTGGCGTTCAGGAAGGTCAGGATGGTCTCCTCGGCCACGTCCACATGGACCGCGCCATCGGCCTGCTTCTTGGTCCAGCCCGCACCGGCCACCAGAAGCACGCGCGCATCGGGCCGGATGGTCTGCTGGTCAGCAGAGGGGCATTCCAGCCCGGACACGGTGGTACGCACGGACGAGACGTCCACGGCCAGCGCCTCCACCTCGGCCTTGCCCGCGCCTGAGAAAGGCTCGGCGCAGCCGGAATCGAGCGTCAGCACCCAGGGCCGCTCGCTGCGGGTCAGGGTGCCCTCCATGCGCTGGCGATAGAACCAACGCCGGGCCACGGGCTGCCCGTCCACGGCGTCGAGGCCGCAGAGGTGCGTGTCCACGCGGCCTTCAAGGCGCACGGCCAACCCGGGCAGGGCGCGGCTGAAGCGCGAGGTGGCCGGGGCCACGATGATCTGCGCCCCGCACGCCCTGGCCACGGCCTCGGCGGCGGCCAGATCAGAGGCATAGCGCGCGTCCGCAAAGCCGGGGCCGGAAACGCCGTATATCTTGGCGCCGCATCCGGCCACCGAGTCGGCGGCAGCGGCCACGTCAGCGCCGATGATGCCCACGGTCAGGGTGTGGCCCAGCCCTTCGGCCAGTCCCTTGGCGGCGGTAAGGGCCTCCAGGGCGGACTTGTGCAGGGTTCCATCGCATTCGGTGTGTGCAAGAAAAAGAACGGTACTCATATCGGATATCCCCTCGCTACGCCTTGAGCCATTCGACGATTTCACGGGCCATGTCATCCACCGGCACATCCTTGACCACGCGGGCCTCGCGGCGCTGCTGGGGCACGGCCACGGCCGAGAGCTTCAGCCCGGAGCCGGACAGGTCAGCAGGCTTGGCCTGCATCAGGGCGGGCATGTTTTTTTGCATGTTCTGCATGCCGATCTGCGGGTTGTTGGGCGGCTCGGGCAGCTCGCCCGTGGCCCAGCCGAACACGGCGGGCGCGCCGGACACCACCGAGATCTGGTACGCGCCGCCCTCGACGCGCTCCTTGACCTCCATGGACCCGTCGTCGCGCAGGGCCAGCTTATCCACGCCCTGGAACTGCTCGGTCACGCCGAGCATCTCGCCCACCATCTGCATGACCGCGCCAGACCCGCGCGAGGCCGACTGCCAGCCGCCGAAAAGCAGCATTTTCGAGGTGTCCAGACCGGCGATGCCCTTGATGGCCCCGGCCAGCACCCTGGCTGTCTCCCAGCTATCGGTGAAGCCCGAGGCAGGGCCGTCGGCCACCACCAGTTCAAAGGGGGCCTTCTGGCTCACGGACATCATCACCTGCTGCAACTTGGCCTTGGGCGCGAGGCTCACCAGCCAGACGCGGCTACCGGGATTGGCCTTGGCCAGGGCCGAAGCCTCGAACAGGGCGTGCCCGGCCCAGGGGTCGAGCACGGCCGGAAGCATCATCTCGTTCTTGAGCGCCCAGCCGGTGGGCCCCTCCACCGGGGCCAGGGTCTGAAGCGGGTCGGGCACGATGCTGCCGCAGACCACAATATGCAATTCGCTCATTCAATTACTCCTTGGAATGATTCCACAACCCGACCACAGCCGGGCCGCATGACAGGACTATCCGAATTGATTCGGAAGGGGCGCGCCTTGGCGCACCCCCGTGCGTATAGCCTAATTCTCGACAGAATGCAGCCCGCCCGAACCGGCCTGGAAGCGGACATTGGTCCGCTCCTTGTCCCTTGGCCTCGACTTGCTGCAATTCCATATGCATGCGCCGCAATGGACGCACTTTTCACGATCAAAGAGCGGCGCGCCGCCCTCGGGATTGACGGAAATGGCCTGGCCCGAACACGCCTCGATGCAGATCCGCTCGCGGCACGCCTCGCAGGTGTAGGGATCGGCAAAGCGCACGTGGTCCGCGTAGCCGGGCGCGGCCTGGACCTTGCCGCCCATGAGCAGCGCGTCCTGGTGCGAGACCAGCAACGTGCCGTCCAGCGGTATCTGCGGCCAGCCCACGCGGTCCATGAGGGCGTCGTGCAGCGGCTTGCCCTGCCGGGCGCACTCGGCCCTGATCTCGCGGACCTCACCCTGGGCGATGTATCCCTCGTAGTAGTCCTCGATGGTCGGGATGCGGTCCTGGGGCTTGCGGGGGACGCCGGGCATGTTGACCAGCCCGCCTGTCAGACCGGTCAGCCCCATGCCGATGAATCCCCTGACCACGGACGAGACGAACCCGTCGCGCGACTTTTCGGCCACCTTGGCCTCGGCCTCCACCCAGGAGGCGCGGCGTCTGGCCACGTAGGTGGCTTCGAGATTTTCCCCGGTGAAGGGCTTGCCCGCCTTCATCAGCTCCAGCACCGCCTCGCCGAGCATCACGCCCGTGGCCCAGGCCTCGTCCACGCCCGAGCCGGTCAGCACGTTGGTGGAGCCGGAGCCCTCGCCGATGCGCGCAAACCCGTCGCCGCAAAGGAACGGTTCGCCGCGCCTGCCCGATTCCTGCAACGATTTCGCGCCCCAGGAGCGCAGAGTGCCGCCCTGAAGGCGCTTCCACAGATAGGGGTGGAGCATCCAGTGCTGCATGTAGCGGTAGGCGGTGCGCACCGGATTGTCGAACCAGGAGGGCACGAAGATGCCCAGCGAGGCCACATTGCCCGGATAGACGTAGAGAAAGCCGAAGATTTCCGGCTCGGGATAGCCGATGGTGTGCAGCACGGTGCCGGGCTGCCAGTCGCACCCCTCGGGCAGGTCCACCACGCACTTCATGCCGATGGCCCACTCGTGCTGGTGCTTGCCCTCGGGCAGTCCCAGTTCGCGGTCCAGATGGCGGCCCACCGGGCCCACCGGGCCGTCGGCCACCACGGTCAGGGCGGCCTTCATGTCCATGCCGGGCATGGAGCCGGGGGTGAGGGTGCCGTCCTTGCCCACGCCCTGATCGGCCATGCGCACGCCCCTGACCGCCCTGCCCTCCATGAGGGGCGCGGCCACCGGGCTGCCCGGCCAGATCTGGGCCAGGCCCGTGCCCATCAGGTTCGCGCCCACCCACTGGTTGAACTGGCCGATGGAAAAGATCATGCCCGGATGCTTCTTGAGAAACGGCGGCACATAGGGCAACTCAAAGGCGTCGTCCTCCATCCAGCGCGACAGGGCCTTGTCCGCCAGCCTGAAGGCGGCGGGTCTGCGGCTCGCGCCCACGGGGTCGCCCAGATAGACCACCTTCTCGTCCGTGACTTCCTGGGCCATGGGAATCTGGCTCAGGTCGAGATCGGGAAACGACGCCCTGATGGCGCGCCCCTTGGTGACCACGCCGGACACGCCGAACCCGATGTCGTCCGCGCGCTCGTAGCAGATCACCTGCGGCGGCATGCCGGGCATGGCCGCGCTCTCCACGGCCGGGGTGCCGTCCTCGTTCATGAGCCCGCGCGTCAGGGTGGTCAAGAACCCGCCCGCAGCCGGGCCAAAGCCCACACAGACAATGTCGGCCTCCATCTCGGCGCGGGGTACTTCAGGGGTGTCCGTGGAATCGCTCATGGTGCCTCCGAGGCTGCCTCGGGCGGCCAGGGAGCCTTTTGAAAAAGGCTCCCTGGACCCTCCAAAACTTTTTAGCGAAAACGCCGCCGGGAGAGCTTGCGAACACGACGGGATACGCAGCGGCGTTTTGGGTCTGCTTTCATTTTCAGGAAAAGCGCGGGAGGGGAGCTTTCAAAAAAAGTTTCCCTCTCGCATTGTCATTACCCCATCGGATAATCAAGCGCCTCGGGGATCATGACCTCGATCAGGGCGCTGCCCGCGCGGTCCCTGGCCTTGCGCGAACCGGCCATGCACATGTCGATCCTGGCCTTGAGGGCGCGGAACTCGGGCAGCTCGTCGCGGCAGCAGCCGCCGTGGTCGCCAGGCAGGCTGTCCGGGGTGTTGCACTTGCACTCGTTGAAGCCGTAGACCAGCTCGGTGCAGATGCGGGCCACCTCGCCAGCAGCCCGGGCGGCCTGGACGTGGCAGAGGTCCTTGTAGAACCCGGTCAGATCGTCGATGCCCTCGGCCAGGGTCGGGCTCATGGGGCCTTTCTCGATGAGCTCCATGACGTCACAGGCCAGGAAGTAGGGTCCGAGCAGCCAGCCCAGGGCGTCGGCCATGGGGAAGGTCACGCCCTGGCGCTTGTTGTGGAAGAGCTTGCGGCCCTCGTCGTCGGTGGCGTTTTGCAGGTGGTTCAAGGTCCACTGCCACAGCTCCATGGCCGAGGCCAGGACAAATCCGCCCAGGCCGGGCACGTCGCGGCCCGCGCGCTGCATCTGGCCCACCCAGGCGCTCATGGTCGCCTGGAAGACATCGCTGGTCATGGTCAGGGTCAGGTGGCGGCGCTGCACGGCCTCCGGGCCTTCATAGGTGGCCTCAAGCTGGGTGTCGGCCCACTTCTGCATCAGGAAGCCGGGGCAGTCCTCGGTGATGCCGTAGCCGCCGACCAGGGCCACGGCCTCGCGCATCATGTTTGCGCCAACGCCGGTGTTCCAGAGCTTGACCCCGGGGTTGAGCACGCCCGCCAGGGCCTCCATGGAGGCGTACTGGACCAGGGTATCCGCCTTGAGGGCGTCAAGCCGGGCCTGATCGCGCTCGGCGGCCGGAGCGTATTCGAGCCCGATGAATTCCTTGACCTGATCGCCGATGGCGCGCAGGGCGGCTATCTGCTTGCGAGGGCCAGTCACGCCCTGGGCCTCGAAATGGGCCTCCTTGGCCTTTTCAATAGGGTCGAATGCGTCGGCCAGCCGGGATGCGGCAAAGGCCAGGGAGCAGCCCGCCTCGCCAGAGGCCCAGACGTCGATGAGCCGCTGCAAGGCGTCCTCGTTGATCTGGATGCCCTTGTCAAAGCGCGGGGAGCCTTCCTTGCAGGAATCGCCGCCCCGGAAGCGGTTGCGGTGGTAGCGGATGATCGGCTCCACGGCAGAGAGCAGCTTGGCCGAGGACATCAAACCCACCGGGATGCGGGTGCGGTGGAAGACCGCGCCGATGATCTCGGAGTGGCTGTATTTTGGCACGATCACGCCGTCCACCACCTCATAGCCGCCGATGATCCGGCTGGCCGGAACCTTGAGGT
Source organism: Pseudomonadota bacterium (assembly GCA_043824835.1). GTDB lineage: Bacteria > Desulfobacterota > Desulfovibrionia > Desulfovibrionales > Desulfovibrionaceae > Pseudodesulfovibrio. Next base: position 19,627 of record JBDRSO010000115.1, on the reverse strand, counting down.
TGAGCACGGGATCGCGGGTGGAGGAAAGCTGGTGGACCATCTTGAGGGTGGGCGCACCCCGGTCGAAGAGCCCCTCGTCCGTGTCTTCGAGGATGACCATGAACGAGCCCTTGATGCGCTCGTCGGCCGATTCCACGGCTGCGGTGACGAAATTGGCGAAGTCCATGTTGGTGATGAACCGGCCCCGCTTGTCGATCTGGAGGACAGGCTCCTGGCCGTCCTTCCACTCGGCCACGGTGGCCTTGCCGCAGAGCACGCCGGTGTCAACGCCCACGTAGGGCAGCGGCTCGGTCAGGGCGAAGGCGCCGCGCCATATCTCGCGGTCCTCGCCCGGCTGGGGCGGCACACATTTGGCCATGTAGAAATCGCGCTGCTCCGGGGTGCCCTTCTCGTGGATGGGGGCCAGGGCCAGGTTGGAGGCCAGCGAGCAGGTGGCCGCGCCCGCATCCACCCAGGACAGCTCGAAGGCCACCAGGGCCAGGACCAGGTTCTTCGGCCCCTCGATGAAGCCGCCCTGGTGGGGGTCCATGAACAGCGCGGTCAGACCGGACTGGTCAAAGGCGATGAGCAGTTCGTTCTTCTGGTCGGTCCACTCGTGGGAATTTCTCGCGCCGTCGGCCACCAGTCTGGCGACCACGCCCCGGGCGATGGCCCTGGCGGACTGGACGGACATCTGAAGATCGAAACGATCGGAAAAACGCCACATGATCTGACGGACGTCGTCTCCCGGAAGAGTACGCAATGTATACATAGAACCTTTCCTGAGTTTGGTTTGATGCCGGAATTCTGGACTATATAATAGTAGTTGGGCACGATAGGGCATGTTCCAGAGCGAGTCAAAGTGTTTTTGGCTCTCAAACACCCGTTTACCCCCCATCCTGCCTTGATTCCCGGACTTTCCGGCCTTGGCCCGACCCCTGCCGTAGCGCTCGACCAGCGACATGACCGCAAGCCTGGACCGGCTCCCACTCGTGCGGGCGCGAACCGCGCCGGGGGCACATCGTTTATAACACCCGGACACGCCGCCCCCTTTGACTTCCGCCCCTGTTGGCGGCACAGTGGCAATACCCCGCGCCGGGCCACAACGCCATGAGCCAGCACCAGCCGAACATACCAAGCCTCGCCGAGGCCATCCGGGCCTGCCGGGCCGCGCCCCTGTCCGGCGACACGCCGGATCTGGCCGGAACAGCGTCCGCCTTTGCCGAGGCGGTCACCGGACAACGGCTTGATACCGCCGCCGAGGCGGCCCCGGTGGCCGACGCCGTCCTCAACCTCTTCCGCATCGCCCGGTCGTCCAGCGACGCGACCACCCTGCGCGCCTGCCTGCTGGGCATGCTGGCGGCGGGCCGGTTCGGCCGGATTCTGTCCAGCCGGGTGATCACGGGCATGACCGTGTCCCTGCGCGAGTTGGCCGCCGTGGTCGCCCCGCTCCCGGCCCACGCCCGGCTGGCTCTGGCCCACGAGATGCTGCGCGACATGCGCAGCGTGCCGGACAAGCCGCTCTTTTCCTGGCTCGAAGAGCTGGTCCGCCTCCTTGGCGGGACCGACCCGGACGGGCTGGTCCCCTTCCTTGCCGGGCTGGGTCAGGAGGGCGAAATCCTGGCCTTCCCGGTGCGTCAGGCGCTGGCAAGCGGCGGGTTCGACAAGTGGATCGAGACCCGGCTGACCGCAGGTGCGGACAGCACTGACCTCGACCGCCTGTGTCTGGTCATGGTCGCCATGGACGCGCCCGAACCGGCCCTGAATCTGGCCCGGGCCATGACCTCGGGCGCGATCAGGCCCACGCCAACGGCTCTGCGCGCCGTGGCCGCGCTGACCGAGGCCGGAAACCGCGCCGTGCTCGACATGTTCCTCAAGGTGCTCTCGTCCAATGGCAATAATTCCGGTGGCAGCAATCCCGGAGACGCCTCCCTGCTCGGCGCGTGCCTGATCGGCGCGTGTCTGGACGGCATCATTGCCCAGGACACCCCGGCCACGGGTCGGCTCATGGCCACCATCCGTTTGAAGAAACCAGCCATGCGCCAGGTGGCAAACAGCCGGGTGCCCCTGCTGGGCGACACCGCCCACGAGGCATACCTGGCCGCCCTGCCCGACGCCCACCGAGCCGGGGCCGAGGCCGACGCCATGACCGCGCTTCGGGCCATGGCCCCGGATTTCGTGGAAAACGCCAGCCGGGCGGGCACGGCCAGACGGCGCACCAGCGCGTCAGCACCAACCCAACCCGCGCGGGTCCCGCCCAACGGGGCCGACACAATCACCGCCTGCCCCAAATCGGGGCTCATGTCCCGGCTCTTCGGCCCCAGACGCAAGACTCTGGAAACCATGCTACCCAAGCTGCGCAACATCCGCGACATGGACCTCGCCTGGTCCCGGGTCGAGGGCCGCGAGTTGGACGGCCGCGAACTGACCGGGCTGGATCTCTCGAACTCGACCTTTTCCGGGGTGGTCTTCCTGCGGGTCAAGGTGGTCGGTTCGCGGCTGGCGGGCAGCGCGTTCAGCGGCGGCTCGGCCACGGGATGCGCCTTCAAGGCCACGGATTTTTCCGGCGCGGACCTAACGAGCGTCGCCTTTGCCAAGTGCACCTTCACAGACTGCGACTTCACGGGCGCGGCCTTCTCCGGCTGCACCTTTGCCGACTGCCGATTCCGCACCTGCGCCTTTGGCGGGGCGGCACTTCTGGACACGCGCCTCGCCCAGTGCGTGTTCACGGCCTCGGCCCTGGCCGGGGCCGCCCTGCACGGGGTGCGCGCCCGCTCGTGCCGGTTCGAGGACACGGACTTGACGGCCACGGAATTCGCGGCCTGCGACATGGCCGGGCTGGAGTTCATCGATTGCGCCATCCGGGCGGCGCGCCTGGACGGGTGCACCCTGCACGCCGTCACCATGCCCGGCACCACGGTGAACGGCTGCCGCGTCCACGCCTCGGACATCCCACACGCCCTGTTCCTGGGCAACCGGCTCGACAGGCTGCCCGAGGCCGCCGACGCATTCGCCTCGGCACCCCCCGAAGCCCGGACCGACACCGATGACGAGCCCGGGAGCGCTGCCGCGACCTTGCGCGACTGGGCCAGGGAGCTGACCTTCATGCGGCGCGAGCGGCGTGTGCAGATGGTCAACCGCAAACGGCTGACCCGGGCCGTGGGCCGTCTCGCCCCGGAAAAACGGGCCTACCTGCACATGCTCCCCCTCCTGCTGGCAACCGATCTGTTCGAGGCCCGCTTCGGGCTCGACGGCGTACCGCCCTGCGAGGTCTGGGGCTACACCCCGACCCTGACTGCCGTTGAACTGACCCGGCAGTTCTTTGCGGAAGCCAAACCTTCCGGGGCCAGGGCGCGGGTGCGCATCCTGGCCGTGTACGCCATGGGCAGCCTCGGCACCGTGGCCCAGACCGCGCAATCGGACATCGACTGCTGGGTCTGCTTTGATGGCGACATCGACCCGGACGCCGAGGCCGGGCTGCGCCGCAAGCTCGACGCCCTGGGCCTGTGGGCCGAGAGCGAGTTCGGACTGGAGGCGCACTTCTTTCCCATGCGCATGGACGATGTGCGAGACAACCGGTTCTCGTCGGGCGACGAGGAAAGCTCCGGCTCGGCCCAGGCGCTGCTGCTCAAGGAGGAGTTCTACCGCACAGCGGTGCGCATCGCGGGCAAGCATCTGGCGTGGTGGGTGACCCCGGCCGGTGCGAGCAGGTCCATCCACGACGCCTGCGTCCGGGCCGCGCGCCGCTACCCGGCCATGGGCCGCCCGAGGCTTGAAGACTTCGGCCACCTCGCGCCCGTGCCGCCGGACGAATATTTCGGGGGGTCGCTGTGGCAGATGGTCAAGGCGATCCACTCGCCCTTCAAGTCCGTACTCAAGCTCGGCCTGCTGGAGACCTATGCCGACCCGGCCGCCTCGCATCTGCCCCTGTGCGACCGCATCAAGCGCAACCTGTTCATGAGCCGGCGCGGCGTGCAGCGCACCGATCCCTACGCCGGGCTCTTCAGCACCCTGCGCGCCTACTACGCGGATCGGGGCGACGTCGGAGCCGCGAAACTGCTCACCGAATCCTTCCGGCTCAAGGCCAACCTGCGCGACATTGAGTTTTTCCTGGGCGGCCCGGCTCGGGCAGAGGACTTGAGCCTCATCACCACCCTCTTCGGCCGGGAATGCGCCGAGCCGGAGCACCGCTGCCGGGCCGAAATATCCTGGACCTTTGGCAAGTCCCTGAAGATGGGCGGTGCGGTGCGCGACTACATGGTCTCCACCTACCAGCGCATCCAGGCAGGCCTCTCGGACGGCGACCGGCAGGACGTGCGCATCAACCCCGAGGACCTGACCCGCATGGGGCGGCGCATCGCGGCCAACTTCTCGCCCAAGCCGCACAAGGTCATGCGCGTGCCGTTCATGGACGCCACTGGCGGCGGCTTCGCCATCCTCCACTTCTCGGCCAAGAAGGCTCCGGGCAAACGGCCCGTCTGGGTAACGCGCGGCGGCTCACGCTCCGAGGCCAAGAAGCCGTCGTCCGCCCTCCAGGTTCTGCACACGGGCGGCGACCCGGCCCACATGCTCGCATGGCTGCTGGCCAACCGGCTGTACACCCCAAGAACCCTGCTCCAGGGTGACCGGACCATGGCCCCCATCTCGCTGGTGGACCTCCAGAAACTCATGCCCGCCATGCACGAGTTCTTCCCCTTTGACCAAACCTTCGAGCGCGACATCAACGAGGGCCTGAACCCCGAGCGCGTCACCCGGGCATTCCTCGTCTTCAACCTCACCACCGCGCCGGACCTCAAGCGCATCGAGCAGGTCTCGGTGATCTACTCCACCAACTGGGGCGAAATGTTCTGCCGCACCATCCTCGCGCCCGGCCCGCTCCTGGAGCACCAGCCATCACAGTTCCTGGCCGAGTCCCTGGACCAGCCGGTCACGGACATCCCGAGGATGACCCAATTCATCCCCAAGGGATCGCAGTGCAAGCGGGTCAACCTGATCTGAGGGAGTGGATACCCCGATGCCGCGAGGCGGCCCGGGTCACGACGCCTTGCGCGGCAGCAGGAGCGAGGCGAAGAAGCCGACCGAGGCCACGGCGATGATGGACGCGCCCGAGGTGATGTCGGCCAGGTACGAAACCGCCAGCCCGGCCACGGTGAAAACAGCGCTGAGCAGGGCGGAGAGAACCATCATGGCCCCCAGCGAACGGGTGCGCCGCTCGGCGATGAAGGGCGGGATGGTCAGCAGCGCAATGACCAGGATCAACCCCACCACCCGGATGACCATGACCACGCTCAAAGCCACCATGGAGATGAGCAGGCAATAGAGCGCGTCCACGGGCACGCCGCGCGCCCGGGCGAATTCCTCGTCAAAGCTCATGGCCAGGAAGCCGCGATAGAAGGCGAGCACCAGCCCGGCCACGAGGCAGGCCAGCCCGACCATGACCCACAGATCGGACCGGGGCACGGCAAGAATGGAGCCGAAGAGATAGCTCATGAGGTCCACGTTGTAGCCGGGCGAGAGGTCGAGCAGGATGATGCCAAGGGCCATGCCAGCGGCCCAGATGACGCCGATGACCGTGTCCGCCCGCTCCCGGGCGCGCAGGGTGACCAGGGCCATGACCAGGGCCGCGCACAGGGTGAAGCCCGTGGTCACCGGCAGCACGGGCAGGCCGAAGAAGAAGGCCAGCCCCACCCCGCCGTAGGAGGCGTGGGCGATGCCGCCGGAAATGAAGACGATGCGGTTGACCACCACCAGCGTGCCGATGATGCCGCAGATGAGGCTGGCCAGCAGCCCGGCCATGAGCGCGTTGCGCATGAACTCGAAGTGGAGCATCTCCATCATGACTCGCCCCCCTCGCGGTGGCGGCCCAGCACCCGATGGGGCACGTCGCCATGGGTCACCAGCTCCACCGGGCAGCACAGCTCGCCCTCACCGCCGTAGCCCATCCTGAACATCTCGCCGGTCAGTTCCGGCGCCTTGTGGAAATGCAGGGTGCGGTTGACGCAGGCCACGGACTTGACTCCCGAGGCCAGGGAGGAAATGTCGTGGCTGACCATGACCACCGTCATGTCGCGGTTCAGCTCGGCCAGCAGCCGGAACAGGGAGTTGCGGCTCGTGGCGTCCACGCTGGCCGTGGGCTCGTCCAGCAGGAGCAGCGCGGGATCGTCCACCACGGCCCGGGCGATGAACACCCGCTGTTTCTGCCCGCCCGAGAGATCGGCCAGGGCGCGCTGCGCGTGATCAAGCATGTCCACCCGCTCCAGGGCGCGGCGCGCCCGCTGGGCCTCGTCGCGCTTGCCGCCCAATCCGGCGATGCAGCCAAGGCCCGGGCTGACCGTGCCCATGCGCACCGCGTCGAGCACGGTGATGGGGAAGGAGCCGGATACATGGGTGTGCTGAGGCAGGTAGCCGATGCGCCCGCCCGCCTCGCCCGCCGGGACGCCGAGAACGCGGACAGTGCCGCTGTCGGGCTTGAGCAGACCGAGGATGACCTTGAGCAGCGTGGATTTGCCGCCCCCGTTGGGGCCGAGCACGGCCAGGAAGTCGTCCCGATCCACCGCCAGTTCGACATTCTCCAGCACTGGGACGCCCCCGAATGACAGAGTCAACCCATTGATTTCTATTATGCGCTCCGCCACTGGCGACTCCCTGATAATGCGTTGCCCGTCAACGAGGCGACCCTAGCACGGGCCTTGGTTCATGCCAACCAGGCGTATGCCCAGGCGGCTGCGGGAAGGGCCAGGGCGACCGCGTAAAGCGCCCCGTCGATTCCCGGGGTAGGCAACCCGGTGCGGCTGGCGGCCAGTCCGGCCAGCCCGCCCAGGAGCAACCCCGCCACAAAGCCGAACAGGTGCGCGCCCAGGTCGGTGTTTTCCCCGGTGCCGAGCATGGCCAGCAGCCCCAGCCCGGCGGCCACCGGCACCATGGCCGAGCGCAGGACGCGGGACACGCGACGGCCCAGCGGCTCGCCGCTTTGACCCAAGCCGTGCAGGCCCCCGCCCACGGCAAAGGGGGCGATGGCGGCCAGCACCCCGGCCGCGCCAAAGGTGGCCGTGGAAAAGCCGATGGAGTTGTGCGGGGCGGACAGGACCATGGCATTGATCAGGTTGCCCAGCCCGCCGGAGAGCATGGTCAGCAACCAGGCAAGGCCCGCTCCCAGCCGCCGCGAGGCGAGCCAGACAAAGATCCCGCCGATGACCGCGTTGCCCAGCACGTGCGCGCCGTCGCCGTGCAGAGTCAGGGCCGTGAAGAGCCGCCACAACTCGCCGGAGAGGATGCGCCCGGCATCGGCGCTGCCCAGTTCGAGCCACAGGGACGGATAGAGCCCCAGGCTCGGATAAGCACGATTGTACGCCCAGAAGAAGAGCACGAGCAGGGCCATGACCGCCATCGTGGGCTCGCCGCCGCTCACCGGCCGCAGGTCGGGCAGGGAAACGGAGTGGCTGCCCGGCGCGTTTTCCTCAAGATACAGGCGAATCTCGGCGGCGGCTCGCTCGGCGAACCACTGCTGCACCTGGATCGAATACCCCTGCCCCTGATCGGGCCGCAGCCGCCTCTGGCGATGAGGAATGTGGCGCGAGGCAAGGACCAGGGACCACTGTCGGGCCGTGGCGTGACCAAGACCGTCCGCCCCCTCGCCCAGGACCAGGGGGACCAGATCGGTCCACGATGGCCTGACGGCCCGGCGCAGAAAGCCCTGCGGTGTCTCGTCGCTGTGCATGACGGCATAGTAAGGCAAATCCCGGCCGGGTCAATGCGGTTTCACCCTTGCGCGACCTGCCCGGCCGGTCTATGAACGGAAAACCGCAACCCTGGAGACCACCATGCGCACCACCGTCCTCGCCCTGCTGCTCGCCGCCCTCACCCTGCTCGCGCCCCTGCCCGGAAGCGCCGACGACGACCTCGACCGCATGGTCGGCCAGATGCTCATGACCGGGTTCCGTGGCTTCACCGTCACCCCGGACAGCCCCATCGTGCGCGACATCCGCGAACGGCACTTGGGCGGGGTCATCCTCTTCGACTATGACGTGGCTCTGGGCAGCCCGGACCGGAACATCGACTCCCCGGCCCAGGTGGCCCGGCTGACGGCCGACCTGGCCGGGCACGCCACGATCCCCCTGCTGGTGGCCGTGGACCAGGAGGGCGGGCGGGTGCAGCGGCTCAAGCCCGCGCGCGGCTTCACCGGATCGCCTTCGGCCAAAGAGCTGGGGACCATGGACGACGCAGCCATCGAGGCCGTGGGGGCCGAGGTGGGCGAGACCCTGCGCGCCGCAGGCTTCAACCTCGATTTCGCGCCCGTGACCGATGTGGATGTCAATACGGACAGCCCGGCCATCGGCAGGCTCGGGCGCAGCTTCTCGGCCGATCCGGCCCAGGTGGGCCGTTGCGCGGAACGCTTCCTGGCCGGGCTGGCCAGCCAGGGCGTGACCGGCTGCCTCAAGCATTTCCCCGGCCACGGCAGCGCGGGCACGGACAGCCACCTGGGCGTCACTGACGTCACCGCCACCTGGAGCCGCGACGAACTCATCCCCTACCGCATGCTCATCGACCACGGCGCGGCCCGGATGATCATGACCGCCCACATCTTCAACGCCCGGCTCGACCCGGACCACCCGGCCACCCTCTCGCGCCCCGTCATCACCGGCCTGCTGCGCGACGAACTCGGCTTCGACGGCGTGGTGGTCACCGACGACCTGGACATGAAGGCCATCGCCGACCGATACGGCCGCGACGAGGCCATCCGGCTGGCCATCGAGGCCGGGGCGGACATCCTGCTCTTCGGCAACAACCTGGCCTATGACCCGGAAATCGTCGAAAAGGCGCACGACATCATCACGGCCCTGGTCAGGGATGGGGTCATTGCCGAGGCGCGGATCAGGGAATCCTTTGAGCGGATCATGCAACTCAAAACGCGAATGGCCCACTAGACGCGACGCATCGCCATACAGACACAAGGCCCCGCGCACCAAACGGTGCGCGGGGCCTTCTCGCGTCGATAAAGACGGGCCGCGCCCGCAGGAATCCGGCTACCAGAGCCACCCGGACGAGCCGGTGGAGAGCCGGATGGGCCGCAGCGCCTCATCCAAGGTCAGGTCCACGTCGCTGCCCGCGAGCTTGACCCCGCTCACGCGGCGCAGGAAGGAAATATAGGAGAAAGCCTGCTCGTCAATGGCCGGGCCGCAGGAAGTGCCATCGTGGGTCAGGGCGTCGAAGCGGAGCACGCTGCCCTCAAGGGCATAGGTGCCGCTGAAGGTGCCGCAGCCCGCGCCGCCGCTCACGGTGCCGGCAGGGGAAAACTCGATGGTCAGCGGCTCCTTGCCCACCACGGAACGTCCGGCCAGAGAGCGTACGGTCCACTGCTTGCCCACCAGGGCGCTGCGCACCGCCTCGGGGTCCGGGGGGGCGACATCCTTGGAGCCGCATCCTCCGGCGAGCAAAAGGACGGGCAAAAGAACAAGGGCAAGGGCGCAGGAGGCCAGCGGAGTCAATGGGCGCGACAATGTGGGCATGGGGTGTCTCCTTGTTGAATTCTGCCCCAAGGGGTACCAGCCAGCGCAACCCGTTGGCAAGCAAAAGGCCCGGCCCGCCGGATGCGGGCCGGGAACGAGTACCCGATGGGAGATTACTCCACCACGGGACAGCGCTTGAGCGCCTCTTCGATATCGCGCTGGGGCAGTTCGAAATTGGTCAGCAGCCCCTGGTTGAAGGCATCGTAGGAGGCGAGATCGAGCAGGCCGTGGCCTGAATAGAGGAAGACGATGACGTCGTCCGGCCCTGCGGTCTTGGCCGCCTCGATGGCTCCCTTGATGGCGTGGGAGGTCTCGGGCGCGGGCAGGAAGCCCTCGGTCTGAAGGAAGAGCCGGGCCGCCTCGAAGCACTCGGTCTGGTAGTAGGCCACGGGCTCGCACAGCCCCTCGGCCACCACGTTGCAGACGATGGGCGCGTCGCCGTGATAGCGCAGGCCGCCCGCATGGATGGGCGCGGGCATGAAGTCGTGCCCCAGGGTGTGCATCTTGACCAGCGGGGTGAGCCGGGCCATGTCGCCGTAATCATAGCGGTATTCGCCCCTGGTCAGGGTCGGGCAGGCGCGCGGCTCCACCGGGATGAAGCGGACCGGGTCGCCCGCCAGCTTCTGGGGCAGAAACGGCAGCACCAGTCCGCCGAAGTTGGACCCGCCGCCCACGCAGCCCACCAGATGGGTCGCCTTCTCGCCGATCATGGCCAGTTGCTCCTGCACCTCAAGGCCGGTGATGGTCTGATGGATGATGACGTGGTTGAGCACCGAGCCCAGCGCGTACTTGGTGTTGTCGTGGGTGGCCGCGTCCTCCACCGCCTCGGAGATGGCCAGCCCAAGCGAGCCCTTGCAGCCGGGGTCGCGGGCCAGCATCTCGCGGCCGGTGCGGGTCTGCTCGGACGGCGAGGCGAAGATGGTGCCCCCGTATGAGTTGATGAGCATCTTGCGGTAGGGCTTTTGCTCGTAGCTGACCTTGACCATGTAGACCACGCACTCCAGGCCGAACTGGGCGCAGGCAAAGGACAGAGCCGTGCCCCACTGGCCCGCGCCGGTCTCGGTGGCCAGCCGCTCGACCCCCTCCATCTTGTTGTAATACGCCTGGGGCACCGAGGTGTTGGGCTTGTGCGACCCGGCCGGGGAGACGGACTCGTCCTTGTAGTAGATGCGGCATGTGGCGCCGATGGCCTTCTCCAGCCTGTCGGCCCGGACCAGTGGCGAGGGCCGCCACAGCCGGTAGATATCCTGCACCGCCTCGGGGATGTCGATGAACCGCTCCTGGCTCATCTCCTGGGCGATGAGCGAGTCGGGGAAAATGGGGGCCAGCATGTCCGGGGTGATGGGCTTCATGGTCTCGGGATTGAGCGGCGGGGCCAGCGGAGTGGGCAGGTCCGGCATGGGGTTGTACCACTTGGTGGGCATCCGATCCTGGGGCAGAAAGATTCGCTTGAGCATGATATTCCTCCAAACTGTTGCATAGGCTCCCGGGCGGGCATTGACGCCGGCCGGGCACGAAAAAGCCGCCGGTTCGGCAACCGACGGCTCCACAGGCCCTTGACCGCGCACGGCGAATTGCCGCCGTCCCAAGACGGCGGGCACGCCCGGGCGCGAGATCAGGACTGGGGCCGCTTGACGTTGCGCCACCCGCGTCCGCTGTAATACGAGTGCGATATGGGTGTGTTCATGGCTCAATTGGGTAAGCCGAATCGGTCCCCGGAGTCAAGACGGGTTAGACAGAGGAGACCCCGGTCACCAACTCGGGCAGAATGTCGCCCGCCAAGCCGTGCAGGGCGAAATCCATCAGCCCGGTGTTCGGGGTGGGCTCGGCGTTGATCTCCACGGTGACGGCCCCGTGGTCCTTGGCCAATTGGTGAAATGAGGCGGCGGGCTGGACCAGCCCTGATGTGCCCACCGAGAGGAAGACATCCACCTCCCGAAGCTGGGCCACGGCCAGCCGGAGCACCCCCGGGGTCAGCGGCTCGCCGAACCAGACCACGCCGGGCCGCAGCAGATGGCCGCAGACCGGGCACTCGGGCAGGGGCGGCAACTCACTGTGGTCCTCCCGGGCGTGGGTGCAGACCGTGCAGCGCACCTGCCAGAGGCTGCCGTGCATTTCCACCAGTTTTCGACTCCCGGCCCGGCCGTGCAGCCCGTCCACGTTCTGCGTGATCAGAAGAAAATTCGGAATCTGCCGATCAAGGGCGGCCAGGGCCAGATGGGCCGGGCCGGGCTCACACCCGGCCACCAGCGCGCGCCGCCAGTTGTAGAACTCCCAGACCAGCGCCGGATTGGCCGCAAAGGCGTCGGGCCGGGCCAGATCCTCGACGCGGTGGGTCTTCCACAGCCCGCCCTGACCACGAAAGGTGGGTACCCCGCTCTCGGCCGACACCCCGGCCCCGGTGAGGGCCACCACCTTCCTGCCCGGGTCGAGCAGGGCCTTGACCATTTCTATATCCGCCAGCATCGCGTCCCTTACTGCTGTTGAAAAACACTGACCTGCGTCGTTAAGCGACTGGAGGCAAGTCTTCGAGCCGTACAGAAAGCTTATTCAAAAAGCTCAAACCCTCGCGTACCAGGAGTACATCTCTGCTCTCATGATCCGTAAGGCTCGAAGACTCGCCAACGGCTCAAGGGCTTCGGCCTTGATCTTTTTTCGCACCGAGCATCTCACCGTTTTTGAACAGCCTCCATGTTTTGATAGCCGCCCTTTGGGCCGGGTCGCGGCTTGCAATCCGGCCGAATAAACGTCATAGTCCGCTTCCCGTTTTCACACAATCCCAAACAGAACACCCGCTGTTTCGTCGCACGAAGGAGGACGCATTGGCTGAAAAGACCATCTACTACATCGAAGGTGACGGCATCGGCCCCGAAGTTTGGAAGGCCGGACGCCCCGTGCTCGACGCCGCCGTAGCCAAGGCTTACGGCACGGCCAACGCCCTCAACTGGGTCGAACTGCTGGCTGGCGAGCGGGCCTTTGCCGAGACCGGCGAGCACCTGCCCCAGGCGACCATGGACGCCCTGGCCGGGGCCGAGTTGGCCATGAAGGGGCCGCTCCAGACGCCGGTGGGCAAGGGGTTCCGCAGCCTCAACGTCACCATGCGCCAGGTCTTTGACCTGTACGCCTGCATCCGTCCCATCAAGTACTTTAAGGGAATCGAGTCCCCCGTCAAGCGGCCCGACCTCGTGGACATGACCGTGTTCCGCGAAAACACCGAGGACGTGTACGCGGGCATCGAATACCAGTCCGGCAGCCCCGAGGCCAGAAAGCTCATCGAGTTCCTGGCCGACGAGCTGGGCGCCAAGGTGGACATGACCGCGGGCGTGGGCATCAAGCCCATCACCCCGGCTGGCTCCAAGCGGCTGGTCAAGCGCGCCCTCGACTTCGCCATCGAGCACGGCAAGCCGTCGGTCACCCTGGTCCACAAGGGCAACATCATGAAGCACACCGAGGGCGGCTTCCGCGCCTGGGGCTATGAACTGGCCGAGCAGGAATACGCGGGCAAAGTCGTGCGCGAGGGCGAGAGCGGCTCGGGCGTGATCATCAACGACCGCATCGCCGACGCCATGTTCCAGAACGTGCTCATGTACCCCGAGCAGTACTCGGTCATCGCCACCACCAACCTCAACGGCGACTACATCTCCGACGCCCTGGCGGCGCAGGTGGGCGGCCTGGGGCTGGCCCCGGGCGTGAACATGGGCGACACCCTCGCCTTCTTCGAGCCCACCCACGGCACGGCCCCGACCATCGCGGGCAAGGACATGGCCAACCCCGGCTCCCTGATCCTCTCCGGGGCCATGCTCCTGGAACACATCGGCTGGACCGAGGCCGCGCAGCGCATCCACGCGGCCATGGAAAAGGCCCTGCAGGGCAAGAAGGTGACCGTGGACCTCGCCGCCCAGATTCCCGGCGCGACCCAAGTGGGCTGCCAGGAGTTCGGCGAAATCCTGCTGGCCAACCTGTAGGCTGGACCGGACAGATCGCAAACAAGGCCGCTCCCGCGCTGACGGGGGCGGCCTTTTCGTTGTTGGCGAGGCTGACTCCACAGCCGTAGCCCGGCCGTCAAGCCGCACCATGGCCTGGCATCCGGCCCGATTCGACCGGGATTGTTTGACCGGCCAGGGAACCTGCGGTAAATTCATTCATCACCATGACCGCACGACTCCGCCACATCGGCCGCTTCATCCGGGCCGCGCCATGGCCCCACATGACCGGGCTGGCCTCGCTCCTGCTCGCCTGCACGCTGGCGGGGCTGGGCCTGTCGCACCTGGCCCAGACCAACCCGGCGCGGGCCATGGTCTTTGGCGGCTGGGGCACGGGCTGGCTGGTGGTGGCCCTCTTCGCCCTGGCCGATGGCGTGTCGCGCTACCGCGAATACCGGCGGATCAAGGCCATGCTCCTGCGCTTCGGCTTTTCCGAGCGCATCCTCGAACCCCTGGCCCGCTCCCGCTGCCAGCGCGACGCCGCCCTGCTGGCCGCCAACGAGGCCGGACACGGCGAGAGCGCCCGCGCCTACTTCACCGGCCTGGGCTACCGCTGGTATCACATCCTGCCCGATTCGGTCATGCGCAACCCGCTGGCCTTCCTGCGCCCGAGCTTCCTGCGCTCGTCCTTCCTGCCGGGCAAGAAGGGAATGCACCGCGAGGCCCCCGAAACACGGCGCAATGCCCCGAACCCCACGCCCGAACCAGCGGGCCCCGCCAGCCATCTGCGGCCGGACTGCGTGGCCAACCACGGGTCGCTGCGGCCTGGGCACGCCCTGTCCCCCCTGTCCAGGCCAGACCGCGCCCCGATCCCGGACGGCTCCCGCGCCTGAGAACTCATCCGCATCCCCTGTTGGCATTTCGCCGGGCGACTGCTCCTGCTGACATCTTTCCGGGCATCCGCCAGTGGGCGCATCCTGCGACACGCTATCACGAAAAAGACCCGCCATGACGGCGGGCCTTTCGTGTTTCGGGGCTTGGGAGGCGCTACTTGATGAAGAGCATCTCCTGGTAGCTGGGCAGGGGCCACAGGTCGTCGGCCACCACGCCTTCGAGTGCATCGGCCACCTCGCGCACGGCGAGCATGGCGGGCAGGATCTTCTTGGTCTTGTAGACCGCTTCCTCTTCCACGGACTTGAAGTTCTTCTTTTCCATCAGCTTCTCAAGAGCCTCGGTATTGGCCTGGAGCTTGCGCAGCTTGGTGGTGATGTCCTGGAGAATGGAGGTGGTCGGCTCGATGCCGGCGGCCTTCATGCTGGCGGCGGTGGCGGCCAGCTCACCCTGGTAGCGGATGGCCGCAGGCAGAATGATGGTTCTGGCGATCTTGCCCACCAGCAGGGCCTCGGTCTTGATGGCCTGGTTGTACTGCTCATGGTAGATCTCCACCCGGGAGTGCAGCTCTTCGGCGGAGAGGACGGCGTATTTGACGAACATGTCGACCACGTCCTTGTCACCGATGACGGGCAGGCAGTCGGCGGCGGTCTTCATGTTGGGCAGGCCGCGCCGCTTGGCCTCCTTCTGCCATTCCTCGGAGTAGCCGTCACCGTTGAAGATGATGTGGCCGTGCTTCTTCATGATGGCCTGAATGACATTCTGGCAGGCGGCGCCCAGCTTGGAGGCATCGCCCTTGGTGATCTTCTCGATCTCGTCGCAGACGAAGTCGAGGGACTCGGCCAGCATGGTGTTCAGGGCCACCTGGGCACCGGCGATGGACTGGTTGGAGCCCACGGCGCGGAACTCGAAGCGGTTGCCGGTGAAAGCAAAGGGGCTGGTGCGGTTGCGGTCGCCCGCGTCCATGGGCAGCGGGGGCAGGGTGTCCACACCCACGGTCAGGCAGTCCTTGGTTTTGCACCCCTTGAGGCTGCCCTTCTCGATCTGCTCGAAGATGTCGGTCAGCTGTTCGCCCAGGAACACGGACATGATGGCGGGCGGAGCCTCGTTGGCTCCCAGGCGATGATCGTTGCTGGCCGTGGCGACCACGGCGCGCAGCAGCTTGCCGTACTTCTCCACCGCGCGGATGGTGGCCGCGGTGATGGTCAGGAACTGCATGTTCTCGTGCGGGGTGTCGCCGGGGTTGAACAGCGAACCCTGCGAGGGGGTGGACAACGAGTAATTGAGATGCTTGCCTGAGCCGTTGATGCCCGCAAAGGGTTTCTCGTGCAGCAGGCAGGCCATGCCGTAGCGTTTGGACACGGACTTGAGGGTGGTCATGAGCATCTGGTTGTGGTCGGTGGCCAGGTTGGACTGCTCGTAGATGGGAGCGATCTCGAACTGGCCAGGGGCCACCTCGTTGTGACGAGTCTTGACCGGCACGCCCAGCTTGTACAGCTCGCGCTCGACCTCAAGCATGAAGGAGAGCACGCGGCGCGGGATGGCACCGAAGTAGTGGTCGTCAAGTTCCTGTCCCTTGGAGGGCTTGGCGCCGAACAGGGTGCGGCCGCAGACCATCAGGTCGGGCCGGGCAAAGTAGAAGTTGCGGTCCACCAGGAAGTATTCCTGCTCGGGACCGGCGTTGGACACCACCATCTCGCCGACGTCGTTGCCGAACATGGCGAGGAAGCGGCGGCCTGCCTTGTTGATGACCTGGTTGGCGCGCAGCAGCGGTGTCTTCTTGTCCAGGGCGTGCCCCTTCCAGGAGACGAAGGCCGTGGGAATGCACAGGAAGGTGCCGTTGGGATTCTCGATGATATAGGCCGGGTTGGTCACGTCCCAGGCGGTGTAGCCCCGGGCCTCGAAGGTGGCGCGCAGGCCGCCGGAGGGGAAGCTCGATGCGTCGGGCTCGCCCTGGATGAGCAGTTTGGGGTCGAACTCGGCGATGGCCCCGCCCTCGCCGTCCGGGGTCAGGAAGCCGTCGTGCTTCTCGGCGGTCAAGCCGGTCAGCGGATAGAAGACATGGGTGTAGTGGGTGGCCCCCTTGGAGAGCGCCCATTCCTTCATGGCCGCAGCCACGGGTCCGGCGATGGCAGGGTCCAGTTTCTCCCCGGCGTTCTTGGTCTTCATCAGGGACTTGAACACGTCCTTGGGCAGCATCGCCTTCATGACCTTGTCGTTGAAGACGTTGGACCCGAAGATCTGCGCCGGGGATGTCTCGGCGAAATTCAGGGGGGTGTTGGTGGGTTTGTAGTTGGTCACCGCGGCGATGGCGGTCTGACGAGTCTGGTATCCGCTCATGAAAAATCTCCTTCAGGCAAAATATGACGATGTTACCGGCCTCTGCCGGACCAAAGGGCAGCCTGACCCTTGACTGTCTTGCACGGGCCTCTACCAAGGACCATGCCAAATGGTGAAAAGTCATGAAATACAAAATATTATGCCAATCAGACCTATTCCGGTCCTCGCAGAATCATACGAAAATGTATTACGATCACCTTTTTTCACCTGTTCCGTGTTCCATTTTTGCAAAATTGCGCGCATTTAATCATCAAATAATTAGAATAATTGGCAAATTTAATCACATTAATGCGAAAACTCGAACCATGCCAGCCGGGCATGAACTGGCGCGCGCCGGGCCGAACCGGGGTTGCGCCTTGGGTGACAAATTTGCCATTTTCCCAAAAACGTAAAAAATCCTTTTCTGGCGGCCGGGCCGCTCTATGCGGCTGGCCCGACGGCGGGCGGCGTGTCAGAACGGGGGCGACGAGGAGAACTCCATGGGCTGGCGTGTGGCCGGGTGGCGAAAGCGCAGGGTCGAGGCGTGCAGCCGGAGTTGGCCTGGGGCCGTGCCCGTGCCGTAGAGCCGGTCGCCCACGATGGGGAACCCGAGGCCCTTGGCGTGGGCTGCGTGGAGGCGGAGCTGGTGGGTGCGGCCGGTCAGGGGCATGAACTCCACCCGGGTGCGCCCGCCCTCGACACCGAGCTTGCGCCAGCGGGTGACGCCCTGCTTGCCGCCCTCGGGGTCGTAGACCTGATACGGCCGGTTGTCCGGGTCGAGCCGAAAGGCCAGCTCGATGACGCCCGCGTCCGCCGCCACCACCCCGTCCAGCAGGGCCACATAGCGCTTGCCCACCAGCCGCTCCATGAACTGCACGGACAGGGCGCGGTGGGCCTTGGCGGTCAGGGCCAAGACAATAAGGCCCGAGGTGTCCTGGTCCAGCCGGTGGACCGAGGGCTGATCAATGCACTCCGGGCACAGGGCCTTGAGGCGGCTGACCACGCAATCCTGGTTCTCCGGGCCACGACCGGGCACGGAGAGCAGGCCGCCGGGCTTGTCAACCACCACAAAGAGCGGGTCGCGGTGGACGATGCTGAGTCCTTCAGGGATGGGGGTCATGCCTGATCGAGCCCGCAGAGCATGTAGCCGAGGATGCGGCCGCACTTGTGGGCGCAGGAGGCGTAGACGCCGCCGTGCCGCCGGGTGCCTGAGCGGTTCTCGCGGCCGAGATAGAACTCGGCCACGCCCAGCGGGGTCAGGGAGTGGCGTGCCGCATAGCCCAGGAGCTTTGGCGCGCAGCAGTCGCCCGTGCCCGCGGGAATGCCGCCCTCGCCGAACACGACGGAGGGCAGGGGGGTCAGCTCGCGGCGGAAATTGGGGATGCGGTAGAGGGCGTGGATGTCGAGCATCAGGGCGCGCGAAAGCTCGCGCCGTCTGGCGGCCAGCGTGGTCCGCTCCGGGCTGCCTTCCGGCAGGCACTCTATGTCGCGGCCGAGCCGCTTGATGAGCCGCTCCACCCCCGAGCTCATGGAGGCCAGGGCCTGGGTGTCCACCAGGGGCGGCACCCAGCCGGGCACGCGCCACACGCCATTGAACTGGCCCGAGAAGGCCTTGAGCACCCCGGTGCGCCCCTGCTGGTCGCGGCAGACGAGCACCCCGAACATGTGCCCCCGGGCCTCGCCGAAAAGGGGGGCGGTGGAGAGGCGCGGGTCGGCGGCCGCAGCGTCAGCGTGCAGATCCACCCGCCCGGCGTGGGTCAGGGCGTGCAGCAACTCCCTGGCCTGGACCACGGCCGTGCCCACGGGCAGGGAATGCACCCGCCCGCACCGGGCGCAATACCCGGAGCAGGCGGCACGGCTGTCGTTTTTGGCAGATATTTCGATTGGTTCCATCAGCATATAAATGTACAGTGACCCCACCGCTCTGTGCGATGGGGTCACTGTACACCGAAGGCAGATGAGAACCAAGTGCAAAATCTACCGGATGTTCAACCCCGCTGACCCCAGGAACTGAACGGTGAGGATCTCGTACTCGATGCGGCCGCGCGGGGCGTCCACCACGACCTCGTCGCCAGCCTCCTTGCCGAGCAGGGCGAGGCCCATGGGCGAGAGCACGGAGATGGAGCCGCTCTTGTGGTCCGCGTCGTCCGGGCCGAGCAGGGTGAACCGTTTGGTCTCCTCGGTATCGATGTCCTCGATCTCCACCGTGGCTCCGAAGATGGCGCGCTCGCCGCCCAGGGTGTCGAGATCGAGCACGTCAAAAAGCGGCATGCGCGAGTTGATGTAGGTGATGCGCGCCTCCAGCATGCCCTGGCGCTCGCGGGCGGCGTCGTAGCCCGCGTTCTCGCTCAGGTCGCCTTCCTCGCGGGCCTCCTTGATGGCCTGGATGATGGCGGGCCGCTGCGCCCTGAGGTCTTCGAGTTCCTGCCTGATCTTTTCAAAGCCTTGTTTGGAAATGGGAATCCTGTCCATTGCGTTCTTCCTTCCGATGCATGATAAGGTAAAAAAAAAGAGCAGATGCGCGGCTTCTCCAGGGAGGGGCCGCGCCCCTGCGTTTGTCGTCTCGTGTGCGTGACAGTTGAATACATAGAACATGATGGCGCGCCGGTCAAGCCTTGGCGGAGCGAAAAAAGCATTCCGCAGTTGACACGGGCGGGCGGAGTGCATCACAAATATTCCTTTGCGCGGCGGGGACACGGATGCCCCCCGCCCTCTCTGCGGCCTGCCCCCGGGCCGGGAAACCCAACCGCCAGACGCCTGCCGAGACGGCGGGCAATCGCAACGGAGGATTCGATGCCCAAGCTACGCTCACTGCTTCTTGTGATGCTCTCTGTGGTGTTCATGGCCGCGCTGCTCGTGCCGGGGCCTGCCTCGGCAAAGGATTTCACCATCGGCCTGATCCTGGTCGGCCCCTACAACGACAAGGGATACAGCCAGGCCCAGTACGAGGGCGGCAAGTATGTCGAAACCCACATGCCCGGCGCCAAGATGATCTACCTCGACAAGGTC
>JBDRSO010000114.1:0-14340 GCA_043824835.1 Pseudomonadota bacterium | reverse complement strand
TCCATGACCGAGAGCGCGCCGTGGCGCTTGGAGAGCTTCTTCTTGTCCGGGCCGAGGATCATGGGCACATGGCCGAACTCGGGCACGTCCCAGCCCATGGCCTGATAGATGAGAATCTGACGCGGGGTATTGTTGACGTGGTCGTCGCCGCGCAGGACCGTGGTCACGTCCATGTCGTGGTCGTCCACCACCACGGCCAGGTTGTAGGTGGGCGTGCCGTCCGTGCGGCGCAGGATCATGTCGTCCATCTCGGCGTTCTCCAC
This sequence comes from Pseudomonadota bacterium, assembly GCA_043824835.1. Taxonomy (GTDB): domain Bacteria; phylum Desulfobacterota; class Desulfovibrionia; order Desulfovibrionales; family Desulfovibrionaceae; genus Pseudodesulfovibrio. The sequence goes on along the minus strand of JBDRSO010000114.1, from coordinate 14,077 downwards.
CACGATGGGTCCCTTGACCATGTCCTTGAAGGCCGTGGCCCCGTCCAGCGGTGCCTTGAGCCGGACCGCGCCGGAGGTCAGCCCCCGATCGCGGCAGGTGGTGTCATACTTGGGCTTGCGGCCCTCGGCCATGGCCTTCTCGCGCATGGCATCCACGTCTTCCTTGGCGCATTGACAGTAATAGGCGTGGCCCGCCGCGATCATCTGGTCAATGACCTCGTTGTGGCGATCGGCCCTCTCGGACTGGTGGACGATCTCGCCGTCGTGGTCCAGGCCGAGCCACTTCATGGAGTCGATGATGGCCTGGGTGGCCTCGTCTGTGGAACGCTCGCGGTCGGTGTCCTCGATGCGCAGGCGAAACTCGCCGCCCCGGGAGCGGGCGATGAGCCAGGAAAAAAGCGCGGTGCGCGCGCCGCCGATATGCAGAAATCCCGTGGGGCTCGGTGCGAACCGGGATACGATCTTGCCCATGGGCATGGTCTCCTTGCAGGTGAACTCGATTCAAGGGAGCGCCCGGACAAGGGGCGCGGCCAAACGGCTAGCTGACGGCCTCGACGGCCTTGACCTCGGGAATTTCCTTCAAAATGATCCGCTCGATGCCGTTTTTCAGGGTCATCTGGGACATGGGGCATCCCTTGCAAGCTCCGGTCATACGCACCTGGACGATGCCCTTGTCCGTGATGTCCACCAGTTCCACGTCGCCGCCGTCGGCCTGGAGCGCGGGACGGACCTTGTCGAGCACCTTCATGACTTTCTCGCGCATGGCGTTCCCTCCGTATGGGTTTATCAAGTTGTTGAAAAAGTCATTTTCTCAGGCTGTTCAAAAATGTTCGAGGGCAAGGCGCGAAAAAAGTTCAATACCGAAGAGTACTTCCAGTACGTGAGGATTTGAACTTTTTGAAGCAACGCAGCAATCGGGCATTTTTCAACAGCCTGTTATGGGTGGCACAAGTACGGGGTTCAGCCCCCCCTGTCAATTGACCGGGCCGCCGCTCCCGGACTGGAAGATGAAGTGGGGGTTGTTTTCCTTTTCGTGGATCACCGTGGTCATGGGGCCGTGGCCCGGGTAGACTCGGGTGTCGCCGGGCAGGATGAAGATGCGCGAGCGGATGGAGCCGATGAGTTCCGGCCCGCTGCCGCGCGGCAGATCGGTACGGCCCACGGCGATCATGAAGAGCAGGTCGCCCACAAAGACACACCCGGCGGCCGGGAAGAAGAAGGACAGGCTGCCCGGGGTGTGGCCCGGCGTGTCGAGCACCACCATGGGCTGGCCGAGCACGGTGCGCCGCCCAGGCCCCAGCGGCTCCACGGGAAAATCCAGGAACTCCGCCAGTTCGCGCACCCCGCCCGCCTCAAGGGAGATGTCCTTGAGAAAGTCGTCGTGCGGACTGGCAAAGACTGGCGCGCCAAACAGTTGGCGCAGCTCCCCGGCCCCGCCCGCATGGTCTATGTGGAAATGGGTCAGGTACACGCCGCGCAGGGCGAACCCCTGTTCCTTGATGCGCGCCGCCAGCCGCGCAGGGTCCACGCCCGCGTCGATGACCACGGCCTCGCCGCCTGCCGAGAGCAGGTAGCAGTTGGTCTCGTCCGGGCCAAGGATGAAGGTCTCGACGGTCAGCGTACTCATGGTCACGATCCCCGGGTCAGCGGCGGGTCAGGCCGAATTTCTTGAGCTTGTATTGCAGGGTGCGGCGGCTGATGCCCAAGGCGTCGGCTGTGCGCTCGCGGTGGTTGCCGTTTTCCTCCAGGGCGCGCAGGATGGCGAGCTTTTCCGCCTCCTCCAGCGAGGCGGGGGAAGTCATGGCGTGGCCGTAGACAGGGGACATGTCCACCACGGCCTCGCGCGCGCCAGCCACCTGGGGCGGCAGCAGGTCCGGCCCCAGCGCATCGGAGCGCGACAGGATCAGGGCGCGCTCCAGCACGTTCTCCAGCTCGCGCACGTTGCCAGGCCAGTCGTAGCCGGACAGGGCGTCGAGAAAGGCCGGGGTCACGGTGCGGATGATCTTGTTGTTCTTGTTGCCCAGCTTGCGCATGAGGAAGCTGACCAAGAGCGGCAGATCCTCCTTGCGCTCGCACAGGGGCGGGATGCGGATTTCGAGCACCGCCAGCCGGTAGTACAAGTCTTCGCGGAAGCGCCCGGCCTCCACCTCGCGCTTGAGGTCGCGGTTGGTGGCCGCGATGATCCGGGTGTCCACCTTGATGGTCCTGACCGAGCCCAGCGGCTCAATGGTCTTCTCCTGAAGCACGCGCAGGAGCTTGGCCTGGAGCGCACCCGGCATCTCGCCTATCTCGTCGAGGAAAAGGGTGCCGCCATCGGCCAGTTGAAAGCGACCGGGCTTGTCCTTGACCGCGCCGGTAAAGGCGCCCTTTTCATAACCGAACAGCTCGCTCTCCAGCAGATCGTCGGGCAGGGCCGCGCAGTTGACCTTGATCAGGGGGCGCGAGGCGCGGTTGCTGGCCCGGTGCAGCCCTTCGGCCACCAGTTCCTTGCCCGTGCCGGACTGGCCCAGGATGAGCACCGTGGCTTCGCTCGGCCCGGCCTGGGCGATGAGGTCGCGCACCCGCTCGACGCCGGGGCTGGCCCCGATGAACTTGAGGTCGCCGCCCACCTCGGCCTTGAGGCGCACATTCTCCCGCACCAGCTTGTGGTACTCGAAGGCCTTGCCCAGAACCACGGTCAGCTCTTCGTTGTCCGCGGGCTTGGTCAGGTAATCGAAAGCCCCTCGCTTCATGGCGTCCACGGCGCTGCCCACGCTGCCAAAGGCGGTCAGCAGGACCACGGGCATTCCCTGGCGGCGTATCTGCAACTCCTTGAGCAGCTGCATGCCGTCCATGCCGGGCATCTTCATGTCCACCAGGGCCACATCAGGCATGGTGCCGGACTCGGCGGCCTCGGCCAGCACGGTCAGGGCACGCTCGCCCGAGGAGGCGTCGAGCACGGTCCAACCGTCGTCCTCAAGCACGGCCCGAACCATGAGCCGGTGCCCCGGCTCGTCGTCCACCACAAGTACCACGCGTTCTTCGGTCATGCATCCTCCCGGCGGCCCGCCCCGGTCTGCCCGAGCACGAGGCCGTCATGTCCCTGTGATGCCGGGCTGTTGGCCCGGTCGTGCTCCGCCGCTGCGGCAGCGCCTTCAAATCCGTCGTCTCCGCTGGACTCCCCGTCGGGGGAGCCATCGGGAAAAAAGAGTCGCACTGTCACGCCCCGGCCCGGCTGTGATTCCATCTCGGCCCGACCCCGGTGGGCGCGCATGATGTTCTGGACAATGGCCAGCCCGAGGCCCGTGCCGGTCTTCTTGCCGGTGACAAAGGGTTTGAACACGTCGTCGGCGATGTCCGGGTCCATGCCCGGGCCGTCGTCGGACACCAGGACGCACACCCCGCCCTCGACCCGCTCGCTCGTCAACCGGATGAGGCCGGGCCTGTCGCAGTCCTCGCAGTTGTCGATGGCGTCCAGGCTGTTACTGATGAGATTGAGCAGCACCTGCCGCAGCGCGTCCTGATCGGCATAGACGACGGGCTGGGCGAAGTCGAACTCCGGCTCGACCCGCTTGCTCTTGAAGTCGAAACGCATGAGCTGGCGCAGGGACTCGCCCACGGCGGTCAGATCCGTTTCCTCGGGGTCGAGCCGCCGGGGCCGGGCCAGATAGAGCAGGTCAGTGACCACGCGATTGAGGCGGTCGGCCTCCTGGACCATGGTGGCCGCGTACTGGTCCAGCGGGGGCTGGCCCTTGAGCTTGGTCGCGAAGAGCTGGGCAAAGCCGCGCAGGGAGCTCAAGGGATTGCGCACCTCGTGGGCCACGCCAGCAGCCAGGGAGCCGATGGCGGCCAGCCGCTTGGCCTCGTTCAGGTCCTCCTCCAGGGAGCGGACCTGGGTGCGGTCGCGGATGAGCACCAGCCGCTGGCCCAGCTCGGGCGCAGCGTCCTCGTCCAGGCCCTGGAAGGGAAGGGAAAGAATCTCCAGGCGACGGCCCTGGTAGTCGAACTGCTCCCAGTTGTAGGACGCCGAGCCAGCCTTGCCGCCCGGCTCGCGGGCAAAGGGGAAGTCGGCCCAGTCCACGCCGAGGATCTCGGGCGCGCCGTCCTCCCCGGCCGGGGCGAGCAGCCGCTTGGCCGAGTGGTTGGCGGCCATTATCTCGCCGGTCTCGGACAGGGTGACCAGCCCATCGGGCATGTTGTCGAGGAGCTTGCTCTGGAAGCGCTCCATGCGCACCAGCTTGCGCCCCTCGTCGCGCCGTCTCAGGTAGGCAAAGGCCAGGGACCACAGCCCCACCGCCGCCAGGAAGACATAGCCCGTCTGATAGGTGGCGGCTCTGCGATACTGGCGGAACTGGGCCAGATGCTTCTCGGCGTTGAGGCCCACCAGCAGGTAAACCGGGGCCACGTCGATGTCGAGGGGACCGTCAAGGCCCAAATCACGGCCCATGCCCGGCCCCATCATGCCCTGCTCCATCATGCCAGGGGCCATGCCGCGCCCGCCGCTGCGGCCGGAGTCGCGCATCGGCACCGGCTCGCCCCGGCTGAGCAGGGCCGAGTCTGCCCGGACCCTGATGCCGGAGATGAGCACGGCCCGCTTGTTCATCTCGGCCATGGCGTGGAAGGCCCGACCGGGCTCCAGGTCGCGGGTGACCATGTCGGGCAGGGAGATGATCGGGCTGCCAGACTCTCTGTCGGACGAGGCCAGGGGCATGCCCTCTGCGTCGCACAGGGCGATGAACACGATGTCGTCGGACTTGGAGAGCTCAATGAACAAATCCTCGGCCATGGACGGAAAGATGGGAGCCACCTGGGGATTGGCGCGCAGGGAGCGGACGATGCGCGAGAGGTTGTTGTCCACCCCGCGCAGAATGGAGCCGCCAGTCATGATGATGTGGCCCTCGACGATCTCGCGCTGGTGCGCGATGGATCGCCACGTCAGGTACAGGCTGCCCAGGCCCAGCACGATGAGGGCCAGAACCAGGGCCACCAGGGGGCCTTTCTCTTTGCCTGTGGAATTGATTTCCATGAACGCGCCTGTGTCCCCTTGGTGCCGCGACGAAGGTATCGCGGGACGGAATCGGGCGGGGGGAGCCGTCCGGCCCGATCACGGATGTACCATTATTCCGCGCCGGAAGAAACCGCAAGCCGCCTGCGCAGGACATCCCCTGAAGGCGGCGCGCGCCAGGACTCAGACCCCGGCACACGGGAAACGGAGCGGCATTCACCATGAATGACCGCCCCGCCCGTCCTGTTTTCCGCGGTGTTCGGAAATGCCTATTATCTAGGAGCGGCGTGGCTCACCGCAAGGCCCGCAGCCACGACCGTAGTCCTTGCCTAAGCTGGGGCAGCCCTCAGGCCCGAAACCCTGACCAAAGCCGCGTCCCTTGCGGCCCATGCGCGTCTCGATGCCGGTCTCCTTGGTCAGCTCCTCGTTCATGGAGGCGCGCAGCTCGCCCATCTTGTCACGCAGGGCGCGCAGCTCGGCCACCAGGGCGCCGAGCTTCTTCTCGTCGGCCTTGCCGCCGTTGATCATGGCCTGCATGGTGGCGTGCTTGGTCCACAGGGCGTCGCGCACCTCGTCCATCTGCGGACTGTACTTGTCGAAGATGGCCTCCGCGGCCGCCTGCTTCTCGGGGGTCAGCTGGGCGTAGGGGCTTTTGCCGCCAGAGCCGGGTCCGTCGCATCCGCCTCGCCCGGGACCGGCAATGGCCCAGGACGACAGGGCCATGATCAGGGCCGCTGCCAGCACGGTAGTGGTAATGTTTTTCTTGGTCATGTTGGTGCCTCCAAAAATTTGAATTGTGTTTCGCAGGGGAAGCCGGGGGTCGGCCTGCCTGCCCCTGGTTAAGCATACCTCATGCCAATGTCGTTTGTTGAGCAATCTCAGGGTGATAAAATTTCAGCCCCAGGACAATCGCGCCAAGAGTGCATCATGCTGCACAAGAGGCGCACTCAAAACTGCACAACACTGCGCTGCCCTCAAGCCCTGGGCGGCCCGGCGGGCACATGATCATTCCCTTTCGGCAGGAGACATGATAGGGGGAGCTTGCCTCGCGTCATCAAGCAGCGAGCCGTGGAGGAACCATGCCCGAGAGACTGCCCTGGCCCGAATATTTCATGCGCATCGCCCATCTGGTGGCCCAGCGGTCCACCTGCACCCGCCGCGCGGTGGGGGCCATCGCCGTGCGCGGCAAGCGCATCCTGGCCACCGGCTACAACGGCGTGCCCACCAACATCGCCCACTGCGAAGAGGTGGGCTGCCTGCGCGAGAGGATGGGCATCCCCTCAGGCGAACGCCATGAACTGTGCCGGGGTCTGCACGCCGAGCAAAACGTCATCATCCAGGCCGCCACCCATCACCTGGACCTGACCGGGTGCGACATATACTGCACCACCAAGCCCTGCATCCTGTGCACCAAGATGCTCATCAACTGCGAGGTGAAGACCATCTACTTCGCCCAGAACTATCCCGACACGCTTTCCGAGCAGATGCTCGACGAGGCCGGAGTGAAGCATGTGTTCATGGAAGGCGACTTCAGCTAACGCCGCCTTCATGGCCCGCGCCGTGGAACTGGCCCGGCTGGGGCGCGGGGCCACGGCCCCCAACCCCTGCGTGGGCGCGGTGCTGGTGCGCGACGAGCGCATCGTGGCCGAGGGGTGGCACATGCGCTACGGCGGCCTGCACGCCGAGCGTGAATGTCTGGTGGACGCCCGCAGCAGGGGAGTGGACCCACGCGGAGCCGACATGTACGTCACTCTTGAACCCTGCAATCATCACGGCAAGACCCCGCCCTGCACCCAGGCCCTCATCGACGCTGGCGTGGCCAGGGTCGTGGTCGGCACCCGCGACCCCAACCCGGTGGCCGCCGGGGGTGTCGAGCGGCTCGCGGCCGCAGGCATCGAAGTCGAGGTGGGCGTGCTCGAAGAACTCTGTCGCGACCTCATCGCCGACTTTCTGGTCTGGCAGACTTCCCACTCCACCTTCAACATCATCAAGATGGCCGCCACCCTGGACGGCAAGATCGCCTCGCGCCAGCGAGTTCCCGAACCCGTGTCCTGCCCGGAATCCTTTGCCCGGGTCCACGATCTGCGCGCCCGGGTGGACGCCGTCATCGTGGGCGGAGCCACCTTCAGGGCCGACGACCCGAGCCTGACCTGCCGCACCCCTGATCTGCCCAAGGAGTTTGTCCAGCCCTATGGCGTGGTCATCACCTCGCGCCTGCCCGCCCACCCGGATGACCATGTCCTGACCCGCATGCGCCCTGAGCGGGCCATCTTCATGACCACCAGGGAGAGCGCCTACGGACCCGGGGCAGACAGGCTGCGCGGCCGGGGCACCAGCGTCTGGCCCCTGCCCGGCCCGCCGGGCGGGTTCAACCTCGCGGTGGGGCTCGAGCGGTTGCGCTTCGACCTGGGCTGCCACACCACCCTGTGCGAGGGCGGCGGGCGGCTGGCCATGCAGTGCATCGACCAGGGGCTGGCCGACGAGATCGTCCACTTCGTGGCCCCGCGCATCCTGGGCGACGACTGCGCGCCCTCGGCCTACGCCGGCCACGGCGAGCGCTCCATGGGTGAAGCCACCAACTTCCGCATCGTCGACACGCGCCGCTCGGGCGACGATGTCATGCTCACCCTGCGGCCCCGCTAGCCGCGCCATGGGCCACCGATTTACACCGCACCGCCTGCCTGCTACAACCACGGACGACACCCCATCAAGCGAGGAGACGCCATGTTTACGGGACTGATCATGGGCATGGGCCGCGTGGAGGCGGCAGACGCGCGCGGCGCGGAGACCCGGCTGCGCATCCGCGCCCTCTTCCCCCTCGCCGACATCGAGGCGGGCGAATCCATCGCGGTCAACGGCACCTGCCTGACCGTGGAGACCTTCGGCGACGGCTGGTTCACAGCCTACGCCAGCCGGGAGACCCTGTCCGTCACCAGCCTGGGCGCGCTCAAGGTGGGGTCAAAGGCCAACCTGGAGCGGGCCATGGCCATGGGCGACCGCTTTGGCGGGCACATCGTGTCCGGCCATGTGGACTGTCTGGCCGAGGTGGCCGGGGTGCGCCCGGCCGGGGAGTCGCGCATCTTCCGGCTGTCTTTTCCCGCCGACCAGGGGCGCTACGTCATCCCCAAGGGCTCGGTGGCCCTGGACGGCATCAGCCTGACTGTCAACGACTGCGGCCCGGACTGGCTTGAGGTCAACATCATCCCCGAGACGCAGAAGGCCACCACCATCGCCGAGTGGACCCCGGGCAGGCGGGTGAACATGGAGACCGACATCATCGGCAAGTATGTGGAGCGCATGGTCGCCCCCTGGACCCACTCGCGGACCGACAGCCCGACCGGTGCGTCGGACAGCGGAAAATCGACCATCACCATGGAATACCTGCGCGAACACGGCTTCTGAGCATCGCCCGCCAACCCCTTGCCGCCTTTTCTTTTTTTCTCCCCCTGGCCCTAAAGCCCATGGGGCCAAGAGCCGATACGTCACCATGAAGGGCTGTAAATCCAGCCCCACGACAATCCGGGGCCGCACGGCCCATCAGCCCCGCATGGACGCGGGAAGGGAGCTGGACATGGCCAGGGAAGGCGACATCCTCTTTTCTATCATCACGCCCACAGCGGGCAACCGGCCCAGGGCGCTTCGCAAGGCCGTGGAATCGGTGGAACGGGCAGCCCGCTTCGCCGGACTGGAAACGGGACAGGTGGAAATCCTTATCGGCTTTGACGGAGTCCGGGGCGAGTGCCCGGCCTCGGCCTATGCCGTGCACGGGTTCAACCTGCCGGCCGACCGCAACGGAGGCAACGGCATCCGCGCCCTGCTCACCAACCTGGCCCAGGGCGACAAGCTCATCTACCTCGACGACGACAACGTCCTCAAACCCCTGGCCCTGCGGCTGTACATGAAGCACTTCGACACCGAGTTGATCATCGGCCGCATAGACACCCAGCTGACCCTTGACGCGCCGCAGTTGCCCCGGCCAGGCGGTGACGTGGTCCGCCCGGGCAACGTGGACCCCTTGTGCGTCTGCGTCTCGCGCAGGCTGGTCTCGGCCCGCTGCGGCGGCTGGCGCTATCGCGACCGCCTGGACGCGGACTTCATGAACATTCTCGACTGGCACGTCAACGCCCACAGCGAGACCGTGGTCGAGGACATGGTGGGCATGTTCGACGCCGGGCGCAGCCTCGACGCCTCGGCCCTGTCACCGCGACAGGCCGCCCTGCTCGACAGGCTGGCCGGGGCGCGGGACTATCCCGCAAGCCTGTCCGATGCCTTCCGCTGCGTGACCGGGGCTCATCTGGCCCTCGCCACCCGCGCCACCCGGGCCTGATGGCCCGGGGCGGCCCCCGGCCCGCACCCCGTCAACAAAACGCCTCATCATCTTGATTTTTCATTAGAAATTTTCCCCTTCCCCAGCGGTATCATTTACGGTAAATAGTGTGGTTCCGCGAGGCCGGGCGTGGGCCGCCAGGCTGTCCGCCGCGCCGGAAAATGAACAACGAGGTATTGCGAACATGGCACTGTGCAAGCTTGAAGAAGCCATTGAGGATATCCGCCAGGGCAAGATGGTCATCATGGTGGACGACGAGGACCGCGAGAACGAGGGCGATCTCGTCTGCGCGGCCGAAGCGGTCACTCCTGAAATCATCAATTTCATGGCCACCCACGGCCGCGGGCTCATCTGCCTGCCCCTGAGCAACGAGATGGCCGACAATCTCGGCCTTGAGCTGATGGCCAAGAAGAACGAGTCCGGTTTCGGCACCAACTTCACGGTCTCCATCGAGGCCCGCGAGGGCGTGACCACCGGCATCTCGGCCAAGGACCGCGCCACCACCGTGCTGGCGGCCGTGGCCGACGGGGCCGACCAACATTCCATCGTCACGCCTGGCCATATCTTCCCCCTGCGGGCCAAAGACGGCGGCGTGCTGGTACGCGCCGGGCAGACCGAGGGCGGCACAGACATCGCCCGGCTGGCCGGGTTCAAACCCGCTGCGGTCATCTGCGAGATCATGAACGACGACGGGTCCATGGCCCGCATGCCCGAGCTTGAGGTCTACGCCAAGAAGCACGGGCTCAAGATCTGCTCGGTGGCCGACCTCATCGCCTACCGCATGAAGTTCGGCGGCTTCTCGGTGACCAAGGTGGCCGAGGCCAACCTGCCCACCCGCTGGGGCGACTTCAAAAGCGCGGCCTTCTACTCGGAAACCGACGGCAAGACGCACATCGCCATCTACAAGGGCGACATCACCCCGGACGACCCGACCCTGGTGCGCGTCCACTCCGAATGCCTGACCGGCGACGTGTTCGGCTCCATGCGCTGCGACTGCGGCCCCCAGCTCCAGGACGCCATGTGCATGATCAACAACGCGGGCAAGGGCGTGCTCGTCTACATGCGCCAGGAGGGCCGGGGTATCGGCCTTGGCAACAAGATCCGGGCCTACCACCTCCAGGACCAGGGCTACGACACCGTGGAGGCCAACGTGAAGCTCGGCTTCCCCCCGGACCTGCGCGAATACGGCACCGGGGCACAGATACTGCGCGCGCTGGGCGTCTCCAACATGCGACTGATGACCAACAATCCCAAAAAGATGGTCGGTCTCGAAGGCTACGGTCTCAAGGTGGTCGAGCGCGTGCCCATCGAGGTGGGCGCCTGCGAGATGAACAGGAGCTACCTCAAGACCAAGCGCGACAAGTTGCACCACATGCTCCACGTTGACGAAGACGACAAAGCGTAACATAGTACAGCGGACCATATTTCATCTAACTGACCGTTGAAATGAGTCATAATATGGAGGCTGTTCAAAAATGGTGAGATGCTAGGCGCGAAAAAAGTTCAAGGCCGAAGAGTACTTCCTGTACGCGAGGATTTGAACTTTTTGAAGCAACGACGCAGATCGCCGTTTTTCAACCGCCTCACACGGGAGATTCCATCATGCCCCTGAAGACCATCGAAGGACAGCTCAACGCGCAGGGCCTCAAGGTGGCCATCGTGGCCGCGCGCTTCAACGACTTCATCGTTGACCGCCTCATCTCAGGCGCGATCGACTATCTGGTGCGCCACGGCGGCAGCGAGGAAAACCTGACCCTGGTGCGGCTGCCCGGCGCCTTTGAGCTGCCCCTGGCCGCCCAGAAGCTGGCCCGCTCCGGCAACTACCACGGCGTGGTGGTGCTCGGCGCGGTCATCCGCGGAGCCACCCCCCACTTCGACTACGTCTGCAACGAGTGCGCCAAGGGCGTGGCCCAGGCCAGCATGGAGACCGGCGTGCCCATGGGTTTTGGCCTGCTCACCTGCGATTCGCTGGATCAGGCCATCGAGCGGGCCGGGAGCAAGGCGGGCAACAAGGGTGTCGAGGCTGCCTCGGCCATGCTTGAGACCATCCGGGTTCTGGAACAGCTCTAGCCCATGCACGGCAAAAAAAAGGGCAACAAGCCCGGCGTGCGCAGGATCGGACGGACCCTGGCCTTTCAGGTGCTTTACGGCGTCTACTTTGACGACCCCAAGAACCCGGTGGACACAGAGACCGCCTTTGCGCGCAACCCCATGGTCGAGGAGCAGGAGTCTGACACCGCGCGCGAGTTCGCGCGCAGCCTTGTGCTGGGCGTTGAGGCCAATCTCGCCCGCATCGACGCGGTCATCGGCGAGCACTCACAGCACTGGAAGTTCGACCGCATCGCGGTCATCGAGCTGTCCATCCTGCGCCTCTCCCTCTACGAGATGCTGTTCACCGACATCCCGGTCAAGGCCGCCATCAACGAGGCCATCGAGCTGTCCAAGCTCTTTGGCGACGAGAAATCGCGCGGGTTCGTCAACGGCATCCTCGACGGCGCGGCCCGAAGCGAGATGAAGGGACCGGCCCAGGACACGGTCTAGGTCACGGCCTAGGTCATGGCCCATGGCCGTGAACGCCAACGAATACTTCCACAAGGAAAAGATCATGGCCTTAGGCAAATACGATCCCCAGGCGATCGAGCGCAAATGGCAGCGCATCTGGCAGGAGTCCGGGTGTTTCGAGGTGGAGGTCGATCCGGCCAGGCCCAAGTACTATGTGCTTGAGATGTTCCCCTACCCCTCGGGCAAGATCCACATGGGCCACGTGCGCAACTACTCCATCGGCGATGTGGTGGCCCGGTTCAAATCAATGCAGGGCTACAACGTGCTCCACCCCATGGGCTGGGACGCCTTTGGCCTGCCCGCCGAAAACGCGGCCATCAAGAACAAGACCCACCCCGCCACCTGGACCTATCAGAACATCGCCGAAATGCGCGAGCAGCTCCAGCGGCTCGGCTACTCCTACGACTGGCGGCGCGAGATCGCGTCCTGCCGCCCGGAATACTACAAGTGGGAGCAAAAATTCTTCCTGAAATTTCTCGAAAAGGGGCTGGCCTACCGCAAGCACTCGCCCCAAAACTGGTGCCCGGACTGCAACACCGTGCTCGCCAACGAGCAGGTGGAGGAAGGCTGCTGCTGGCGGTGCGACTCCGAGGTTGAGCAGAAGGACATGGAGCAGTGGTTCCTGCGCATCACCGACTACGCGGACGAGCTGCTTGCCGACCTGGACACCCTGGAAGGCGGCTGGCCCGAGCGCGTGCTGACCATGCAGCGCAACTGGATCGGTCGCAGCTACGGCTCAGAGCTGACCTTCCATGTCAAGGACACGGACCACGCCATCCCGGTCTTCACCACCCGGCCCGACACCCTGTTCGGGGCCACCTTCATGTCCCTGGCCGCCGAGCATCCCCTGGTGGACGTGCTCACGGCCGACGCGCCCGACAAGGCCGAGATCGATGCCTTTGTGGCCAACATCCGCAACATGGACCGCATCAAGCGCGGCGCGGACGACCTGGAGAAGGAAGGCATCTTCATCGGCAAATACTGCGTCAACCCGGTCACCGGCGCGCTCATGCCCATCTATGTGGCCAATTTCGTGCTCATGGGCTACGGCACGGGCGCGGTCATGGCCGTCCCGGCCCACGACCAGCGCGACTTCGAGTTCGCCCGCAAGTACGGACTGCCGCTCAAGGCGGTCATCAACCCGGCCGATCTGCACGCCAAAGGCGAGGTGCTGGCCGAGGCGGACCTGACCGAGGCCTACACCGATCCCGGCTTCCTGGTAAACTCCGGTGACTTCGACGGCATGGATAACGAATCGGCCAAAAAGGCCATCGTCGAGCACCTGGACACCTCCGGCCTGGGCAAGATGGCCGTCAACTACCGGCTGCGCGACTGGAACGTCTCGCGCCAGCGGTTCTGGGGCGCGCCCATCCCGGTCATCTACTGCGACACCTGCGGCGTGGTGCCCGTGCCCGAGGACCAGCTGCCCATCCTCCTGCCCGAGGACGCCCAGGTCAGGAGCGACGGCAAGTCGCCCCTGCCGGACATGGAGTCATTCGTCAACTGCGACTGTCCGACATGCGGCAAGCCCGCCCGGCGCGAGACCGATACCTTTGACACCTTTTTCGAGTCCTCCTGGTACTACCTGCGCTACTGCGACCCGCGCAACGAGGACACTCCGTTCAGCCAGGAGGCCACCGGCTACTGGATGAACGTGGACCAGTACATCGGCGGCATCGAGCACGCCATCCTGCACCTGCTCTACTCCCGCTTCTTCACCAAGGCCCTGCGCGACTTCGGCTTTGTCCAGGCCAGCGAGCCATTCGCCAACCTGCTGACCCAGGGCATGGTGCTGAAAGACGGCGGCAAGATGTCGAAATCCAAGGGCAACGTGGTGGACCCCAACTCCATGATCGAGCGCTACGGCGCGGATGCCACCCGGCTGTTCATCCTCTTTGCCTCGCCCCCGATCAAGGAATTGGAGTGGTCTGACCAGGGCATCGAGGGCGCGTTCCGCTTCCTGAATCGTCTGTGGCGGCTGGTGGAGGAGCTTGAGAACCGGCTCGACGCCGCGACCCCGACCTCCCACGCCGCGCCGAACTCCGATGCGGCCCGGCAGCTGCGCTTCAAGGAGCACGACACCGTGCGCCGCGTCACCCGCGACATCGAGAACGAATTCCAGTTCAACACGGCCATCGCCGCAGTCATGGAGCTGGTCAACGAAATGTACGCCCTCAAGGACGAGTTGGCCGCCAGCGAACCGG
>JBDRSO010000113.1:0-25836 GCA_043824835.1 Pseudomonadota bacterium | reverse complement strand
GAGAGGGACAACCCTTTTCAAAGGGTTTCCCTCTCCCCTTCCCCCCGGCAGCCTGCTACGCCCGCAATTCCAGCAGGGCCACTGTCTCGATGTGGTGGGTATGGGGGAACATGTCCACGGCGCGGGCGCGGGTGACATCGTACCTGTCGGCCAGCCGTTTGACGTCGCGGGCCAGGGTGGCGGGGTCGCAGGACACGGCCACGATCCGGGGCACGCCAAGGGTCAGCAGGGCCTGGGCCGTTTTCTCGTGCATGCCGGAGCGGGGCGGATCGACCACCACCACGTCGGGCACGGCCTCATCGCCGGAACCGTCCAGGCCGGGAATGCCCTGCTCCAGGGAACCCGCGATGAAGGTGCAGTTGGACAGGCCGTTGAGTCGGGCGCTTTCACGCGCCTTGGTCACGGACTCCTCGCTCAACTCGACGCCGATAACGCGGCCGGCCTCGCCAGCCAGATAGATGCCGATGGCTCCGGTGCCGCAGTAGAGATCGAGCAGCACCTGGGTCTCGGACAGGGCGCAGAACTCTGCCACGGTGGCGAACAGCTCGCCTGCGCCGCCGGTGTTGGTCTGGAAAAAGGCGTTGGGCGAGAGGCGGTAGCGCACCTGACGTTCGCCCCGGGCCAGCCGCTCTTCCACAAAACCGTTGCCAAGGGTCTGGACGATCTTTTCGCCACAGGCCACGGCAGTGCGCTTGATGCGGGTGGAGTGGACAAAGGAGGCCATCTCCGGGAACCGTTCGAGGAACAGCGCGGCCATGTCACCGATCAGGTTGTCCTTGCGCTCATCCCGGGCGGTGATGAGGTGGGCCATGACCTCGCCCGCGCCGGTATGGCGGATGACCAGATGCCGCCAGTAGCCGGTGTCGGCAGCCGGGTCGTAGGCGGGCACGCCCGAGGCGCGGCAGAACTCGCGCACTGCGGCCATGATCTCCACGTCCCAAGGGGCGCACAGGTGGCACTCGGCGATGTCGAGCACCGGGCCGGGCCGGTTGGCTCCCTCGGGCGTGGGCTGGCGCAGGCCCAGATGCAAGCCGGGGTTCAGGCCGGAGTCCAGATCGTCCGGGCGCTGCTCAAAGGAAAATTCCATCTTGTTGCGATAGCCCCAGACCTCGGGCGATGCAGCGGGCGGGTCCATGGTCAGCCCCTGCACTCCGCCGATGCGGGCCAGGGCGGCAGCCACCTGCGCGTTCTTCTGGGCCAGCTGCACGGGATAGTCGAGATGCTGCAGAGCGCAGCCGCCACAGACGCCGAAATGGACGCAGCGCGGCTCCACGCGATGGGACGAGGGGGTGGTCACGGCCTCGACAACCGCCTCGGCGAACCGCTTTTTGGACCGGACGATGCGGGCGCTGACCGTGTCGCCGGGCAGGCCGCCCGCCACGAAGACCGCCATGCCGTCCACATGGGCCACCCCCCGGCCGCCGTAGGCCAGGGATTCGATGTCGCAGTTCACGAGGGAGTCTTTGGGCAGTGACATGACGCGCTCCGGGTTGAGGTGAGAGGGTCGTTTGACACGGATCGAACCGGCTGTCTATGGTAATATGCATGATCGACAAGGCCACGGCCATGGAAACCGTCATGCGCAGGCTGGAAAAGCTGCCCGAGGGACACGCCATCGACCTGCGCACCTACAAGCGCAACCGCTCCGTGGTCATTGCCCGCACCGGCCCCGACACCTTTGACGTGGTGGAAAACGGCTTTGCCCAGGGCCGCTTCGAGGCCACGGCGGGCTCCATGAAAAAACTGCTCAAGACGCTCTTCAAGCGGGAATTCCCGCGCAGCACCAAGATCAGGCTCTACGACCTCGGCCCGGCCGAGGCCGACGTGGTCGTGGCCCGCAAGACCCTCTGACGCCGGACGCGCCGAACCCGCCAGGATACAAAGGAAACGTGTGACCGGGCGGGCCGCGGCCATCAAAGGGAAGTGTGGGCACTGCGGCGCGCACGAAAGACCGCGCGGACAGGCCGCAATAAAAGACCCGGCAAGGCGCGGCAAAGAGGCCACCGCCACAGGGGGGGCGCTATTGTCCGCTGCCGCCGTTTTTGATCTGGCTGAGAAGCGCGACCACGCGCTCTGGATCGTCGAAAACCGCACGCCGGACCGCCTCAGACACCTTGCCGGTCATGGCCAGAAGCAGCTCCGGATCGTCGCCCAGTTCCTGGGCCAGTGCGATGATACGTTTTTCGCACAGCGAGGCGGGCTCGCCCCGTTCTATCTTGCTCAGGTAAGAGTGGTGGATTCCGATGCGCTTGGCCACCCGGCGGATGGAATACTCCGGGTCGTGCTTGCGCTTGGACTCCCGCTTCGCTCTGATGTAATCGCCAAAAAGCTTGCTCACGTCTACCCCTGAGACTATACTGACAGGTTTCCCACCATTCGTGCGTCTACTATACAGTAGCCAACAACCCATCGACAAGATTGAGCAAGATCGGCTGGCGAACATTTTTCGTGCACAACGACAATGACCGCGCGCCAGGGTGGCGGCGGCCCGTCGCGGATATAAACGCGGGGATCAGTCGGCTGCGGCAGGGGTTGGCGGCTGGTAGTCGACCAGTTCCAGAGTAAAATGGCCGACCACGACCTTGGAGCGGACCTTGACCGGGATGCGCCGGCTGTCGGCCGAGAACCAGACCATCAGCTCGGCCCCGGGGCTCTTGCGGAACACGCCGGAGAGGTTTCGAACATCGAGCCTGACCCGGAAGCAGGGGATGTCTCCCATGGGGGTCTTGATGGTTTCCATGTCCTCGACATAGGCCTCGCCCACCACGCTGACCTTGCCATCGGTCACGTTGGCCCCGAAACGCATGGTCTTGTAGAGAATCTCCTTGCGGAAGGCGAAGAGCACGGACATGGGATCAAGGACGTGTTCCGGCTGCTCCAGCTCGTGCCGCAGGTCGCCCTCGATGGAGCGGAAGGAGCGCCGGGCGGCCGGGTCGAAGACGATCTCCGCCTTCTTGCTGTACTTGCCCTCGTTCTGATCGCTCACGTAGCGCAGGGATTGGGTCACGTCACGATCGGTCCACGCCTCCATGATGTCGCGCACCTTGTAGAACTTGTCCACCCAGGGCACGGTGCTGGCCGTGCCGCGAAAATGGCGGGCCGACACACCGTCCATCTCGGTGTCGGGCATGACTTCGAGCACGGCATTGCCCGCGTGGACGAAGGTCCAATGGATTTCGTAGGTCAGCTTCTCGCCCGGGCCAAAGGGCAGTGACTGCGCCTGGGCGGGCCGGGGCTGGACAAGGGCGAGGGCCAGAAGGACGGCCAGGGCGGTGGCCAGAATGCGACGAAAGTGCGCATGGCACGGGCTGATATTGAGTATGGGCATGGGGCTTTTTTTCCCGGCTTTGCGGCCCGAGTCAAGACAAACCGGCCAACAGGCCGCCGGTTATGGACAAACCCGACCTGAAAGGCTAAGACGAGACAGACGCCGAAGAAACGCTCGCATGTGGAAGGAGAGACTGGACATGATGCTGAGAAAACGCGCCTGGGACATGATGCGCGACGAATTTCCCACTGTGCAGGAGGACGCGAGCCTGGCCGAGGCCATACGCGTCATGCGACACGCCATGACCGACGCCCCGGACTGCCAGGTGGTGGTGGTCCTGAACAAAGGCGGCAAGCTCGTGGGCGCCATCAACCTGTGGAATCTCTTCAAGGCGGTCAAGCAGTCGGTACTCAAGGACGACAACCTCAAGGCCGACGGCGAGGTGGACTGGGACCAGCAATTCGCCAACGCCTGCCTGCTGTGCACCCAACTGCGCCTTGACGACTACCTGATTACCAGCCCGCCCACCTTGAGGCCCAACGAACCCATCCTGCTGGTGCTCGACACCTTCATCAAGACCAGACGCGACTGGGCCTTGGTGGTGGAAAACGACAAGGTCATGGGCGTGGTCTACGTCACCGACGTCTACCGCGAGATGACCCGCGACATGATCCCGCTCTTCAGGTAGCCCGACCGGAACAGGGAACGAAAAACGCCCCCCGCATGCTGCGGGAGGCGTTTTTTTTCGCGCCCTCGGCAGGGAGCGTCATGCCTTCATCTTCAGGTCCACCATGAGCAGCAGTTGGAGCGCCTTGGTGATCTCCTTGTCGTAGCGGGCGTCGCCTGCCAGATCGGCCGCAGCCTTGAGAAAGGGCAGGCCCGGCGAGTGGGGCCTGTCGCTGATCATGGCGCAGAAGGAATCGACCACGGCGCAGAGCCTGCCCGGAAACTCGATCTTCGAGGTCTTCATGGGATAGCCCGAGCCGTTGAGCCGCTCGTGATGTTCCATGACGCACTGCTCCACCTCGGGATACTTCAGGTCGAGTTTGCCAAGCATCTCATAGCCCACCTTGGTGTGGGAGTTGACCTTGGTGCGCTCGTCGCCGGTCAGGGGTTTGTCCTTGGCCCGGATGAAGGCGGGCACCTTGGCCATGCCCATATCGTGGAGGAAGAGTCCGGCCGCCAGCCTGTCGAAGGTCTTGCGGCGCACGCTGTCTCGAAAATTCTTTTCCTTGAGCTTGCCGAGCAGGGCCAGACCAAGAAAGCCGCTATTGACGCTGTGGTTCTCCAGCGAGTGCTCCTTGTGCATGCGCCGGACCAGTGCCCGGGCGCGGCGAATGTCCTCGTAGAGGTACTCGGTGAGCACCATCAGATCCACCCAGAGCTTGTCGAAGACAACGGGCACGGGCTGGTCCAGGAACTCCTTGAGCTTGCGCGTCAGGGCCTGGGTGAAGATGTCGGCGATCTCCTTTTCCTTGAGATTGCCGTCTACCAGCACCAGATCGAGCTGGTAGCTGATGTGCTTGACATAGACCGGGTGATCCTCGCGCGAGACGAAGATGAGTCCGTCGTTTGTCAGGCTCAGCAGCTCATCCACCTGCTCGTTGCTCAGCCGCCCGCCCACCTTGTAGTAGGGCATGATCCGGGCCACATCCTCCTTGAACAGGAAGATGTTCAGCGGCGGGCGGTACTTGTTGAAGCTGCCGAGGATGTCCGCGCTGATCTGGTAGTATTCCTCACTCAGCCCGTCGGGGATGTCGTGCTTCTGCTTGGCGCTCATCGGTCCCCTGCTTGGTCGTTTTTGCCCCTGCCGAGCTTTTCGTAGAGCTTGACCACGTTGGTCTGGGTCATGCCCCTGCCCTTTTCGGGCTGGCCTGCGGTGACGATGACGATGTCGCCCTCTTCAAAGGCCGGGCTCTGGCGCACGAAGACCTCGGCGCGCTCCTGGTGGTCGTCGATGGCGTCCAGCGGCGCGGCCGGGATGACACCCCACGAGAAGTTGAGGAAATGCCTGACGATGTGGTCGCGGCTCAGGGCGTAGATGGACTGTTTGGGGCGGCAGGAGGCCAGGATGCGCGCCGTGCCGCCCGAGGTGGAGTGGCAGACGATGGCCTTGGCCCCGGTCTTGCCCGCCAGCATGGCCGCGGCATAGGCCAGGAAGGTGGAAGGGTTGTCCTGCTCGCCGCCCCGATCAATCTCGGCCCGGCCCGACTCGAACATGAAGGCCTCGGTCTCGTAGGCGATCTTGCGCATGAAGCGCACCGTCTCGCCGGGATAGCGGCCGATGGCGGTCTCTTCCGAGAGCATCACGCAGTCCGCGCCGTCGAGGATCGCGTTGGCCACATCCGTGGTCTCGGCCCGGGTGGCCATGGGCGAGTTGACCATGGAGAGCAGCATCTGGGTGGCCACGATGACCGGCTTGCCCGCCTCGTTGCACGCCTTGATGATGCGCTTCTGGGCCACAGGCAGCTCGGCCAGATCCAGCTCCAGGCCCAGGTCGCCCCGGGCCACCATGATGCCATCGGCCTCTTGCAGGATCTCGGTCAGGTTCTTGAGGGCTGCCGTGCGTTCGAGCTTGGCCACGATGGGCAGGCGGCGGTTGTACTGAACCATCTCCTGGCGCAGCCCGCGGATGTCCTCCGCCTTCTGGACAAAGCTCATGGCCACCGCGTCCACCCCAAGCTCCATGCCAATGGCCAGATCGGCCTTGTCCTTGTCGGTCAGCGCAGCCAGCGGCGTGGTCTTTCCGGGGAAGGTGATGCCCTTGCGCGGCGGGCACAAGCCCGAGTTAGTGGCGCGCAGGCGCAGCAGAAATTCCTCTTCCACCTTGACCACAGTGAAGCGGATCATGCCGTCGGACAGGGCCACGGAGTCGCCCTCCCTGACCCCGACGTAGAGGTCGGGGATGTCAAGGCAGATGAACGGGCCGTCCACCTTGGCCGCCTTGTCCGAGGTGCCGAGCATGACCTCGGTACCCTTCTCCACCTCGAAGACCGGCAGGCCGAGATCGCAGGTGCGGATCTTGGGGCCTGACAGATCCTGGAGGATGGTCAGGGTCAGCCCGGTCTCGGCCTCCAGCCGCCGGACTATGCCCACCATCTGCTCGAAGAACTCGCGGCCGCCATGGGAGAAGTTGAGACGAAAAATCTTGGCCCCGGAATCCACCAGCTCTTTGACGGCCTCGTACGAGCCAGTTCCCGGCCCCAACGTGGCGATGATCTTGATGTGCCTGTCCATGAAAACCCCGTGCGGCCGCCATGGCGCACCGCGTGTTGCCGAGCCAGACGCAACGTCTTGGCATAATTTAATTTTGCTGATGATCAAGTGAGCGCCGCTCGGTGTCGCCCACCCGTCATTGTGGCGGAAGTCTATGCGCCCGGCCCCGAAAAATCAATGATACTCGCAGTATTTTGCCGGTGTTTTTTCTCTTTGCGGTTGACTTTCTCTGATTTTTCAAGCACCGGTGGAAAGAAGTGGAACTTAGTGTAAAACTAGGGTAAGAATGTGGAGCGAGCAACCGCTCCGGGGGAACGATGAAATTCCGAGGTCACGCACACAGAAGTCTGGACGACAAGGGTCGGCTCATCCTGCCGCCCGAGTTCAGGGACATGATCCGCTCCGGCGTGCCGGAGTCGGTCATCGTGCTGACCATTTTCGACAAACACGTCATCGGCATCACCCCGGATCAGTGGGCGCGGATGGAAGACGAGCTGGAGAAGGTCAAGGCCCCCAGCCGGGAGCTGCAAAACACCATCCGCATCCTCTACTCCGGCTACACCGAGACACCCGTGGGCGCGCAGGGGCGCATCGCCATCCCCGCCCACCTGCGCAAGAGCGGCAAGCTGGAGCGCGATGTGGTGGTCATGGGCGCCGGGCGCAGGTTCGAGATCTGGCCCGCCGAGAGCTTTGAGCGGTTGCTCGACGAGGACTACGACGTGTCCCGCGAGCTGGCTGAAAACAACGTCAGCCTGCCCTTCTAGCGATGGTCGGCCGCGTTGATCCCGCGTCCATCCACACGACGGTTCTTTTACATGAAGTGATCGAGTGGCTCCGGCCAGGGCCGGGAGGACGGTACCTGGACGGTACCCTTGGCATGGGAGGCCACAGCCTTGCGCTCATGGAGCGCGCCGGGGCCGGGGCCGAGCTTGCCGGACTTGATCGCGATGCGCGAGCCCTCGCCCTGTCCGGGGAGCGGCTCGCGGAACTGGGCGACCGCGCCCACCTTTTCCACCTGCCGTTTTCGAGGTTTGAGGAAGCCTTGGACGCACTGGGGTGGGATACGGTGGACGGGGCCGTCCTCGACCTGGGCGTCTCGTCACTTCAGCTCGATGAAGCCGAACGGGGATTCAGCTTCATCAGCGACGGGCCGCTGGATATGCGCATGGACCCTGAGAGCGGCCCCTCGGCCGCCGATCTGGTCAATACGCTCAAGCATGGTGATCTGGCGCGGATCATCAGGGCCTACGGGGAAGACCCCCTGGCCGGGAAAATCGCGTCGGCGATACTGAAGGCACGGGACAAGGGAGCAATCACCAGAACGCTCCAGCTGGCCGAGATAGTGCGGCTGGCCTATCCGCCCAAGATGCGGCACACGGCCCGCAACCATCCGGCGACCCGGACCTTTCAGGGACTGCGCATAGCAGTCAACAGGGAAACTGAGGAACTTGAACACTACCTTGAAACCATAGTCGGGCGGCTTGCGCCCGGTGCGAGAGTGGCCATCATCTCGTTTCACTCCCTGGAGGACAGGGCCGTGAAGCGCGCCTTCCTGGCGCAAGCCAGGGAATGCCACTGCCCGTCGCACCAGTTGCACTGCACCTGCGATGGCGTGGCCTCGCTCAAGGTGCTCACCCGCAAGCCGCAGACGCCGTCCGACGAGGAAATGGCCCGAAACCCCCGCAGCCGCAGCGCCAAGCTGCGCGTGGGCGAGCGGCTCGGGCCGGATGGAGAAGAGGCATGAGCACGACGGACAAGACACTTATATGGATGATCCTCACCCTGCTGGGTGTGGCGCTCTCCCTCGGGCTCGGCGCGGTCTGGCTCAACATCGAGCGCATGGATCTGGCATACGATCTGCGCAAGATGGAAAAGAGCCTGAACCAGAAGGAGGCCTTGGCCGTGAAACTCTCGGTTGAGAGGAACAACCAGGTTTCACCCTATCAACTCAAGAGGCTCGCCGGGCATTTGGACCTGGGCGTGGCCGCGCCGGGACAGATACGGCGCATCACCGACACGCAGTAGTCGGCGTCAGGCATATACCGGCGCCGCAAAGGGAACACAGGGAACAGGATGGCTCAGGACGGCCAGGGGCGCAAGGATCACAGCAGAGTGAAGATAGGGCTTGTCGCAGCCCTTTTCGCGCTTGCTTTCGCAGGGCTTTGGGTCCGCGCAGGCTGGGTGCAGTTGCACCTGGGCGCCGCGCTGCTGACCCAGGCCTCGCGCCAGAGCCTTGCCGCCGAGTTCGAGTACGGCGAGCGCGGCCGCATCTTCGACCGCAACGGCGAGATGCTGGCCACCAGCGTCCAGGCCAACTCGGTCTACGCAAGCCCCTTCGAGATCGCCGACCTCGACGCGGCGGCCACGGCCGTTGCCAAGGCCCTGTCCCTGCCCCGCAAGGATATCCGGCAGAAGCTGGCCTCCAAGAAACAGTTCGTCTGGATCAAGCGGCAGGTCAGCGACCGCGAGGCCGCCGCCCTGACCCGGGCCGACATCCCCGGCATCCGCCTGACCACGGAATACTCCCGAATCTACCCCAACGGCCATCTGGCCGGACAAACACTGGGCTTCGTGGACATAGACGGCCACGGCCTTGAAGGCGTGGAGCGCCTCTATGATGCGCGTATGAAGCCGGGCAAGGCCAAGTTCGTGGTCCAGCGCGATGCCAAGGGCAGCCGCCTCTACCTCGACGCTCAGGGCCGCGAGGTGAACATCAATGGCCTCGACGTGCGCCTGACGCTGGACACCCACATCCAGCACGCCGCCGAACAGGCCCTGGCCAACGCCATCGCCCAGTACAAGGCCCGAGCGGGCATCGTCCTGGTGGTGGAGGTGGACAGCGGCGACATCCTGGCCATGGCCAACCAGCCTTTCTTCAACTCCAATGCGGTCAAGGGGTCCACCCCCGGCCAGCGCAGGCTGCGCGCCGTGACCGACGTGTACGAGCCCGGCTCTACCTTCAAGCCCTTCCTCTTTGCCGCTGCCCTTGAGGAAGGCACCATCGAGACCGACACGCTCATCAACTGCGAGAACGGCCGCTGGCGCGTGGCCAACAAAACCATCCGCGACACCCACCCCAAATCTTGGCTGCCAGCCCATCAGGTTATGCGTTACTCGTCCAACATCGGCTGCGCCAAGATCGGACTGGACATGGGCGCGGACGTCTACGCCTCGTACCTGACCAAGCTCGGCTTCGGCGAGAAGACGGACCTCGGCCTGTCAGGCGAATCCGCAGGGCTGGTCATGCCCCCGACCAAATGGACCAACCTGGATCTGGCGGCCATCAGTTTCGGCCAGGGCATCGGCGTCACTGCCGTGCAACTGGCCCGGGCCTTCCTCTGCCTCGCCAATGAGGGCGTGACCCGTGAACTCAATCTGGTACGCACCCCCGCGCCGAATCGCCCCAATGCGGCCGTGCGCGTCTTCAGCCCCGAGACTGCGGCCACAGTGCTCAAGATGATGCGCGACGTGGTCCACGAAGACGGCACCGGCCGCTCCGCGCGCATCCCCGGCATCACCATGGCCGGCAAGACCGGCACGGCCCAGAAGGCGGCCAAGGGCGGCTACGGCGACCAATATCTTTCGTCCTTTGTGGCCATGGTCCCGGCCGACGATCCGAAACTTCTGGTCATCACCATGATTGACGAACCGCAAACGGCCAACTACGGCTCCATGGTCGCCGCGCCTGTCTGCCGCGAAGTGACCGTGCGCACCCTGGCCTACTACGGCAAAGTCTCCGAAACCCTGGAATCCGTGGTGGCCGAAAAGGTGTCCGTGGACTCGCTGGCGGACTCCCCGATGGATCAGGCCATGGCCTCCCCGGCCGAACAACCAGAAACCGACACCGTGCCCAACATCCGGGGCCTGACGGTGCGGCGCGCGTTGGAACTCCTGGCCAGACGGGGCATCGTCCCGATGCTCAAGGGCCAGGGCATGACGGTCAGGGACCAGAAACCCCGTGCGGGACAACCGTGGCCCACGGAACAACAAACGGAGGGAACGGATGATGTTTTTATTCTCTGGCTCTCATAGCGAAAAGAAGGCCAAGCGAGGCGTTATGGAATTCGATTCCCTGCTCAAGGAAGCGGCCAAAGGCCTTGTGGTCCGCACCGACTCGCGCAAGATCCTGCCCGGTGAGTGCTTCGTGGCCATGCCCGGCACCTCGGTGCGCGGCATAGACTACATTCCCGGCGCGCTGGATCGCGGCGCGGCTTACATTGTGGCCCCGGCCTCGGCCCGCGATCTGGTGGCCCCGGCGGCCGAGAAGCGCGCCCTGGTGGCCTACCACGAAAACCCGGCCGTGGCCCTGGGCGAGCTGGCCCGCGCCCACTTCCACCTGCCCGACCGCGACCTCAAGCTGGTGGGAGTCACTGGCACCAACGGCAAGACGACCACCACCTACATCCTCGAACACCTGCTGGCCGCCACCGGCCTCAAGGTGGGCGTGCTCGGCACGGTCAGCTACCGCTGGCCCGGCTTCTCCATGAACGCGCCCCTGACCACGCCCGACTGCTGGATGATCCACGAACTGCTCTTCAACATGAAGAAAGCGGACGTGGACGTGGCGGTCATGGAGGTCTCCTCCCACGCCCTGGACCAGTGCCGCGTGGCCGGACTCGATTTCGACGCGGGCGTGCTGACCAACGTCACCCAGGACCACCTGGACTACCACGGTGACATGGAGACCTATTTCAGGGCCAAGTCCAGGCTCTTCACCGGCTGCCTGCGCCAGGGCCGGGCGGGCATCATCAATTACAACGACCCCTACGGACGCAAGCTGCTGACCAGCCTGGACGACGCTGTGGGCTTTGGCATCGGCGACACGTCCATCGTCACCCACGAGGTGGGCGACAAGCCCATGGTCCAGGGTCGCATCCTCTCCCTCACCGGCCAGGGCATGGAGATCGAGACCTCGTACAAGGGCAAGAGCTGGACCGTGCAGTCGCCGCTGGTGGGCGCGTACAACGCCATGAACCTGCTGGCCGCCCAGGCCGTGGGCCTGCAACTGGGTCTCACCTGCCGCGACATGCGCGCCCTCAAGGACTTCACGGGCGTCCCCGGACGCCTTGAGCGGGTCATCAACGACCAGGGCCTCGACATCTTCGTGGACTACGCCCACACGCCAGACGCCCTGGAGAACGTCCAGCACACCTTGAAGAGCCTCAACTTCAAGCGGCTGATCACCGTGTTCGGCTGCGGCGGCGACCGCGACCGCGCCAAGCGGCCGCTCATGGCCCGGGCCGTGGCCCGCTACGCCGATGTGGCCGTGCTCACCTCGGACAACCCGCGCAGCGAGCGTCCCGAGGCGATCATGGACGACGCCCGGCCCGGACTGGCCAGGGCCGCCCAGGTCATCGAGCACCCGGACCGCCAGACCGCCATCACCCTGGCCGTGGCCGAGATGGAACCCGGCGACGCGCTGCTCATCGCGGGCAAGGGGCACGAGGACTACCAGCAGATCGCCGGAACCACCATCCACTTCTCGGACAGGGAAGCGGCACTCAAGGCCATCGAGGAGACGCGATGAGGCTGACCCTGGGCGATGTCCAGCAGTGCCTGACCGGGCTGACCGAGACCTGCCGCGAGTGCACCGTCATCAACGCGGTGCGCACCGATAGCCGCGCGGTGGAGCCGGGCGACCTCTTTTTCTGCATCGAGGGCTGGAACTTCGACGGCCACGAATTCGCGCACCAGGCCGAGGTCCGAGGAGCCGTGGCCGTGGTCGCCTCGCGGCCGCTGGTCGGGCTCACGGTCCCGGTCATCGTGGTCCGCGACACGGTGCGCGCCCTGGGGAGGCTGGCCTCCTGCTGGCGCGACCTGTGCGGTGCCCGGCTGGTGGCCGTCACCGGCACGGCGGGCAAGACCACGGTCAAGGAGATGCTCGCCGCCGTGCTCTCCCGCAAATTTGCCGTGGCCAAGAACTACCGCAACCTGAACAACCAGATCGGCCTGCCCGTGTCCATGCTCAAGGCGGATAGCGCGCAGCCGGTGTGGGTCATGGAGCTTGGCATCTCGGTCAAGGGCGACATGGAAGAACTGGCCGTCATCGCCAGCCCTGACGTGGCCGTCATCACCAACGCAGGCCCCGGCCACCTGGAAGGTCTGGGCGACGTGACCGGGGTGGCCAGGGCCAAGACCAGCCTGCTCAAGTACCTGCGCCAGGACGGCGTGGCCGTGGTCAGCCGCGATTACCCCGAACTGTGGGAGGCCGCCACCGCGCTGGTGCCCGAACCCGCCGGATTTTCCACCCGCGACGAGTCTGCCCCCTTCTACGCCGAGGCCCTGGGCGCGGACGACGATGGCCGGGGCCGCTTCCGACTGCGCACCCCGGACGGCGACGGCGAGTTCTCGGCCCCCTTCTGCGGCGAGCACTATGCCGAGAACGTGGCCTGCGTGGCCGCAGCCGCCAAGGCTCTGGGCCTGTCGCGCAACGATGTGGTGGCCGGCGTCCAGACTGTGGAGCCAGACTGCCAGCGCTTTTGCTGCCGCACGAGCGGCCGCGCCCTGATCATCGACGACACCTACAACGCCAACCCTCTTTCCATGGCCCGGTCCATCCGCACCGCTGCGGCCATGACCAAAGGCCGCCCCCTGGTCCTGGTGCTGGGCGACATGCGCGAACTCGGAGGGGAGGCGAAAGAACGCCACGAAGAGCTTGGCCGCCTCATCAGGGAGGTCGTTCCCCTGGCCGTGTTCTACAAGGGCGCGCACCTGGACGACGTGGCCCGTGGCATTGACGGCGGCGCGCCCCTGACGCGCATCGAGGAACCAGAACCGTTCATGGCCCAGTGGCGGGCCCTTGAGACCACCGAGGCAGTGGTGCTGGTCAAGGGATCGCGATCCCTGAAAATGGAAGCCTTTGCCGCCGCCCTATGCCGGGAGCTGCAGGACGGGGCCGCAACCGAGGGAGGTGCCCGGTGATCTACAATCTTCTTGTTCCGCTCAGCAGCGATGTCGGCGTGTTCAACGTCTTCCGCTACATCACCTTCCGTTCGGTGTGGGCGCTGCTGACCGCGCTGATCATCTCCATCATCTTCGGTCCGGCCATGATCCGCTGGCTCCAGCGCATCAAGTGCGGTCAGTACATCCGCGAGGACGGCCCCAAGCATCAGTCCAAGCAGGGCACCCCGACCATGGGCGGGATCATGATCATCTTCGCGGTCTGCGTCTCCACCATGCTCTGGGCCGACCTGACCAACGTCTACGTCTGGCTGACCCTGCTGGTCTTCGCGGGCTTCGGCGCGGTGGGCTTTGCCGACGATTACCTCAAGGTGGTCAAGCGGCGCAACAAGGGGCTCTCGGCCAAGGCCAAGTTCGTGCTTCAGTGCGCGGTGGCCGCTGCGGCCATCGCCCTGCTCATTCAGGAGCCCGCCTACTCCACCCAACTGGCCGTGCCCTTCTTCAAGAATTTCAACCCGGACCTCGGCTGGTTCTACCTGCCCTTCGCCCTGGTGGTCATGGTCGGCGCGAGCAACGCAGTCAACCTCACTGACGGGCTGGATGGGCTGGCCATCGGCCCCATGGTGGTGGCCATGGCCTGCTTCGCCATCTTCATCTACGTCTCGGGCCATGCCAGGATGGCAGACTATCTGGCAGTGCCCAACGTGATCGGCATCGGCGAGGTCACGGTCTTCTGCGGGGCCGTGGTGGGCGCAGGCCTCGGGTTCCTCTGGTTCAACGCCCATCCGGCCCAGGTCTTCATGGGCGATGTGGGCTCCCTGTCGCTGGGCGGGGCGCTCGGTTTCGTTGCCGTGCTGGCCAAACAGGAGCTGCTGCTGGCCATCGTGGGCGGCGTGTTCGTCTTCGAGACCCTCTCGGTCATCCTCCAGGTGGGCTACTTCAAGCTCTCCGGCGGCAAACGCATCTTCAAGATGGCCCCTCTGCACCATCATTTCGAACTCAAGGGCATCCCGGAATCCAAGATCATCGTCCGGTTCTGGATTCTCTCCATACTCATGGCGCTCATGGCGCTCTCGACCCTCAAGCTGAGGTAGACAGTGAATCGCATCGTCAGTCAATTCATCGAGCAGCGCACCCTGGCGGGCAAGCTGGGCGTGGTGGTGGGCACAGGTCGCTCCGGCCTAGCCGCCGCGCGGCTGCTCGACATGCTGGGATGCAAGGTGCGCGTGGCCGACAGCGACGAAACCGTGACCGCCGAGCGCCTCGGCCCCCTGGCCGGGCGGGTGGAACTGATCACCGGCCCGCACAAGCCTGAGCATTTCCACGGCGCGGACATGATCGTGCTCTCGCCCGGCGTGCCGGTGAAGCGGCTGGCCCACGCCCTTGAGGGCGTCCCGGCCCGCACCATCGTGGCCGAGCTTGAGCTGGCCTCCTGGTTCATCGAGGCCCCGGTGCTGGCCGTGACCGGCACCAACGGCAAGACCACAACCACCACCCTGATCAGCGAGATTTTCCGGCACGCGGGTGTCAACGCCTTCACCGGCGGCAACATCGGCACTCCGCTGTGCGAGTACCTGCTCGACATGGATCAGGCCGAGGTCATCGTGCTGGAGGTGTCGAGCTTCCAGCTCCAGAACTGCCACCTGTTCAAGCCTCGGGTGGGCCTCTTTCTCAACTTCGCGGCCAACCACCTCGACTATCACGAGGACATGGACGAATACCTGGACGCCAAGCTGCAGCTGTTTGCCCGCATGACCGGCGAAGACACCGCCCTGCTGCACGAATCCCTGCGCCCGGCCATCGGCGACAAAGGCTTCACCAACGCGCGCGTTGAATGGTTCGGCCCCACAGACCGGTTCGAGGCCCCGCACCTGCCCGGCGAGCACAACCGCTCCAATGTGGAAGGCGCGTGGCAGGCCGTGCGCCGCTTCGGCGTGACCGAGGCCCAGGCGGCCGAGGCCATCCGCGAGTTCCGGCCCCTGGCCCACCGCATCGAGCGCGTGGCCGAGGTGAACGGCGTGCTCTATGTGGACGATTCCAAGGCCACCACTCTGGACGCGGTCCTGGCGGCCGTGCGCAGCTGCGAGAAGCCGGTGCGTCTGCTCATGGGCGGGGTGTGGAAGGGCGGCGACGTGGCCGCCTTTGCTCGCGAGGTCAGGGATTCGGTCATCCATGTCGGCCTGTTCGGCGGCAGCCGCGAGGTATTCGAGCCGGAACTTTCCAAGACCTTTCCCGTGACCTGGGACGAGACGCTGGAGCAGGCGGTGCGGCGGCAGGCGACCATGGCCCGGCCCGGCGAGACCGTGCTGCTCTCCCCGGCCACGTCGAGCTTCGACCAGTACACAGGCTACGGCGCACGCGGCGACGACTTCAAACGCGTGGTGAGGGAGCTGTCATGAGCGGCACACTCAACGCCAAATCGACCACGGGCCGCCCCGACCCCTGGCTGGTCACGGCCACCCTGTTCCTGGGCGGTTTCGGTCTGATCATGGTCCTCTCGTCGAGCGGCATCATGGCCGAGCGCGTGTACGGCGACACCTACTTCTTCTTCAAGCGCCAGTTGCTCTACACCGGCGTGGGCTTGGTGGCCATGGCAGTGTGCATGCAGATGCCGCGCCGTCTGCTCTACGGCATGACCTATGTCTGGATCATGGCCGCCCTGGTCCTGCTCGCCCTCTGCCTGACCCCGGCCGGTTTCACCGTCAACGGCGCCAGCCGCTGGATCAAACTCGGCCCGGTCCACCTCCAGCCCCTGGAGTTCGCCAAGGTCGCCCTGGTCCTGTATCTGGCCTACTTTTTCGCTCGCAAGCAGGAGATGGTGCGAACCTTCTCGGTAGGCTTCCTGCCTCCCTTCATAGTAACCGGCATATTGTGCGGCCTGCTTCTGCTCCAGCCCGACTTCGGCGGGGCCGTGGTTCTGGCCGGGCTGCTCTTCTTCATGTGCCTTGTGGGCGGAACCCGGTTCAGCTACCTCTTCCTCTCGCTCATTTTCGCCACTGGCGCGGGCTGGCTGCTCATCTCGTCCTCGCCCTACCGCTTCAAGCGCTGGACCGCCTTCCTCGACCCCTTTGCCTCGGCCCAGAACGAGGGCTACCAGCTGGTCCAGTCCCTCTACGCCTTCGGCTCGGGGCGCATCTTCGGCACCGGGCTTGGCGCGGGCAAGCAGAAGCTCTTCTTCCTGCCCGAGGCGCACAACGACTTCATCATGGCCGTGGTGGGCGAAGAACTTGGCTTTGTGGGCATGTCCCTCTTCTTCATCGCCATCGGCTTCTTCCTGTGGCGCGCCCTTCGGATCTGCTTCAAGCTCGAAGACCTCCAGGACCGGTTCACGGCTTTCGGCGTCACCTGCGTGGTCGCGTTAGGCATGCTCCTCAATCTGGCCGTGGTCCTGGGCACCGTGCCGCCCAAGGGCGTGGCCATGCCCTTCATCAGCTACGGCGGCTCGTCCCTGACCGCGTCCTTCATCTGCGCGGGCATCCTGCTCAACCTCTCCCGGAGGGTGCCTTCATGACCCTGACGCGGGTGCTCATCGCCACCGGCGGCACCGGGGGGCACATCTTCCCAGCCCTGGCCGTGGCCGACGAACTGGCTGCGCGCAATCCGGGCGCGTCCATCCTCTTCGCGGGCGGCGCAGGCCCCGAGGGCGACATGGCCCGCAGCCACGGGCTCGACTTTCTGGAGCTTCCGGCCCGGGGCATCATGGGGCGCGGCGCGGCAGGGCTGGCGGGCGGGCTGTCCTGGCTCGGCCGGGGGCTGCCCATGGCCCTGCGCGAGGTCAGGCGGTTCCGGCCCGACGCGGCCATCGGATTCGGCGGCTACGCGGGTTTTTGCCCTGTGCTGGCAGCCGCCCTGCTCAGGGTACCCACGGCCGTTCACGAGCAGAACTCGGTGCCCGGCGTGACCAACAAGGTTCTTGGCCGGGTGGTCAAACGAATTTTCCTGAGTTTCCCGGATGCGCGGGGCGCGTTCCCGGCTGGCAAGACCTTGCTCACGGGCAACCCGGTGCGCGCGGCCATCATCGCGGCGGGCGAGGCCCGCATGGCAGATGCCAGCCGCACGCCCGGCAAGCGGCTGCTCGTCCTGGGCGGCAGCCAGGGAGCGCGGCCCGTGAACGACGCGGTCATCACCGCCCTGCCCCGGCTCATGGACCAGGGCGTGACCCTGACCCATCAGGCGGGCCGGGCCGACGCCGACCGGGTGCGCGCGGCCTACGCAACGATCGGGGCCGATCCCGCCCAGGTGCGCGATTTCATCGACGACATGGCGGGCGAGTATACACGCGCCGACCTGGCCGTGTGCCGGGCGGGCGCGACCACGGTGTTCGAGGTGGCGGCGGCCGGGGTTCCGGCCCTGTTCGTGCCCTTTCCCCAGGCCACCCACGACCACCAGACCATGAACGCACGCGCCATGGCCGACATGGGCGCGGCCCGGCTGCTTCACCAGGCCGGACTGACCGGCGAGGGGCTGACCCAAGCCATCCTGACCCTGCTCGACGACGCGGACCAACTGAAGACAATGGAGCGCGCCGCCCGGGCCTTTGCCCGGCCGGACGCGGCATCGAAAATAGCGATGGGCCTGGAGGCCCTGGCGGCCTAGTCCCCGGGGGCGAGGCACAGGAGAAACGACATGGCGGCAGCACAGGGACCATATCTGACCGTGGGCGGCGAGACCTGCCCGGCCATGCGGGCGCGGGTCAACAGCATCCACATGGTGGGCATCGGCGGGTCGGGCATGAACGGCATCGCCGAGGTGCTCATCAACATGGGCTTCACGGTGACAGGCTCCGACCTGAGCGCCTCGGCTGCGGTGCGCCGCCTGGAGAAACTCGGGGCCACCGTGTACATTGGCCACGGGGCGGCCAACCTGGGCGAGGCCGACGTGCTCGTCAAGTCCACGGCCATCCCGGACAAGAACCCGGAACTGGTGGAGGCCCGCGAGCGCGGCATCCCCATCATCCCCCGTGCCGAGATGCTGGCCGAGCTGATGCGCCTGCGCACCGGCGTGGCCATCGCGGGCACCCACGGCAAGACCACCACCACCTCGCTCCTGGCCACCATCTTCACCGAGGCCGGGCTCGACCCCACGGTGATCATCGGCGGCAAGCTCAACACATACGGGGCCAACGCCCGCCTGGGCGAGGGCGACTACCTCATCGCCGAGGCCGACGAGTCCGACGGCTCGTTCCTCCTGCTCTCGCCCATCATCAGCGTGGTCACCAACGTGGACAAGGACCACATGGATTTCTACGCCGACCAGGAGGCCATCGACGACGCCTTCACCCAGTTCATGAACACCATCCCCTTCTACGGCATGAACGTGGTCTGCGGCGACGACGAGGGTGTGCAGCGCCTCTTGCCCGCCATCAAACGCCCTTGCCTGACCTACGGCCTAGGGCCGAAGAACCGGTTGCGCGGCGAGATCATCTCCTCGCACCTGCGCAGCCTCTTTCGGGTTTTTCTCGATGACGAACCCTGGGGCGAGGTGACCGTGGCCCAGCCCGGCATCCACAATGTGCAAAACGCCCTGGCCTGCATCGGCGTGGCGCTGGAAGCCGGGCTCAACAAGGAAGACATCGTCAACGGGCTGGCCAACTTCGGCGGCGTGGGCCGCCGCTTCGAGCGCAAGGGCGAGCGCAAGGGCGTGCTGGTGGTGGACGACTACGGCCACCATCCGGCCGAAATCGTGGCCAACCTGCGCACGGCAAAGGCCTGCTATCCTGACCGGCGGATAGTGGTGGCCTTCCAGCCCCACCGCTTCACCCGGACCGAGGCCCTGTTCGGCGAATTCTGCAAGGCCTTCACCGACGCGGATCTGCTCCTGCTCACCGAGATATATCCGGCCAGCGAGTCGCCCATTCCGGGCGTCAACGGCCTGTCCCTGGCCCAGGGCATCCGGCAGGTGAGTGAGACCAAGGTCGAGTTCTTCCCGGATTTCGAATCCCTGGAAAAACAGCTCATGGACACCCTGCGGCCCGGCGACCTGTTCATGACCCAGGGCGCGGGCTCCATCTGGCGCGTGGGCGAAAACTGGCTCAACCACGAAGACGAGACGGAAACCCCGGCCAAACACCTTGCCGACGAGGCGTGAGCGCATGGCACTGCAACTGATCCCCAACCCGTCCCTCGCCGAGCGGACCACCCTGCGCCTGGGCGGCTATGCCGAGGTGGAGGCCGTGGTTCGCGACGAGGCGGACCTCGACGAGTTGGGCACCTTCCTGACCAGCCACACCCTGCGGCCCTTTGTCATCGGCCGGGGCAGCAATCTGCTGGCTGGCGACAAGCGTGTCGATCTCGCCCTGATCCGCGTGGGTGGTCAGCCCGGGCCGGTGCGCGTGGAACGCACGGCCGAGAGGTTCACGGTGCGCTGCGGCGCGGCGCTGGGCCTGCCCGGCCTGCTCGGCTGGACACAGCGGGCCGGACTGACCGGGCTTGAGGGTCTCACCGGCATCCCCGGCACCGTGGGCGGGGCCGTGGCCATGAACGCGGGCTCCTACGGCGTGGAGTTCGGCCAGCGGGTCAGCCGGGTGCGGCTGTGGTCCCCCTCGGGCGGCCTGACCTGGGTCGAGGCAAACAGATGCGCGTTTGGCTATCGCCATTTCTCGGTTCCCGATCTCCCTGCCGGGCGGCTGGTCTGGGAGGTTGAGATCATCCTTGACGAATCGAACCCGCGCGTCGTGCGCAAGGCCATGCGCGAGGTCTATGACAGGAAGCGCGCCACCCAGCCGGTCACGGCCCGCAGCGCAGGCTGCGTGTTCAAGAATCCCAAGAACGACAGCGCCGGGCGGCTGCTCGACAAGGCAGGCATGAAGGGCGTGCGGCGCGGCCATATGGCCTTCTCTGACATGCACGCGAATTTTCTGATCAACATGGGGGGCGGCACCAGCGCCCAGGCCCTGGAGCTGATCGAACTGGGCCGGGAAGCGGTCAAGAGCCGCTTCGGCGTCACTCTCGAAATGGAGGTCATCGTCCTATGAGCACCCTGACCATGAACAACCAGGGCCGCCTCGGTCTGGGCGGCAAACGCGGCAACTCGCTGCACAGGCGCAAGCCGCACACGAGCCGCTCCCTGTCCCACGGCGGGTTTTCCGGCTCCTTCTTCGCGGGCGCGGGCCGGATGGTGGTGCGGCTGGTCATGACCATGCTCGTCCTGTCGCTGGTGGCGGTGCTCGGCGTGGGCCTGCTCTATGGCTACCGGGTGCTCACCTCGCATCCCTATTTCTCCTTGGACGAAATCCACGTCACAGGCAACACCCGCGTCTCGCGCGGGGACATCCTCAAAACGGCGGAGATCGGGCTTGGGCTCAACAGCTTCGAGATGAAAGTGGACCTTGTGGAGCAGAAAATCTCGGACAATCCGTGGGTCTTGTCGGCCACGGTCCGGCGCGAGTTTCCCAACAGGCTGCGCATCGCGGTGGTGGAGAAGGTGCCCGCCTTCTGGCTGCGCCAGGGCGACTCCATGTACTTTGCCGATGCTGCAGGCCGGATCATCGCGCCCATGCACCCGGGCGAGTTCGCCTCGCTGCCCGTGCTCAGCGTGGCCGAGGGTATCGACGACGGCGGGCCGGTGCTGGCCGAGCTGGTAAAAAAAATGGCGCAACGCCAGACCCCCTTTACCCAGGCCCAGGTCGCCTGGATCCGGCTGACCAGCGCCCACGACATGGAAGTTCACCTGGACGGCCAGGGCGGCCAGGGACTGACGCTACGCCTGTCCATGGACCGCTGGGAGATCCAGCTTGACCGACTCAAGGTGGTCTGGCGCGACCTGATGCGCCGGGGCGAATTTGCTGACGCGGCCATCATCGCGGCCAGCGGCGACAAGGTGTGGATCAAGAAGCGCCCGGCCGGTGGCGCGTAGATAATTATACGACGACAACCGAATCAATTGCGGCGGGGAGCCGGGGCAACGGCCCCGGAGAAGCCGCGGAGGAGACAGAACATGGCCAGAAATGAGCTCATAGTGGGCCTGGACGTGGGCACCACGAAAATATGCACCGTGGTGGGCGAAGCCACCGAAAACGGCGTGGACATCATCGGCATCGGCACGTCCCCGTCCACGGGCCTGCGCCGGGGCGTGGTGGTCAATATCGAAAAGACCGTCCAGTGCATCAAGAAATCCCTCGAAGACGCCGAGCTCATGGCCGGATGCGACATCCGCACCGTGTACGCGGGCATCGCGGGCAGCCATATCCAGGGCTTCAACTCCCACGGCGTCATCGCGGTCAAGGGCGGCGAGGTCACCCAGCGCGACGTGGACCGTGTCATCGAGGCGGCCAAGGCCATCGCCATCCCCATGGACCGCGAGGTGCTGCACACCCTGCCCCAGGAATTCATCGTGGACGACCAGCGCGGCATCGCCGATCCGCTGGGCATGGCCGGGGTGCGCCTGGAGGTCAAGGTCCACATCGTCACCGGCGCGGTGACCTCGGCCCAGAACATCATCCGCTCCTGCAACCGCTCCGGCCTTGATGTCTCCAACATCGTGCTTGAGTCGCTGGCATCGAGCAAGGCCGTGCTCTCGCCCGAGGCGCGCGAGATCGGCGTGGCCCTGGTGGACCTGGGCGGCGGCACCACGGACATCGCCATCTTCTCCAAGGACTCCATCAAGCACACCTCGGTGCTGGCCCTTGGCGGGCACAACCTGACCAACGACATCGCCTACGGGCTGCGCACGCCCATGATGAGCGCCGAAAAAATCAAGATCCAGTACGGCTGCGCCATGGCCGACCTGGTCACCAGCGACGAGATCATCGAGGTGCCCAGCGTGGGCGGGCGCGAATCGCGCCGCATGAGCAAGCGCGTGCTGGCCGAAATCTGCGAGCCGCGCTGCGAGGAGATCCTGGCCCTGGTGGACCAGGAGCTGATCAAATCCGGATTCAAGAACATGATCGCGGCGGGTGTGGTCCTCACGGGCGGCACCTGCCTCATAGACGGCATGCAGGAGCTGGCCGAGCAGATATTTGATCTGCCGGTGCGCATCGGCGTGCCCGGCGAGGGCATCGGCGGACTGACAGAGGAAGTCAGGAGTCCGAAATACGCCACCGCAGTGGGCCTGCTGCTCCACGGAGCCGAGGAGCAGGGCCTGCACAACAAGGTGCGCCCCTTCAAGATTCGCGACGATTCCGGTTTCGACCGCATCCTCTCGCGCATGAAGAAGTGGTTCACCGACATCGCCTAGACATGAGGAATTACAGGGAACATCTAACAGGGAAGAGGATTTGAGGAGGAAGACACATGCAGTACTTTGAGATCGAACACGAGAGCAACGCCAAGATCAAGGTCGTGGGTTGCGGCGGCGGCGGGGGCAACGCGGTCAACAACATGATCCTATCCGCGCTCAAGGGCGTCAAATTCATCGTGGCCAACACCGACAGCCAGGACATCCAGAAATCCCTGGCCGAGCACAAGATCCAGATCGGCGAGAAGCTGACCAAGGGCCTTGGCGCGGGCGCCAACCCGGAGATCGGGCGCAACGCAGCCATGGAGTCCGTGGACCAGATCCGCGCCGCCCTTGAGGGCTCGGACATGGTCTTCATCACCGCCGGCATGGGCGGCGGCACGGGCACCGGCTCCGCCCCCGTGGTGGCCGAGGTGGCCCGGGAGCTGGGCGCACTGACCGTGGGCGTGGTCACCAAGCCCTTCTACTTCGAGGGCAAGCGCCGCCTTGAGCAGGCCGAGGAGGGCACCCGCGCCCTGGCCAACGTGGTGGACTCCATCATCACCATCCCCAACGACCGCCTGCTCCAGCTGGCCGCCAAGAAGGCATCCTTCTCCGACATGCTCAAGAAGGCGGACGAGGTGCTCTACTACGCGGTCAAGGGCATCGCCGACCTGATCACGGTCCACGGCCTGATCAACCTCGACTTCGCGGACGTCAAGGCCGCCATGTCGCAGTCGGGCATGGCGCTGATGGGCACCGGCATCGCCAGGGGCGAGGGCAGGGCCAAGGAAGCGGCCATGAAGGCCATCACCAGCCCGCTGCTGGAGGACGTGTCCATCGAAGGCGCCAAGGGCGTGCTCATCAACATCACCTGCGGCCCGGACATGCTCATCGACGAGGTCTCCGAGGCGGCCGACATCATTTACAAAGAGGCCCACGACGATGCCGAGATATTCTTCGGCACCGTCTTTGACCCGGATGCGGGCGACGAGATGCGCATCACGGTCATCGCCACCGGCATCCAGGCCGCCATGGAAGAGCCCGAGCCCGCCATGAGCAAGGCCGAGCAGCAGAAGCTCCTGCTCCTCGGACCCCGGGGCACGGACAAGACCCCGGCGCGCCGCGCTGGCCACCAGAAGGTCATCGCCCAGGACCGCAACATCCCCGCCTACCTGCGCAAGGCCGGAGGCGACATGACCACCCCCGAGATCAGCCAGACCCGCCGCAGCCAGCGCGCCGTGGCCGGGCCGGGCGAAGAGGAGTTCATCTTCGAAGAGGACAATTACGACGTGCCCGCCTTCATCCGCAAGAACGTGGATTAGGACTGGACGCATCAGACGAGAATACTGGTGATCCTCAGCGGTTCATGCGTCCGTCGATGTCGGCGGGCCGAGCGGTGCGCGCTCCATGCGGAGCGCCCGGCCCGGCCACGTCGGCCCTGGCGAGGCCGCGCCGCCGAATGATCACAAGCGCGAGGCGGGGGCCATCATAGACACGCGAGTCCTGTATCACGGCACGTCCGAGCCATCGGCTCCGGACCTCGGCGGGCGGCTGCCCGTGGCCATCGCCATCCCTGGTGGCGAGGCTGCGGCCATCTCCACGCTGGGCTGGCAGGCCGTCTACAGGATGCTCGCCGAAGAGCCCGGACTTGCCGTCGAACGTGTCTTCCCGGACAAGCTCGGCCTCACCGAGGGCCACGAACCCGCAACGCGCGAATCACGAAGCCCACTATCCTCATTCCCTGTGATAGCCTGGAGCGTCATATTCGAGGAGGACTTCCTCAACCTCCCTCGAATGCTTCGGGCAGCGGGCGTTCCGCCACTGTCGGCGGAACGCCCGTTCCTTCCCCTGGTCATGGCCGGGGGACCGCCCGCCTTTCTCAACCCCGCGCCCATCGCGCCCTTTGTGGATCTCTTCTGGGTGGGCGAGGCGGACGAGCACTTCATCCCCTTTTTCCTCACCCTGCGCGGCCTTGTCTTCGACGGCGCAGACAAGCCCGCCATCCTCGACGCCATCAAGGACCACCCGGGCATCTATGTGCCGGGCCATACCCGCACCCCGGTCAGGCGCGTTTTCTCGGGCCGCTCGGGCGCGCCCCTGCCCGATCCCGCATTCTCCTGCTTCATCAGCGGCCACGCCGCCTTCCGCGATACCCTGCTTCTTGAGGTCAACCGGGGCTGTCCCTACGGCTGCCGATTCTGCGCCGCCGGATTCATCTACCGCCCGCCGCGCCACGCCGACCTCGACGAACTCAAGCGCATCGTCACCCTGACCGACCCGCCCAAGGTGGGGCTGGTGGGCACCGCCCTGACCGACTGGCCCGACCTGCTCCCTTTCCTCAAATGGCTGCACGGGCAGAAGAAAAAATTCGCCCTCTCGTCCATGCGCGCAGACGGAATCACCGAGGAGCTGCTCGTCTACCTGCGCGAGCGCGGCATCCGCACCGTGACCCTGGCCCTGGAAGGTGCCAGCGAGCGGCTGCGGCACATGATGAGCAAGAAGCTCAAGCCCGAGGATTTCCTCAATGCCGTCCGCTTGTGCGCCCGATACGGGGTCAACCACCTCAAGCTCTACCTCATCGCGGGCTGGCCCGGCGAAACCGACGCCGATTACGACGAGCTGCGCGAGTTCCTGGCCGAGATCATCCGCATCCGCGCCGAGGAGCCGGGCGGCAGCAAGAAGCAGTTCATGCGCATCACCATCGGCGTCAGCTCGCTGGTGCCCAAGCCCTTCACCCCCTTCCAATGGGCGCCCATGGCCTCGGAGGCCGCCCTTGAGGCGCGCATGAAGCAGCTCACCGCCATGGTCAAGCCCTACAAGGGTGTGACCCTGCACCACGACGCCCCCTTTCAGGCCCGGCTCCAGGGATTGCTCGCCCGAGGCGGCGAGGAACTGGCCGAGTTCATCCTCCTGGCCGCTGACCACGGCGGCTGGAAAAAAGCCCTCAAGCTCTGGCCCGGCGACCAGTCCGCCATCATCGACCGCGAACGCGGCGAGCACGAGCCCTTCCCCTGGGAGGTCATTGATATCGGCGTGTCCCGCGAGCATTTGTGGAAGGAATGGCAACGCGCCAAGGAGGCGGTTGTCTCGGCGGGCTGCCCGCCCAAGGGGTGTGAGAAGTGCGTAGGGTGCGGGATGACGGAGTAGAGAGAGGGAGGGGAGCCGTCGCTGGCGCTCCTCCAGTTTTTATAATGCCCTCCCGGCGGGGTTACTTTCTTTTGCTGGCCCAAAAGAAAGTAACCAAAGAAATACCATGTCGGCACTCCCTAGCTTAAGCTGGTATGTGTACCAGAAAG
>JBDRSO010000112.1:0-2915 GCA_043824835.1 Pseudomonadota bacterium | reverse complement strand
GGCTAGTCGACCACGAGTCTCGGGGAGCGCCTCCGCAGGGACTAAATCCATTTCGTCCATTGTCTCTGTACAGTCCTGAAATAGGTGGACGGTTTTTGAAGGTTGCCAGCAGGCTGTGGGGCTAGCCCCACAGCCTGATTGAAACCTTCAAAAACCGTCAACCTATTTCAGGACTGTACAGAGACAATGGACGAAAAGGATTTAGTCCCTGCGGATGCGCTCCACGAGACTCGTGGTCGAATAGCCGGGCAGGAGCGGCAGGCTGTGCACCGCGCCGCCAGCCTGCTCGACCACGTCGCGGCCCACGATGGTCTCCGGGGCCCAGTCGCCGCCCTTGACCAGCACCTGGGGCCGGACCGCCTTGATCAGCTCAAGGGGCGTGGACTCGTGAAAGACGATGATGAAGTCCACGCAGGCCAGCCCGGCCAGGACAAAGGCGCGGTCGTCCTGGGGGTTGAGCGGCCGGTCGCCGCCCTTGCCGAGCATCTGCACCGATTCGTCGGAGTTGAGGCCCAGCACCAGGTAGTCGCCCAGGGCGCGGGCGCGGGTCAGCAGGTCCACATGGCCCGGGTGCAGGATGTCGTAGCAGCCGTTGGTGAAGACCAGCCTGTGGCCGGGCCGCAGTTCCGCCTTTCTCTTGAGAAAGGTGCGGATGGACATGAGCTTGGGGTTGGCGGGCAGGGCCATGACTATCTCCTGGGCTTGAGGTTCGGGGAGGCGTGGAAGAGCATCAGTTCAATCCAGTCCATGGCGAATTCCAGGGCCGCTTCCTCGTCTTCCAGCACTGCCTTGCGGCGGGCTTCGTCCATGTCCAACCGGGCGAAAAGCCGGGTCTGGACGATGAAGCGCTGGAACTCGTCGAGCTTGTACTGGGCCAGGGTGGCCATGTGGCCCATCTTCTCGGGCACGGGCGCGCCGGTCTGGCGGATGCGGGCCAGCAGGGTCATGTAGCGGTCGTTGCTGGCCGTGTAGTTCACGAACCCCTGGTCCTGCTTCCATGAGTCGCCGGTCCACTCGTCAGGTTCCTCAAAGCCCAGACAGTGATCCTCGCGCACGATGAAGAAGTGCTCGCGCACGCCGCCCAGGCCGTCGGGCCGGGTGGCCCTGCCCAGAGGGTACATGCGGCAGGCGCCGGGCCTGTCCGCATAGACCGAGCAGCCCGCATCGCGGACAAAGGGACAGCTGCGGGCCTTGTTGTCGATCATGCGCAGCCGGAACTCGGGAAACCCGGTGTCCGGCACCGTGTGCATGGTGGTGTGGGAGCGCAGGAACTCGACGCTGCCATGGCCCAGAGAGCGGCGCAGGCGCAGGACATCGTAGGGGGTGAGCACCAGGTTGAGGTCGCTGCAGCAGGCGTTGAAGCAGGCGACGGCGGGGTGGCATTTGAAGCGGTAGGTTTTGTCTGCTTCCAGTTCGGGCAGGCTGGCCAGGAATTCCTTGGTCTGGTCGTCGTGCATGGGGTCTCCGGTCTTGGCGGTGGCGGGCGGGTCGGTTCCCGCCCCGGCACGAGGTGTCCTAGCACGGCGCGGGGCCGATGGCAAAGCCCGGCAAGGTGGCATGGCGGCCCACGGCAGCCTTTGCAATCACCCGGCTCTCTGATAGGACGGGGGACAAAGGAGGGCGCATGCCGAAGCTGAAGCTTGTGAGCATGGTCAAAGCGGCCGGCTGAGCCGCCAAGATCGCTCCGGGGGACCTGGAGCAGGCACTTTCGGGCATGTATGCCCGCAGGGATGACCGCGTGTTGGCCGGAGGCCCCGGCGACAACGAGGACGCCGTGGTGTTGTCTTTTCCCCCGGGCAAGGCGCTGGTCCAGACCGTGGATTTCTTCACCCCGGTGGTCAATGATCCCTACCGCTTCGGCCGCATCGCCGCGGCCAACGCCCTGTCCGATGTCTACGCCATGGGCGGCGAGCCCTTCTCGACCATGAACATCGTCTGCTATCCCATGAAGAAGCTCGCGGGCGAGGTGCTGCGCGAGGTGCTGCGCGGCGGCCGCGACGCTGTGGAAGAGGCCGGGGCCGTGCCCTCGGGCGGCCACAGCGTGGAGGACGACGAGATCAAATACGGGCTGGCCGTGTCCGGCACCGTGGACCCGGCCCGGTTCGCGTCCAACCGGGGCGTGCGCCCGGGCGATACCCTGGTTCTGACCAAGCCCATCGGCACCGGCGTGCTGGCCACGGCCATCAAGGGCGAGATGCCGGGCAGCGAGGCCATGGAAGACACCCTTTTCGAGGTGTGCGGGCGGCTCAACCGGGCGGGCGGCCGGGTCATCGCCGAGCTGGGGTTGACCGGGGCCACGGACATCACCGGCTTCGGCCTGGGCGGCCACCTCATCGAACTGGCCGACGCCAGCCGCGTGACCATCGAACTGCGCATGGACGCGGTGCCGCTCATCCCGGGCGCGCTGGAACTGGCGGCCATGGGCATGCTCCCG
Source organism: Pseudomonadota bacterium (assembly GCA_043824835.1). GTDB lineage: Bacteria > Desulfobacterota > Desulfovibrionia > Desulfovibrionales > Desulfovibrionaceae > Pseudodesulfovibrio. Next base: position 481 of record JBDRSO010000112.1, on the reverse strand, counting down.
GCCGGGTCCATCTGCAACCGGACGCACTACCTGCGGCGCACCCGGGTGGCACCGGGCCTGGACCCCATCACCCTGGACATGATGTTCGACGCCCAGACCTCGGGCGGGCTGGTCCTGGCCGTGCCGCCGGACAAGCTCGGGCGGGTCGTGGCCATGCTCGAAGCGGCCGGGGATCTGGCCGTGCCCATCGGCATCGCCCGGATCAGGGACCACGACACCCCACTGACCATTCTCTGATCAGGGAGAGAGTAGTGCCTCCGGCGGCCGGGGGAAGGGGAGGAAAAACCCTTTAAAAAGGGTTCTTTCCTCCCCTTCCCCCGGACCCCCATCCCCTCCTTTTCCCAAACTTTTTGGCTGCGCTTCGCGCGGGGGCGGAAAAAAGGCTTGTAGGCCAGCGCACAGACAGACACCCCTCGCGGGTTTTTTGCCGAAAAAAGGCGGGCGCCGAAGGGGGGGGGGTGGGGGGTGGGGCCGTTTTTTG
>JBDRSO010000111.1:0-5516 GCA_043824835.1 Pseudomonadota bacterium | reverse complement strand
GGAGCTTGGCAGTCAGGATGTGGTGGTTCCGGTCTCGCTGGTGGCGAGTGCGCATGCCCTGACCGTACGCACGACTCCGCCGGATGCAACGGTTTCTCTTGAGGATCCGCATCGGCCCTTTACCCAGGGCATGAAGCTGTCGCCAGGGGAGTATGTGGTTTCTGCCCGGGCCGAGGGATACAAGGACTCCCGGCAGCGCGTGCGCATTTCAGGTTCTGCGGCCACGGTCAACCTTGCTCTGGAGAAGCTGCCTCCGCCACCGCCTCCGGCCCCTGCCGCGCACAAGGTTGGCGATACCTGGCGCGAGCCCACCACGGGCATGGAGTTCGTGTGGGTTGCTGGCGGTTGTTACATGATGGGCAGTAATGATGGCGACTCAGACGAGAAGCCTGTGCACGAGGTGTGCGTGGGTGGATTCTGGCTGGGCAAGTACGAGGTGACTCAGGCCGAATGGAAGGCGCTGATGGGCAGCAACCCTTCGCACTTCAAGGGCGACCGCAATCCTGTCGAGATGGTATCCTGGGATGACGCCCAGTCGTTCATCAGGAAGCTCAATTCATCTGGCAATGGCCGGTTCCGTCTGCCCACGGAGGCGGAGTGGGAATACGCGGCACGCAGCGGCGGGAAGAATGAGAAGTATGCAGGCGGGAACGATGTGGGCCGTGTGGCCTGGTATGATGGCAACAGCGGGCGAAGGACGCATCCTGTTGGCGGCAAGGCCCCCAATGGTCTTGGTCTGTACGACATGTCAGGCAATGTCTGGGAATGGTGCGAGGACTGGTACGACAAGGATGCGTACTCCAAGCACGCAAATAGTAATCCTATAAGCAATAATCATGCCAGCGGCACTCGCGTTCTGCGCGGCGGCTGTTGGTACAGCTACCCGTCGGATGTGCGTTCCGCCAACCGCATCAGGAGCTTCCCGGGCAGCCGGAGCAGCAGCTTCGGGTTTCGCGTCGTTCGCCTCCCCCAGGAATAATTCTTACTCTTTGCCTTTATTACCATTTTACAATTGGCATGCGATTGTCGTGCCAACAAGAAGGAGAGCTGATGAGCAAGTACAGAGAGGACGCGAGCGAAGCGAGCGGGGCGTTTTTTGAAGTGGTTGCCTGCCTTCAATGGCAGCAAGATTGAGATGACACGAAGCAGCGGGGAGGACGGGTTGGAAACGAGCAGCAGAGGCACGGGGCGGCAATGCCGGGTTCCCGAAGGAGGTTCGCCCATGACGAACCCCTTGGAACAAGCCGTCCGCCGCAGAGGCACACTCCTGATCCTCGTCGCCCTGTGCCTGCTGCTGGGGGCGCTGGCGCAGCCTGCGGCTGCCCGGCAGGCAGTGGATGTGTATATCCAGCAGCCGCCAACCCCGGCCCAGGCCAAGGAGCGGCTGGACTATGCCGAGCGCCTGTATGCCGAGGATCGTTTTTTCCCGGCCTATCGCCAGGCCGAGGACGTGGCCCGAGACTTTCCCGATCTGGCTTCGGAAGCCCTTTTTGTCATGGGCAAGGCCGCCTTTGCCCTGGGCGACCATGCAGACGCCAGGTATCGCTTCGACACCATTCGCCTGCGCCACGCGTCAAGCCGGGTGGTCACTTCGGGACAATTGGCAGAGGTGGTGGGCCGAGCCAGCGAAATGCTGCTGGATGATCTGCGCTGGACCGAGGCCGGGCCGTGGCTGGATATGCTCGGCAAGCTCGACACGCGCATGGTGGACCTGCTGGCAGACAGGCTTGAGTTCCGGCTGACCTCGGAGCTTGCTGCCTTCAATCGAGAAAATGCAAAGACGGCCTTCCCTGTCCGGGCCGCCATGCAGTCCTGGTTCGAGCGCCAGAGCGACGTGAAGCGCGAGCGGGTGGGTCAGTGCGCCCCGGATGACGCCGGGTGCAACACTCTTCGCCGGCAACAGGCCCAGCGCCTGCTCGACACCAAGAGCAGCAAGGAGCAGGAACGGTGGACCGAGGTGTATCAGGTCCAGGATATGGCCCTGCGCCGTGAATTTGCCGCCCGCCTGCAGCAGGGTCTTTCTCCATTTGCCATGCTTGCCCGGCTGGCCACGGACACCATGCTCCTGGACCGGATGCAGCCGAAACCTGCCGCCCCTGAAAGCCCGTACCGATTCTCGGTGATCTCCGAAAACCGGAAGACCCAGGAGGGTCTCTTTCCCAAGACCATCATTCGCACGGCCTGGCTGGTTGAGACCCGGCGCGGCAGCGCGGGCGCATGGCCCGAGGCGTTCGTCTTCCAGGGGCTTGAACGCCCTGCCCTGCTGGAGCGGCTTTCGCGCGAGATATTCAAGCGCGTCCCGGTGCGAAAAGATCCTGGAGGCAGGCTATGAGGCCAATGATCGCGGCGATGGTGCTCCTGCTGTGCGGCCTGCTGCCGCTGGCTGCGGGGGCGGATTCCGGCTGGCTGTCCAGCGGCGTGCGGCACGCCTCACAGCCTCCGGACATGGTCTGGCTGGCGCTTGCAGGCGAAGGCGACAGGCCCTTTGCGGGCATCGAGATACGTCCCATGCGGGTCATTGCCGGTGGCAAAGACGAACTGGCGCAACTGCGTCTCACCGTGGCCAAGCAGGGCAAGACCTTCGACTTCGACTGGGAGGATATCCGCTTCATCCTGATGCATACCGAGCCCCGGTATCGGCTTGCAGGCTGGCCGATGGTTCTCGGCCATGCCCCGGTAGTGTTCATGCGTGATGGCGCCGCCCTTGAGGAGCGGATAGTGAAGCGGCATCCGCAGGGGGCGCTTCGACCGAGCACCTACCGGATAAAGGTCCAGCGGGCCGTGGAGCTTCACGGCAAGGCCAAGTATTCAGAGGGCCATGAGGGCCTGGATCGACCTGTGCTGGCCGTTGCCGCCTCGCGCGAGGATGCCGAAGCCGCAGTGAAGCTGGCCTATGAAATGGCAGTGGAACATGAGGTGGAGCGGGTGCTGGTGCCCTGGGCAAAGACAACCATCCTGACCACCCCGGCCGGAAAGCGCGAGATTTATGCCAACTGGCACACCAAGGAAAGTGCGCAGGGGCCGCTGCACAGCACGCTTCTGATCACCAACGGCACCTATGATGTGGTGGTGGACGGTGCTGCCTCGCGCTATTCTTTTCACGACCGCTGTCTCAGTTCTACCGCGTCGCACATGCCGGATTGCCCGCCGCAGCCCCGGCTGAACTCCTGGCAGATCAAGGACGCTCCAGCCGGATTCGTGGCCATGCATGCGAGCCGCCAGGGCGTGACCCTGTTTTATCGTCCGACAATGCCCACGCCACCATCGCTGGCATCCATGCTCAACGTGGGCATCATCGGAGAGGAGTGAGCCCATGCGCTATACATGCGTTCTTCTGGCCCTTTTGCTCCTGGTTTCCGGGTGTTCGTACAAGAAACGGACCTCGGAGCGCATGGTCAAGGGAACCGCGCACGCCCAGTCCCTGTCGGTGGAGCTCGATTCCACGTCCGAGGGGGTGCGTGTGGTGCTGGGGCACAGCTACTCCGCCCAATTCGTCCGCACGGACGAGTATTCGTCCACGAATCCCTATCTGCACGTTTTCTCCTTGCCAATTCTGCTGGCCACCGGGGGGAAATACACCCCTGCCCGCCATACGGGAGAGCAGGAAACCCTTGCCAAGGACATGGATGTTGACCTTGCAAACGGAACACCTGTGAGCGGGCGCGTGATGCTCTTTGACCGAGATACCGGAGTGCTGCTTTTGGAGCGTGCCTTCTCAGACAATCTGGTTGATTCGTCTTTCACCATCCGCACGCCACAGGAGCTGAATGCCTGCCGGGTGGACTTTTCCGGTGATGTCCAGGTGCTGGACGAAACACTGCCGCTTGTTTTTGACGTGACCTGGGTTCGCCCCTAGTTTTTGGCAAAATTGTTAATACTATCGGAGCGTTGATGATCCTCAAGAATGGCACCGAGCTTGGCAAATACCGCATAATCCGCCAGATCGGCCAGGGCGGCATGGCCCTTGTGTTTGAAGCCGAGGATGTGGAGCTTGGCCGTCGTGTCGCCCTGAAGCTTCTGCCGCCCACATTGGCCCTGGACCCGGAGCGTGTTGCTCGTTTCATGAAGGAGGTCCGCAACAGCGCGGCGCTTTCGCATCCGCACATCGTGCCGGTGTATGATGTCGGCGAGGGCGACGGCTTCCACTTCTACACCATGGCCCTTTTGCCCGGAGGCGACCTCAAGGAGCGCATCCGCACGGGCCTGACGCCGCAGGCATCCCTGGCGGTGCTGAAGAGCCTGGCCGATGCCCTGGGCACGGCCCATGCCAAGGGCATCGTGCATCGGGACGTGAAGCCCGAGAACGTGATGTTCGACGAGCGCGACCGCCCGGTGCTGACAGACCTTGGGATAGCCCGGGCAATGGGTTCCGGCACGCGCATGACCAAGACGGGCATGAGCATCGGCACTCCGCATTACATGAGCCCTGAGCAGATTAAGGGCATGGATGTTGATGGCCGCAGCGACATCTACAGCCTGGGCATCCTGCTGTACGAGATGCTCACGGGGCAGGTGCCCTATGATGCACCGGAGACCCTGGCGGTGTCCTACAAGCATGTCAACGACCCGATTCCGGTGCTGCCCCAGGCGCATGCGCGGCTCCAGCCGCTTGTGAACGCCATGCTTGGCAAGGAGCCAGAGCACCGCTACCCGGACTGCGCTTCGTTGATCCGCGATGTGGAGCTTGTGGAGCAGGGCAAGAAGCCTGCTGGCGCTGGCGGCAAGGGCTCGGCCACGCGGGTGTTGGCGCGCCCTGGCGCTTCGGCGGGCGCATCCGGGAACAGCGCGGTCAAGGCCGGGGTGATCGGTGCCCTGGCCGCGCTGCTGCTTGTGGGCGGCGTGTTCTGGTTCATGAACCGGGACGAGGCGCCTGTTGCCCGCGGCGGCGGGGGCTTTGTGGCCTCCGGCCCGGCAGCCCCTGCCCCGGTTCCTGCCCCGGCCCCGACTGCGCCGCAGGCGAGCCCTGCGCCTTCCCCTGCGGCCCCTGTGGTGGCGCAGGAGAGCCTGGGCGGGCTGAAGCTGACCTCCGAGCCATCTGGCGCGGCGGTGTATGTGGACGGCGCGCGCCGAGGCGCAACGCCGCTGAGCCTGCAGGACATGCGTGCCGGAGCCTACGAGGTGGAGCTTCGTCTGGCCGAGCACGAGACCGAGGGGCTGACGCTGCGTGTCGAGGCGGGCAAGACAGCCTCTCGCCATGTGGCGCTTTCGTATGATCCGGCCTTGATGCGCTCGCTGACGGTGCAGGCGGACCCGTCTGATGCCGTGGTGAAGATATTGAACATCACGCCCCGCTATGCTCCGGGCATGCGTCTGAAACCCGGTCGGTACAATGTGCAGGTCTCGCGTGACGGGTATGAGCCGGTGACGCAGTGGGTGGAGCTTGGCAGTCAGGATGTGGTGGTTCCGGTCTCGCTGGTGGCGAGTGCGCATGCCCTGACCGTACGCACGACTCCGCCGGATGCAACGGTTTCTCTTGAGGATCCGCATCGGCCCTTTACCCAGGGCATGAAGCTGTC
>JBDRSO010000110.1:0-10196 GCA_043824835.1 Pseudomonadota bacterium | reverse complement strand
AGGAAGCTCTTGGTACGATTTGAAAAGCTTCTTTCATCACACATGGCTCTAACTCACTTGGCTGCTGCGATCATCGCCTTGAGAAAAATAGGGATTATTTACGGATAAATTCTAAGCCCCACTTCGCCACCCACCCGCTCTCGTTAATATAGATTTTCTCAATAGCATCACCCCCGGAAGCTGGCTGAAATCAATTTGTTATCGGCCTGTGCATCCCCTACAGAATCATAAGAATATTCTGTGCGCCGAAGGGGGCTTCGGTGCCACCGTCAAACCGTGCGAGGGGGATCATGAAGACTTTCTTTTCATCCAGGGCGGGCATCATCGCCGTGGGAGTGGCCATCGGCGTGCTCGCGCCGCTGCTGCAATACTGGGGCAATCCGGGCAACATGGGCATCTGCGTCGCCTGCTTCGAGCGCGACATCACCGGAGCGCTGGGCCTGCACCGGGCCGAGGTGGTCCAGTACATCCGGCCGGAGATCATCGGATTCGTCGTCGGCTCCCTGATCGCCGCGCTCCTCTTCCGCGATTTCAGGCCCCGGGCCGGGTCAGCGCCCGTGGCCCGGTTCGTGCTCGGCGCATTCGCCATGATCGGCGCCCTGGTCTTCCTGGGCTGCCCGTGGCGGGCCATCCTGCGGCTGGCTGGCGGCGACCTGAGCGCAATCTTCGGCATCCTCGGCCTCATCGCAGGCATCTTCATCGGCACCATCTTCTTCCGAAAAGGTTACACCCTGGGCCGCGCCCAGAAGGCGTACCCCTCGGTGGGGCTGATCCTGCCCCTGTGCATGGTCGGGTTGCTGGCCCTCATGCTCGCCTCGCCCCAGATACAGGGCGAGTTGAAAAGCGGCGTGCTTTTCTACAGCGTCAAAGGCCCCGGGGCCATGCACGCGCCCCTGCTCATCGCCCTGCTGGCCGGGCTGTTCGTGGGCTTCATCGCCCAGCGCAGCCGCTTCTGCACCATGGGCGCGTTCCGCGACGTGATTCTCTTCAAGCAGACCCACCTGCTGCTGGGCGTGATCGCCCTGCTGGTGGCCGCCTCGGTGGTCAACGCGCTGCTCGGACAGGTCAAGATCGGCTTTGAGGGCCAACCCGTGGCCCACACCCAGCAGGTCTGGAACTTCGCGGGCATGCTGCTGGCCGGTTGGTGCTTCGCCCTGGCGGGCGGCTGCCCGGGCCGTCAGCTCTTCCTGGCGGGCGAGGGCGATGGCGACGCCGCGGTCTTTGTCTTCGGCATGATCGCGGGCGCGGCATTCGCCCACAACTTCGGGCTGGCCAGCTCCCCGGCCGGGGTCGGTCCCCACGGCATCCTGGCCGTGTTCATCGGGCTGGCCGTATGCCTCTATTTCGGCCTGACCATGCGCGCCAAGGCATGATGGGCTGTTGAAAAACGTCCGATTGCTGCGTTGCTTCAAAGAGACCAAACCCTCGCGTACCAGGAGTACGCTTCGGCCTTGATCTCTTTTCGCGCCTTGCACCCTTGCACTCGAACATTTTTGAACAGCCCACTGAAGAGCTATTTCAAGGGCAAGACAAGGAGAAATGAACATGAGCAACACCATCGTTGACGCACGCGGGCTGTCATGCCCCCAGCCGGTTCTGGAGACCCTCAACGCCATCGCGGCCATGAGCGGCGGCAGCCTCGAAATCCTGGTGGATACCGAGGCATCCAAGGAAAACGTCTGCCGCGCGGTCCAGGCCAAGGGCTGGACCCTTGACAGCGTGGCCGAGGACAGTGGAGAATACCAGATACGCATCAGCAAGGAATAGCATTGGGTTTTCTCGACTTTCTGCGCAAAAAGACCTCTGGTCCGGCCCCGTCCAGGGCGGACCGGGGGCTTTTGCTGTTCGAGAACACCAGCGAGGTCATCAGGGCTGAGAAGGCCCTGCGCCGCGCGGGCTTCGAGGTGGCGGTCAAGGGGCCGCCGCCCGAGGTGCGCACCGGCTGCGACCTGGCCGTGGAGTACCCCCTCATCGAGGGGCTGAACATCCTGCGCCACCTCGATGAGGCCAAGGTGCCGCCGCTGGACGCCATCCCCGTGACCGGGCCGCTGCTGACCCCGGTGGACCTCTACCACGTCAAGGACTTCGGCGACCATCTCATGGTCCGGGCCGCCAACATGAAGATCACCGTGGACAAGCGCACGGGCGTCATCGTCAACGTCTCGGGCGGCGGCTGCCCGGACGTGCCCTGGCTGGCCGCCCGGCTCATCGGGCAGCGGCTGGACGAGGCCGCCTCCCCGCGCGAGACAGGCCACACCCTGTGCGGCTACGCGCTGGGGCTGGCCTGTGAGGAGATGAAGCGGCTATGCTCGCCATCGTAGGCACGGTTCCCGACCCGGACATGGGCGTCATTGAGGGAGCGGCCACGCTCCACGGCGATACCGTGACCGTGGCCGGAACACGCATTCCCACGGACCGGGGCACCCCGGCCCTGCTGGCAGCGGCCTGCACGGCCAGCCAGACCCTCGGCCTGCCCGCGCCCCAGGCCTTCCTGGTGGGCGACCAGGGGCAGGGCCACGGCAGCCGCGCCCTCTACGCCCGCCTGACCAAAACCCTGCCCGGCCGCGACATTTCCACCCTGGTCTTCCATTATCTCATGCCCGACGTCATGTGGCACGACAAGGTCCTCTTCGCCGTGGACGAAATGGCCGCCCGGCCACGGCTCATCGCAGATGCGGGCTTCATGTACGCGGCCAAGATGAGCGGGCAGGCCGCAGCCTACGACCTGTTCACCCCGGACGCCGGGGAGCTTGCCTTCCTGGCCGACGAGACCGCGCCGCATCCCTTCTATACCCGGGGCTTCATCCTGCACGATGACAACGACGTGCCCGACCTCATCCGACGCGCTTACGGCGGGGGCAACGCAGCCCGCTGCCTGCTGGTCAAGGGGAGCGTCGATCACGTGGCCGACGCGGGCGGCGTGCTGCACACCGTGGACAGCCCGTGCGAGGAAGCCCTGGAGGCCATGGGCGGCACCGGCGACACCGTGGCGGGCATCGCCGCCGCCCTGATGGAACGCGGCCTGCCCGTGGCCGAGGCCGCGCATCTGGCGGCCAGGGCCAACCGGCTGGCCGGGCAGCTGGCCCGCCCCAATCCCGGCTCGCGCATCGCCGAGGTCATCGGCCACATCCCCAGCGCTCTCAAGCAAGCCATGAACGGGGTCGGCCAATGACCGCGACCCGGCCCACCATCACCGCAGGCATGACCCTGCTGGACACGGTCCACGCCCACCCGGCCACCCAGGCCGTGTTCCGCTCCCGCGACGGGCAGGCCGGGGTCTGCCTGCTCTGCACCGCCCTCTTCGAGACCATCGAAGCCGTGGCCGTCACCCACGGCCTGGACCTCGACGCCCTGCTGGACGACCTGAACCGAGCCATCGCCCTTCCCCGCGCCAGAGGCTGACACCGCCGCCCACAGCTCAAAAACGAAAATCGGGACTCCAGCATGATGCCGGAATCCCGATCTTTTCAATCAACGGTCAGTTACCGCTAGCTTCCCGAAGGTGGCGGGATGAGCCGCTTGTTCTCATCCCACATCAGCTCCTTCTCCGGCAGCAGCGGGAGGTACTTGAACCAGGCGTGGCTGTCCAGGTGTTCCTGGCTCTGCTGCAGCTTGCGGCTGTGCTCCAGGATGGGCGGCACCAGCTCCTTGATGTCCCCGGACAGGGCCTCGGCCGTGGTGAAGGACGCGGCCTTGATGGCGGTGTCCACGGCCTTCTGGCTGAACTGCTGCGACCGGGCCAGGGTGTCGAGCGCCTTGGCCGGGTTGTGGAAGCCCACGCTGTTCTCGGCCGAGACCATGTCCCAGAAGAACTGGCCCTTGCGGCACATCTCGCGGGCGTCGATCATCAGCTGGTCGTAGTCGGCGGGCTTGTCGCCCTCGAACTCGGCAGCCATGCGGATGGCCTCGTGCGCCTTGACCGAGACATCCTGGGCAATGAGCAGCTGGTCCCAGACCTTGTGCTGGGTGTAGAGCACGCGCTCGCGCAGGAATTCGGGGGTCTTGTCGGTGTGGCACTGGCGGCAGGCCTTCATGTCCGGGTCCTTCAGCGGCGAGGTCCAGTGGTGGTTGGAGATCTTCTTCTTGCCGTCCAGGCGGGTGTAGCTCATGTGGCAGTCGGAGCAGCTCACCCCGGCCGCGCCATGCACGCCGTTGAACCAGAACTCGTACTCGGGATGCTGGGCCTTGAGCATGGGCGTCTTGGACACGGGATGGACCCAGTCCACGAATTGCCCCTCAAAGCCGGGCATCTCGGTGATGCCGTGCGACTTGTAGTAGGTGTAGATTTCATCGGGGTCCAGCCCCTCGGTCCACGGGAACACGGGCTTCTTGGCCGCACCCATGCCCACGTCGGTGAAGTAGTATTCGACATGGCACTGGCCGCAGACCAGAGCGCGCTGGTCGTTGCGCGGCAGGTCCTTGAACTCCTTGCCCTGGCCCGCGAGATAGACCTTGAGGGGTTCGGAGTAGAGGCGCAGTTCCATGTTGGTCGGATTGTGGCAGTTGGCACAGCCGATGGTGTCCTCATCCAGGTCCACCTGCTCGCGGAACTCGTTGAAGTCCTTGGCCCAAAATTCGTCGCCGTACTCGCCGACAAATTCCGTCATCTTGGGCGTCTTGCAGTTCCAGCAGGTGGCGGGCAGCCCGCCCTTCTCGTTGTAGCGGTCAATCCGATCGATGTGCAGGATGTCCTTGATGGCGTAGGTGTGGCCCCGCGCCGCCCGGTATTCGTAGCTGAAGGGATAGCCCAGCCAAAGGTTTTTCAGATACGGCTGGGCATACTTGTAGCCCTCGGGCAGCGGGTTGACGTCGTCGTTCTTGTTGTAGGCCACGGACCCGCCGTACTCGGTCATGATCTCGGTTTCGTTGTTCCTGAGATACGTCTCATAGTGCAGCGGAAAATCCGGCTTGAACTTGGAGTTTTTTATTTCGTTCTCGGGGAGCTCGGTCTTGAAGACCGGGGTCTGCGGTTCGGACACCTCAGAACACGCGGTCAGGGCCAACGCGCACAGGGCGGCCAGCAGGGCGAAAACGGGTATGGCTCTACGCATCGGCGGCGCTCCTTTTGGCTACGGGGATTTTCGGCATGTGGGGCACGCTGCGGTGACAGTCGGTGCAGTACTGCTTGCTCTGCATGACCACCGTGGAGGTGGTTTCCGTGTGGCAGCGCAGGCAGTTGGCCTGGGTGACGTCCTTGGTCTCGCCCCCCGGATGAATGAGATCGGGGATCGTGCTCGTGGCCGTCACATACATGTCCCTCATCCCTTCCTTGGTCTTGAACGGAACCTTTGCCACCAGATTGTACGGGGCATGACACTCGTTGCAGGCCAGCTTGGCATGGACGGACTGCTTGTGCGTCCACGCCGCCTCGGACATGGAATGGCAACTGCCGCAGAACGATGCCTGATCCGTGGTGTGCATGGCCAGGGCCACACCCACGGTCAGCGCCACGCCAGCCAGGACCAGCAGCAGCACAGAGGGCCATCCCGGGCCGCCGGGGTCTCCTTTCTTGAACACCATCCTTCCCTCCTTTTCCTTCATGGGGCAATGCGCTACACTGCGCGCATCGTCCCGAATGAACCGCCGCCACCGGCACGCCCCTAGGCCACCCCCGCCGCCGGAGCATACAAATTTGTAGCAAGGATACCACCAAAACGGGGCGATGGAAACACCTTCGCGAAAAAACAGAGATACGACTTCGGGGCTCCTGACGGGCCGCCGGGCGGCAGGGTTCAACCGTCTACGCGACACCGGCTGCTGCCCCCCACCTTGCGCCAGGGGTGCGAAGCCTTGCCAATTCTGTATGACAAAAGCAATGTGAGTTAGCAATCACTTTCTTGCGACACCCGGGACAGACAGCCATGAGCACGCCACGATACCTGAGCGCCGACGAGCGGCGGGCCATGACAGTGCGCACCGTGCTGGAGCTGGCCGCCACCACTGACCCGGCGTCCATCACCACGGCCACCATCGCCGAGCGCATGAGCTTGAGCCAGAGCGCGATATTCCGCCATTTTCCGACCAAGGAGGCCATCTGGCTGGCCACGGTGCACTGGGTGACAGACCACCTGATGGAAAGGGTGGACCGCGCCGCCTCGACCGCGCCCGCCCCCCTGGCCGCGCTGGAAGCCGTGTTCCTGGCCCACGCGGCCTTTGCCATGGAGAATCCGGGCGTGCCCCGGCTGGTCTTCAGCGAGATGCAGCGGGCCGGGCATTCCCCGGTGGTGGAGGTGGTGCAGGCCATGCTGACCGGCTACCGGCAGCGGCTTGAGGCGCTCATCGAACAAGGCAGGACCCTGGGCGAGGTGTCGGCCGAAGTGGAGCCGCCCTCTGCCGCGACCCTGTTCATCGGCTCCATCCAGGGGCTGGTCATGCAGTCCATGCTGGCGAACGACATGACCCGCCTGGAGCGCGCCGCCCCGGCCGCCTTCGCCCTGTTCCGCCGCGCCATCGCCACCGCCCCCCGAGACACCGCCCCCGGCGCAGCCCGGCCCGACTGACCTGCCCCTGCCTAACGCAGACAACAGGTACAAATCACTAATTTTTTGGAAAACGATCAGTTATCGTCTGCGAGCAAGCTCGGGGATAGCGGAAACGCTGGGGCCGCATCGCGAGGGGATCGGCCCTGTTGGCATGGTCATCGGGCGTCAGCCCATCTCCTCAGCAGCCCGGCCACCCCACCCCCGGGCCGGTGTGGCCGGGGGTGCCAAGGCGCAGGAGCATGCGATCAATGGCCCGGAGGTAGCCGGGATAGCGCACGAGGTAGAAGGACAGGGCGCGCGAGAAGTTCCGACCCACCACGCCGTCCACGAAGAGTTGCGACACGTCGCGCTCGCGCAGAAGCACCAGCTGGGACATGAAAAAGATGCGCCGCTCCTCGGGCTTCATCTCGCGCAGCAGGGCGGCCAGGGCTGTGGCCGCGCGCGGCTGGTACATCCAGAAAGTCAGCAGGTCCAGGGCGTTGAGCATCACCGCCTTGTCCAGCTCGTCCATGACCTCGCCCCGCTCGCGCAGTTGGCGCACCTCGCGCACCATGGTCTCGGGGTCGGCCATCATGCGCAGGGTGTCGCGCTCCGGGAAAAGGCAGTCGAGCCGGGCGTACACGGCCAGCACCTGGGTTATCTTGCCCCGGTAGTCCCACAGCCGCAGGCGCACGTTGGCCCCCCGGTCGGCCAGCCCCTCGATGGCGCCTGCCACACAGTCCGAGGCGAGCTTGGAGATGACGGCCGCCCACTGCTGGAGCACCGGATCGACAGCGGCCACGCCCCCGGCCGCCAAGGCGAGGCCCGCCACCCAGTTGAAGGCCACGGCCAGGGGGATCGAGAGGGCGCTGCGGAAGAGATTCCAGAAGGCCGCCTCCCTGGGCAGCCCCCGGAACATGTTGTGGCTGAAGATATACAGGCCGTTGGTCAGGCCCATGACCGCGTAGAGCAACATCGGATTGGTGGTGGTGTTGACCCCAAATCCTTGGTCAAGGAGCACGCTCTTGCACAGCCAGTCGAGCAGGGGCACGGAAAAGCCGGTAAACATGAGCGAGTCCGCGATGCGGCTCCAGTTGACATACTGGTGCCAGCGCAGCAGCGACAGGCTGCCCACCCCGCCGCCGCCCAGCACGGACTGGACCACGTTGCGCCCGGCCGTGATGCCCAGCCAGATAAAGGCCCCGAAGTAGGCGAGCAGCCACCAGTCCTTGCTCAGGGAAAAGGTCAGGAAGGCGGGGATGAACCCGATGAACACCTTGAGCCAGTTGCGCAGGGTGGTGTTCAGGTAGAAGGGCGAAAGGTGTTCCGGCCGTTCACGGGAGCCGGGTTCGGCCAGCGACAGGCCGTTGCTGGTCTCGGTCAGCCCGCCGAGCATGGCGATGTTGCCGCAGCGGCCCGGGGTGATGCGCGTGCGCTCCGAGATGTAGTCCACCTCGCGGGCGCGGCCCAGGCGGCGCAGCACGGGCACGCGCTCCAGGGCCGTCCTCACCCTGCGGCCGAGAGGCGTCACCGCCTCCACCGGCGAATAGGTGTGGCGCTCGCGCACCGTGGTGGCGATGGGCAGGCATACCCCCCGGGTGCGGCCCCGGCCCCAGCGCGAGCCCTCGCGGGCGATGTGCGCGGCGCGCGGCGGCAGGGTTTCGAGCACGGCGAATCCCATGCCGAAGCTGCGCGAGCTGTGCCCGGTGGAGCCGCTGCCGATGCAGGTGTGCAGCGGGTTGTTGCGATAGAGCCCGGCCAGGGTGTTGATGTCTGCCAGAATCTCGCGCAGCTTGACCGCCTCATCGCTCTCGGCCTCGCAGTCCATGTCGCCCAAGCAGAGCTGGTCGATGTTGTCGAGGACGATGCGTTTGAGGGCCACCACGTCGCCCTTGTTGAGGGCCTCGCGCAGCTCGCCCAGGTCCTCGCCATCGCGGAAGCGGCTGTCGGCCACGTCACGCAGGCTGAAAAGTTCGAGATGGTTGATCAACCCCTTGGCATCGTAGAGCAACTCGATGACATCGGCCTGGGCCAGGTCCACGGTGTTGAGAATGAACCGGTTGACCGAGTGCAGCCCGCGCAGCCGGTGCATCAGTTCCAGGGGCGAGAGGGTCAGCATCTCGGGGTCGCCGGCCGAGGGGGCCATGGGATTGGGCAGCCCGGGGTTGTCGCCGGGCAGCAGGTAGCGCTGCACAAAGGTGTCGGCATCCAGGGCGTCCAGGGCGTCCACCTGCATCTCGATGTCACGCCGGGTTTCGGGATCGGCGGTCTGGGCGAATTCCTGGCGCAGGACAGCCACGCGCTCGCGCATCAGCGGCAGGGCGGTCTTGTGGATGAATCCGCCAAGGTGAACCAACGAGGGCTGTCCAGAGCCAACGTACCCATCGAAATCGGCCCGTTCCAGCCGGGGCAGGTCCAGGCCGAACTCGCGCATGATGGACGAACGGTGGTTGCGGTTGAAGGACTCCAGGACCGCATAGACGTACCGGCGGCGGCACAGGGAGACCTCGCGGCCCTGGTCCATGAACGCGCGCACCGGCTCGGACTCCAGGAACCGGAGGTAGTCGCCGTCTTCGGTAAACCCCTTGGGCTCCCAGATGATGTTCACGAACCGGTCGCGGTGCCGGGCGGCCAGCTCCACCCCCACATGGACCTCGACTCCCATGATCCGGGCCGATTCCAGCAACTCGCGGGCCACATCCGGCCTGACGAAGTTGTAGTGGACCACGGTCAGCCGCCGGATGCCCTTGATCCAGGCGTCCATGATCAGGTGCGTGGGCGATTTGCGCCCCTTGGTGTTGGCGTCGTGCACCCGGTCGTCAAAGGCGACCTGGTTCCACTCCTCAGGCATCTCCATGAGGTGGTATTTCCTGAGCTGGGCCAGGATGATGCGCGGCTTTCCCGTGGCGGCCACCCGAAACTCGTGGGCCAGCTTGAGCTGCTCCAGGCTGCCGCTTTTGGCGCGCACCAGCTCCTTCATGATCTGGATGAGCACCCGGGCCGTGTTGCGGCGCATGGGGCCGGTGGGCGAGGTCAGCACCTCGTCGCGCAGGGCGCGCAGGGATTGCAGCCGCTCCCCGGCCCGGCCCGTCTCCAGCGAGCCAATGAGGCTGACCACGGCATAGGCGATGCGCAGATTGCCCGTGGAGGCCAGGGTCTTGATGCCGTGCGGATGCAGATACGGCTCAAGCAGCGTCTTGACGTCCCGTCCGGGGCGCTTCTCAGGGTCGAGCACGTCATTGACGATGCCGAGCAGCCGGTGGTCCGACGGATCGAAGAAGATGCGGGGAATGCGCGGGATCATGAATATCCTTTTCTCCCGGCGCGAGGCAAAGCGACCGGGCAGGCGTAACCTGATTGTCTAAATCTCGTTCTTCTTTTCACAATTCCAGTGATCCTGTTGCAATGTCAAGGAAAGGCTGCCGGAAACACAACGCCGCCACCCCGAGCCGCAAGACAGGGAAAGGGCCGGAACGAGTCGTTCCGGCCCCTTTCCATTGCCATGGGACAGCGGCCCGGAGCTACTCGATGCCGCGCCTGAAGAACCGGCGCAGCCGCTGCTGGGCCGAGTCGAGGTACATGTAATAGACCGGGGTGAAGTAGAGGGTCAGGAGCTGCGAGACCACGAGCCCGCCGACCACGGCCAGGCCCAGCGGCCGGCGGGATTCTCCTCCCGCGCCGTAGCCGACGGCAATGGGCAGGGTCCCCATCAGGGCTGCCATGGTGGTCATCATG
>JBDRSO010000109.1:0-73412 GCA_043824835.1 Pseudomonadota bacterium | reverse complement strand
GCATACCATAAACAGAGGAGATTTTGGATATTTTCTTTTCCGAGAGGCTGTCAAACATGTCCATCGAAAGGCCTTAGCTTGGAAAGCCAACGCTCATGCGGAAATTGAGGGATACCAACGGCTCCTAACCGGACAGCAATGGCCCGTTGTCGTTTCCGGGCCGATGTCCTGCGCCAAATTCCGCTGCCTTTTTTGGGCCGCTTCCCTGATCTTCCCTACCAGCTCGTCCAGACCTCCCGGCTTCATAACATAGTCATACGCGCCCATGGCAAGGCAGGATATGACCATGTCGGAATTCGAGTGAGCCGTGAACATGAGCACTTGGTTGTCGGGGTGCAGCCGTTTGATCTCCCCGAGGGTCTTGATGCCGTCCATTCCGGGCATCATGACATCGAGAAGGGTGACATCCACCTCTACCTCTGCCAGTACCATGAGCGCGTCGCGCCCGCTTGTCACGAGGCGCGTGTCTATGCCTCGTTTGTTCAGCCGCTTGGACAGGGGGGTGGCGAAGCCTACCTCGTCGTCGACGATGAGCACCGTGATCGGGGTCATGCCTTGTCGCCTCCCTGTCTGGCCACCTTCAACACCTTTGCCACCAGCGCCTCGAAGTCCACCGGCTTGGACAGGTAGTCCGCCGCTCCGAGCCGCATGCTTGCCTTGACCGCCGTCTCGCTCCCGTGACCGGTGAGCATGAGAATGGGCAGCCCCGGATCAAGCAGCTTGAATACCTTCAGGATTTCAACGCCGTCCATGCTTTCGAGCTTGAGGTCGATGATGGTCGCGTCGTAATCCTGTGTCCGCAGCATGCGCACGGCCTCTTCCCCGCTGGCGGCGGTGTCCACGCGAAGACCTCGTCTGGTCATCCGCTTGGACAGCACCTCCGTGAAGCCCCGCTCGTCGTCCACGATGAGCAGCCTGATGGGTGTCGCACCGTCCTGCATGCCGTTGATCCCTTATGCCTTTTCGCCGCCGGCTTCGGCGGCCTCCGTCTCGCGTCTGCGTTTGAGGGCAGCCGCTTCGTTGATCTTCTCGGTGAGCACGTCGAAGCTGCACGGCTTCATGAGATAATCGTATGCGCCAAGCTGGATGCCTTCGAGGGCCGAAGGCACTGTGGCGTGCCCGGTGAGCATGATCACCTCGACCAGGGGAAACGCCTGCTTGATCTCCTGGAGCACGGCCAGCCCGTCCTTGCCCGGCATCTTCACGTCCAGCACGATGACCTCGATCTCCGGAAACTCTCTGAGGCGGCGCAGGGCCTCGTCGCCGCTTTGGGCCGTGTGGGCGGTCATGTTTCGCTTGGCCAGACGTTTTTGCATGGTTTCGACAAAGCCGGGCTCGTCGTCCACTATGAGCAGGGACGCATCGCTCATGAGTTTCCTCCCTGGAAGGTGTCGGGTCGCTGCAGGGGCAGCCGGATGTTGAAGCTGGTGCCGTGGCCCACGGTACTTTCCACCTCGATGGTCCCGCCCATCTGGTGGATGATGCCGTAGCAGATGGACAATCCGAGCCCGCTGCCCCTGCCCACGGGCTTGGTGGTGAAGAACGGGTCGAAGATCCTGCCCAGGTTGGCCTCGGGGATGCCGGGGCCGGTGTCGGCCACGGTGATGAACGCCTCGTCCGCCGAGGCGTGGCAGGAGATGATCAGGGTGCCGCCGTCCTGCTCCATGGCCTGGATGGAGTTGTTGATGAGGTTGAGGAAAACCTGCTGGAGTTCGGTGGGCGAGGCCTTGATGGGGGGCATGTGCGGGTCGATGTTCAGCGAGAAATCTATGCGGGCGTAGCGGGCGGGCTGCATGGAGAGGTTGACCACCTCGGCCACCAGCTCGGGCAGCGAGACCACGGTCACGCGGGTGTCGGTCTGGCGGGCGAAGCTTAAGAGCTTGTGGGTAATGTCCTTGCAGCGCACGCCCTGGGTTCTGATCTGGGCGAGGGCGCGTTCCACCTCTTCGCGGCAGGACATCTCGCGCCCCTCGTCTTCGAGCAGGTCGCCGACCCATCCCGCCTCTTCGATCATGATGGCCACCGGGTTGTTGATCTCGTGGGCGATGCCCGCGGCCAGCTCGCCGATGGAGGCCAGCTTGCCCGCCTCGATCATCTGTCTGTTCATCATCTCGGTGCGCAGGTCGATGAGCCGGAACCGGGTCACCAGCTTGCGGTTCATGAACAGGGCCATGCTCAGGATGCCCAGCGCGCCAGCCACCAGGACAAGCAAGGCCATGCGCTCGGCGGTGACGAGTTCCGAAAGGGCGTCCGAGGACTCCTGCTGGAAGACGAGTTTCCAGTCCGCCCCGGCCAGGGCGCCCGAAACCACGATGAAGTCCTCGCCGTTGCTGCCGCGAGAGCGTTCGATGAGCACACCGGGGGAGGTGAGGGGGCGCTGGACGGTCCTGGACGAAACCATGCTCAGTTCCTGGGCCTCCACCGATGGTGGGCGGGTCTGGAATTCGCCTTGGGCGTTGACGATGTAGGCGTGGCCCGTGGTGCCGACGCGGATGTTTTCCACCTGGTTGCCAAAGGCGAGGAAGTCGATGGTGGCCTTGAGGGTCCAACTGCGCAGGCCGTCGGAGTTGTTGACGGTGACGATGAAGTGGGGCGAGCGGTGCAGGCCGAGGAAGACATCGCTGATGGCGATTTTGCCGTCCCGGGAGTTCGCATACCACGACTCTTTGGAACAGTCCGCGTCGAGCTGGTCAAAAGGCCCGGCATAGGCGACCTGGCGGCCGGAGGCGTCGATGACGCCGAGGTCCACGAAGACACGGCCGTATTGCTGCTGGATGTCCTTGAGGGTCCGCTCCAGGACATCGGGCGTGGTCAGCTGCTCGTAGGTGAAGGTCTTGTCGAGGTAGAGGACCTCATACTGCTTCCCGGCGAGGAAGGCGTCGATGGTTTCCCGGTGCTTGTCCACCACCGCGCCGAGATGGGCGTAGACTTTTTCCGTATATATGGATGAGAAATGGACGAAGATGAGGCCGCCCACCAGAAAGAGCGGGATCAAAGAAACCGCAATGACGCTCAGCGCCAGATTGCGCGAAAGATTGTTGTAGGGCTGGAGGTCCATTCAGGGTCCTGTTTTTTTTCGTCCTTGTATTTCAAATGCCTGCGAGCAGCGAGCCGTGCCCCGGTCTGACAAGAGCAATGGCCGTGCCAACGTGCGTGCGGGCCGCGTTGACCGTTCTGGCGTCAACATGTTGTAATTGCAGTATGTATAGTATTGCGAGGGAGCCGCGTTCACCCCGGCGCGACCGGCGTGAAACCGGATTAGCCCTGATCAGCCCGTGCGGCGACGCCCAAGTGGTTCAAAATGCCCCGGTGGGGTGAAAAGACCCATTTGGCAGATGGGAGCGGCAAGGGCCGTGGACAGGGGTATTTGTTGTGCAAAAAATCACAAGTGGGGCGTTTCGACTCACACGGAGTTGCGTCGGGGCGGGGGTGCTGGTTTGCGGTCCTCACATTCGTTGTGATGAAGCCGCTCGGCCCGGTCTTTTTCCGGTCGGCGGGTGGGTGGCTGCCCGGAGCGTGGCTTCGATTCAGTGGTGTCGGGCGGGGGGTTTTCTTTCGCTGGCCTCTTTGGCAAGGTGGTTGTACGATGTTCGGCAACATGGAGGCATTTCGTGAGTGAAGCCATACGAGTATTGCTTGTGGACGACGAGGACGGGTTCATTTCAGCCCTGTCCAAGCGTCTGGGGCGACGAGGAATGGTTCCGACCGCCGTGTCAGGCGGCGAGGAGGCCCTTGCCCTGCTCGACCGGGAGCCTGTGGACGTCATGGTGCTCGATGTGAAAATGCCGAAAATGGACGGGATGCAAGTGCTCACCCTGGTCAAGGGCCGCCATCCCGAGGTGGAGGTCATCCTGCTCACCGGGTATGCGGACATGGATTGCGCCCTGCAGGCCATGTCGGCCGGGGCCTTCGACTTCCTGATCAAGCCGGTGGATTTTGAATTGCTCGGGTGCCGGATCATGGCGGCCGCCCGGGGCAAATCCCTGCGCGCGGACTGTCCCGCGCCCGGGGAGGCCGCGCCGGGCGAGTGACGGGGCGGGGGCTTGCGCGTGTGAGTGTTCAGGATCAGCGCGCTGGTCCGGGGGAAGGGAACCATGGGGCCGGTGGAGCGAATCAAGCAGATTTCACGCAGGATGGGAGAGTTGTTGGGCGTCGGCCCGGCGTCAAAGCCGGAGACGCTGCGCGAATCGTTCCAGGCCCGCTACCATACCTTCAAGCTCCTGGTCTCGGCCAACACCCAGGCCCTTGAGGTCATGGCCGAGATGGAGGAGGCGCTGCGCGGGCAGGTTCCCTTCGGTTTCGGCTTCATCCGGTCCAAGACGGCCCGGGTCACTGCCGTTGTGTATTCCATCATTCGCCATCTGGAGTCCCTGGCCCCGGGGCGCTACTCCGGGCTTCAGAACAGTTTCGAGGTCATCCGGCGCAATATCCAGGATTCGCTGCCCCGGGTGGAGAAGCATGTGGAGGGCCGCCGGGTGGTCGCCCTGGACGAGATCGACCGCAACGACTCGGCCGAGTGCGGCACCAAGATGGCCCACCTGGGCGAACTGCGCAACCGGATGGGCCTGCGGGTGCCCGACGGGTTCGTGGTTACGGCCGACGCCTGTCTCATGTTCATGGAGGCAGGCGGTCTGCGCGAGGAGATCGAAAGACTGATCCAGTCCGCCGGGGCAGACAACCCGTCGTCCATGCTCTCGCTGTCCGAGGACATCGAGCGCAAGGTCATGGCGGCCGAGGTGCCCGACGAAGTGATCGCGGCCATCGGGCGCGAATACGAGGCGCTGGTTGCCCGCATCGGGCGCAGGCCCAATGTGGCGGTGCGCTCCTCGGCCCTGGGCGAGGACGAGGCCGGTTCCTTCTCGGCGGGTCAGTATCTCACGCTGCTCAATGTTCATTCCGAGGATCTGCTCACCGCCTACAAGCGGGTGGTGGCCTCCCTGTACGGGGTCCAGGCCGTGGGCTACCGCCGCAACCGGGGGCTGGACACGCCCGCCATGTGCGTCGGCTTTCTGGAGATGGTCGAGGCCCGGGCGGGCGGCGTGGTCTACACCCGCGATCCGCTCTCTGAAAACGTGGACGCCGTGCTGATCAACGCCTGCTGGGGACGGCCCAAGTCGGTGGTGGACGGCTCGGTGGTGGCCGACAGCTTCGTGGTGGACCGCCAGACCCTGGCCCTGCGCGCCCGCGAGATCGCGGTCAAGAACACCTGCATGCGTGGCGGCCACGCCGGGGGCATGGTCATGGACCGCGTCCCGGCCGACATGGCTGGGCAGCCTTCGCTGACCGATGAACAGGTGGCGGCCCTGACATGCACCTGCCTGCGCATCGAGGAACAGTTCGGCTACCCTCAGGACATCGAATTCGCCGTGGACCCGGCGGGGGAGATCGCCTATCTCCAGGCGCGTGCGGTCATGCTCACTGCCGAGCCGGTGGTGCGCCCGTTGCCCGAGGGTACCCGTGTCGTCATGTCCGGCGGAGTCAGGGCCAGCGGCGGGGTGGCTGCGGGCAAGGTCCACCATGTGCGCACCACGGCCGATACCTTGAATTTCGACCCGGGCGGGGTGCTGGTGGCCCGGCAGCCTGGCCCGGACCTGGCTCCGCTCCTGCCCGTGGCCTCGGCCGTGATCACCGAGCTGGGTGGCGTGGCCGGGCATTTGGCCTCGGTGGCCCGCGAGTTCCGGGTTCCCGCCCTGTTCGGCCTGCGTAACGCCATGGACTCCATCCCGGACGGCACCATGGTCACGGTGGACGCCGATGGCAGGCGCGTGCTCCACGGAGTGGTCGAATCCCTGCTCGAACCCGATGACGCCGGGGCCAACCTCATGGAGGGCAGCCCTGTCCATACGGCCCTTGCGGCCGTGGCCGAACACATCACCCCCCTGCATCTGCTCGACCCCGAGGGGCTGACCTTCCGCCCCGAAAACTGCACCACCCTGCACGACATCACCCGCTACTGCCATGAAAAGGCGGTGGCCGAGATGTTCTCCTTCGGCCGGGGCCACAAGGTCAGCCGCTACGAGGCCAAGCAGCTCCATGTGGAGGGCCGCCCCAAGCAGTTCTGGGTGGTCAATGTGCAGGACGCCTTTGTCGCCGAGCCCAGCGACAAGTGGGTGGAGCTAGGCCAGATCGCCTGCCAGCCCATGCTGGCCCTGTGGCGCGGCATGAACGCCGTTCCCTGGGCCGGGCCTCCGGCAGTGAACGGCCGGGGTTTCCTGTCGGTCCTGTTCGAGGCGTCCATGAATCCCAAGCTCAACGTGGCTGGCGGCACATCGCTGGCCTTCAAGAACTATTTTCTGATCTCAAAGGAATTCTGTTCGCTTCAGTCCCGGTTCGGGTTTCACTTCTGCAATGTGGAGGCGCTGGTCGGCGAGTACGCAGTGGAAAACTACGCGGGCTTCCGCTTTTTCGGCGGCGCGGCCGATCCGGGACGGCGGCGGCTGCGCGTGCTGCTCATCTCCGAGGTGCTGGAGGAGTTCGGCTTTCGGACCTCGGTCCGCCAGGACAGCCTGACCGCCCGGGTGGAGGGGCGCGGCCCGGAACACATGCTCTCGCGGCTTGTCGTCCTTGGGCATGTGATCATGCACACCCGCCAGCTGGACATGATCATGCGCGACTTGGCCCAGGCCAGGGCCTACAAGGCCAAGCTCTGCGACCAGCTGGCCGAGCTGCTCGGCGAGCCTCCGGGGGCGGGCGCCTGACGTTCTTTCTTTTTTTCCTGCCGCACCTCGGTGCTTCATTTTTGGAAATGATTCCGGTATAGCTGGCCGTTGGAAAAGTCAACATATGCAGGCTGTTCAAAAATGGTGAGATGCTAGGCGCGAAGAAAGTTCAAGGCCGAAGCGTACTTCCTGTACGCGAGGGTTTGATTCGCCCCGTCCTGGGGCTCACCCCTTGGGGGCGTCGGCAGGAGCCGACGTCCAAATCCGCTGTCCTGCGGATTTGTGAACTTTTTGCATAAGCTTTCTGTACGGCTCGAAGACTCGCCTACAGTCACTTAACGACAGCAGATCGCCGTTTTTCAACAGCCTGATAGGACCGGCCTGCGACGCCTGATGGCCTACTCTGGAGAATCAGTGCTCGAATCCCTTGTCGTCATGACCACGGCCGCCACGGCCATAGTCCTTGAAGCCGCTCCCTTCCTGTTGCTCGGCTCCCTCATCGGAGCGCTCATTGAGGTGCTGGTGCCCGAGCGCACCCTGCTGCGCGTGATTCCGCGCAGCGGCATCGGGCAGGTGGCCGTGGGGGTGTTCGCGGGCATGCTCCTGCCCACCTGCGAGTGCGGCATCGTGCCCGTGGTCCGGCGGCTGCTGCTCAAGAACGTGCCGCCGAGGGTGGCCATTCCCTACATGATGGCCGCGCCGGTGGTGAATCCGGTGGTCATCGCCTCCACCCTCTTCGCCTTCCAGGGGGATCTGTCCGTGGTCGGCTTGCGGCTTCTGCTGGTGATCGTGCCTGCTGCGGCCCTGGGATTCGCCCTGGGCGGTGTGAGTCCGCGCGCGGTCCTGCGCCAGCAGCCCATCGACCTGAAGCGCTTCGACGAGGCCGAGGCCGCCCACCTTCCGGAACACGATCACGTCCACGGCGGCGGCTGCGCTTGCGGCTGCGGCCATGTGGTGACAGGCTCCTTTGCCAGGACCCGGGCAGTGCTCTTTCACACGGCGGCGGAGTTCGTGTCCATGAGCCGGTTCCTCGTTTTCGGCGCGGTGGTGGCGGGCGGGTTCAAGGCCTTCCTGCCGCCTGGGGTGCTCGAATTCTTCGTGGGCAGCCCCATGCTGGCCGTGGGTGGGCTGATGCTGCTGGCCATCGCCCTGTCCATCTGCTCCGAGGCCGACGCCTTTGTGGCCGCGTCCTTCGCCTCCTTCCCGGTGGCGGCCAAGGTGGCGTTCATGGCCATCGGCCCCATGGTCGATCTCAAGCTGATTCCGCTCTTCCTTTCGGTGTTCACGCGGCGCGTGGCCGTGGCCCTGATCGTGGTGCCCACGGTCACGGTCTATGTCATGGGCGTCCTGCTCGCCTGGGGAGGGTGGTAACGTGGCCGCTCTTGTCCGTCTCATGGAGGTCTGCCTGCTGGCGACCATGGGCGCGTTCATGGTCGCCTTGGCCACGTCGCCCGGCTACTGGCAGTATCTCAACCCCAAGTACGCATGGCTCACCCTTGTGGCGGGCGGGTGCGTGATGATCCTGGGCCTTGGCGCCCTACTGGACAGCCAGAGGCGGCGCAAGGGCACGGAATTGGCCGGTCTGGCCATCTTCCTCGGGCTTGCGGTCGCGAGCCAGGTGCTGCCGGGCAAGCTCTTCGAGCCTGGGCCGACCATGCCGCAGCGGGGGGGCCTGTCCTTTTTCGGCGGGGCCGGGGGAGTGCACGAGGGTGGATACGATGCCGGGTTCGGCGGTGGCACCGGTGTTGGGTTCGGTGGAGGGTATGAGGACGACGACCTTGAGCCGGTGGAGATTCTTGACGGCCGCGAGTACGTCAAGATCAACGTGGCCGAGATGATCGCTGGCGAGTCCGGCGGCTGGGTGCGCGAGGGTGATCTCTTCGCGGTGCAGGGCGGTCTGGCCCGCACGCCTGAGTTGGACCGGGCCGGTCTGGTGGCCGTGACCCGGCTCTTCATCTCCTGCTGCTTTGCCGATGCAGCGGGCGTGGTCGCCCTTGTCCGGGTGGAAGACCCGGAATCGTTCACGCCCGGCACCTGGGTGCGGGTGCTCGGCCGGGTAGTGCCGGTTCCGGTGGTGGAGGAAACCCGCGTCTCCATCTTCGGTGCCCTCACGGCCATTCGCAGCGACCGCTTCGCGCTCCAGGCCGAAAACGTCGAAACCCCGGAATTCACCGGGGTTCCCTACCTGTTCGAGATTCGATCCAGCCAGCCCTTCGCCTATTGACCGTCTCTGCTCGTCCCTGACCGGATTATCCCTGGCCCATTGCCGTGCCGCACGAGGCGCAGATGCCGTCCAGGCGCAGGTCCACGCTGTTGACCCGCATGGGCAGGGCGTTGCCCAGCGCCTTTTCGTCGAAGTGGAGCATGGCGTTGTCCACGCACTGCACCTCGCCGCAGCGTGTACAGTGGAAGTGGCTGTGCCCCCTTGGCCAGCGGCCTCCCCGGGAGCAGAAGCGCGCGGCTCCGTCCATTGAGGCGATGCGGTTGACTGCGCCGCAATCGGCCAGCAGATCCAGTATCCGGTAGACCGTGACCCGGTTGATGCGGTGGTCGGCCAGCACCCGGTCAAGGACCTGGCGGGCCGTGAGCGGGTGGTCGCTGTCGGCCACGGCCGAGAAGACGAGAATGCGGTTGAGTGTGGGCTCCAGACCGGTTCCTGCAAGAAAGGCCCTGGCCGCGTCCCTGGTGTCTGCGTGGGGCATATGGTTTCCCTCGTGGCCGCGCCGGGGGGTGACCCCGGCGCGGCTGATTGTCGAGTTGATCAGCGGGCCGCTTCGGCGATGGCCCGGGCGGTGTCGCGCATGCCGGCGGGCCAGTCCTCGGCCAGGGGGTCGAGCACGGCGGTGCGCGCGCCGATCTCGGTGGCGATGACCGCTGCGCTCCTCTCCGAGAACTGGGGCTGGACAAAGATCACGCGGATGCCCAGGGCCCGGCCCTGTTCGATAACCTCCGAAAGCCCCTTGGGGCTCGGCTCCCGGCCAGCCACCTCAATGGATATCTGGGTCAGTCCGTACTGGTGGGCGAAATAGCCCCAGGAGGGGTGAAAGACCATGAACGAGCGGCGATCCTCGGGCAGGCCGTCGAGCAGGGCGCGGATTTCGGCGTCCACGCTGTCGATGTCGCGGAGCAGGGCGTCCGTATTGGCCCGGTAGGTGGCCTCGTTGGCCGGGTCCATCTTGATCAGGCCGTCGCGTGTGTTCGCGGCCAGCACCCGTGCGCCGTCGGGCGAGAGCCAGACATGGGGGTCGAGGATGCCGTGATCGTGGGCATGGTCGTGTTTGTCGTGATCGTGGTGGGCCGCGCCGTGACCATGGTCATGCCCCTCATCGTCGTGATGGCGATGGGCGTCCATGGGAAGCTTCTCGATGCCCCGGGCCGTGGCCACGATGCGCAGGGACGGGTTGGCGCTGTTGATGCGCGGCAGCCAGACCTCTTCGAAGGTCACGCCGATGGAGAAATACGCCTTGGCCGTGGCCAGGGCGGCCATCTGCCTCGGGGTCGGCTCGTAGGTGTGGGGGCTGGCCCCGGGCATGACCAGCACCGAGACCTCGGCCAGATCGCCCGCGATCTTTTCCACGAAATACTTCTGGGGCAGGATGCTGACAAAGACCGATGTCCCGGCCCTGGCCGTGCCAACACCCATGGTGGCGGCAAGGCAGAAGGCAACGACGGCCAGCAGGATGCGTTTTGTTGTCATGGGTGATTCCCTCGCTGCGCGCACGTTGGCGCGGTTGACGGTGACAGGTGACGGGAAGGAAACAGGATTGCATCATGCAACACTGTTGCATTGGTGTCAACCCGCCCGCTCCCCTGCGTCGCACAGGGAACAGCCCAAATGGCTGCATGGTGGCGGCGAGATCTCAGGGTTGAATGATCAGGTATCGGGCGGCAATGCGTGCGGCCGGTGTCAGATGGTGCAGCGCAAGTCGGCCAGGGGCATTGCCAGCCCGGGCAGCCAGGGCGCGGTGAAGAAGGCATGTCCGGCCCTGGCTATGTGCACGGGCGGCGCGTTTCTGGTCTGGCTGACAAGTACTTGGTCCGTGGTGAACTCGACGATTATGGGCGTCATCTCGCGCTCGCCGTCGCCGCACAGGCTTTCGCGCTGGCTGGGGGCATAGGCGGTGGTGCGGCCGTCCGGGCCGATGGCGGTCAGCCGCGTGAGCACCGTGACGACCCGGGCCACCGCGCCGTCGGGGTGGAAGGCCAGGGAATTGTCATCGCCGTTGACGCCCACGGCGTCGGGATCGTGGGCCGCCATTTCCCCGGCCAGGGTGTTCACAGTCGTGGGCCGGGCGGGTTCCACGGAGCGGACAGCGCCATCGGGCCAGAAGGACACGCCCATTCGCGTTTCCACGATGCCCGCCGGGGTGTCGATGGACACGGTCTGCCCGGGCCAGAAGGTGAGGCTGCGCAACGCGCCCGAGGGATGGAAGGCCAGGCCGATGATGGTGGCCGTGAGCATGCCGACCGGGGTGAGCAGAGTCGCGGGCCGGGCCAGTCCGGCCTCGTCTTCCTGGCTCCAGTAGCCCGAGAGCCTGCCATTGAGGGGAAAGACCCGGCTCAAGGAGCCGTCCGGGTGAAAGGTGATCAACTCAGCCGGGATGTCTCCGGCCGGGGTAGCGATGACAGTCTGTTCCTCCAGGGGCAATGATTTCAGGGTGCCGTCCGGGTGAAAGACCACGGGCTGGACTTCCTTCTTGCGCAGTTCGCTGGTGGTGTGCTGGGGCACGAGCCGACCCGCCGGGGTGTCCAGGACGCAGGGGTCGGACGCTTGGCAGGCGTGGAGCGAGCCATCAGCGTAGGTTTCGAGTATCTGGGCCACGGGGATGACGCCGGAGCGGGTGGCGATGGGCTGCATGGGGTTCTCCTTGTGGGCGGTATCGAGAATTTTGGGGATTCAATCCGACTCGGCGCAGCGGGCGGCCAGTCCGGCGAATTCGTCATGGGTCAGGGGGCGTCCCCGCTCCCAGGCGAGGCGGCGCACGGCCTCGACCAGCTCGGGCAGGTCACGGTCCGGGCAGTGGAGGTCGAGGCGGTCCAGGGCGCTTGCCACGGCCCCGCGCCCGCTCTTGCCACCCACCGCGATGTGGCGGCCAAGGCCCACGGCGGCCGGGTCAAACGGCTCGAAGAGATCGGGTGATTTGCTTAAGGCGTGGGCGTGTAGCCCGGACTCGCAGGCAAAGATGTCGTTGCCCGCAATGGATTTGGTCCTGGGGATCGGCACCCCGGCGGCCTTGGATACGGCGCGGCACAGACCGCGCAGGCCCTCGGTGCGGTAGGCGCGGGTGCCGCTGTTGAGGCAGAGGTGCGCGGCCAGTTCCTCGGTGGCCGCGATGCCCGAGCGCTCGCCGATGCCCAGCACGCTGGCATCGGCATAGTCCGCGCCCGCCTCAAGGGCCGTGACCGCGTTGGCTGTGGCCATGCCGAAGTCGTCGTGGCAGTGCACGGCCAGGTCGATGTCCAGGGCGGCCCGGAACCGGGCGACCATTTCAGCCGCGCGCGTCGGGGTGAGCAGGCCCAGCGAGTCGGACAGGCGCACCCGCGAGGCCCCGGCCTCGGCCGCCGTGAGGGCCGCTGTCAGGGCGAACTCCTGGTCAGCGCGCGAAACATCCTCAAGCCCGACCGAGACGTAGGTCACACCCAGCAACCGGGCCGCCAGCACCGCGGACGCGATGCGCTCCAGCACACCCTCGCGATCCGTGCCCAGCCGCTTGGCGATATGGGCGTCTGACACCGGCACGCCAATGTTGACCCGGTCCACAGGCAGGGCTGCGGCCGCGCGCACGTCCTTTTCGCGGCATGGGCACCAGACGCCCAGGCTGGCGCGCCCGGCCCGACCGCGCATCCGTCCGGCCAGAAGCTCGATGCCTTCCTGTCCCACCCAGCCCAGTTCCACCTCCTCAACACCCAGGTCACACAGCGCAGTCGCGATGGCCTCCCGCGCATCAAGGGAAAAGTACGCCCCGAAGAGCTGCGCCCCCTCCCTCAGCGTCGTGTCTATCAGCATGGTCCGGCTCCCTGGTTGCGGTGTGGTCTTCCATCCATTGAAGCATGAAGAATGCCAATCCGCCATGGCGACGCAACTATTTGGCAGGACTCATGTTTTGTAGGCAACTCCCAAAGCGTGGGTGTCCATACAGTATTGTCGGAGCCGACACTTTTCGTAGGCGACGGGTGTCGCAGACTACACATTCGTAGGCTTTGTTCCGGTCCGTAGATTGGCGTTTATATCATCAATTCCAGCATTTTACTGATGCGTCGCGTCGATGGCACGCACTTTGCCTTGAGGGGTCATCAACGCGAACCAACCCTTATGGGAGGAACACATGAGAAAAGTAGCGATTTACGGGAAGGGCGGCATCGGAAAGTCCACCACCACGCAGAACACCGTGGCCGGTCTGGCCGAGATGGGTCGCAAGGTACTGGTCGTGGGTTGCGACCCCAAGGCGGATTCAACCCGCCTGCTGCTGGGCGGTCTGGCGCAGAAGTCTGTGCTCGACACCCTGCGCGAGGAAGGTGAGGACGTGGAGTTGGACGACATCCGCAAGCCTGGCTACGGCGGGACCTGGTGTGTCGAATCCGGTGGCCCGGAGCCGGGCGTGGGCTGTGCCGGTCGCGGCATCATCACCTCTATCAACATGCTGGAATCCCTGGGCGCCTACGAGGAATCCGAGGGTCTTGACTACGCCTTCTACGACGTGCTCGGCGACGTGGTCTGCGGCGGCTTCGCCATGCCCATCCGCGACGGCAAAGCCGAGGAGATCTACATCGTCTGCTCGGGCGAGATGATGGCCATGTACGCGGCCAACAACATCTGCAAGGGCATCATGAAGTACGCCGAGTCCGGCGGGGTGCGCCTTGGCGGCCTCATTTGCAACTCGCGCAACACCGACCGCGAGGCCGATTTGATCACCGAGCTGGCCAGCAAGCTGGGCACCCAGATGATCTACTTCGTCCCCCGCGACAACGATGTGCAGCGCGCCGAGATCAAACGCAAGACCGTCATCGAGTGGGACGGCTCCGTGCCCCAGGCCGACCAGTATCGCGGATTGGCCAAGGCCATTGACGAGAACAAGATGTTCGTGGTGCCCACGCCCCTTGAGATCGAGGATCTGGAACAGCTGCTGCTCGACTATGGCATCATGGACGCGTAGTCAATCAAACTCATTGAAAACCAGCTAGATAGGAGTGAGAGAAAATGATGATCATGGTGAGAGCGATAGTGCGCCCGGAGAAAGCGGACGATGTGCTGGCGGCCCTGATGGACAACGGTTTTCCCGCCGTCACCAAGTATTCCGTGGCCGGGCGCGGCAAGCAGCGCGGCATAAAGATCGGTGAAGTCACCTACGACGAGATCCCCAAGACCATGCTCATGAGCGTGGTCAAGGAGGCGGACAAGGACTTCGTCATATCCACCATCATGGACGCGGCGCGTTCCGGCGTGAAGGGCGCGTTCGGTGATGGCAAGATATTCGTCTCCCCGGTGGAGGATGTCTACACCATCAGCTCCGGCGTCAACGAGACCGCCGTGGCCGGGGAGGCGTAGCATGAAGGAAATCATCGCGGTGGTGCGCATGCAGATGATGAACCGCACCAAGGCCGCCCTGACCAAGGCCGGGGTGGACGCCTTCTTTGCCCACGAGGCGCAGGGGCGGGGCAAGGGGTTTGTCAATTCCGGCGTGCTCCAGGGGGCAGAGAGCGGCTACGAGGAAGCTGCCGCCGTGCTCGGGGAAAAGGGCAAGCTCTATCCCAAGCGCATGGTCACGGTGGTGGTCAAGGACGACATGGTCGAGGACGTGATCGAGGCCATTGCCTCGGTCAACCGCACCGGCAAGCCCGGCGACGGCAAGATCTTCGTCCTGCCCATCAGCGATGCGGTCCGGGTGCGGACCGGTGAAAAGGGCGCCAAGTCCATAGCTTAAGCCCTGCAAGGAGATATTGAAATGGCAAAGACTAGCAAGGCAGTGCGCCTCAACCCATCGGAAATCAAGGAAGAGCTTCTTCGGAAGTACCCTCCCAAGGTGGCCAGGAAGCGCGCCAAGCAGATAATGATCAACGAGGCCCAGGAGAGCGAGACGCCGTCAGAGATCGTGGCCAACGTCCGCACCATCCCCGGCATCATCACCATGCGCGGCTGCACCTACGCGGGCTGCAAGGGTGTCATCATGGGCCCCACCCGCGACATCCTCAACATCACCCACGGCCCCATCGGCTGCGGCTTCTATTCCTGGCTCACCCGGCGCAACCAGACCGACGCGGGCGAGACCGGGGAAAACTACATGCCCTACTGCTTCTCCACAGACATGCATGACCAGGACATCATCTTCGGCGGTGAGAAGAAGCTGACTGCGGCCATCCAGGAGGCCTACGACCTCTTCCACCCCAAGGGCATCTGCATCTTCGCCACCTGTCCGGTGGGGCTCATCGGCGACGACATCCACGCCGTGGCCAAGAAGATGAAGGCGAAGTTCGGCGACTGCAACGTCTTCGCCTTCTCCTGCGAGGGGTACAAGGGCGTGTCCCAGTCCGCTGGCCACCACATCGCCAACAACCAGGTCTTCACCCACCTGGTGGGCGAGAACCAGAGCCCGCCCGCGGGCGAGTACAAGATCAACCTGCTTGGCGAGTACAACATCGGCGGCGACGGCTTCGAGATCGACCGCGTGCTCAAGAAGTGCGGCATCACCAACATCGCCACCTTCTCGGGCAACTCGACCTACGATCAGTTCGCCTCGGCCCAGCATGCGGACCTGAGCGCGGTCATGTGTCACCGCTCCATCAACTACGTGGCCGACATGCTGGAGACCAAGTACGGCATCCCCTGGATCAAGGTGAACTTCATCGGGGCCGGGGCCACGGCCAAGTCCCTGCGCAAGATCGGCCAGTACTTTGGCGACACGGTGCTCATGGACCGCATCGAGGCCGTCATCGCCGAGGAGATGCCCGAGGTCGAGGCCGTGGCTGCGGACGTCAGAACCCGCACTGAAGGCAAGACCGCCATGCTCTTCGTGGGCGGCTCCCGCGCCCATCACTACAACGAGCTGTTCCAGGAAATGGGCATGAAGACCTTGTCTGCCGGGTACGAGTTCGGCCACCGCGACGACTACGAAGGGCGCGAGGTCATCCCGAACCTGACCGTGGACGCCGACTCGCGCAACATCGAGGAGATCGATGTCGAGGCCGACGAGAAGCTCTTCCGGGCGCGCAAGACCCCCGAGGAGATCAAGGCCCTGGAGGACGCCGGATACAAGTTCAAGCACTACGACGGCCTGAACAGGGACTTGGACAAGGGGTCCATCATCATCGACGACCTCAACCAGTACGAGGCCGAAAAGCTGGTGGAGCTGCTCAAGCCGGACATCTTCTGTGCGGGCATCAAGGAGAAGTTCTCCATCCAGAAGCTGGGCGTGCCCATGAAGCAGTTGCACAGCTACGACTCGGGCGGACCCTATGCGGGGTTCAAGGGAGCCATCAATTTCTACAAGGAAATCGACAGGCTCGTAAACAGCCGGGTCTGGAGCTACCTGAAGGCGCCCTGGCAGGAGAACCCCGAGCTGACGGCCACGTTCGTCTGGGAATAAGAGAGGGAGATCAAAGACATGCTACTCAGACACACATCCAAGGAAGTGGCCGACCGCAAGGCCCTGGTCATCAACCCGGCCAAGACCTGCCAGCCCATTGGTGCCATGTACGCGGCGCTGGGGATACACGGCTGCCTGCCGCACAGCCACGGTTCGCAGGGTTGCTGCGCCTACCACCGCTCGGCCCTAACCCGGCACTACAAGGAGCCGGTCTCGGCCGCCACCAGCTCGTTCACCGAGGGCGCGTCCGTGTTCGGCGGCCAGGCAAACCTGCTCCAGGCCATCAACAACATATTCACGGTCTATGAGCCCGAGGTCATCGCCGTGCACACCACCTGCCTCTCCGAGACCATCGGCGACGATCTCAATCAGATCTTCGAGAAGGCGCGGCGCGAGGGCAAGGTGCCCGAGGGCTGCACCCTGGTGGGTGCTCCCACCCCGAGCTATGTGGGCTCCCACGTCACCGGCTTCTCCAACATGGTCAAGGCCATGGCCCAGCTGGCCGAGCCATCGGGCAAGAAGAACGGCAAGGTCAACATCATCCCCGGCTGGGTCGAGCCCGCTGACATGGCCGAGATCAAGCGGCTGGCCGCCCTGGTGGGCGTGCCCGTGACCGTGTTCCCGGACACCTCCGGCGTGCTCGATGCTCCGCTCACCGGCG
This sequence comes from Pseudomonadota bacterium, assembly GCA_043824835.1. Classification (GTDB taxonomy): domain Bacteria; phylum Desulfobacterota; class Desulfovibrionia; order Desulfovibrionales; family Desulfovibrionaceae; genus Pseudodesulfovibrio. The sequence goes on along the minus strand of JBDRSO010000109.1, from coordinate 56,511 downwards.
AGTACACGATGTTCCCGGCCGGCGGCGTGACCATCAAGGAACTCAAGGCCAGCGGCGACGCCATTGGCACTCTGGCCATGGGCGAGTGGTGCTCGGCCGACGCGGCCCGCTGGCTCGACGCCAAGTGCAAGGTGCCCTGCACCGTGCTCGACATGCCCTTTGGGCTGGCCGCCACCGACCGCTTCATCGATGTGCTGCGCACCGTGGCCGGGGTGACCGTGCCCGATGCCGTGGCCGTGGAGCGCGGCCAGTTGGTGGACCTCATCTCGGACATGCACCAGTACCTCCACGGCAAGCGCGTGGCCCTGTGGGGCGACCCGGACCAGCTCATCTCCATGTGCGAGTTCCTGGTCAGCCTCGACATGCAGCCCCTGTACGTGGTCACCGGCACGCCGGGCAAGAAGTTCGAGGCGCGCATCCGCGAGATCTGCGCGGGCAGGCCCTTTGAGGTCAAGGTCAAGGCCAAGGGTGACATGTTCCTGATGCACCAGTGGATCAAGAACGAGCCCGTGGATCTGCTCATGGGCAACTCCTACGGCAAGTATATCGCCCGCGACGAGGACATCCCGCTGTTGCGCTGGGGCTTCCCTATCCTGGACCGCCAGGGGCACCAGTACTTCCCCACTGTCGGCTACCGGGGCGGATTGAGGCTGCTTGAGAAGATGCTCGACCACTTCCTCGATCGCAAGGACCGTGACGATCCGGAAACCTCTTTCGAACTCGTCCTCTAACTCCACCGAGCGCCCGCGGCGGGGACACCTCCCCCCGTCGCGGGCCAAATTTCATCAGGCAAGGACAACCATGGCGATCATCTCACTCGCAAGCCCCACCCATCCCTGTTTCGGGACCGCCTCGCGGCGCGGCGAGGGGCGGATGCACCTGCCGGTGGCCTCTCGGGCCGTGGCGCGCAGCCGCTTCGCCCCGGATACGGCTCCGGCGACGCTCGGGCTCGTCGCGACCCCGGACGAGGCCCTGGTCATGCTCGAACGGGCCGTGGCCGACGGCGTACCTGTCACAATGGTCGGCATCACCGGCCCCGGCGACCCCATGGCCACGCCCGAGGCGACCCTGCGCACCCTGCGGTTGGTGCGGGATAAGTACCCGGACATGCCCCTGTGCCTGACCACCTTGGGCCTGGGTCTCGCGGCCGTGGCCGGGGAGCTGGCCGCCATCGGCCTGTCCCACGTCACCGTGCTGGTGGACGCCGTGTCCGCCGAGGTGGCCGAGGGGGTGTATGCCTGGATTCGCCCAGCCACCCGGACCATGCCGCTGTCCCTGGCCGCGCAGGTGCTGGTGGATGAGCAGCGGCGGGCCGTGACCGCCCTGGTCGAGGCCGGGCTGACCGTCAAGATCAACACCACGGTCCATGCCGGGGTCAACGACGAGCATGTGGAGACCATCGCCCGGACCATGGCCGGTCTCGGCGCGACGATCATGGCCGTGGTCCCGGTCTGGCCGGACGGCGAAACCGGCGCGGCCCGGCCGGACATGGATTTGCTCGCCTCCGTGCGCGAGAAGGCGGCCCGGCACATGGCCCTCACCCCCTCCTGGGGCGAGTGCGGCGATGTCAGCCCGACATCGAACGCGAAGTCGGTCGCGGCGGCGTCGCTGCCCCGGCCGGTGCCCGGGCGGCCCAACGTGGCCGTGGTCAGCGCGGGCGGCATGGACGTGGACCTGCACCTGGGCCATGCCACGCGGCTGCTCATCTACGGCCCGCGCGAGGACGGCCTGGCCTGCCTGCTCGAAACCCGCGATGCGCCCGAGCCGGGCGGCGGGACAAGTCGATGGGAGGGGCTGGCCGACACCCTGAGCGACTGTTTCGCCCTGCTGGTGGCCAGCGCCGGGGAGCGCCCCAGAGAGAGTTTGAACCGCCGGGGCGTGACCGTCCTGATCACCGAGGGCGAGATCGAGGGAACCGTGGATGTCCTCTACGGCGGCGGCAAAAAGGGCAAGTGCCGCACGTAGGGCAAGGGCCGCACTAAGCGGCGCAACACATAAAGGAGAACGAGAGACATGGCTACCCCCGCGAAAATGATCATCTGTTGTCAGAGCTTCCGCGCCCAGGGCGACCCCAAGGGCATCTGTCACAAGCAGACCGACGGCTTCCTCCAGTACATCGAGGAGGAGATTCTCGACCGGGGCATCGACGCCCTGGTGGTGGCCTCCACCTGCCTCAAGCAGTGCGAGTCCGGCCCCATCATGGTCGTTCAGCCCGAGAACTGGTGGTTCAAGGGCGTTGCCAGCGAGGAGGCCATCGACGCCATCCTCGACGGCCTGGAAGAAGGCGAGCAGTGCGCCGAATACGCGCTTTAGAGAATTGAGAGAGTCCTTGGCCCGGCCCGCGCCGTCCGGCCCGAACGATGGGGCAGGACGGCGGGGCCGGGCACCCCGCAAGGCGGGAAAAACAAGCGTTCAGCCAGCAGAGGAAGCCATGAAGACGAGCATACTGGAAGAAAGAAGAGACCAGATTCACAGGACCGGCGAAGGGGCCATCGACATCGCCTGCAACCGCGAATCCCTGGCCGGGGCGGTCAGCCAGCGGGCCTGCGTCTTCTGCGGCTCGCGCGTGGTGCTCTATCCCATCGCCGACGCCCTGCATCTGGTCCACGGTCCCATCGGCTGCGCGGTCTACACCTGGGACATCCGGGGCGCGCTCTCCAGCGGGCCGGAACTGCACCGCCTCTCGTTCTCCACCGATCTCCAGGAGACGGACGTCATCTTCGGCGGCGAGAAAAAGCTTGAGGCCGCGCTGGACGAGCTCATCGACCGCCACGGCCCCAAGGCCGCCTTTGTCTACTCCACCTGCATCGTGGGCATCATCGGCGACGACCTGGAGGCCGTGTGCCGCAAGATGAGCCAGAAGAAGGGCATCCCGGTGCTGCCGGTCCAGTCCGAGGGGTTCAAGGGGAGCAAGCGGGAAGGATACCTGGCCGCCTGCAAGGCCATGTTCAAGCTGGTTGGCTCGGGCGACACCGCGGGCATCTCGCCCATTTCCGTCAACATCTTCGGCGACTTCAACCTGGCCGGGGAGATATGGATCATCCGCGATTATTTCCGGCGCATGGGTGTCGAGGTGGTGGCCAACGTCACCGGCGACGGCCGCGTGGCCGACATCGGCCGATGTCACGGCGCGGCCCTGAACCTGGTCCAGTGTTCGGGCGCCACCATGGATCTGGCCAGGATGATGCAGGAGGAATACGGCACTCCGTTCCTGCGCGTCTCCTACCTCGGCATCGAGGACATGGCCGATTCCCTCTATCAGGTGGCTGATTTCTTCAAGGACGCTGACCCGGGCATCGTGGAGCGCACCCAGGAGCTGGTGCGCGACGAGCTGGCCCGGCTCATGCCCGAGCTGGCGCGCTACCGGCGCGACCTGGAGGGCAAGAAGGTGGCCATGTACGTGGGCGGCTCCTTCAAGGCGTTCTCCCTGGTCAAGGCGTTTCGGCACCTGGGCATGCAGGTGGTCATGGTCGGTTCCCAGACCGGCACCAAGGAAGACTACGCCGAACTGGAGCAGATCACCGACCCCGGCACCATCATCGTGGACGACGCCAACCCGGTGGAGCTCTCGGCCTTCATCAAGGAGAAGGACGTGGACATCTTTGTGGGCGGGGTCAAGGAGCGTCCCATCGCCTACAAGCTCGGTGTCGGATTCTGCGATCACAATCATGAGCGCAAAGAGGCCCTGGAAGGGTTCGTGGGCATGCTCAACTTCGCCCGCGAGGTCCACGCCTCGGCCATGAGCCCTGTCTGGAACTTTGTCCCGCGCCGCGCGGGCCGCGCCGTCAAGCGCGACCAGGAGGCCGTCAATGAGTAAGTCAGTGAGCAAGACCGTGGCCAGACCAGCGGCCAGGCCCAACTATGTCTCCACCACCAACGCCTGCAAGCTGTGCACACCCCTTGGCGCGTCCCTGGCCTTCCGGGGCGTGGAAGGGGCCATCCCGTTCCTGCACGGCTCCCAGGGGTGCGCCACCTACATGCGCCGCTACATCATCTCCCATTTTCGCGAGCCGGTGGACATCGCGTCGTCTGCCCTCGGGGAGAAGAACGCCATCTACGGCGGGGGGCCGAACCTCAAGAAGGGCGTGCTCAATGTCATGAAGAAGTACGAGCCGACCCTGGTGGGCGTGGCCACCACCTGCCTCACAGAGACCATCGGCGACGACGTGCCCATGATCCTGCACGAGTTCCGCAAGGAGTTCGGCGATCTCGACCTGCCGGACATCGTCCATGTCTCCACCCCCAGCTACAGCGGCACCCACACCGACGGCTGGCACGGCGCGGTGCGTTCCCTGGTGGAGCAGCTGTGCACCAGCAAGGCGGCGGACACGGGCCGGGTCAACATCCTGCCCAACATGGTCTCCTGCGAGGACATCCGGCACCTGAAGGACATCTGCCGCGACTTTGGCATCCAGGCCACCATCCTGCCCGATATCTCCGAGACCCTGGATGGCCCGGCCCTGGAGGATTACGTCAAGATTCCCTCGGGCGGCACACCCGTGGCCGAAATCAGGGAAATGTCCGGAGCGCGGGCCACCATCGAGCTGGGCCGCTGTCTGCCCGCCAAGACCGGCGGGGTCAGCCTGGAGAGTTCCTTCGGCGTCAGGAATCACCGCATCGGTCTTCCCATGGGGCTGCGCGAGACGGACAGGTTCTTCGAGACCCTAGAGGCGGTCACCGGCATGCCCATGCCGCGCCGCTATGAGCTGGAGCGCGGTCGACTGGTGGACGCCCTGGTGGACGGCCACAAGTATGTCTTTGGCAAGCGGGCCGTGGTCTATGGCGAGGAGGACTTGGTGGCGGGCCTGTGCGCCTTTCTGGCCGAGATCGGCGTGGACGTGGTCCTGGCCGGAACCGGCTCGCGGGGCAGGGGGCTTGAGCGGGCCGTGGCCGCTGTCACCGAAGGCGTGTCCAGGATCGCCCCGCAAGTGCGCGAGGGCGTGGACTTTCACGACATGGCCGCAGAGGCCGAGGCGCTGGCGCCCGATCTGCTCATCGGCCACTCCAAGGGCTACACCTACGCCCGGGGCTGGAACGTGCCCCTGGTGCGGGTGGGCTTTCCCATCCACGACCGGTTCGGCGGGCAGCGCAGGCTCCATCTGGGCTACCGGGGCGCCCTCGAACTCTTCGACCGCATCGTCAATACGGTGCTGGAGAAGAAACAGACCGACAGCGACGTGGGCTACGGCTATATGTAGCGGCCCGGTTTTTCATGACTTCACGACACGGCATCACGAACGCGGGAGAACTATCATGGCAGTCAAGGACATCACCAGGCATCCCTGTTTCAACAAGGAAACCGCCGGAAGCTGCGGCCGGGTCCACCTGCCCGTGGCCCCCAAGTGCAACATCCAGTGCAACTACTGCAACCGCAAGTACGACTGCCTCAACGAGTCGCGCCCGGGCGTGACCAGCGGCATCCTCAAGCCGTTCCAGGCTGCCGAGTACATGGACAAGGTGCTTGCCAGGGAGCCGCGCATCACGGTGGCGGGCATTGCCGGACCGGGCGACCCCTTTGCCAATCCCGCCGAGGTCCTGGAGACCATGCGCCTGCTCAACCAGCGCCATCCCGAGCTGCTCTTCTGTCTGTCCACCAACGGCATGGGCATCCTGCCGTACCTCGACGACATCGCGGCCATGGGCGTGTCCCATGTAACCATCACCATCTCGGCCGTGGACCCGGCCATCGGGGCCAGGATCTATGCCTGGGTCAAGGACGGCAACGTGGTCTATCAGGGCGAGCAGGGCGCGGCCTTGCTGCTCGAGCGCCAGTTGGCCGCCATCAAGGGCCTCAAGGAGCGCGGCATCGTGGTCAAGATCAACTCCATCATCATCCCCGGCGTCAACGAGGACCATCTGCCCGAGGTGGCCCGGGTGGTGGCCGAGCTGGGGGCGGACATCCAGAACATGATCCCCCTCAAGCCCACCCAGGACACGCCCTTTGCCGCACTGCCCGAGCCGGGCCGCGACGTGGTCCTGCCCCTGCGCAAGGTGGCGGGGGAGCATATCGACCAGATGACCCACTGCAAGCGGTGCCGGGCCGATGCCGTGGGGCTGCTCGGCGACGACCAGTCCGTGGCCCTGTGCGGCACGCTCCAGGCGTGTGCCAAGCTCAAGCCCCTCGAGGGTGCCATGGCCCGGCCCTATGTGGCCGTGGCCACCCGCGAGGGCATGCTGGTCAACCAGCATCTGGGCGAGGCCAAGACCTTTCAGGTGTGGGGGCAAAATGAGAGCGGCGGCTACCGCCTGATCGAGGAGCGCCAGGCCCCGGCGGCTGGCTGCGGCCCCCAACGCTGGGCCGATCTGGCCGCGCTGCTCAATGATTGTCGTGCGGTTCTGGCCGTGGCCATGGGCGAGACACCGCGCATGCTGCTCGAAGAGCACGGCGTGGCCCCCCACGCCATCACCGGGTTCATCGAGGACGCGCTGCGGGCCATCTACGAGACCGGCGACCTGAAGGCCCTCAAGGGCCGGCGCGGCGGCATCGCGGGCGGCTGCTGCACAGGCACGGGCGCAAGTTGCGGTTGACGAAGCCCGGGAGAAACGCCGCCCAAGCCTCCCCGTGGCCCTGGCGCGGGGAGGGTTTTCCATAGAGCTTTCCATACGGATGCGCCCCGACGGTCATGAGCCGACGGGGCGCATCTCTTGGGATGGGGAGGTGTGTTGGGGGAAATTCGATCCCGCCCCCGGCGGGTCGTGGATCAGCGGATGCGACGCAATCTGGCGCGGCCCTCGGCTATCATGCTCTCAAGGCCGTATTTCTTGACCCGGTAGCCCATCTGCCGGGCCGAGAGGCCCAGCGCGTCGGCCGCCCTGTACTGGACCCAGCCGCTACGCTCCAGCGCGGCCATGACCTCGTTGCGTTCGACCTCCTTGAGGGAGGTACAGTGGCCGGACTCGCCATTGGCTTGCAGTACCTCATGAATCACGGCCGTCTGCCCCGGAGCGAGGTAGGACTTGAGAAATTCGAGGCTGACGCGCTCGCTGTCAGACATGATTACCAGTCGCTCGATGAGGTTCTGCATCTCGCGCACGTTGCCGGGCCAGTCGTAGCGGATCAGGGCGTCCAGCGCCGTGGGCGTGAAGTGGATGTGGCGGCCGTAGTTTTCCGCCACCTCGCTCAGGAAATGGTTGAGCAGGCCGGTGATGTCGTCCTTTCGCTCGCGCAGCGAGGGCACCCGGATGGGAAAGACGTTGAGCCGGTAGTAGAGGTCGAGCCGGAACTGGCCGTGCTCCACCAGATCGCCCAGGTCGCGGTTGGTGGCGGCCAGGATGCGCACGTCGATGTGGCGTGTCCTGTTGGAGCCGAGGCGCTCCAGCTCCTTGTCCTGGATGACCCGCAGCAGCTTGGCCTGGAGCGCCATGGGCAGCTCGCCTATCTCGTCGAGGAAGAGGGTGCCCTTGTCCGCCTCCTCAAAGCGCCCTGGCCGGGTGCCCGTGGCCCCGGTGAAGGCCCCCTTCTCGTGGCCGAACAGCTCGGATTCCAGGAGGTTGGCCGGGATGGAGGCACAGTTGATCTTGATGAAGGGATGCCCCTGGCGGTCTGAAAGCTCGTGGATGATGCGGGCGATGAGGGTCTTGCCCACGCCGGACTCGCCAAGGAGCAGCACCGTGGCCCTGGTGGGCGAGACCTTTTCGATCTGCCGCTGCACCTCGATCATGGGCGTGCTCTGGCCCACGATGTACGGCCCCTTGGTGTTTTTTGATATCTGGTACTTGAGGGAGGTGTTTTCGCGTTTGAGCACGGCCTCGCGCTCCATGATCTTTTCGTTGAGGCTGATGAACTGGGCGATGAGGGTGGCCACCACCTTGAGGAAATCCACATCCTCCTCAAAGGCGATCTCGTCCTCGAAGAGGCGGTCCACATTGAGCACGCCGATGGGCTCGCTGTGCAGGACGATGGGCACCCCGATGAAGGAGATCATGCCCCGGCGAATCTTGCGCGAGCCGGTCTTGTCGAGAAACAGCGGCTCCTTGTCGATGTCGGGCACGAAGTACGGCTCGCCGGTCTGGAAGATGCGGCCGGTGATGCCCTCGTCGAGCCGGTAAATTCCGCGCTGCTTCTCCTCCCGCGTCAGGCCGTAGGAGGCGTTGATGGACAGGTGCCCGGTCTTGGAATCATAGAGGGTGACCGTGGCCCGCTGCATGCTGAGCTGCTCGGAGAGGATGCCAAGCACGCCGTCCAGGGCGGATTCGAGATGAAGCGCCTTGTCGATGACCTGGCAGATGGCCAGCAGGGCCGAGAGTTTGAGTCCGTGGACAGTGGGAGCCATGCTCGCGACAAGCAAGGTCGATGCCACAATTGGATCGTGTGGAAGATGCGTGAAATCAGTGGGTTGAGCGCAGGAGTCCAATGTCGGGAGACGACAAAAATGTCATATTGCGGCCATCAGTGTACATATCTGCAAACTTCGGCCAGTAAAAACCGGCAGGTCATCAGCCCAGGGCGTGGGCGCGCATGGCGGTGACGCGCTCCATGTAGGCCTGCCGGTAGAGGGGGCCATTGGCGGCGAAGGCGCTGGCCGCTTCCAGGTGGGCGTTGCACCACAGGGCTAGGGCCGGGTTGCGCTGGATGCGGCCGTACGCCTTGATCATGTGCAGGGTCATGTGACAGACGGGCATGTGGCGACGGGCCTGCACCAGCAGCTCGGTACGGTCGCGGCCGAGGTCTGTGAAGAACGCGCCCACGGCCTCGGCGCAGTGGTAGTTGGCCCCGGAGGTGAGCAGCTCAAGCATCCGGTCGTCGTCAAGGCGCGAGATCCGCCAGTGGGCGCGCCACTCGGGCCGGATCGTTTCCTGTGCGAGGTAGCTCAGCTTGCCGCTTTCCAGGAACCGGGTTAGGGTATCGGCCAACCGGTCGGGCATGGTGCCGATGTGCTCAATGTCACGACGGGCGTGCAGGCCGGTGACGCGGCCGTCCTTCTCCTCCAGGGTGATCTTCAGAAACGGGCACTGGCCCTCGATGCGCTTGTCCGATTCGCTCCAGATGCCGCCGAAGACGCGGTCCATGTCTATTATGTGAACGTGCTCCAGGGAGTCGGCAAGGGTGCGCAGGGTGTCCATGGCCCCGCGCGACAGGTCGGTCCACCCCTTGAGGTAGGAGAACGGCTCCGGGCCGAAGGCCGGGTGGGGCGTCAGCCGCGAGAGGATGACCATGGGCACGGCGGGAAAATCAGCCCGCAGGCGGGAGAGCATCTCGCCGTAGCGCCGCAGATAGGTGGCCGGGTTGGGCTCGAACATGCGGCATTCGCGCTTGGCCCAGTCCATCAGCTCCGGCTTGTCCGTCAGGGCGCGTGGGTCCATGAAGAAGACGTATTTCTCCGTGTTGTGGACAAAGAGCGGCGTGTTTTCGTGAAAGAGGCTCAGGACGATGAGCGAGGGGGGCGGATCGTGCGGCCCGATGGGCTCGAACTGGTGCGCAAGCTCGCGGCCGTGCAGGTAGTCGCCAAGGGCCATGTCGCGATGGATGGCGGCCAGGGAGCCGGGGATGCCCTTGTGGCTGGGCAGGGTCATGGGCGAGGCGAGGACGCGGTATGTGCAGGGATGGCCGCGCCCGGCCATGGCCCGGCTGAGGAAGTCGGCCTGACAGTTGCCGAGGAAGTAGAGCATGCGTGTGTCCTCGCGGGTTGACGTTGCCCGCGTTATCGGCGGTTTTGGCCTGGGGCATGAGGGCGGGAGCGGGAGATTGGTCTGGGGGCGGGAGTGCAACATGTCACCAAAGCGTAACAGGTGTCCCATTGTGCTGTAACAGAGTGGGGCTAGTGTCACCTCAGCCAAACATGGAATTCCTGTTTTTTACAAACATCTTTTGAGGAGATCCCTACATGCGTAAATTTGTCAAGCTGCTCGTCGCCATTGCCGTCATCACCTTCGGCGCAGGCATGGCCCACGCCCGCGATCAGATCAAGATCGTTGGCTCCAGCACCGTCTTCCCGTTCTCCAGCTATGTGGCCGAGGAGTACGGCGCCACCACCCAGTTCAAGTCCCCGGTGGTCGAGTCCACCGGCTCGGGCGGCGGGTTCAAGCTCTTCATCCAGGGCGCTGGCATGGACACCCCGGACATCACCAACGCCTCGCGCCGCATGAAGACCTCCGAGTGGGAAGCTGCCCAGGCCGCTGGCGTCACCGAGATCACCGAAGTGCTCATCGGCTACGATGGCATCGTCGTGGCCCAGAACGTTACGAACCCCGATTTCTCCCTTACCTTGGACGAACTGGCCCTGGCCACCATGGAGATGGTGCCCGTGGACGGCAAGCTGGTGAAGAACCCCTACAAGACCTGGGACCAGATCAATCCGGCCCTGCCCAAGCGCAAGATCGTCTTCTACGGCCCGCCGTCCTCTTCCGGCACCCGTGACGCCTTCATCGAAATGGTCATCGGTCCTTTCGGCAAGGCCAACGGCGCGCTCTACGACGCCATTTCCCCCAAGGGCAAGGGTGAGAACTACGGTGTCATCCGCCAGGACGGCATCTATGTGCCCGCCGGTGAAAACGACAACCTCATTGTCCAGAAGCTGACCAAGGACATGGATGCCTTCGGCATCTTTGGCTACTCCTTCCTGGGCGAGAACTCCGACCGCATCAAGGGTGCCAAGATCAATGGCGTGGAGGCCGCGCCCAAGGCCCTCGGCGACGGCTCCTACCCCATCTCCCGCTCCCTGTTCTTCTACATCAAGAAGGCCCATCTCGATAAGGTCCCCGGCATGAAGGAATACGTCGAGCTGTTCATGAGCGAAAAGATGATCGGCACCAACGGCCTGCTCAAGCGTATAGGTCTCGTGCCCATGGCCGACGACCTGCGCGCCAAGGTCCAGAAGGATGTGCTGTCCTACAAGAACTTGACCCTGGAAGACCTGAAGAAGTAACGTCACCGTATCTGAAAGAGACCGGCCCGGCATCCGGGCCGGTCTCTTTCGACGTTGACCGGTCCATCGCAATCAGACCCAAAAGATCGGCTCCCCAAGGGTGCCCCGTGCCCCGGCGGCCGAAACAGAGGCGACAGTGGATACAGGTACTATTTTTCTCTATCTCGGGTGCGGCCTGCTGCCCCTTGCGGTGGTGGCCTATTTTCTGGCCACCAAAAAGACCTTCTCGACTCGGTTCGAGGGGGAAAAATTTCAGTCCACCCCGGGCAGCTACGGCTGGTACGCGGTGGTTTGGACCCTTTCGCCCGCCCTGCTTGCCTCGGTGTTGGCCGGTGTGCTTCAGTTGGCGGGGCTGGTGGAGGTTCCGGGCACGGCCCTGGTGACCACGGCCCTGGTCCTGGCCGCAGGTGGGCTCTATCTCGGCGTGATGGCGGTCAAGCCAAGCCTGCGTGCGCGGGCAAAGGTGGAACAGGTGGTGGTCAGGCTGCTGTTTGCGGCCTCGCTCGTTTCCATCCTGACCACCATCGGCATCGTCCTCTCCGTGATCTTCGAGGCCATGCGCTTTTTCCAGATTGTCAGCCTCTGGGATTTCATCACCGGCACCAACTGGAGCCCTGATGGCGTTTCGGCGGGCGATTCTGACGTCAAGGGCATGTTCGGCTCCATCCCGCTCTTTGCGGGTACCTTCATGATCACCGGTATCGCCATGCTGGTGGCCATTCCCATCGGGCTGTTCGCTGCCATCTGCACTGCCGAGTACGCCTCGCCGTCCTTCCGCAAGGTGGCCAAGCCCGCCCTGGAGATTCTGGCGGGCATCCCTACCGTGGTTTACGGCTTTTTCGCAGCCATTACGATCAGCCCCATGGTGGTCAAAGCGGCCGATTATTTCGGCCTGCAGTCGGACTACACCAACGCCCTGGCTCCTGGGCTGGTCATGGGGGTGATGATCATCCCCTTTGTCTCGTCCCTGTCCGATGATGTCATCACCTCGGTGCCCAATTCCCTGCGTGAAGGCTCGCTGGCCATGGGCGCGTACCATTCCGAGACCATCAAGACCGTGATCCTGCCCGCAGCGCTGCCGGGCATCGTCTCGGCCTTCCTGCTGGCCGTGTCGCGGGCGGTGGGCGAGACCATGATCGTGGTCATGGCCGCCGGACTGCGGGCCAACCTGACCTGGAATCCGCTGGAGGGCATGACCACTGTCACCGTGCGCATCGTGGACGCCCTGACCGGCGACCAGGCCTTTGACAGTACGGAGACCCTTGCGGCCTATGGCCTGGGGCTCGTGCTTCTGGTGGTCACATTGGTTCTCAACGTCATCTCGCTGGTGGTCATCCGGCGGTTCAGACAGCAATACGACTAGGCGGGCAACATGCAATACTCCATTGATCCGAAAACTCTCAAGCGACGGGCTGGCCGCGACAAACGCTTTCGCGTCTACGCCTACGGTGCCATCGGCATGGCCGCCGCGTTTCTCGTGTTCTTCTTCGCCGACATCGTGTCCACTGCCTTGAGCGCCTTCAAGCAGGCAGAGCTGCTGGTGGAGGTACACTACAAGGAAGAGGCCAGAAAGATGGGCGACTACGCGATTGATGACGACCTCAGCTATCTGGTCAGCCGTGGTTTCACCCGGCTCATCCCGGCCCAGATGCGCGAGGACCGCTCGCTGCTCGGCACGACCGAGGAGAAATGGGTTCTGGCCGACGCCGAGGTGGACCAGTACCTCAAGGGCAAGCCCAACCGTCTCAAGAAGGACGAGCGAAAGATCGTGGACACCATGCGGGCCGAGGGCCGCGCCCGCCTCGCCTTCAATGTCGGCTTCTTCATGAACGGCGATTCCAAGCTGCCGGAGATGGCGGGCATCTGGGCAGCGGCCGTGGGCTCCATGTACGTTTTGGGCATCACCTTTATCTTCAGTTTCCCCATCGGCGTCATGACCGCGATATACCTTGAGGAATTCGCTCCGAACAACCGGATCATGCAGATCATCGAGGTCAACATCAACAACCTGGCGGCCATCCCCTCCATCCTCTTCGGCCTGCTCGGGCTCTCCATCTTCATCAACTTCTTCGGGGTGCCGCGCTCATCGGCCCTGGCAGGCGGCCTGACGCTCGCGCTCATGACCCTGCCGGTGATCATAATCTCGACCCGGGCGGCCATGCGGGCCGTGCCCAGTTCCGTCCGCGAGGGCGCGCTGGCCCTTGGGGCCACCCGCTGGCAGGTGGTGCTGACCACCGTGCTGCCCCTGTCCCTGCCCGGCATCCTGACCGGGACCATCATCGGGCTGGCCCAGGTCATCGGCGAGACAGCGCCGCTGCTCATCGTGGGCATGATGGCCTACATTCCCGAGGCCACCACCAGCTTCACCAGCGCGACCACTGTTATGCCAGCCCAGATATACACTTGGTCGTCCGATTCCCTGCGGGCCTTCACCGAGCGCACCTCGGCTGCCATCATCGTGCTGTTGACCGTCATGCTCTCCATGAATGCGGCGGCCATCTACCTGCGCAACAAGTACGAGATCAAGTGGTAGGACTGGGTCTGTCCCAAGCGACGCTCCCCGACTCCCCCTGACCATCCCGGCCACGTCATCAGGCCCCGCGCGGTATACCGTGCGGGGCCTGTCGTGTGCTGGGCCTCCCAGCAGCGCGTCCGGTGACCTGGGTGATTCGGGCGGGTCGGGCGCGTGAGGCATGGTGTGCAATAAGGCAGTCCCCCGGCGAACACCCCGGGGGCTTCGCAAGGGGACGGCGTTGTAAGCGGTGGCGCGGAGCGTGCGGGGCGAGGATCATGCCTGCATTCTGTCGATGGCCCTGCCCAGGTCCTGGGAAAGGGTGTTCAGGGCGTCCAAAGCCTCGGAGGATTCGCGCATGGCCTCGGCGGTTTCCCCGGCGATGGCGTTGACGGTCTCGGTGGCCCGGTTGATCTGCTCGCTGGTGGCGGCCTGCTCCTCGGCGGCGGTGGCGATGTTCTGCACCTGGGCCACAGACTCCTCGACCTTCTCGACGATGGCCGTCAGCGAGGTGCCCGAGCGCTCAACCAGTTCGCGGCAGATTTCAAGGGCCTGGTTGGCCTTGTCCGTGCCCTTGATGCTGGTGTCGGCGCTTTTCTGGATGGAGGCGATGTATTGTCCTACCTCATGGGTGGCGTTCATGGTCTTCTCGGCCAGCTTGCGCACCTCGTCGGCCACCACGGCGAAACCGCGTCCGGCCTCTCCGGCCCGGGCCGCCTCGATGGCCGCGTTGAGAGCCAGCAGGTTGGTCTGGTCCGCGATGTCGGTGATCACGCCCATGATGGCCCCGATGCCCCTGGCGTGTTCGCCAAGCTCATTCATCTGGCCACGCAGCCCGACAGACTGCTCATGCACGTCGCGGATCATGGCCACGGACCTGCCACCACTTCTTCGCCCGAGCGGGCCAGCTCGCGAGTCTCCTCGGCCATGCGGGCCGTGGTCGAGGCGTTGGCCGCCACTTCGATGACAGTCTTGTTCATCTGCTCCATGGCTGCCGAGGCCTCGCCCGCGCGGTCGCGCTGCATGCTCGCGCCCTGGCTGGCGGCGTCTATCCGCTCCGCGAGGGTGCGCGATGCGGCCGAGACGTTGCGGGCGATGTCGTCGGCCTCCCGGGCGGCCTGTTCAATGAGCGCGTTCTTGGCCTCCACGGCCTTTTTCTGGGTGCGTTCCTCGGTCAGGTCCACCCAGATGGTGATGGCCCCGATGAGTTCGTTGTCCAGGTCGTAGATGGGGGTTGCCACCACATGCAGGGTCACGGTCGTGCCGTCGTTGTCGCGGGTCAGGTCCACTTCCCATTCGGACTGGTGGCGCTTGTCCATGGCCACCTGGGTCAAGGTTTTGCGTGCAGGGTCGTGGTAGATCACCTCGTTGAGCGACATGCCCAGGTAGGCGTCAGGTGTCTTGCGCTTGCCCAGGATGACCACGGCGGCCTGGTTGAAATGGGTCAGGCGGTTGTCGAGGTCCACCACGGCGCAGGGGATGGTCACTCCGGCCAGGACACCCCGGCTGAAGCCGAGCTTGTTTTTCATCTCCTGGACCATGTGCCGGAACGCGGTCACGGTACTGCCGATGGCGTCATCTGCGCGGTAGTCGAAATCGCAGTTGAAGTCGCCCTGGCGCACCGCGTCGGCCACGGCGGCCAGCCGGGTCATGGGCAGCATGAGCTGGCGGCTCGTGAACCAGATGATGCCCACGGCCAGCAGCAGCGGGACAGCACCGCTGGCCAGGGCGCCGCGGATGATGCGCGCGTTCACGCCGTGGAGCATCTCGGCGCTGGTCACGCTGGTGACCAGATAGGCGTCCCACGGTTCGATGCGGACCACGCGGGAGTGGACCGCGCCGTCGTCGGTCTCAAGGAGTCCGGTGTCCGGGTCAGGGCCGTTTCCGTCCAGGATGGCGGCGGCCACGTCCCGGGCCAGGGCCTGATTCGCCGGCTTCACTGCAAAGGTGCCGTCGGGCGTGAAGACATAGGAGAAACCCTTGCCGCCCACGTTGACCTGGCTGATGTACCGGGCCAACTCCTCCGGGATCACGGGCTGCACTACCTCCAGCGCGCCGATGACCTGACTGTCGAAATCGCGGACGGGTTCGTAGGCCGTGACGTAGGTCTGCCCGCCGATGGTGCTGATGCCTTCGTGCCGTTTGTCCGCGAGCAAGGCCCGCGTGGCAGCGCTGTCGGCGGGCATGGTCAGCCCCCGGGCGGAGAGGCCATCGGAGCCGGTCAGGATGGTGCTGACCCGTATGAACACGCCCTCGTGCAACTGGAGAACGGACGAGGTCAGCCCGGCGGTCTCGGCCATGGAATCCACGAGGTGGGTGGATTCGTGCAGATAGTGCGCGCCGAGCTTGAAGGCTGGCAGAACCAGATCGCGGGTCTGGCCGGTGCTCTGGTCGCGCACGGTCATGTCCACGTCGTAGAGGATCTGGAACATGGGCAGCCCGGCCACGCCCATGGCCGCTCTGAGAATGTTCAGGTCCGAGCCGATCTTCTTTCTGGCCAGATCGTCCTGGAGCATGACTGTCTCATGCAGGGTGTCCGAGACGCTGACAAGGGCCGAGAGGCCATTTTCGAGATAGGCGTGCCTGGACTGGACGAAGTTGACCACCGACAGGCAGACGATGGTGATGATCACGATACAAATCGAGGCGATGAAGAGCTTGCTGCGAAAACCGAGGCGATTCATGGGGTGTCCCTGTAACTCTATGAGGTTGAAGGCCGCGACGGCGATTCCTGCTTCATGCTCATAAGCCAGGGAGTGTGACCGTTGTCACAAAGGAGTGTTACGATCGGGTGAATAATAAGATCGGAAAAGTTATTGAAATCAGTAACTATTCTTGCGGTGGGGCCGGCGTTTCCCGCCCGGGTTTTCCTGTTTCGGCCTTCCGTTCGCGGGCTTGGCGGCGGGCATGAGCAGGCCGTGCTGGCGCAGCCGCTCGGCATCGGTCCGGGCCACCGGGATGGGTTGGCCCGCGAGGTCTGTTCCGGCGTGGAACATGGCTGCTGCGGCCGTGCCCGGCAGGGGGATGAAGCACTGCACCTGCTCGGGCTTCCATCCACGCTCGCGCAGCCAGCGGCCCAGGGCGCGCATGTCGTCGTCGGTGCAGCCCGGGAAGGCGCTCATGAGGTAGGGGATGACGTATTGGCGCTTGCCCGCCCTGCGCGATTCCCGGTCAAAGACGTCGAGGAACTGCTCGAAGGTGGCGAAGGGGGGCTTGCGCATGAGCCTTAGGACATGGTCGGCCATGTTCTCGGGCGCGACCTTGGCCTGGCCGCCCACATAGGTGCGGATGAGCCGGGCCAGGGGTTGCATGTCGGTCAGGGCCAGGTCCATGCGCCAGCCGCTGGCCACGCGCACGTGCTTGACCTCGGGCAGGGCGGCCACCCCGTCGAGGAGGTCGAGAAAGGCGGACTGGCCGACCGCGAAATGTCGGCACACCTTCGGGGTCAGGCAGCTTGCCCTGACGCAGGCGGACTGGTCTGCGGCGCAGTGCGCGCCCCACATGTTGGCGCTGGGGCCGCCCACGTCGCTGATGCTGCCGGTGAAGCCGGGCACCCGGGTCACGGCCTCGGCCTCGCGCAGGAGCGAGGCCCGGCTGCGCGAGCGTATCTGCCGCCCCTGGTGCAGGGCCAGGGTGCAAAACGAGCAGCCGCCTGCGCACCCGCGATGGGTGGTGATGGAGGTCATGATCATGTCCGCGGCCGGGATGCGCTCCGCATAGGCCGGGTGGGGGAGCCGGGAGAAAGGCAGTCCGGCCAGCTCGTCGAGACCGTGCGTATCCAGCGGCGGGCCGGGCGGGGTGACGATGACCAGCCTGTCGCCATGGGCCTGTATTGCGATTTCGCGGTTCTGGTGGACCTGCTTTTCCAGCATCGTGGTGGCCCGGATCAGGGCCTGGGGATCGGCCAGGATTTCCTCAAGGGAGGGCAGCTCCATGACCGGGGCGAAGTCCGGCACATCGCTGCTGGCCCCGGCGGTGACCACGCCCGGAATGCGGGCCAGGTGCGGGCGCAGGGTTTTTAAGTCTATGCCGTCCGCATTGTCGATGGCCTCGTCAATGGCGTCGGCCAGGGCCACGATGGAGTTTTCGGCCATGCCGTAAGTGATGGCTGTGGCCTTGCTGTCGATGAGGATGGAGCGGCGAATCGAGTCGGCCCAGAAGTCGAAGTGGGCGACGCGGCGCAGGGATGCCTCGATGCCGCCGAGGATCACCGGCAGGCCGCGAAAGGCGCGTTGGACCACGTTGGCGTAGGCGATGCAGGCCCGGTTGGGACGGCTTCCGGCCTTGCCGCCCGGGGTGTAGGCGTCGTCGCTGCGCTTTTTACGAAAGGCCGTGTAGTGGGCGAGCATGGAGTCCAGCGAACCGGCCGTGACCCCGGCAAAGAGGCGCGGCCTGCCCAGGCGGGCCACGTCGTCGGGTGTGTCCCAGCGGGGCTGGGCCACCACGCCCACCCGGTAGCCGTGATGCACCAGCCAGCGCCCCAGCAGGGCGGCACCGAAGGACGGGTGGTCCACATAGGCGTCGCCCGTGACCAGCAGGATGTCCAGCTCGTCCCAGCCCAGGCGGTCCATCTCCTGGCGAGACATGGGCAGCACCGGGGGCTGTGGCAAAGGCTGGCGGTGGGGCAAGGCGGCGGGCGTCATGGCGCGATGATGGCCCAAGGGCGCGGATTGGTCCACACAATTCACCTTGCCGCCGGGGTCAGGCGTAGCGCGCCCGGATGTGGGCGAACAGGGCGGGCTTGCGGTCATACTGGTGGACCATGGCCGGGATGCGGCCTTGGGCGTTGCGCACACAGCCTTGCGCGTCCACCACGGGTTCGCCTTCGGTGGCGGCCAGGGTCAGGACCGGGCCGTGGTTGTCGTGCAGGGTCAGTTTCTCCAGCGCGCCGGTGTGCACCAGGACGTTGTGGACCCCCTGGTCGTATCCTGCCATGCGCTCGCCAGGGGTGAAAGGGACCAGCCGTCGGGTCATGGCGTCGAGGTAGCCGAGCATGGCATCGTGGTCGGCCAGCAACGTGCCCGAGCAGGACACGGGCCTGTCCGCCACCGAGGTCAGCATGTCCTCGCCCAGATGGCGGCGCACCCAGCGGCTGTTGTGCGGGCAGCCGCCGATGGTGGCGCGCGGGTCTTCGAGCACGCAGTTGAGGCCCTTGGCCCAGGCCGCGCCAAAGGGGTCGGCCTGGAAGACCACGTCGCGCACGTCGGTGAGCAGGATGCGCCGGTGGCGATCGGCCGAGGCAAGGAGATAGTCCCTGTAGAGGAAATAGCGCAGGGCGTTGACCGGGAGGGCAGCGCCCGGTTCCATTGTCTGGCCCGTTGGTCGGGCCATGGGCAGGAGGGTGACGCCGTGGGCCGTCATCCGGTCCAGATCGCGGGTGGTGGGTGAGACGAAGAGGATACATGCGCCCCGGAAGCCTGACTCCCCGAGGGAAGCCAGGAAGGGGCGCATGTCGCCGTAATGATAGCCTGCGGCCAGACCGAGGATCAGGTCTGTTGGCATGGCGGAGCGGGCTGGTGGGCCAGCGGGTCGGGCCGACTACGCGCCCGACGAAGGCTTCTTGCGCCTGCGGCGCCTGGGCCTGGGCCGGGACACGGGTTTGGAATCGTCGTCGCCAAGGGCCGCGCGCGTCTCGACGCTTTCCGCTGTTGACCACTGGTCGTGATCCTGCGGCTGATCCTGAATGTGATCGCGATCCTGCGAGTCGTCGCGCTCTTCCGAATCGTCGCGCTCATGGGGGGCGTCGTGGTCGGCTTGCTCGCGCATGAACGCGGGCTCGTCCCCGGGCGCGTCACCGGGTGCGTCTGGCTTGCGCTTGCCGCGCCTGGAGCGGCGCGATTTGCGCGGCTTGTCGTCGTCGCCGCCGGGGCCGTTTTCGCGGGATTCGGGCCTTAAGTCCTCGGGTGACTCGGGCCGTGACTCGGGCCGCGATTCGGGCCGGGGTGCGGATTCACGCGGGGCTTCCCGTCCGCGATCGCGTCTGCTGCCGCCCTGGTCCCTGCCTTCGCTCTCAGGCGCGGCCCGCTGGGCCTCGCGCGGCTCTCCGCGCCCGGTCTTTTCCTGTGGCGCGCGCTCGCGCTCGTCACGGCGCTCGTCGGGTCTGGGAGGGCGGTCGCGGTCCTGTTCCTGCCTGTCGTCGCGGCGGTTGCCCGTTTCGCGTGTCGGGGCGTCATCGCGGGGTCCATCCTGATTGTCGCGTCCGCGACGGCGGCCGCCGCGCGAGGAGCGGTCGTCGTCACGCTCTTCCTGGCGTTTCTGGGTCGGAGCCGGAGCCGCAACCGGGGCCAGTTGCTTGCCGCCAGCAGGCTCGGCCGCGCGCTTGCCGTGCAGGGCGCTCTGGTACAGCTCGTCCAGGAGCAAGGCCAGCAGGCTGAGGGATTCCTCGTTGTCCGCATATTTGCGGGCCAGGGACAGGAAGCGGGCGGCGCGTTCGCGCTCCAGGTTGGTCAGCTTGCGGAATTTCTTTTCGAGCAGGGCTGTGAGCCGTTCCTCGATGATCTTGGCCACGTCTTCTTCGGTGGGGTCCTTGATCTCGTCGAAATGGATGGAGAAGCGGGTGGCGATGCGCTCAAGCTCCATGCGCTGGATGACGTCCACCAGGGTGATGGCCGTGCCCGTGGCCCCGGCCCGGCCGGTGCGGCCCGCGCGGTGGACATAGGACTCCGGGTCTTCGGGCGGCTCCAGCATGAAGACATGGGACAATTCCGGGATGTCGATGCCGCGCGCGGCCACGTCCGTGGCCACCAGAAAGCGCAGCTTGCCCGCCTTGATCTGGGCCATGAGCGACTCGCGCTTGGCCTGGGTCAGGTCAGAGGTCAGCCCCTCGGCGTCGAACCCGAACTGGGCGAGCAGGGCGGCGGTGAACTCCACGTTGCGCTTGGTGTTGGAAAAGATGAGGGCCGAGGTGGGGTTCTCAAGTTCGATGAGCTTGATGAGCTTGCGCTCCTTGCCCATGGCCGGAACCTCCACGAACTGGTGGGCGATGGCCGAGATGTTGGCCTCTTCGCTCGACAGGCTGAGGAATTCCGGCTTGTTCATGAATTCTTCGGCCAGACGCAGCACGCTTTGGGGGAAGGTGGCCGAGAACATGTACGCCCCGCGAAGCGAGCGCGGCAGGTAGCGCTTGACCTCGACCATGTCGGGGTAGAAGCCCACGGAGAGCATGCGGTCTGCCTCGTCGAAGATGAGCGCCTTGAGGTGATCAAGCGTCAGGTTGCGGCGCACGAGGTGGTCGAGGATGCGGCCCGGGGTGCCCACCACGAGGTGCGCGCCGTCGCGGAAGGCGTCGAGCTGTTCCTTGTAGCCCACGCCGCCGTAGACCGCGACCACGCCGATGCCTTTTTCGCCGGAGAGCATGCGGGCCTCGTCGGCCACCTGGCGGGCCAGCTCGCGGGTGGGGACCATGACCAGGGCCTGACACTGGGCCAGAGACGGGTCGAGTTTTTCGAGCAGCGGGAGCACGAAGGCACCGGTCTTGCCAGAGCCGGTCCTGGCCTGGACCATGACGTCGCGGTTCGCGAGCAGGAAGGGCATGGCCTTTTCCTGCACGGGCATGAGCGTGGTCCACCCGGCGCGGTCGCAGGCCTGCCGCAGTCCTGCGGGCAGGGCGTCGAAGGTGATGATGTGCTGGCCCGCGTCGGTTTCGGGCGTTTCGTCTGTCGATTCTCTGGTGATGTCGTTTTCCATGGTGTCCTGAAGTGTATGGTGTGGACCCCGGCAGTGGATGGGATGATCTGGCCGAGGCATGGTTGGCTCTTTGGCGCGTCACTATACATCTTTTTGCGCCGTTTGTACAATGGCTCCTGTCAGAGGGGGCCGACGGGGCCGTCAGTGGAGAAACTGTTCGTTGAAGATGCGCTCCTCCAGCGAGTGGCCGGGGTCGAAAAGGATGCGGGCGTGGAGCGACGGGTCCTCGCGCACGGCCACGCGCGTCACCGCGCAGATCTGCTTGGAGTCTGCCGACGCATCCACCGGGCGCCGTTCGGGGTCGAGGATTTCGAATTCCACCTCGGCCGTGTGGGGCAGGAGCGCGCCGTTCCACCGCCGGGGCCGGAAGGGGCTGACCGGGGTCAGGGCCAGGACATTGGACCCCAGCGGAATGATGGGGCCGTGGGCCGAGAGGTTGTAGGCCGTGCTGCCCGCCGGGGTGGCCACCATGACCCCGTCGCAGACGAGGTTTTCCAGGCGTTGGCGGCCGTTGACCAGCACCCGCACATGGGCCGATTGCTGGGAGCGGCGCAGCAGGGCCACCTCGTTGAAGGCCAGGGCGTCGTGGCGTTGGCCGTCAATGGTGGTGGCGGTCATGCGCAGGGGGCGCAGCAGGTGCGGCTGGGCGTTTTCGAGCCGCTCGCGCAGGTTCTCGCAGTCGAACTCGTTGAGCAGAAAGCCGACAGAGCCCCGGTTCATGCCGTATATGGGCAGGCCGGTGTGCAGATACTCGTGCATGGTCCGAAGCAGGAAGCCGTCGCCGCCCAGAGCGATGATCACATCCGCCTTCTCCACCGGCACCAGGGGCAGGACAGCAGCCAGTTGGCGCAGGCCATCGCGGGCCTTGGGCGAGGCGGACGATACGCAAGCGATCCTGTCGAATGTCATGGCAATGCTGTTCTCCTCGGTGAAGACATCCACACGGGTTTTCTGGAAATCCTATACCGCGTGTCAGGCCTGGGGCAAGAAAAACCCCGGCCATGACGGGCCGGGGTATGATCTGGCGATGCCGCGTTCTACCGCTGGTCGATGGGCACGTAGGCGCGCGGAGTCGGGCCGGTGTAGATCTGGCGCGGCCGGTGAATGCGTGTGGTAGTGTCGCTGTGGGCCTCGTACCAGTGGGCGATCCAGCCGGGCATGCGGCCGATGGCGAACATGACCGGGAACATGTTCACCGGGATGCCCAGGGCGCGCAGGATGATGCCGGAGTAGAAGTCCACGTTGGGGTAGAGCTTGCGCTCGATGAAGAACTCGTCGTTCATGGCCGCGTCGGCCAGTTCCAGCGCGATGTCCAGCAGCGGGTCTTCATAGCCCATGGATTCGAGCATGTCGTGGGCCGCCTTGCGCAGGATCTTTGCCCGGGGGTCAAAGCTCTTGTAGATGCGGTGGCCAAAACCCATGAGCTTGAGTTCTTTTTTCTTCGCCCGCTCGAGGTACTGGGGGATGGAAGATTCGCCGTCGCGGATCTGCTCGAGCATGGTGACCACGCCCGCGTTGGCACCGCCGTGCAGGCGGCCCCACAGGGCGCAGATGCCCGCAGAGACCGAGGCGAAGAGGTTGGCCTCGGTGGACTGGACCATGCGCACCGTGGAGCAGGAGCAGTTCTGCTCGTGGTCGGCGTGGAGCAGGAAGAAGAGGGAGAGGGCCCGTACCTGCTCGTCCGTGGGATCGAACTGCTTGTAGGGGATGGAGTGCATCATGTGCAGGAAGTTGCGGCAGTACGACAGCTTGGGGTCGGGATACATGAAGGGCAATCCCTGGCCCTTGCGAAAGGACCAGGCTGCGATGGTCCGCACCTTGGAAATGATCTTGGCTGCGGCGCGCAGGAATTCGTCCTCGGTCTCAATCTCCAGCAGGTCCGGGTGGTAGCAGCCCATGGCGTTGATCACCGCCGAGAGGAGGGCCATGGGATGCCCGGCCGAGGGGAATCCGTCGAAGTGGTGGCGCAATCCCTCGTGCAGCAGCTCCTGCTCGCTGAGCAGGTCGCGGAACTGCTGGCGCTGCTCGCGGGTGGGCAGGACGTCGAAGATGAGCATGTAGGCTGTCTCGATGAAGGTGCTGCTGGCGGCCAACTCCTCGATGGGATAGCCCCGGTAGCGCAGGATGCCGTTCTCGCCGTCCACGAAAGTGATGGCGCTGGAGCAGGCCCCGGTGTTGCCGTAGCCCGGATCGTAGGTGATGTGGCCGGTCTCCTTTCTCAAGGAGCGGATGTCGATGGCGTGTTCGTTTTCGCTGCCCACGATGACCGGGAGCTCGTAGGTGGTGCCGTCGAGGATGAGATAGGCGGTTTTGCCCTTGGTGTCTTTGGTCTCTTTCAACATGCGGTTACCTCTGGAAGTCATGAGTGAAGCCCCCCTCCAGGCGTCGGGTGCAAAAGAATATTCGGCTGTTCGGACCTGGTGTCGAAGGGTTTCTTCGTCGTCCGCCCCCGGATGGCTCCGGGGGTGCGCCAAGGGGTGAGCCCGCCAAAAGGTGCGCCCGGAAACTCGGTGATGCCGATCCGGGCGTCGTGGACTCGGTGTCGTGGTATGGGCAGGTATAGTCGAGAGAGTCCGCCATGTCAAACTCCGGTGAGCATAATTGCACAAAAAAGTCAACACGTGGGGCACGATGCGGGGCTGCACCTGCCTTGCCGGGTATTTTTCCATACTACGCCGAACCCTGGCGGGACACAATCCCCGGCACAGGGGTTGACAAGGAGAAATATACCCCTATAGGGTATATTGCGGGAAGGGAAGAGGCGGCCTGCGCAACCAGTACAAGGAGTGCGGAGATCATGAAGGAATTCGATGCAACCCCATCCGGCCTGAGCAGGCGCGGATTTCTCAAGGCCCTGGCCGTTGGCGGGGCGGGTCTGGCAGCGCCGCTGGCACTGGCCGCACAGGGTGAGGCTTTGGCCATGGGCGAGGAACTGGTCACGGTGCTCGACTTGTCGCGGTGCATCGGCTGCGGGGCATGCGTGGAGGCGTGCCGCGAGGCCAACGCAGAGAAGTTTCCTGAGCCGACCAAGCCCTTTCCGGCCATGTCGCCCGCCCGGCGCGCCAAGCCCGAGGACTGGTCCGGGCGGCGCGACACCGACGACAGGCTCACCCCCTACAACTGGCTCTTCATCCAGAGCGCGCGGGTGCGCCATGGCGGCGCTGACCATACCATCCACATCCCGCGTCGCTGCATGCACTGCGTCAATCCGCCCTGCGCCAATCTGTGCCCATTTGGCGCGGCCAACAAGCAGACCAATGGGCTGACTCGTATCAACGACTCGCTGTGCCTGGGCGGTGCCAAGTGCCGCACGGTCTGTCCGTGGCACGTCCCGCAGCGCCAGTCCGGGGTGGGGCTCTATCGCCACCTCATGCCGCGCTTCGCGGGCAACGGCGTCATGTACAAGTGCGACCGCTGCCACCAGCGCCTCGACCGGGGCGAGGTGCCCGCCTGCATCGAGCAGTGTCCCGAGGAGGTGCAGACCATCGGCCCGCGCCGGGAGATGATCGCCAGGGCGCGGGAATTGGCCGAGTCGATGAACGGCTTCATGTACGGTTTGGACGAGAACGGCGGCACCAATACAATCTATGTCTCGCCCGTGCCCTTTGATCTGCTGGACGCGGCCGTGGAGCAGGGCAGGGGCCGCCCCCACCTCAAGCCCGTGGCCGATGTCATGGCCGAAGAAAATTCCGTGGCCATGGCCGCGCTGCTCGCCCCGGTGGCGGGCATCGCTGCCGGATTCCTGGGACTTGGAGCAAGGCTGCTCGGGCCGGGCGACGGTGAAGCTGCGTCCCGCAAGGAGGCCGACGATGCGCGCTAGAGCGTATTCCCCGTGGATCAGCCGCCTCTTTGTCGTGTCCGCGGCCGGGCTTGCCGTGACCGGCCTGCTCCAGATGCCGCTGGCCGAGCGCTATGCCCTGACCGAGGTGCCGGGGCTGGCCTGGACCGGGGATTTCTTCCTCGTCCACCGGCTGCACTCGTATTTCGCGGCCCTGCTGCTCTTCACGGCCGGGCTGGCCGCCACCAACTGGCTGCTCGCATGGCGCGAGCGGCTGACGCTGACGCCGCTGGGCGCGGTGCGTGCGGCCATTCTTGGCGGGCTCATTGTCAGCGGCGGCCTGCGCATGTACCGCAACCTGCCTTCGGTGACCCTTGAACCGGCCCTGGTGGTGGCCATCGAATGGGTGCATCTCGGGTTGGCCGTGGCGTTGGGGGGCGCGGCCCTCGTGGCCCTGCTGCGCGGCCGCTCGGCCTATGCCCGGCTGCGCTGATCTTCCGTCACACCCCTTCCTTCTGTGCGTGGGGAGCCCTTTCGGGCTCCCCTTTTCGTTGGGCGCGCGGGGTGGTATCGGGGGCCTTCGTTCAGTTGAAAACAGCGCTGCCCGGGTGAACCGGCAGCGATCAAGCCGCAAGGAGCATCTGATGAAAACCATAAGCTGGGACGAGT
Source organism: Pseudomonadota bacterium (assembly GCA_043824835.1). Lineage (GTDB taxonomy): Bacteria > Desulfobacterota > Desulfovibrionia > Desulfovibrionales > Desulfovibrionaceae > Pseudodesulfovibrio. Next base: position 31,001 of record JBDRSO010000109.1, on the reverse strand, counting down.
TCGAGCAGGTGGAGCTGCGGGTGGGGACCATCACCAGGGTCGAGCCGTTTCCCGAGGCGCGCAGCCCGGCCTACAAGGTGTGGGTGGATTTCGGCCCGGACATCGGCGAGCGCAAGTCGAGCGCCCAGATCACACACCACTACGGCATCGAGGAACTGGTGGGCCGCCAGATCGTGGCCGTGGTCAACTTCGCGCCCAAGCAGATCGGCCCCATGCGCTCGGAATGCCTGATCACCGGCTTTTACCGCGACGACGGCGTGGTCCTGGCCGTGCCGGACAAGCCCGTGCCCAATGGGCTGAAGCTGGGGTAACGCGGCTTCGGCCGCCCTCCGCGCCTGACGCGGCCGTTGTCTGGAGTCCGAGGACAGCCCCTGAGGCGGTTTTCCCGTTTGCCAGCTGATTTCGTGTGCGAGGGATAGTTCTGCCAGGAAGGCGTGTTGCTGCATCCATGCCGGATGAGTCACGTTATAATGCTGTTGCCCTCCTTGCGTTCGTCATGGCGACTTCTATGGTAGATAGAAGAGGTACTGCCATGAAAACACTGCTCGTCTATCCCGCCTATCCCGATACCTTTTGGAGTTTCAAGCACGTCCTGCCCTTTGTCTCGAAAAAAGCGGCCTTTCCGCCCCTGGGCTTGCTCACGGTGGCCGCCATGCTCCCGGCCCGGTGGGAGAAGCGGCTCGTGGACACCAATGTCGCGCCCCTGAGCGAGGCGGACCTGGCCTGGGCGGACATGGTCATGGTCAGCGCCATGCTTGTCCAGGCGCCCAGCGCGCGCCAGATCATCGGGCGGGCCAGGGAGGCGGGCAAGCTGGTGGTGGCGGGCGGCCCGGCCTTTGGCACCGGGCGCGAGACATTCCCGGGCGTCGATCACTTCATCGTGGGCGAGGGCGAGGAGATCATGCCCGCCTTTGTGGAGGACCTGGAAAAGGGCGCGGCCAGGGAAGTCTATGAGTCGGACCGGCGGCCCGATCTCTCGACCACGCCGCTTCCGCTCTGGGAGCTGCTGAATTTCAAGGACTATGTGTCCATGTCCGTGCAGTATTCGCGCGGCTGCCCCTTTGACTGCGAGTTCTGCGGCATCATGGCCCTCAACGGCAGGCGGTCGCGGGTCAAGAGCCCGGACCAGATGCTGCGCGAGATGCAGAGCCTGTACGACGCGGGCTGGCGCGAGACCGTGTTCATCGTGGACGACAACTTCATCGGCAACGTGGCCCATGTGAAGCAGTTACTGCCCCGGCTGGCCCAGTGGCAGCGCGAGCACGGCTACCCCTACAAGCTCATGACCGAGGCGAGCATCAATCTGGCCAACGACCCGGAACTGATGACCATGATGAGCGAGGCCAACTTCCACAAGGTGTTTATCGGCATTGAAACGCCGTCGGTGGACAGCCTGATCGAGTGCGGCAAGAAGCAGAACGTCGCCACGGATTTCTCCAATGCGGTCAGGGATATTCATCGTCACGGGATGCAGGTCATGGGCGGCTTCATCGTGGGGTTCGACCACGACACCACGTCCATCTTCGACCAGCAGGTTCGGTTCATCCAGGAGATCGGGGTGGTCACGGCCATGGTCGGCGTGCTCAACGCCATGCCGCAGACCCGCTTGTGGGGACGGCTGGAGAAGGAAGGGCGGCTGTTTGGCGAGGCGAGCGGGGAGAACACCGACGCCTGCCTGAACTTCGTTCCGACCATGGGCCGTCAGGCGCTGCTCGACGGCTACAAGCAACTGCTCGGTGTCATCTACTCGCCACGAAAATACTACAAGCGGATCAACACGTTCCTGAGTGAATACATTCCCACCGCACGGGGGCGGACCGGTCTTGTCGATCTGCTGGCGCTGGCAAAGAGCATGTGGCATATCGGCGTGGTTTCGCGCGCCCGCTTCAACTACTGGAAGCTCATGGTCAAGACCATGCTGACCAACCGCAAGGCCTTCCCGGTGGCCGTGGAACTCGCCATCCTCGGCCTGCACTTCGACCGGGTGGCTAGGCGCGTCATGCGCACCGACACGACGTGTGACACTATTCCGGCCTGATTGGGATGAAGCCGGGCCGGAGGACACGCGAAAGGCCGCTCACGGGAGCGGCCTTTTCTTGTTTTCTTCGCAGATGCGCCTTTCGGGCCGGCTAGAACCGGACCTCGCCCGAGGGCATGACCGTGCAGAAGCGGCGGTTGAGCACTGCGCTGTGGTGGGCGACGATGGTGCTGGCCGGAGCCGCGCCCGTGTCATAGGTGGAGTGGCCGTCGGCCGCGAGGATGCTCGTATAGCCGTGGGCCAGGGCGCTGCGCACCGTGGTGTCGACGCAGACCTCGGTCTGGAGGCCGCAGAAGACGAGCCGTGTCGCGCCAAGCCCCTTGAGCGCTTCGTCGAGGCCCGTGTCGAGGAAGGCGTCGTAGGAGTATTTCAGGGAGATTGTGTCACCCGGCTGTGAGGCGATGGCCGGATGAATCCGCCAGTTGTGCGAATCCCGCTCGAATTCGCTGCCCGCGTCCCGGGTGGTGTGCTGGATGTAGACGACCGGCGCTCCGGCCGACCGGGCCGATTCGATCAGCCCGCTGATGACAGTGAGGACTTCTTGCGCCCTGTACAGGTCGTAACCCGGAGTCTCGAACATGATGTTCTGGACATCGATGACCACGAGGGCCGTGCTTTCAGCCATGCCGTTCTCTCCCGTGACTCAGCCCAGGCCCATGCCCGGGCGCATGATTTGGCCGGTGAGGGTGGTTTCGTAGCCGCCCAGGGTGTTGATGGCGGCCTTGACCGCGCTCTGGCCGAGGGTGGCCAGCAGGGTGGTGATGCGCGGGTCGTCCATGTGCGCGGTGGGGATGACCAGATCGTACCGCTCGCGGGCCAGGGGCACGAAGTCGAGATCAAGGGCCTTGGCAGCGGCGAAGATGCCCAGCCCGCAGGCGGCCGCGCCCGTGAGCACGTTGACGGCCACGGCCATGTGCGTGAATTCCTCGTTGTCATAGCCCCGGACCATGCGCGGCGAGATGTCGGCGGTCTTGAGGTGATGGTCGAGGAGGATGCGCGTGCCCGCCCCGCGCTGGCGGTTGATGAAGAGCACCTCCTCGCGCGCCAGATCCTCGACGCCGAGGATGGACAGGGGGTTGCCCTTGGCCACGATCAGCCCCTGGTGGCGGATGGCGAGGTTGACCACGGTCACGTCCAGCCCCTTGAGGTAGCGGGCGATGAAGGGGAAGTTGAAGTCGGCGGTCTCAGGGTCGAACAGGTGCGCGCCCGCGAACAGGGCGGCCCCTGCCTTGAGGGCGTTCAGGCCGCCCATGCTCCCGGCGTGGCTCGACACCAGCCGCAGCGGTTCGGCCAGCCCCATCAGCTCGTTGGCCAGCAGGTCAAGCGTATTGTCGTGGCTGCCCACATGGACCAGGACGCGGTCGAGATCGGCCATTGGTACCAACAGTTCGGCGGTGATGGATTCGCCCTCGTCGATGCCCTCGGATTCTTCGGGGATGTAGGCCACGGCCTGGGCCCGGGTCATGGTGGTGATCATGCCCGCGCCACGCGCCAGCGGTGCGGCCACGATGCGTTCATTGATGCGTCCGGCCGCAAGGCGCAGGGCCTCGCGCATGCCGGGCTTGGAGGGGGTCTTGCGGGCCAGGATCACTTGGGTGGTGGCGCGCTCGGGCGCGGCCGCGCCCATGAGCCAGGTCAGGATCGGGGCCAGCACCTTCTCGTGGCAGACCACGGCGCTGACCGGATAGCCGGGCGCGCCCACCAGCAGGCGGCCCGGATGGCCGCTGCGCTCATCGGTGACGGCCACCAGGGTCGGCTTGCCGGGCATGACCGAGATGCCGTGGACCAGCACCCGGCCCACGGACTCGAAGACGCGCCGGGTGTAATCCTTGCTGCCCGCGCTGGAGCCCGCGCCCACGATGACCGCGTGATTGCCCGCGTTCAGGCCGTCGAGCACGGCCTGTCGCAGGGTTGCCTCGTCGTCCCTCACCGGGGGGGTGAAGCTCGCCTCGACGCCCCATGACGCCGCATAGGCCATGAACACCTGGGAGTTGGACTCGATGACCTGTCCGGCCCGGGGTTCGGGCTTGTCGTGGAAGTCGAGCACCTCGTCGCCCGAGGGCACGAACACGGCCCGGACCCGCTCGCGCACCTCGACCTCGTAGATGCCTGCCGAGAGCAGGGCACCGATGTCGCAGGGCGTGAGCTGGCGGAACTGGGGGATGAGCAGCTCGGTGGCCACGATGTCCTCGCCGATGCGGCGCACGTGCTGCCAGGGAAAGGCCGGTGATTCGATGAGCGCCGTGGCCTCGTCCTTTTGGACCACGTTCTCGATCATGATCACGGCGTTCATGCCCTCGGGCAGCGGATTGCCGGTGTTGACAAAGACGAACTGCGTGCCGTGGGCCAGGGATACCGGCCGGTCCTCGCGTGCGGCAAAGGTGGTGTCGGCGCGCACCGCGATGCCGTCCATGGCCGCCGAGTGGAAGGTGGGCGACGAGTAGCGGGCGAAGATCGGCCCGGCCGTGACCCGCCCGGCCGCCTCGTGGGTGGGCACGGTCTCGGTGGCGAGCTGGGCCTTGCGGTCGAGCACGGCCTTGGCACGCTCCACCGCCTCCTCCACGGGAATGGTTTCAAGGTAGATGTTGCGTTTGGCCATGGCTCTCTCTTTGCGTGTGCCGCCGGGGGCGGGTTTTCAGTACTGGAATTCCCCGTCCTTGTAGATGACCAGCTCGCTGCCGTCGGCCAGGGTGGCGGTGACGGTCTTGCGCTCGGTGCTGACCAGATCCCAGTGCAGGGCCGAGTCGTTGAAGCCCAGTTCGGTCTTCTTGCCCTTGTCCAATGTGGACTGGTCGCCCGAGTAGGTGTCGGCATAGGACGCGCCCACGGCCACGTGGCAGTTGCCCTGGTCGCCGCCGAAGTTTTCGTCGAACAGGGTGTTGGCCATGAAGGCGCTGATCTTGGAGAAACGGCGGTCGGTCAGGGAGAATTCGCCCAGCCGGTTGGCCCCTTCGTCCAGGGTCAGCTGCTTGGCCACGAATTCGCCGCCCACCTTGGCCTCGGTCTTGACGGCCACGCCGTTTTCAAAGGTCAGGCGCACGCCCTCCACATAGTTGCCCGAGCGGTAGGAGGGCTGGTCCGCGTAGTACACGCCCTCGGTGCCCCGCCAGTCGGGCGAGAGGAATATCTCGAAGCTCGGGATGTTGTGACCCGAGACGCCAAGCCAGCGCCGGTCGCGGCCCGGGGTCACGGTCAGGTCCGTGTTCTCCGAGGTGACGCGCAGCCGCTCGATGTCCAGGCCGTTGAGCCACGCCTTGACCTTTTCGGCCTCGGCGAAGATTTCGGCCCACTTGGCCGAGGGGTCCTCGTGGTCCAGGAAGCAGGCGTCCACCACCTGGGCCTTGAACTCGTCCATGGTCAGCCCGGCCGCTTCAGCCATGGCCTCGGTGGGATAGATGCACAGGGTCCAGCCGAAGTCGCCGGACTGCTCGCGCCGTTCCATGATGTCGCGCATGAATTTGCGGGCCACAGCGGCCTGGCCGATCTTCTTGGGGTCCACGTCCTTGAGGTGGGTCAGGGTGGCGGGCGCGATGAGTGAGATGAGGCCGTTTAAGCTCTCGATCAGTTCCCGATCGCCGGCCGGGACGGCCGTGAGCTGGGTATCGACCCCCTTGCCGTAGAAGGACAGATCCATGGCCGGGGTCATGTTCTGCCGGGCCACAGGGTGGAGCCCTTTCTCGATGAGCATGTCGAAGACCGCCTCGGCCAGGGGCAGGGCCGGTGCGTCAAAGCGCAGCAGGATGGTGTCGCCGGGGGCATAGGGATTGGTGCGGGCGGTGGTCAGGCCCCACCACAGGGTGCGGGCGTATTTTTCCATTTCGTCTTTGGTGAACATGGGGCTGAACATGGGCGTCCTTGTCGGTGTTGAGGGTTGTCGTCTGCGGGCACGATAAACGACTCGGCCGCAGGCCACAACACCCGAAAACTCGCCGGGCTGCGACCGGGCGGAGAAATGGGTTTTCATGTCTTGACACAGGGCTGGCTTGAATATATCTGCAATTCGTGCCCGGCCTTTCGGGTCGGAAGCGTGCAATCACCCGTTGCGCACAAAGCGTAACAAACCAGCCCCGTGAGACGCGGGCATCCCAAATCATCCTGGAGGGAACAATGGGCTACACTATCACTGTTGATCATGACAAATGTACCGGCGACGGCGAGTGCGTTGACGTCTGCCCCGTGGAAGTCTACGAGCTTCAGGACGGCAAGGCCGTTGCCGTGAACGAGGAAGAGTGCCTCGGTTGTGAATCCTGCGTTGAGGTCTGCGAGGCCGACGCAATCACCATCGAAGAGAACTAGTCCCGACAGTTTTGCTACGGCTCCGGGAGCGGCGGGTCACCGTTGCTCCCGTTTCCTTTTTTGGCCATGGCCGGGGCGGTTCGCGGTCCCGGCTCGGGAGACCGGCGGACCCTTTGCCCGCCTGGACGGTTTTTGGCCTGCCGACGCCACCCGCGCGGTTGACGATTTCGATTCGCGACTTACCATAACGGGCATGACGTCGCCCAGCGACGCGACACGGGCCACGCATGCGGGCCAAATGGGCGGGCCAGTCATACGGGCCAACCATAAAAAGGTCAGGCATGCGGGCCAGACGAGGAGCATACACATGGCGCTGGATTTTTCCGAATATTTCAAGCGGTACGAGGCCATAGTCGCCGAGGTCGAGGGGGTCTTCGACAAGTTCGAGACCGAGATGGGCGACCTAGTCAAGTGCGGCAAGGGGTGCAGCGACTGTTGCCACGCCCTGTTCGACATCACCCTGGCCGAGGCCCTCTTCATCAACCACAAGTTCAACGAGCTGTTCTCGGGCCTTGAGCGCAGCACCGTCCTGAACCGGGCAGACCAGGCCGACCGCCAGATACACAAGCTCAAGCGCAAGGTGTACAAGGCGAGCCAGGAAGGCCGCCCCGCATCGGAAATTCTCCTGGAGGTCTCGCGGGCGCGGGTGCGCTGCCCCTTGCTTTCCGACGACAACCTCTGCGTCATGTACGAGCACCGGCCCATCACCTGCCGCCTCTATGGCGTGCCCACCTCCATCGCGGGCGAGGCTCATACCTGCAATCTCTCGGGCTTCAAGGGCGGGGAAAAGTATCCCACCGTGAACATGGACATCGTCCTTGATCGGCTCATCACCATCGGCCGCGACCTGCAAAAGGGCATTGGCAGCCGCTACAAGGATCTGGGCGAAATGCTCGTGCCCCTGTCCATGGCCCTGGTCACCGAGTACGACGAGGATTACCTCGGGGTGCGCGCCCCGGCCAAGGACACCGGCTCTGCCAAGCCCGCTGCCGCGCCCGTGGGGATCAAGGCGCCTGTCTTGGCGCCCATGGCACAGGGCGGGGCACAGGGCAAGGATGGAGACACCTGCTCGTCATGCACCGAAAGCAAGTCTGCCTGCGAGTCGTGCACCAGCAAGACCATCGTCCTCGGCGGGGGCGGAGGGCAGGCATGAGCGATCCCAACAGCCACGAGGAGTTCACCCCCGAGCAGCTGGCCGAGCGCAAGCTGTGGATGTACGAGAAAATGTCGCTTCGGCGGCGCAAGTTCGTGGACCGCGTGGGGTTTGAAAACTGGGACCCCTTTGCGGCTCCCTTCGACCCCATAGACATCCGTCGCGACAAGACCGGCTGCACATCGGACCACCTGACCCAGCTCTTCATGCGTCATTGCGGCAAGAACGCCAACCAGGAGTACGTGGACGCGGTCAACGAGTTCAACGTCATGCTGGTGATGAATTTCGAGAAGGTCAGGCCGGTCTTCGATTACTGCCTCTGGTATGCGGATCACCTGAAAAAACACGGCGTCAAGCCGTAATGAAAGGATAGGCCCATGGAAAAATTCGACACTCTCGACGATTACATCGCTGATCTCAAGGCCAAGCTGAAGAAGAATCCCCAGTGCGGCAACAGCCACTACAACCTCGGTGTGGCCTATCTTTCGCGCCGCGACTTCATGGAGGCCGAGCGCGAGTTTCTGGACGCCGTGGCCCATTCGCCGCGTCTGGCCGAGGGCTATGTGCAGCTGGGCGGCATCGCCATGCAGCAAGGCGACCTTGAAAGCTGTATGAACTACAACATCCAGGCCACCCAGCAGCGTCCCTTCTTTGCCGTGCCCTGGGGCAACATCGGCTTTGTTCAGCTCCAGCTCGGCGACACGGACAAGGCCCACAAGGCGCTCAAGAAGGCGCTCAAGCTGGACCCCGAGTTCGTCCAGGCCCAGGCCACCATGTCCAGCCTCTATATCACCATCGGTGACTACGAGGAAGCGGACAAGCTGCTCAAGAAGATTCTGGACAAGTACCCCAATTTCGGCCCGGCCTGGAACAATAAGTCCCTCATCCACGCGGCAAGGGAGGAGTGGGCCGACGCCGCCACATGCATGGCCAAGGCCGTGGAAAACGGCTTTGACGTGCCCGAAGAATTCAGGAAGGAAGTCGAGGCCAACAACTGACCCTTTGCCCGGCCACCCTTGCGGGCCGGGAAAAAATGCTTATCATGAAGGGGACCGCGATGTGCGGTCCCCTTTTTCTTGGGCATGGCCGGGGGCGATTCCCGGGTGAGCCCTGCACCCCCTCGCCGGAGGCGTGATGTCCAGATTCCGTCAAGTGAAGCGCGACGTGCAGGCCATCCTGGCCGACGAGGGCTGGCAGGCCCGGTTGGGCGAGTTGGAGGCTTGGCCTCCTGGCATCCTCGTGCCGCCCCTGTTTTCGTTGCGCCTGGACCGCGACGAAGCGGTGCGCTGGCGCTCGGCAACGGCCTTTGGCCTGACCGCCGCGCGCATGGCCGAGGCGTCCATGGAAAAGGCCCGGGTGCTCATGCGCACCTGCATGTGGTACATGAACGAGGAGTCGGGCAACCTCGGCTGGGGCATTCCCCACTTCATGGGCGAGGCCATGGCGCGCAGCGAGCGCATCGCCATGGAGTTCCACAAGGTTTTCGTGTCCTACATTTTCTGCGACGAGGCCTGCGACGGCAACTACCTTGATCATACCGAGCTGCGGCGCGACGTGTTCTGGGGGTTGGCCCGGCTGGCCGAGGTCCGGCCCGGGCTGGTGGCCCATGGCGAGCGGTTTCTGGTGTCCGCCCTGGCCGAGGACGACGCCTTCAACCGCGCCCATGCGGCCCGCGTCCTTGGGCTGATCGGCGCTGGCTCGGCCCGTGAATCGCTGGAGAGGCTGCGGCACGACCCCGCGCCAGTGCGCACGTCACTTGACCGGGAACTGATCGACACCACGGTCGGCCACATGGCGACAGGGGCACTGACCGCGCTGGACGCGCGGGAGTGACGGGCGGGACGTGGGCGGGCCATCCCATCGCAACCGGGCCGACCCGGTAAAAAAGGGAAAAAAACGTCCGCTCCACGCTTGACAACCGGGCGGCTCGCGGATAGATATTCACTCCGCTTCGACAAGAAGGCGCGTAGCTCAGGGGGAGAGCATTTGCTTGACGTGCAAAGGGTCGTGGGTTCAAATCCCTCCGCGCCTACCAGAGATCCCCGGGAAGGGAGGCCAAGAGCCTCCCTTTCATTATTTAGATGGCCCGCGCCACGGCGCGGCAAAGGAGCCTGACAGTGCAGATCGAAGTCTCCGGGAACCGGATCGACGTGGCCGATGGCGCGTCGTGCGCCGACGCCTTGCAGCAGGGCGTCTCCAAAAAACAATTCAAGAACGTGGTCGCCGCCCGCTGCGGCGAGATCGTCCTTGACCTGACCGCGCCCGTTCCCGGCACCTGCACTACCATTGAGCCCGTCTTCGCCGAAAGCGAGGAAGGGCTAGACGTCATCCGCCACTCCACCGCCCACCTCATGGCCGAGGCGGTCAAGAAGCTCTTCCCCACGGCCAGGGTGACCATCGGCCCAGCCATCAAGGACGGCTTCTACTACGATTTCGACTTCGAGCGCCCCTTCACCCCCGAGGATCTTGAGGCCATCGAGAAGGAGATGCTCAGCTCCGTGGGGAGCAACAAGGACTTCTCCTGCCGGGCCATGAGCGCGGACGAGGCTAGGGCCTTTTTCGCGGCCATGGGCGAGACCTACAAGGGCGAGATCATTGACGATTTGGGCGGTGACACCTTCACCGTCTATTCCCATGGCGATTTCGCGGACCTGTGTCGCGGGCCGCATGTGCCGCGCACCGGCATGCTCAAGGCGTTCAAGCTGCTGTCCGTGGCCGGGGCCTACTGGCGCGGCAGCGAGAAGAACAAGCAGCTCCAGCGCATCTACGGCACGGCCTGGTCCGACCCCAAGGCCCTCAAGAAATACCTCGACAGGCTCGAAGAGGCCAAGAAGCGCGACCACCGCAAGCTGGGCAGCCAGCTCGACCTCTTCTCCACCCACGAGGATGTGGGCGGCGGCATGATCCTGTGGCATCCCAAGGGTGGGCTGGTGCGCACCATCCTTGAGGATTTCGAGCGCAAGGAGCACCTCAAGCGCGGCTACCATATCGTGCAGGGCCCCCTCATCCTCAAGCGCGAGCTGTGGGAGAAGTCGGGCCATTACGACAACTACCGCGAGAACATGTATTTTACCGAGATCGACGAGCAGGGCTACGGCATCAAGCCCATGAACTGCCTGTCGCACATGCTCATTTTCAAGCGCAAGATCCAGAGCTACCGTGACCTGCCCCAGCGCTACTTCGAGCTCGGCGTAGTCCATCGTCACGAGAAGTCGGGCGTGCTCCACGGCCTGATGCGGGTGCGCTCCTTCACCCAGGACGACGCCCACCTCATCTGTCGCCCTGACCAGCTTCAGGACGAAATCATCGGCGTTTTCAACTTCGTGCGCGACATCATGGATCTCTTCGGCTTTGCGTTCGAGTCCGAGATATCCACGCGGCCGGAAAAGTCCGTAGGCACCGATGCCGACTGGGAATTGGCCACCGCCGCGCTCAAGGACGCCCTCGACGCGCTGGGCAAGCCGTACACCATCAACGAGGGTGACGGCGCATTCTATGGACCCAAGATCGACATCATCCTGCGCGACTCCCTGGAAAGGCGCTGGCAATGCGCTACAATCCAATGCGATTTTACCTTGCCAGAGCGGTTTGATTTGGTCTATGTGGGCGATGACGGTGAACGCCACCGGCCGGTCATGCTGCATCGGGTCATTCTCGGCTCCATCGAACGGTTCATCGGTGTACTCATCGAGCATTTCGCCGGGGCGTTGCCTGTGTGGCTGGCTCCGGTTCAGGCGCGTCTGTTGAACGTGACGGACGCCCAAGCCGAGTTTACGGAAAAAGCCCGGGCCTATCTGGCGGGAAGGGGGATCCGCGTCGAAGCGGACACCCGCAATGAGAAGCTTGGGTACAAGGTGCGGGAAGCGCAGGTTGAAAAGATCCCGTACATGTTGGTAGTCGGCGATAAAGAGGTGGAGGCCGGGTGCGTCAATATTCGCTCACGCGATGGCGAGGATCCCGGCTTGGTGACACTGGAAGAGGCCGCGCAGCTCATTCTCGACGCTGCCCAGGCCCCTTTCAAACGAGGAGGCATGCGCTATAGCTTTTCGGGGTAACGACCGTCGAGGCCAGAGGAAAGAAGACCTGGTCCGGCGCAACGAGCGGATTCGCATCCCCAAGGTGCGGGTTGTGGATGAAGACGGCGAGCAACTGGGTGTTCTCGATACCCGTGACGCGCTTGATCGCGCCAGGGAAAAGGGCCTTGATCTGGTCGAGGTCGCGCCCAACGCGGACCCGCCGGTCTGCAAGATCATGGATTACGGCAAATTCAAGTACCAGCAGCAGAAAAAGCTGCAGGAAGCCAAGAAGAAGCAGACCGTCATCAAGATCAAGGAAGTCAAATTCCGGCCCAAGACCGACGAGCACGACTACCAGACCAAGCTCAGTAAAATTTTGAAATTCCTGGACGACGGCGATCGCTGCAAAGTCACCGTCTTCTTCCGGGGACGCGAGATCGTCCACAAGGACCGCGGGCTCAAGATGCTTGAGCGGGTTGTGACCGATACCGCGGAAGTCGCCAAAGTTGAGAGCAGGCCCATGTCTGAGGGACGGACGATGACAATGATGCTTGCTCCCGTGAAAAAATAGTCGACTCGCAAGGGACCTGTTCCCTTTCAAGGAGGATACGATGCCCAAGATCAAAACCAGACGCGCTGCCGCCAAGCGGTTCTCCAAGACCGCTTCCGGCAAGTTCAAGCGCCGCAGGAAGAACCTCAGGCACATTCTGACCAAGAAGAATGCCAAGAGGAAGCGTCGCCTGGGCCAGTCCACCACCGTGGACAGCACCAACATGAAGGCGGTCCGCCGCCAACTGCCCAACGGTTAGTTCGTTTCGGGCCGCGCGCCTGGTGCGTTCCCCATGGATTCCGGATGACCGGAATTCAACGCGCCAGGCCGGAGTCGGCCGGAATCGAAGCGTGAATTTGTAAACAATCTAAAGCAATCCGCCTCGTCGGGGGAGTCCGTCCGGCCCGGGAGGTACTAAGAGATGGAGGTTCGACATGAGAGTTAAACGCGGCGTCGCCGCCAAGAAGCGTCACAAGAAATATCTCAAGATGGCCAAGGGCTACCGCGGAGCGGGCAGCCGCCTGTACCGTACCGCCCGGGAGCGGGTCGAGAAGGCCCTGTGCCATGCCTACCGCGACCGCAAGGGCAAGAAGCGCGAGTTCCGCAAGCTGTGGATCATGCGCATCAACGCCGCCGCCCGCATCAACGGCATGTCCTACAGCCGTCTGATGGACGGCCTGAAGAAGGCCGGAATCGAGCTCAACCGCAAGGTGCTGGCCGACATGGCAGTGCGCGACCCCAAGGTGTTCGCGAAAGTCGCAGAGGCCGCCAAAGCCAAGGTGAGCTAGACGTGAGTGATGCATTGAAGTCCTTCCTGGAAGGACTCGACAGCCTGGCCCAGGATTGCGAATCGCGCAAGGGCCAGGCTTGTTCGTTGAAAGAGCTGGAAGAGCTGCGCATCGAGTTCCTCGGCCGCAAGGGCAAGCTGGCCCAGTCCATGGGCCAGCTTGGTCGCCTCGACGGCGAGACCAAGCCCGCTGGAGGCAAGAAGGCCAACGAGGTCAAGCAGCGCATCACCGCGCTGCTCGACTCGTGGCAGGATGAGCTGGCCCACGCCGAGACCGACCGCGCCCTTTCCATGTTCGACCCCACCATGCCCGGGCGCAGGCCCTGGGCCGGATCGCTTCATCCCGTGACCCTGGTCATGGGCGAGATCTGCGATGTGCTCACGGGCCTCGGCTTCGAGCACGCGGCCGGGCCTGAGGTGGAGAACGACTGGAACAACTTCGAGGCCCTGAACATTCCGCCCGAGCATCCGGCGCGCGACATGCAGGACACCCTGTACGTGTCCGAGCGCATCGTGCTGCGCACCCACACCTCGCCCATGCAGATACGCAGCATGCTCAAGCGCCAGCCGCCGCTGGCGGTCATCGCGCCCGGCAAGGTCTACCGCCGCGACTCGGACCTGACCCATACCCCCATGTTTCACCAGATCGAGGGGCTGCTGGTGGACCGCAACGTGTCCATGGGCGACCTGCGCGGCACCCTGACCGCCTTTGTGCGCCAGCTCTTCGGGGCTGGGACCGAGGTGCGCTTTCGGCCGAGCTTCTTCCCCTTCACCGAGCCCAGCGCAGAGGTGGACATCTCCTGCGTCATGTGCGGCGGCCAGGGGGCCAGGGATGGTGCCGTCTGTCGCGTGTGCAAGGGCACTGGCTGGGTCGAGATTCTGGGGTGCGGTATGGTCGATCCCAATGTCTTCAAGTCCGTGGGCTACGATCCCGAGGTCTTCACCGGGTTCGCCTTCGGCCTGGGCGTCGAGCGGGTGGCCATGCTCAAATACGGCATCGGCGACCTACGCATGTTCTTCGAGAACGACGTCCGCTTCCTCGAACAGTTCGCCTAGCCCGCCCCGCGGGCCGGTGCCGATCGTGTATTAACTTTTCATCGCCAACGGTAGTGCAATGCTTGTCAGTTTAGATTGGTTGCGAGAATTCGTGCCCTTTGCGGGCGAACCCCAGGCACTGGGCGACCGGCTCACCATGCTCGGCCTTGAACTCGACGGCATCCACGACCCCTTCGAGGCCGTGCGCGATCTGGTGGTCGGCCATGTGGTCGAGTGCGGGCCGCACCCCGAGGCGGACAAGCTCTCGGTCTGCCGGGTAGACGTGGGCGACGAGGTGCTCGACATCGTTTGCGGCGCGCCCAATGTGGCCGCCGGGCAGAAGGTGCCCGTGGCCAAGGTTGGCACCACCATGCCCGACGGGCTCAAGATCAAGAAGGCCAAGCTGCGCGGGGTCAAGTCCAACGGCATGATCTGCTCCGAGCGCGAGCTTGGCTTTTCCGACGATCACCAGGGCATCTGGGTTCTCGACAGCGCGTTTGTCCCTGGTGTGCGGCTGGCCGACGCCCTGAACCTGGAGCGCGTGGTTTTTGATTTCGACATCACGCCCAATCGGGCCGATTGCCTCTCCATCCTCGGTTTTGCCCGCGAGACAGCCCTGGCCTTTGACCTGCCCCTGACACTGCCCGCCCTGAACCTCCACGAGGCGGGCGGCAGCGCGGCCGACGAGGTGCGCATTGTCATCGACGACCCCGAGTTGTGCCCCCTGTACAACGGGCGCATTATTCGCGGTGTGACCACGCGCAAGGGGCCGGATTGGATGCGCTTTCGCCTCCTGGCCCTGGGCCAGCGGCCCATCAGCAATATCGTGGACTGCACCAACTACATCATGTTCGAGCTGGGTCAGCCCCTGCACGCCTTTGACCTCGACCTGATCGAGGGCGCGACCATCCGCGTGGCCCCGGCCCCGGAGGGCATGAAGTTCACCACCCTGGACGGCCATGAGCGCACCCTGACCGCGGCCGATCTGCTCATCTGGGACGGGGTCAAGCCCGTTGCCCTGGCGGGCGTCATGGGCGGGCTCAACTCCGAGATGCACGACGGTTCCACCAATGTTCTGCTCGAAGCCGCCATCTTCCGGCCCGGCACCATCCGCAAGACCGCGCGCCGCCTCGCCTTGCCGTCCGATGCCTCCTACCGCTTTGAGCGCGGGGTGGACCAGGTCATGAACCGCTTCTGCCTCGACCGCGCGGCCCAGCTCATGGCCGAGACTGCGGGCGGCACAGTGGTCTCGGGCGTGACCAGCGCCGAGCCCAGACCCTGGCGCGACCGCACTCACACCTATCGCCATGACCGGTGCATGCGCCTGCTCGGTCTGGATCTGGAGCCTGATTTTGCCAAGAAGGTCTTCACCCTCGAAGGGTGCGGCGTGGACGACAGCGACCCCGCCTGCTGGACCGTGTCCTCGCCCTCGCACCGGCTCGACCTGGAGCGCGAGGTGGACCTGTACGAGGAAGTGGGCCGCGTCTACGGGCTCGACCGCATCCCGGCCGTGCTGCCGCGCGTGGCCAAGTCTCTGGACGGCATCGTTTCCGGCGAGACCGAGTACGGCTTCATCGGCCGGGTCAAGGCCTGGGGCGCGGGCGTCGGCCTCAACGAGGCCATCAACTACAGCTTCGTGGGCGCGGACGACCTCGACAGGCTGGGCCTGCCCGCTGAGGGGCGCGTGTTCATCGCCAATCCCCTGAGCGAGGACCAGAACGTCATGCGCACGGCCCTGGCACCCGGCCTGCTCAACACCCTCAAGCACAATCTTTCCAAGGGCAACACCCACATCCGCGTCTTCGAGGTGGCCAAACGGTTCGTGGCCGACGCCGAGTCCGATACCGAGACGCGCGAGCATTCGGGCCTGGGCATCCTGCTCTACGGCCCGCGCCACGCGGCAGAGTGGCCCTGGCAGGGCGCCGACGCCGACTATCTGGACCTCAAGGGCCATGTGGAGCATCTGGTGCAGGGGCACCTCAAGCTTTCCGCCCCCCTGTGCGCTCTGGCCGGGGAGCATCCCTTCCTCAACCCGTGCGTCGAGATGCGGGTGGACGGCTGCTTCGTGGGCGTCATGGGCCGGGTGCGCGAGGACATGGCCGATTTTTACCATGCCCGCAAGGAAGTCTGGCTGGCCGAGCTGGATCTCGATACGCTGCGCGAATTGGCTGCGGCCCACAGGATCGGCTTTGCGCCGCTGCCCGTGTTCCCGCCCAGTCGCCGCGATGTGACCGTCATCGGTCCCGCGACCCTCAAGGCCCAGGCCATCCGCGAGATCATCGAGGGGGTCGGCGTGGACATTCTTGAATCCGTGGAGCTGGTGGCCGAGTTCGTGCCCGAAGGCCAGGAGGAGGGCCGCGAGGAGCGCAACCTTTCCTTCCGGCTCACCTACCGCCATCCGGCCCGGACCCTCAAGGACACCCAGGTGGACAAGGAACACGCCAGGATTCTCGAAGCCCTGGCCTCGGCCCTGCCCGTGCGTTTCTGATCCGCACCGGGTCTGTTTCCGTCATGCTTTCGGCCCCGCCCCTGTCCAGGGAGGCGGGGCCGTTTCATTTCCCGGCAAGACGGCGCAAAGCTGTTGAAGGGACCGTGTTGATTTGCTAGTTTAGGGATATGGAAGATTTGCAGGGGTTCAAACGGTACAAGATCGGTCAGGCCGCTCGCGAGATAGGGGTCAAGGCCTATGTGCTGCGCTTCTGGGAGAGCGAGTTCGAGGAGATCGAGCCCATCCGCACCGACAGCGGCCAGCGGCTGTACTCTGAGGAACACCTGGAGATAATTCGCGAGATCAAGCGGCTGCTCTATGACGAGAAGCTGACCATTGACGGGGCCAAACGCAAGCTGCGCAGCCGCGAGCAGGGGGGCCTGCTGCGCGAGATTCACGACGAGCTCGTGACCATCCGAAATATCCTGAGGCGCTGACCCGCCTCAGACCGCACGAGGGCCTGACCATGAACAAGCTGGTGAAAGTGGGCGTCATCGGAGCAGGCCTCGTCGTGGCGCTGGCCGCGCTGGCCCTTGGCATCTTCATGGCCACCTTTGACATCAACAGCTACCGGGGCACCATGGCCCGCATCGTGGCCGAGAAGACGGGCCGGGAACTGTCCATTGACGGCGACATCTCGCTGACGTTTTTCCCCCGGCTTGGCGTGAGCATGGAAGATGTCTCCTTGAGCGATGCGCCCGGCTTTGGCGACACGCCCATGGCCATGGTCAGAAAGGCCCGGCTCGACGTGCGCGTCCTGCCGCTCTTCTCTGGCCGGGTGCGCTTCGGCCACCTTGATATCCAAGGCGCGGTCCTGACCCTGCGCCGCGACCCGTCCGGCCTGACCAACTGGGACGATCTGACCGGCCGGACTACGGAGACAGGGCCGAAATCGACCGACCAGGACCGGGCCGAAGACGCGGTGACCAACGCCTTTGACCTGGAGATCGCGGGCGTGAGCGTCACGGGTTCGGACCTTGTCTGGGACGACCGCGCGGGCGGCGTGGGCGCGGCTCTGCACAATCTTTCCCTGACCACTGGGACCATCGCCCCTGGCGAGCCCTTTGGCGTGACCATGCGCTGCGATTTCGGCAGCGGGGCACCCCTTGTGGAAGGAAATCTCGAAATGACGGGTACGGTCGCCATCTCGGCCGACGCGGCCCGTGTGACCTTCACCGACACGACCCTCAAGGTCATGGCGTTGGGAGAGACAGTGCCCGGCTCCCGGGCCGACGTCACGGCCAAGGCGCAGACTGTGGCCGTTGATATGCGCGGACAAGGCGCGAGCGGCCATGGCAAGGTCGGGCAGACCGTGCGTGTGGTCGGGCAGACCCTGCGTGTGGACGGGCTCACGGTTGCGGGCTACGGGCTCACGGCCCGGGCGTCCGGCTCGCTGACCGGGCTTGGCTCGGCCGCCCGGCTCACGGCCTCGGTGGGGCTTGACCGCTTCGATGTTCGCAAGACCCTGGCGGCACTGGGCTGGGAAGTGCCGCGCACGGCAGACCCGGTCGCGCTGACCCGGGCCGAGGCCACTGCGGCGCTGGTCGTCGACGCGGGCGGCTTTGAGGTGCGCGAGCTGGAGGCCGTCATCGACGACACGGTCATTTCCGGTTCCCTCTCCAGCCGCGAGCGGGAGGGTGCGGCTCGGGACGTGGTCCGGCTCGCCATCGAGACCCTTGATTTGGATCGCTACCTGCCCCCGCGCGAGTCTGATCAGGGTGGTTCGGGCCGCACGGCAGACTCGGGCGGCTCGGATTTGGACCTGATCATTGATGCCGTGCGGCTGCGTGATCTGAGCCTGGACCTGGAGGCCACGGCCCGGGCCCTGCGCGTGGCCGGGGTCAGGATGACGGACGTGCAGGTCACGGCCGGGGCGCGGCACGGTTTGGTGCGCGTCAGCCCGGTCAAGGCAACGCTCTACGGCGGCAACGCGGCCGTGGGGCTGACCATCAACGCGGTGGGCGAGCATCCGGCCAGCGACGTGATCATTGGCGTGGACCAGGTGGATGTGGGCGGCCTGTCGCGCGACGCCCTGGGGAGCGAAGAATATCAGGGGGTGCTGACCCTCAACGCCGCGCTGGCCTGCCAGGGCGCTCGGCGGAATGCCATGCTGCGCAGCACAAATGGCCGGTTCACCCTGAACCTCGCCGATGGCGTGTTCCCGGGCGTGGACCTGATGAGCATGGCCCGCACCACGCACGAGCAGCGAAACCGCGCCGACGGCAGCGTGGAGGCGGCCCGGACCGACACCACCCGCTTCGGTTCCATCACGGCCACTGGGGTTGTCGCCAACGGCGTCGCGCGCAGTCGCGACCTGGAGGTCAAGGCCCCGGGGTTGCGCGCCGACGGACAGGGGAGCGTTGACCTGCCCTCGGGCCGCATCGATTCCCTGATCAAGGTCAAGTTGGTGCCCACGGCCCAAGGGCAGGGCGGCAGGTCATCGGACGATCTGTACGGGGTCATGGTCCCCATCCGGGTGACGGGGACGTTGGACCAGCCGAGCTACCAGGTTTCCATCGCGGAATACATCAAGGCCTTGGGCGGTGCGGTGCTGGATACGGCCGGAAGCGTGGTGGACACGGCAGGAAGCGTTGTCGAAGGGGTGACCGGCGTGATCAAGGGGGTTGGCAAGGCCGTGATGGGCGGTGATGACGCCAAGGAGCCGGAGGGCGAGAAGAAGCGCGGCTTCCTGGGCCTGTTCTGAGCGCCGCCTTGAAGCACAGGCGTCACGGCAACGTCACGGGATCGTCCATCCACCGGGATGCGCGGCCGACAGGGTCATGCGATGATGATCCGTCATCAACATCGTCAATGCCAAGGAGCTATTAATGAAAATATTGTACCTGTGCACTGGCAATTCCTGCCGCAGCCAGAGGGCCGAGGGATGGACCCGCCACCTGCGCCCGGATATGGAGTGCTGGTCGGCCGGGGTGGTGCGCCACGGCATGAACCCCGACGCGGTGCGCGTCATGCAGGAGGCCGGGGTTGACATATCGGCCCAGAACTCCAAGACCGTGGACGATCTGCCCGAGGTGGAGTTCGATTACGTGGTCACGCTCTGCGGCCACGCGGCCGAGAATTGCCCATACTTTCCGTCCAAGGCCAAGCGGGCGCATCGCGGGTTCGACGATCCGCCGAGCCTGGCCGCCGACTTGGCGACCGATGAGGAACGGTTGGCCGTGTACCGTCGGGTGCGCGACGAGATTCGGGCCATGGTCGAGGGGCTGCCGGGTAGCCTGGAGGACTGAGCCGGGTTGCTCGGGGGGTTATGATCGGGTCACGGGAATGGCTGACGGCGGGATGGGAACCCGCTTGGCCTGCTGGGGCTTGGTCGGTTGGAGCCTGGGTGGCTGTGACTTGGCCTGCTGGCCGGGCTGGGGTGCCTGGGCGGTGGGCTGGTCTTTCTTTCCGTTGCCCGCCACCAGGGTGTGGAGCTTGTCCAGGGCGGAGTCGAGCGGTTCGCACTCGACCACTTGCTGGCGCAGGAACCCGTTGATGGGTGCGACCATGGCGATGGCCTTGTCCACCTCCGCATTGGCCCCCTTCTGGTAGGCCCCGATATTGACCATGTCCTCCACGCGCTTGAAGGTGGCCATGTGGCGCAGCAGCGCCTGTCCGTCGGCCTGGGCCTGCGGCGTGACGATGTCGTTGCGCAGGCGGCTGATGGAGCGGAGCACGTCGATGGCCGGGTAGTGGCCGAGGTCGGCCAGTTCGCGGGTGAGCACGATGTGGCCGTCGAGGATGGAGCGGGTGGAGTCGGCGATGGGCTCGGTGAAGTCGTCGCCATCCACGAGCACCGTGTAGATGCCGGTGATGGACCCTTTGGCGCTCTTGCCAGCGCGTTCCAGCAGCTGGGGCAGGTGGCTGAAGACGCTCGGGGTGTAACCGCCGCGTGTGGGCGGTTCGCCCGCAGCCAGTCCCACCTCGCGCGCGGCCATGGCGAACCGGGTGACCGAGTCCATCATCAGCAGCACGTCTTTGCCCTGGTCGCGGAAAAATTCGGCTACGGCCGTGGCTGCGAAGGCCGCGCGCATGCGGATGAGCGGGCTCTTGTCCGAGGTGGCCACCACCAGCACGCTGCGGGACATGCCCTCGGGGCCGAGGTCGCGCTCCATGAATTCCACCACCTCTCTGCCGCGTTCGCCCACCAGGGCGATGACGTTGATGTCCGCCTTGGTGTAGCGGGCGATCATGCCCAGCGTGGTGGATTTTCCCACTCCGGAACCGGCCATGATGCCTACGCGCTGGCCCTTGCCCAGGGTGAGCATGGCGTTGACCGAGCGGATGCCCACGTCCAGGGGCTCGTTGATGCGTGGTCGCTCCAGGGGGTTGGGCGGCTCGCGGTGCAGGGGGACAAATGCTTCGGGCGTGATGGGCCCCTTGCCGTCCATGGGCTCGCCAAAGCCGTCCACGGCCCGGCCGAGCATGGCTGTGCCGACAGGCACATGGGGCGGGGTGGCCGCGTTCTGGATGAGGCTGCCCGGCCCGATGCCGCGCATGTCGGAATAGGGCATGAACAGGCATGCGCCGTCGCGGAACCCGACCACCTCAGCAGCGATGGGCTTGGTTTTTTCGGGAATGAGATAGCAGACCGAGCCAAGGGGTGCCCGGATGCCGTGGCCTTCGGCGATGAGGCCCACCACCTTGGTCACCTTGCCGAAAGCCTGGCAGGGGTCGAGCTGCTCCAGCAGGCCGAGTCGGGTCTTTGGCGCCACGATTATTCTCCGCTGCCGTCAGCGGCTGGCTCGTCTCGGGTAACGGCCTCGGCGAGCTGATCGAGGAGGGCTTCGACTCCCTTCCAGCGCGTGGCCACCGAGTTGTCCACCTTGGCGTCGTCCGCCTCCACCACCACGCCGCCTTGGGCCAGCGCGGGGTCGGGCTTGACCGCCCAGTGCTCAAGGGAGGGGTTGCGCGCCTGGATGTCCTTGATAAAGGCGTCAAGATCGGCCGCGTCACCCTCGGCGCAGCGGATGACCAACTGCCGCCGGGATTCGATGCGCTCCAGTGCCTCGCGCATGAGGGACTCAAGCGACGCCTTGCGGTTTTGGGTCATCTCGATACGCAGGGTCTTTTCCACGGCCAGCCTGATCAGGTCCATCACATCGCGTCTGCGGGCCTCGAAGATGTTCGTGCCGTGGGCGCCAAGCCGGGCAAGGAGCTTTTCGACCTCCTGGGACATGGCCAGGGTGTGCTGCTCCACGTCTGCCTGGGCCTGGGCCAGCCCTTCCTGGTAGCCTTCGTGGCGGGCCGTGGCCCGCAGAGCTTCGGCCTCCAGCTCGGCGAACAGCATGATTTCCTTTGCTTTATCCTGCGCACGCTGGCGGATCTTGCTCAGGAATTCCTCGTTGGTGGATTCGTCCCAGACGAGCTGGCGCTTGCCCTCCAGCTCCTGGATGGTCATCTCGTCCGGCCCGGGTGAGCTCATGCCGATGATGACCTTGCCGGTCAGCGGGCCTTTGGTCGCGCTGTGGGGCCTAGACAAAGACATCGCTTCCACCTCTGTTGATGGCTATCTTGCCCTCGTCTTCCAGGCGGCGGACGGTCTTGACGATGTTCTGCTGGGACGCCTCGACCTCGGAGAGCTTCTTGGGCGGCATGATTTCCAGGTCTTCCTTGATCATCGCGCTGGCGCGCTCGGAGAGGTTCTTGAAGAACTTGTCCCTGAGTTCGTCGGACGCGCCCTTCAGAGCGATGGTCAGATCCTCGTTGGAGACCTCCTTGAGCAGTTCGCGTATGGCGATGTCGTCGATGCTCTTGATGTCCTCGAACACGAACATGAGGTTTCTGATGTCCTCGGCCATCTGGGTGGACTCTTCCTCGATCTCGGAGAGGACCTCTTCCTCGGTGTTGCGGTCCACCGCATTGAGGATCTCGGCCACTGCCGAGACGCCGCCGACCTTCTTGCCTTCCTTGCCGCCCATGGCGATGAGCTGGCTTTGCAGTACCTTGTCCACTTCCATGAGCATCTCCTCGGCCACGGCTTCGAGCTTGGCCAGCCGCATGAGCACCTCGGCGCGAACGCCGGCGGGCAGGTTCTGGATGAGTTCGGCAGCCTGATCGGGGTGCAGGTGGCCCAGGATGAGCGCCAGGGTCTGGGGATGCTCGTTCCTGAGAATCTGCGCCAGGATGCGCGGGCTGACGTTTTCCAGTTCCTGGAAGGGCGTAGGGCCGGTATCCAGGTCCAGGGAGTCCATGATGTACTTGGCCGTCTCGCTGTCCAGGGACTTGGTCAGCAGCCGCTTGACCGTCTCCGCGCCGCCCATGAGCAGTTCCGCGCCGTAAGCCAGGGCCTCGTTGTATTCCTTGAGCACCTGAAGCACCTGTTCGCGGGGGATGGAGTCGGTATCGAGCATGGCCTTGGACACGGCCGCGATCTCGTTGCGCTCCATCCGCTTGAACACGTCGCCGGTGAACTTCTCGCCCAGGGCGAGCAGCACGATGGCTGTCTTTTGCGGTCCGGTGAAGTTGGACATTCCCTATGCCTCCTGGGCAAGCCAGCTCTTGAGCAGGTGTACGGCCTGGTCCATGTTGTCGTCGGACAGCTGCACCGCGTGGTTTTTGGCATTTTCGAGGCGTCTGGACATATCCATGGCCTCCTCGTCGATCTCGTCTTCTTCCAGGGCGAGGCGTTGGGAGCCGGGCAGGCCCGCCATCTCCTCGATCTCCTGCTCGGCCACGCGGGGGCGGATCAGGGCCATGACCACCGGCCGCACGACCAGGATGAGGAACAGGAAGATGAGCAGGCCGTTGAGGAAGGGCTTGCCGAGCCGCTGGGCGTATTCGAGCATGGTGCGCATGAGCGAGTCGCCGTCGTAGAGGCTCGGTTCGCCAAAGGAGATGTTGCTCACCTCGATGGAGTCGCCACGTACGCTGTCAAAGCCCACGGCCCCGGCGATCAGGTTCCTGATGCGCTCAAGCTCCTCGGCCGAGCGCGGCACGTACACGGCCTTGCCGGTGTCCTCGTCGGTCTGCCACGTTCCGTCCACGATAACCGCAACGCTCAATCGTTTCAACTCCCCTACCGGGGCTATGATGTTTTCTTCCTGCTTGTTGATCTCGAAGTTGGTGGTGCGCGATTCCCGGGTGGAGTCCTGGGTGGTGCGCGTGCCGGTGAAGCCGTCGCCGCGGAAGTTGGCGTCGGGCTCGCCGCCGGCCAGGGAGGCCGCGCCCGCCGTGGTCTCCTCGCTGCGGGTCTCGGAGCGGACTACCGAGCCGTCCGGGTCGTAGCTTTCCTTGCGGATGGTCTTCTGGCTGAAGTCGAGGTCTGCGTTGACCCGGGCGATGACCTTCTCAGGGCCGACCACCGGGCCGAGCAGTTCCATGATCCGGCGCTGGGTGGTGTTCTCCATGTCGGCCTTGAAGTCGAGCTGGGAGCTGGACAGGGACAGGCCCGAGGAATCGTCCTCGGGCGTGTAGAGTGGGCGGCCTTTCATGTCGGTCACGGTGATGTTCTTGGGCTGGAGGCCCTCGACCGACATGGACACGAGGTTGACCACGCCCTGCACCTCGTTCGGTGCGAGCTTGGTGTTGTCGCGAAGCTGGAGGATGATGGCCGCCGAGGGGGGCATCTGGTCCTCGATGAACAGGCTCTTCTTGGGGATGACCAGATGCACGCGGGCCTGATCGATCTGCGGAAATTCAGAAATGGTGCGGGACAGTTCGCCCTGGAGGGCGCGCTGGAAGTTGATGTGCTGCACGAAGTCCGTCTGGCCGATCTTGACATCGTCGAAGATCTCGAAGCCGATGCCCTGGCCGTGCAGGTTGCCCTCTCCGGCCACCTTGAGGCGCAGCTCGTAGACGCGGTCGGCCGGGACCAGAATGGTGCGGCCGTTGTCGTCGATCTTGTAGGTCTCCTTGGAAGACTGGAGCATGCCCACCACCCTGGAGGCGTCCTCGGGGTAGAGATTGGTCATGAGCACTTTGAAGTCGGGCTTGTTCATCCAGTAGATCATCAGCGCGAAGGCCACGACCACAGAAACGGTCAGACCCGCGATGAGGATGCGCTGGGTCGCAGTGCGGTCCGACCATAAGCCATGCATCTTTGACAGGTATTCAGTGATGAACGGAGGCATCTCTTCTTCTCCCGCGGAAATTGGTTGTCCGGGTTATTCGTTGATCAATGCGGCCGCTAGAGCGGCATCTTTATGATTTCCTGGTAGGCGGTCATCACCTTGCTGCGTATCGCCCTGGTCATGGACATGGCCACCCCGGCCTTTTGCATGGTGATCATCAGTTCATGGACGTTCTGCTTCTTGCCCGAGGCGAACTCCTCGATCATCAGGTTCTTTTCCGACTGCATGTCGTTCACCTTGGCCAGCGAGTCCTTGAGGGTATCGTTGAACCCCTGGGCCGGCGGGGTCGGCTTTTGCAGCCGGGCGGCCACGGTGGAGTCCACGGACTTGCGGCGAATGTCCATGGCATTTTGATATGCATTGATGGCGACGCTTTTGATGACCATTGTCTTGCTCCTTGATCCTTAAGAAAACCTAAACGCCGATCTGCAGCGCCTTGTTGAACATCTGTTTGACCGATTCGATGGTCTGGACGTTGGCCTCGTACCCGCGCGTGGCGTTCATCATGTAGGTCATCTCCTCGACCACGTTGATGTCCGGGTAGTAGACATAGCCCAGGTCGTTGGCATCGGGGTGGTGTGGTTCGTAGACCTGTTTGAAGGGGCGCTGATCGGCCGTGACGCCGAGGACCTTGACCCCGTGCAGGTCGCGGTTGAGCTGGCTGTGCATGGCCTCGTCAAAGGGCGAGTAAACAGGGCTGGACTCGAACGACACGGACTTGCGCTGGTAGGGGCCGCCCTCCAGGGTCTTGGTGGTCCGAATGTTGGCCATGTTCATGGAAATGACATTGAGCGTGGCGCGCTGCGCCTTGAGGCCGGATGCGCCGATGTCCAGTGCTGTCATGAAGTCCATAATTACTTGCTCCCTTCGGTGATGGTTTTTTGCAGACCCTCGAAGTTTTTCTTGATGATGCTTGCCAGGGCGTTGTACATGAGCCCGTTCTTGCTCATGATGGCCATCTCCTTGTCCATGTCCACGCTGTCCTCGCCGTGGACGTGGCGGGGTTTGAACTCCTTGAGTCCATCGCCCTGGAAGCTGTTGGCGTTGAAGACGGCGGGCATATGGCTTTGCTGGGTGCGGGTCATCTTGCCGCGCGCGTCCAGGTTGAGCGCCTGCTGGAGCTTTTCCTCGAATTCGAGACGGCGGGCCTTGTAGTCGGGCGTATCGACGTTGGCGATGTTGCCCGTGACAAGATTTTGACGTTCGAGCCGCATGTCCAGCACCCGCGATGTCAAATGGATGTGGTTCCCGAAAAGTCCTTTCATGCCTAGATCCTCCTGCGTTTCCCTGGCTTGGGGGCGGTGGCGGGCATAATTTTCCGCCTTTCCCGCGAGGGGATTAGCAACTAGCGTTCCAATTGTGCAACCAATTGATTTTATGCAAAATATGATGAAAATACGCATCTCGGGCTTTGTCAGCAGGGCAGGGGAGATGGGCTGAAGGGTGCTTCGTCATCACGTGTCATGGGCCAAACAGCATCGCCTAGGGGCTGTCCGGTTCGGGCACGGGCACATGTTGCCGCTTCTATAAAAAAGTTCTTTTGTTGCGAAATGTTATCGAGTAATCATCAGGGCGCTACGGGTTGTGGCGGGGGGTGTCGCTTACTCAAAGATGAAGGTTTTAGCCGTTGGCACAGCGCTTGCTTGGCACCAGCGCGGGCCAAGTGAGCCCGGACGATTTTTCGACCCGGTCGCCGGGTAAAGGAGAAACGGAGGGGAAAGACATGAGTGGACATCTGGATTACGAAATCAACAAGGAACTCGGCGAGTGCTACCTGTTCATGGGTGAACTCGACAAGGCCGAGGAATACTACAGGAAGGCCGCCAGCTCAAACGGAGTCCATCCGGACCCGTACCTGGGGCTGGCTACCGTGGCCGTGCAGCGCGGCAATCTGGCCGCTGCGCTGGTCATGTACGAGAAGGCCCACAAGGTCGCACCGACCGACAAGAGTCTTTCCGGGATCGCGCTCATCCGGATGGAGAACGGCGAAAAGGAGAATGCCTATTCCCTGTTCGTCGAGGCCATCAGGATGAACCCCGAAAACATGGTCGCCCTGTTCAGCCTGATCAGGCTCGGCCATGAACTGGAGCGTGTGGCGGATATCATCCCCCATCTCCGGAATTACCTTGAGATAGATCCGGCCAAGCACGAGGTTCGCTTCTCCCTGGCCGGGTGCCTCATGTGCACCGGGCAGGAGGACGCGGCCCGGGGTGAGCTTGAGAAGGTTCTCGAAGCCAACCCCGAGTTCGCCGCCGCCAGGGAACTGCTCGATCAGCTCCAGGCCTAAAACCACGGTCTCCCCTCCCCGTTGATTTCCCGTCCCGCCCGTTTCGGCGGACGGGGCGGGAAATCAGCCTCTCCCTGGGATGCCGGGGCGCGCGACCGACGCCGCTTGCCTTCGACTGGCAAATCTGGCACAGCCTCTCAAAACACCAAGAGAGGACTGTGCATGAATCTGTTGCCCGTCAAAAGAGCGATCCTATCCGTCACCGACAAATCCGGTCTGGCCGAATTCGGCGCGTTTCTCGTGGAGAACGGATGCGAACTTGTCTCCACAGGCGGCACCAAGCGGATGCTGTCCGAGGCCGGGCTGCCCGTCACTCCGGTCAGCGACGTGACCGATTTCCCGGAAATTCTGGGGGGCCGCGTCAAGACCCTGCATCCCATGATTCATGGCGGCATCCTGGCCGACAAGGACGACGACGGCCACATGGAGACCCTGCGCGACTTCGGCATCGAGCCCTTTGATCTCATCTGTGTCAATCTCTACAACTTCGCCCAGGCTGCGGCCAAGGGGCTCGGTCTCAAGGACGCGGTGGAGCAGATCGACATCGGCGGACCCACCATGCTGCGCGCCTCGGCCAAGAATTTCCATTCCATCCTTGTGGTGCCCGATCCGCAGCATTACCCCAGGATCATGGCCGAGATCGCCGAGTCCGGCGGCGTGTCCCTCGCGCTGCGCAAGGAGATGGCGGCCCTGACCTTCAAGCTGGTGTCCGAGTATGATGCCATGATCGCCAGCTATCTGGCGGAGAACGACGCGTAACGGGCCGACGCGGGCGAGGCCTCGGGCTTCCCCTCGCGGCCTCAAAGGAGCGGGCCATAGCCCAGAAACCAAAGGGCAACCTGCAAGGGTTGAAACCCAATCAGATCAAACGTCTTGTCCGGCTCTCCCAGCGGCAGTTTCCGCCGGACGCCAATTACACCACCGAGCAGGCCCGCGAGCTGGCCGACTTGAGCGCAGACACGGCCCGCCAGATCGGCCTGCTCATCGACCGTCAGGGCAAGGTCGAGATGGTCCTGGTGGGCGACAACCGCTCCATCTACATCCCCGAGCTGCCCCGGGCGCGCATGAGTTCGGGCAGACTGCGCGGCCTGCGGCTGCTGCACACCCATCTGGCTGCTGAATCCCTGTCCCAGGAAGACCCCATGGACATGGTTTTCCTGCGCCTTGACTCGGTCACAGTGCTGACCGTGGCCGAGGGCAACCCGCATTCTGCCCAGGTGGCGCACCTGCTGCCGCCCAACCCAGACGACAAGAGCTATGAGGTCTTTGATTCGGTCCGGTGGGACAGGCTCGACCTTGATCTGGCCGTGATCGTGGAGGCGCTCGAAGACGAGTTCAGCCGCCAGATCGACGCCCGCGACCTGGAAGGCGGCGCGGAGCGCGTGCTGCTGGTCAGTGTGGACGACACCTCGCACACCGTGCAACAGCTTTCCCTTGAGGAACTGGCCGAGCTGGCCGACACGGCGGGTCTTGTGGCCGCCGGCACCATGATCCAGCGCGTGCGCAAGAAGAACCCGAAGTTCATCATGGGCAAGGGCAAACTGGCCGAGCTTGAGGTCAAGGCGTTGCAGACCAACGCCTCGGTCATCATCTTCGACCAGGAGCTTTCCCCCACCCAGATCCGCAACCTGGCCGAGGTCACGGAGCGAAAGATCCTTGACCGCACCCAGCTCATCCTCGATATCTTTGCCCAGCATGCCACCAGCGCCTCGGGCAAGCTCCAGGTGGAGATGGCCCAGCTCAAGTACACCCTGCCGCGTCTGGTGGGAAAGAACCGGGCCATGTCGCGCCTCATGGGCGGCATAGGCGGGCGCGGGCCGGGCGAGACCAAGCTCGAGATCGACCGCCGCCGCATCGATGACCGGCTGACCCGGCTCAAGAAGGAGCTGGAACAAGTGCGCAAGCGGCGCACCCAGACCCGCGAGCGCCGGGCCAAGGCCGGGCTGCCCATTGTCTCGCTGGTGGGCTACACCAACGCGGGCAAGTCCACCCTGCTCAACACCCTGACCCAGTCCAAAGTGCTGGCCGAGGACAAGCTCTTCGCCACCCTGGACCCCACCAGCCGCCGCATCCGCTTTCCCCAGGAGCGCGAGGTGGTGCTGACCGACACGGTGGGCTTCATCCGCCGCCTGCCGCCGGATCTGAAGGAGGCCTTCCGGGCCACGCTTGAGGAGCTTGAGTCGGCGGACCTGCTGGTCCTCGTCTGCGATGCCTCGCATCCCGAGGTGGAGGAACAGGTGGAGGCCGTGCGCGCCATTTTGTCAGACATGGAGCTTGACGCCATCGCGTCCATCCTGGTGCTCAACAAATGGGACCGCCTCGACGAAGAGGCGCGTGAGGCCATGCGCAACGTCTATCCCGAGGGCATCCCGGCCGCGGCCGTGGATTGCTCCTCCCTGGAGCCGGTGGTGGGGGCCATCCTGGCCGCTATCCCATGGGGCCGACTCGGCGACTGATCCGCCCGGACTTCTTCGGCGGGTAGGGGCGATGTGAAAGACCGGACTCAGCGAGTCCGGTCTTCGTCGTCCGTGGGCATACTCGCCTCGCACATGCCGCCCACTTCTCTGCCGTCATGGGACGAGTCGCATTCCAGCGGCTCCACATGGATGGTGACCTCGGTCCTGCCCAGGGCAGACTCGATCTCGTCCTCGATGACCCGGCACAGATCATGGGCGTCCCGCACCGAGGTCTCGCCCGGCACAAGCAGGTGGAAGTCGATGAACCGATGTCGGCCGGACTTTCGGGTGCGCAGGCCGTGAAAGGTGTCGCTCTCCCCCTGGTGCTGGCGGATGGCTGCGCCTATGCGCTCGATCTCGTCGGGCGGCAGGGCGTTGTCCATGAGCCCGCCCACCGAGCGTTTGACGAGAGCGACGCCCGTGCGCACGATGTTTCCGGCCATGACGATGGCGATGATCGGGTCGAGGATCTGCCACTGCGGCGCCACCAGGAGCACGGCCAGTCCGGCCACCATGCCCACCGAGGTCCAGACATCGGTGAGCAGGTGCTTGGCGTCTGCCTCAAGGGTGATGGAGTCGAAGTGTGCGGCCGCCCGGAGGATGACCCTGGCGGTGAAGAAGTTGATGGCCGAGGCGAGCAGGGCCAGGGTGAGGCCCGGGACGAGGTTGGTCAGTTCCCGGGGGTTGAGGAACCGGTCGATGGAGGCGTAGGCGATGCCCAGCGCGGCCGCGACGATCAGGACTCCCTCGATGCCGCTTGAGAAGTATTCGGCCTTGCCGTGGCCATAGGCGTGTTTGCGGTCGGCCGGGCGCAGGGCGATGGTGATGGCCGTGAGGGCCAGCACCCCGGCGGCGAGGTTGATGACGGACTCCGTGGCGTCGGAGAGCAGGCCCACCGAGCCGGTCATCCCCCAGGCTCCGAACTTGAGCGCCAGGGTGGTGATCGAGGCGATGATGGAGTAGACGGCGAACCGCTGGGGGGACACGCCCTTCATGGCCGGTTCACGCCTTGGGCTTGGTCCAGGGGTTTTCCTCGCCGCGCGCCAGCCTGCGGATGTTCTCCCGGTGCCGCCAGAAGAGCAGGACCATGACCACCAGGGCCACGGGCACAAAGGCCACGTTGCCCGTGATGAGCATGAACACGGGCAGGGACAGGGCCAGGGTCAGCGAGCCCATGGACACATGGCCGGACAGGCCGACCACGGTCAGGCACATGGCCGCCGAAAGCAGAGTGCCCCAGAAGGAGACGGCCAGGAACGCGCCTACTGTGGTGGCCACGGCCTTGCCGCCCTTGAAGCGCATGAAGCAGGAAAAGGCGTGGCCGAGGATGGCCGCCAGCACCACCAGACTCAGGCCGAGGTTCGACTCGATCCAGGCCGAGGCCATGAGCACAGGCACCAGTCCCTTGCCGATGTCGAGGACCAGGGTGGCGATGCCGAATTTCATGCCGCACAGACGGGCCACGTTGGTGGCGCCGATGTTGCGGCTGCCGTCGGTGCGCGGGTCGATGCCGCACAGGGATTTGGCCACGACCAGCCCGAAGGGGATCGAGCCGAGCACGTAGGCGATGATGATCCAGAGAATGAGGGTCATGCGGGATACTCCTGATGCCGTGCGTGTATTGCGGTGTATGTAGCGCTTTTGGGCCGCGATTGGAAGGGGCGCGTGCCCGGTCGGTGGCAGCTTAGAATTTATCCGTAAATAATCCCTATTTTTCTCAAGGCGATGATCGCAGCAGCCAAGTGAGTTAGAGCCATGTGTGATGAAAGAAGCTTTTCAAATCGTACCAAGAGCTTCCTGAAGCGGTTGAACCACGACAAGCT
>JBDRSO010000108.1:0-4156 GCA_043824835.1 Pseudomonadota bacterium | reverse complement strand
TTCCGCCAGATGGCGGTCGAGGTAGATCTCCATGTTGCCGGTGCCCTTGAACTCCTCGAAGATGACCTCGTCCATGCGCGAGCCGGTGTCGATGAGGGCGGTGGCGATGATGGTCAGGCTGCCGCCCTCCTCGATGTTGCGGGCCGCGCCGAAGAAGCGCTTGGGCCGTTGCAGGGCGTTGGCATCGATGCCGCCGGACAGGACGCGGCCGGACGAGGGTGTCACGGCGTTGTAGGCGCGGCCGAGCCGGGTGATGGAGTCGAGCAGGATGACCACGTCGCGCTTGCGTTCCACCAGCCGCTTGGCCTTCTCGATGACCATTTCGGCCACCTGCACGTGGCGGGTGGGCGGCTCGTCAAAGGTGGAGCTGACCACCTCGGCCTTGACTGTGCGCTGCATGTCGGTGACTTCCTCGGGCCGCTCGTCGATGAGCAGGACGATGAGGTCCACGTCCGGGTGGTTGGCGTTGATGGAGTTGGCGATGGTCTGGAGCATCACGGTCTTGCCGGTGCGCGGCGGGGCCACCAGGATGCCGCGCTGCCCCTTGCCGATGGGTGCCAGCAGGTCGATGATGCGTGAGGCGTAGTTCTTGTCCCCGTTTTCCATGGTCAGCATGGATTCGGGATAGAGGGGGGTCAGGTTGTCGAAGAGAACGAGATTTTTGGAGTGTTCGGGCGGTTCGAAGCCGATATCGCTGACGCGTAGCAAGGCGAAGTAGCGCTCGCCCTCCTTGGGTGGGCGGATCTGGCCGGAAACCACATCGCCCTTGCGCAGGCCGAATCGGCGTATCTGGGATGGGGAGACGTAGATGTCGTCCGGCCCGGGCATGTAGCTGTACATGGGCGAGCGCAGGAAGCCGAATCCGTCCGGCAGGATTTCCAGAACGCCGTCGCCGTAGATCTGGCCGTTCTGGGAGGCACATTGCTGGAGCAGCTCGAAGATGAGTTCCTGCTTGCGCAGGCTGCTCGGGTTTTCGACTTCGAGCTGGACGGCGAGGTCGGTCAGCTCCTGCATGCTCTTGAGCTTGAGTTCAGCTAGGTATAGCTTGTCGACACCGTTGCCGTTCTCTGAGCCGTTGCCTTGGATGGGTTCTTTGGCGGTCTTTTTTTTGGCCATGTGTGGGGTTTACCGTTTGAAGGTTGATGAGTCGGGAATGCATGTATGCCACGAGTCTCTTCCGAGACGTCCAAGCGAAATCGGGGTTCCTGCGTGCCGAAGGGGGCGCGGGCTGCTCGTCTGATAATGGGGAACCGCTCGCTGGGTGCGGTTCAAGATGGTAAGCCGGGACTACCTCTTGTTGTATGGTTGGTGAGCCGGGAACGACCCGTCAAAAATACGTGTATAGCGGGATGTATTTGATCAAGCCGCAGGTGCGGCGACATCTTGGGGCTTACCCTAAACGCCCCGCCTTGACAAGCCCTTCGGGCCGCGGTTCGGGCGTGTTTTTCCAGGTTGTCCAAAAGGTTCGGGGAGCACATGGGCGGTGCCGGGCTGCGCTGGCTGTCGGGCGGTGCATCGCGGCAGCGGGTGGTTCGTAAAACATCAATATTGAAAGTCGGTTGCGTGACGCGCGTCGGGCGTGGTCCTGCGGGGGCTCAGGCGGTGTGGGGTGTGTCGGGCGAGCCGCCGGGGCTATGCCTTTTCCTCCGGGGTAGGGAGCACATCGGCGAACATCTCGTTGATGTCGGTCTTGATGTCCTCCTGGGGCCTGCCCACGGAATAGGCCAGCTCCATGGAGACAAGGCCCATGGCCTGCTCAAGCAGCCTGCGCTCGCCAAAGGAGAGTTCCTTGTCGCGACCGATGAGGAACAGCTCCTTGAGCACATAGGCCACGTCCGAGAGGTCGCCGCTCTTGAGTTTTTCGGAGTATTCGCGGTAGCGGCGGTTCCAGTTCTGGCCGGTGTAGCCGGTGAAGCCGGTGCGGTCCTTGAGGGACTCGAAGATATCCTGGCCCACGCGCAGGCTGCACACCGAGCGCAGCCCAACGTTCTTGGCGTTGGCCACGGGCACCATCAAGGTCACGTTGTTGCTCAGGATGCGGACGATGTAGAAATCGGCTATCACTTTGCCGATTTCCTGGGATTCCACGCGCTCGACGCGTCCGACACCCTGTGAAGGATAGACGACCAACTCATTGACCTTGAACACTTGAGGAGAGGCTCCTTGCTACAGGCTGTTGAAGAGGCAGAAAGTCAGCATACCGAAATCCGGCGCAAGAGTCCATGCCTTGGGTGGTTTCCTGGGGAATGGCGTCGATCAGGCAGGGCCGGTGCTCTCGTCGTCCGCAGTGTCCAGCGAGTACCCGTTGACATGTTGGACGGCGAAGGACAGTCCGCGCCGGTAGAAGATGTCTATGCCCTTGATCGCGTGGGTCATGATGGCGGGCAGGTGGGCAGCGTCGGTCTCGGCAAAGGGTTCAAGCACCCAGGCCGAGACGTCGGCAAACCGGGTGGCCGGGCGGCCGATGCCCACGCGCAGGCGGAAAAACTCGGGCGTGCCCAGGTGCTCCTCGATGGATTTGAGCCCGTTGTGGCCGTTGTTGCCTCCGCCCTTCTTGAGCTTGAGGCGGCCCAGCGCCAGGTCCAGTTCGTCGTGGACCACCAGCGTCTGGTCCGGGGTGAGCCCGTGGCGGCCGCAGATTCTGGCCACGGCCTTGCCGCTTAGGTTCATGTAGGTCATGGGCTTGGCCAGCAGGCGATAGGCCCCGGCGAACTTGAGGCGCCACAGCTCGTAGTCGCCCGACTCCTCGACGCGCTCAAGGTGCATGCTCTTGCGCTCACCGGCCATGGCCAACAGGTGATCCACGAGCATGAACCCGACGTTGTGCCGGGTCGTCTCGTACTTGGGGCCTGGGTTGCCCAGGCCGATGATGGCGTTTTTGCAGTCCATTGGTTGGGGCGCGGGGGTGTTTGCCGGGGCTAGGCCCCGCCCGCGTGGGAAAAAAAACCGGGACGCGCACTGGCGCGCCCCGGGAATGCGTATCCTTGAGAGCGCTGTCCGCTATTCGTCGTCTTTGCCTTCGCCTTCTTCCTCGTCGGTCAGCTTTCCGGCGATGGTGAGGACGGCGTAGTTTTCGTCATACAACGGGGTGACGCCTTCGGGGAAGGCGATGTCGGCGATGTGGATGGAGTCGAGCATGTCGAGTTCGGTGATGTCAATGACGATGGACTCGGGGATGGTCATGGGCTTGCAGATGACCTCAATGGTGTCGCGGAACAGATCCAGGCGGCCGCCGAGCTTGACGCCCTTGGAGGAGCCCTTGATTTCGTAGTGGACCGCGACCTTGATGTCCTTGGTCAGGTCAATGCCGAAGAAGTCCACATGCTCGGGCAAGCCGGAGACGGGCTCGTTGCGCACACGCCAGAGCAGGGCGGGCATGGTTTCGGTCTTGCCCTCGCGTTCCAGGACCAGCTCGAAGACTTGGGCTTTGCCCAGCTTGGCGTAGGCCTTCTGCAGGGGGACCAGCTTGACCTGGACCGGGATGTTGGTGCCCTTCTGGTCGTAGTAGATGCCGGGGACCATTTCCTTGAGCCGCAGGCGGCGGTTGTGGCCCTTTCCGGTCTTGGTGCGTTCCTGCACATTGAGTTTCAGCAGTTCTGCCATGGAAGTTGCTCCTTTTACGCCCTAGCCGTCACCTGTTGACGGACGCTCGCGCCTTAAATGGTTGCCCGTACCGGAGCGGACGCCACGGCGGCGGCTCCCCGGTTCGTCGGGTATCTAGATGAACAGCACGCTCACCGACGATTCGGTGTGCACGTTGTTGATGGCTTTGGCCAGCAGGGAGGCCACGGAGCGCTGCCTGATCTTGCCGCAGCAGCGCTTGTCCTCGTCAAGAGGAATGGTGTCAGTGACCACCACTTCGGAGAAGGCCGATTCTTCCAGCCGCTGAATGGCCGGGCCGGAGAGCACCGGGTGGGTGGCGCAAGCCATGACTTCCTTGGCCCCGTTGTCCATGATCACGTTGGCCGCGGCGCACATGGTGCCTGCGGTGTCGATCATGTCGTCGATGACCACGGCCACCTTGTCGCGCACATCGCCGATGACGTGCATGGCCTTGGCCTGGTTGGGCGTCTCGCGCCGTTTGTCAACGATGGCCAGCGAGGCTCCCAGCCGCTTGGCGTAGGACCGGGCGCGCTCCACGCCGCCAGCATCGGGC
>JBDRSO010000107.1:0-20007 GCA_043824835.1 Pseudomonadota bacterium | reverse complement strand
TCAAGTTTTTTCCAAACGTCGTCTGAAATGTCGTGGCGTCTGTGTGCTGGGATCGTCAAGGCAGCCTCCTTTTGAGTCGGTGCGTTGACTGAGTATGGCACAAAGAAATTGTTTAGACAATCTCGTGACTACACTATCTAGCACCCCCATGCCCACCTTTTCTTCCCCAAGCTGGACGTCGAGAATGATAATGCAAGTATCGACCGTATCTTCAATACGACCCATGCCGAGTTTTAAGCGCATTTCAACAACAGGCACCGCGTGGCCGCGCAGGTTGATCACACCGCGCAGGTGGTCCGGTGTCCCGGGAATCTCGGAGGTCGCGGTGATCTCGAGGACCTCTTTCACTTTGCCTATGTCGAGCGCAAAGACCTCCCTGCCGAGGGAAAAGGTCAAGTACTGATCAAGCGTTGTGCTATCTTGTCT
The DNA here is from genome assembly GCA_043824835.1 of Pseudomonadota bacterium. Lineage (GTDB taxonomy): Bacteria > Desulfobacterota > Desulfovibrionia > Desulfovibrionales > Desulfovibrionaceae > Pseudodesulfovibrio. The sequence continues at coordinate 19,581 of JBDRSO010000107.1, read as the reverse complement.
TGTCATGTTACCTCCCTTTAGAACCTTTCGTATTCCTGTTCATCGTCGGACCCCATATCCAAGGCAGCAGCACGCGGCCCAGGAACCGGCGCATTGCCATTTGCCTTGGGCAACGCCTTCATGGGCGCGCGGGCGACGACCGGACGGGGGCGATGCGAGGAGTTTCCGTTGGCACTGACCTTGAAGAAAGCCATGGTCTGCTGCACCTGCTCTCCCTGTCCGGCCAGTTCCTCACTCGTAGAAGCCATTTCCTCCGAGGCCGAGGCATTCTGCTGGATGACAGTGTCAAGCTGGCTTATGGCCTGATTTATCTGCGCGGCACCGGCGTTTTGCTCGTTGCTCGCCGCAGCGATTTCCTGAACCAGTTGCGCCGTTTTTTCGATGTTCGGGACCAGGGTGTCCAGCATGCTACGAGCCTCTTGGGCTGCCCTGACAGTGCCGCCCGAGAGCTCGCTTATTTCTCCTGCAGCTTCACCGCTTCTTTCCGCCAACTTTCTGACCTCGGCCGCGACAACGGCAAATCCCTTGCCGTGCTCTCCCGCCCGGGCCGCCTCGATTGCCGCGTTGAGCGCGAGCAGATTGGTCTGCCTGGCGATCTCTTCGATGATGGATATCTTTTCCGCAATGTTAGTCATGGCCTCGACGGCCTGAGCCACGGCGGTGCCGCTCTTCCTTGCGTCCTCTGCCGAGGATGTAGCGATTCGTTCCGTCTCCTGCGCATTGTGCGCGTTCTGACTGATGTTCGATGTCATTTGCTCCATGGAGGAGGAGACCTCTTCAATGGCTGCCGCCTGCTCGGTAGCTCCTTGCGACAAGGTCTGGGCCGCAGCCGAGAGCTCCTCGCTTCCGGCTGCCACATTGTCTGTTGCCCCCTGAACCTCGCGCACCACGCCGCGAAGCCGCTCGACCATCTGATTGAGAGCTTTTGCAAGAGTCCCGATCTCGTCCTTCTGGTCAATTTCCAGCATCTTCGTGAAATCACCCTGGCTCATGCTCTGCGCGAAAGACACCCCCGCGAGCACCGGACGGGTGATGGTGCGGGTAAGGAAGAAGGCTATGACAACGCCAACGACCAGGGCTATGGCAAGGCCGATTACCATGATGAGACAGGCGGAGTTCTGGCTGTCCATTGCCTGGTTGGCGCGGGACTGGGTGGCTGCCACGCCTGCCATGGCCGTGCTTTTCGACACGGCAAGGACCTCGTTCCCTACCACGGTGCGGTCCCGGTTTACTGTCTGGAGCACAAGTAGGTTCTGCAGGTAACTCTCCATCGCAGAACCGTACTTTGCGGCGGCCTCTTGGGTGTTTTTGATTTGCTGAATGTTTACCGACTGCCGTGTGGTCTTGGACAATTCGGCAAAGGCCTCATCCATTTTTGCGAAGTTCTGGGTCGCCATGCGCATGAGTTCCGGGTCCCGAGTGGCCTGCGCCTGGAAATTTCTGATGCGGACATCGTTGCCCAGGTCGATGATGTTGTTGACAAGCGTTATTTTCCCCAAACGCTCCATCAAGGTGGATGCGGACCGGCCTTCGAGCACCTCCCGCTCCATGGCCTGGTTCTGGCTCTCCAGAAAGTCGTTGCAATTCCGCACGAATTCCCCAGCCGCAGCATTCATCTCAGACCGGTTTGTTTCCATTGCCTTGAGGATCTCGGCTGTCCTGTTTGCCAGGACGGAGTACTTGTCCACACTTTCCGTTGCCTTGACAACGTCCTGCCGGAGCTGAACCAGCCCCGTATACTTGTCGGAATGCTCCTTGGCTCTTGCCAGGCTTTCCCGAACACGGGCGAGTTCTTGTTCGCCTTCGCTCCAGTACTCCGCTTCTTCGCTAAAGGCATAGCCGCGCATGGCATACATGGTCATCATGGATGCGCGTTCGAGGTCGTTGGCGATGATCACTTCCGGAACATACTCTTCCGCAAGCCTTTGCGACTCACCCCCCACCTGCTGCATGTTCACTACAGCTATACCGCCCAAGGTCACGGCAATAGCAATAAGCATTGCGAATCCCAAGCCAAGCTTTATTCCAAGCTTCAAATTCTTAAACACGGTGCCTCCAGTGAAACAGGGTTGATGGAACATCCTGCTTCCTGCGTTTATCGCATCGTGTAAATATGATGATTGAATATTATAAGACTGTGCGAGTAGATTATAAACGATTGATACTTTGTAAAACCAAAAGAAAGATGCTATGGCGTGAACCACTGCATTCAATAGTAACTATTAGCATTGCGCCTGAGGTTTTCTTCGCCCCCCTCACCCCTTGATCCACACCACCCCCACCTGGCGGCCGGTGGATTTGGCCGGGGCGGCGCAGGCGCGGCGGTAGGAGAAGAAGGTGTCGTCGTGGGTCAGGGTGCAGAGGTCCAGGCCGAATATCTGGTGGGGCGGGACGCCGGCGGCCCGGAGCTGGTCGCGGGTCATGCGCCAGAGGTCGGCGGTCTGGGTGACGCGGTCGCGGTAGGCCTCGAAGCCGGGGCCGAAATCCGTGTCGAAGTTGACGAACTGGGAGGCAGCCGGGCCGAGGCTCGGGCCGCGCACGGCCAGGATGTCGGCGGGCGAGAGGGCGTAGCGCTCGCAGAAGCGGGCCACGCCCGTGGCCGGGAAATCGAGCTTGTTGCCGCGCCAGCCCACGTGCAGGGCAGCCACGTGGCGGCCCGCGCGGTGGGCCAGGATCAGGGGCTGGCAGTCGGCGGTCTTGACGACCAGCCCCATGCCAGGGGTGGCCGTGGCCAGGCCGTCGCCCTCAAGGGTCGGTTCGGCCTCGGGCTCTGCGGGAGCGGGGTCGAAATGGATGACGTCACCATGCACCTGACGGCACTCGCACCAGCCGGTCAGGCCCAGGCGGTCATGGAGCAGGCGGCGGTTGGCGCGCACAGCGGTCGGATCGTCGCCCACCTCAAAGGAAAGGTTGGCCGCGCCAAAGGGCGGCTCGCTCACCCCGCCCCGGCGCGAGGTGAAGACACAGCTCACGCCGGGAATGCCCGGAAACAGGAATGGGAAAAACGCTACGGCCGCCACAGCTCCTCCTCGGTGCAGACAACATCCACGGGCATGTCCCAGGGCTGCACCGGCAGCTCGTCCACCAACTGAAAGGTATAGCCGATGCCGATGAGCAGGGGCCGTCCCATGGTCCCGGAAGCCAGCAGCCGGTCATAGTAGCCGCCGCCAAAGCCCAGCCGGTAGCCGCGCCGGTCAAAGCACACGCCCGGAATCAGGGCCAGATCAGGGCTGCACGACTCCACGGGGGGGCAGCGATGCGCGTCCGGCTCCAGCAGACTGAAGGGGCCGGGCGTCAGGTCGCCCTCGCTGGCGGCGCAGGCCAGGTCCATCTGGCCGGGCGCGTCCGGGCGGCATCTGGGCAGGAGCACCCGACAGCCACGCTGCCACAGCTCGTTCACCAGCGGGCGCACATCCACCTCGCCGCGCTTGGGCCAGTATACCAGCGCCTCGCGCGCCGCGTGCCATTCGGCCAGGGAGCGGATCAGGACAGCCACGTCCGCTGCCGCCCGGCTCACGGCCGCGTCGTCCTGTTGCAGTTGGCCGCGCCGGGCTAGCATCTCGCCCCGCATCCGCGTCTTGTCCATGCCACTCATGCGGTCATTCATAGGGTCACTCATGCGCGCAGGATACCACGGGCCGGGGCCACAATCCAGCAGTGATGGCAACATGGAGGTTGGTCGGCCCATTGGCCCGAGCCGCGACGCCCCAAATGCCCCCTTGGTTTTCGGGCCGTCTTGATTTATCCTGCCGCACATCCCTTGAAAAAAGCCGGAGAGCACATGCCCGCCAATATCCTGGTCCTTGACGACGAAAAAAACTACCTGCTCATCCTCGAATCCATCCTGGAGGACGAGGGATACGGCGTGACCGCCCTGTCCGACCCGGAAATGGGCCTGGCCTACCTCGAAGAATCCGAGGTGGACATCATCCTGACGGACATGAAGATGCCCAAGCTCTCGGGCCAGGACGTGCTTGAGCGCTGCAAGAAGGCCTACCCGCACATCCCGGTGCTGATCATGACCGCGTTTGGCTCCATCGAGGCTGCGGTGGAGGCCATGCGCATCGGAGCCTTCGACTACATCACCAAGCCCTTCGCCAACGAGGAACTGCTCCTCTCGGTCTCCAAGGCCGTGCAATACGCCGCGACCCAGCGCGAGAACATCCGCCTCAAGCGCGAGATTCTCGACCGCTTCGGCAAGAGCAACATCATCGCCCGGGGCAAGGGCATGCAGCAGGTCATGGACATGGTGGACCGGGCCGCGCCCAGCCGCTCCACAGTGCTCATCCTCGGCGAATCAGGCACGGGCAAGGAGCTGGTGGCCCGGGCCATCCACGCCTCGTCCCCGCGCCGCGACGAGCCGTTCATCACGGTCAACTGCATGGCGCTGAGCCCGGGCGTGCTCGAAAGCGAGCTGTTCGGCCACGAGAAGGGCTCCTTCACCGGAGCCACGGCCATGCGCAAGGGCCGATTCGAGATGGCCAACAAGGGCACGTTGTTCCTGGACGAGATAGGCGAGCTGACGCCCGAGCTTCAGGTCAAGCTGCTGCGGGTGCTCCAGGAGCACCAGATAGAGCGCGTGGGCGGCACCGACACTTTTGACGTGGACATCCGCATCGTGGCCGCCACCAACAAGAATCTCCAGGAGGCGGTGTCGCGCGGCGAATTCCGCGAGGATCTTTTCTACCGGCTCAACGTGGTCTCCATCTTCCTGCCCCCCCTGCGCGAACGGCGCGAGGACATCCCGCTCCTGGCCGCCCACTTTCTCGACAAATACACCCGCGAGAATAAGGTGGAGATCACCGGGTTCACCGGCGCGGCCATGGACTACCTGACCGCCTACGAGTGGCCGGGCAACGTGCGCCAGCTGGAAAACGTGGTGGAGCGATGCACGGTGCTGTCCCGCGCCGAGGTCATCGACGCCGACGACCTGCCGCCCGAGATCAAGGACGAGGAAGCCCAGTTCAAGAGCGCGGTGGACCTGCTGCCCTCGCAGCTGAACCTGGCCGAGACCATGGACAAGATCGAAGGCGCACTGGTCAGGCGCGCCCTGGTCAAGTCTGATTTCGTCCAGGTCAAGGCCGCCGAAATGCTCGGGCTATCCAAGAGCAACCTGCAATACAAGCTCAAGAAATACGACCTGATGGGCAGAGCGAAGTAGCGCCGCACCCTGCTGCCGCCGAACTCTTCGCCTCCTCAGGCTTCCTCTTCACCATCGGATTCGGCCCGGCCCGCCTCGCGGGTCAGGGCCAGGATGCTCCATCCTTCCCTCGGGGTGAACTCCGCATCGGGCGTGAAGACGTGGATGCCTTCGTCGGCGTCAATGGCGAAGAGCGGCAGCCGGTGCATCGAGGAATCAGCCAGATAGTCGGCAAAGGAAAATTCACTGGTCAGGGCCGTGCGTCGAATCTCCCCACCCCGGCGCATCATGCGCTCCATGTCGCGGTAGGTGATCGTGTTGTCAAAAAGCACGCGCCCGCCGTAGCGAAAGGCCGTCTTTTCATCGGGCACCCCGTCCTTCCTCGGCCGGTTGCGCACAGAGAAGACTCGCATCGGCTCGAATTCCAGCCGATAATACTGCGCGGCCAGGGCGTTGAGTTCCACATTGGCAGACAAGGCCAGCAGATGGCCGATGCCCACCAGATTCAGGTTGCGCTCCGCGTGCTCGGAGACCGGGTTGCCCCAGTAGGCGGGCAGGCCCGCGAGCTTGGCGTCGCGCACCGCTGACCAGTTCTGATCCGCCAGCTGCACCTGGTAGCCGTTTTCCTGCAGGGCAAGCCCCACGGCCTGGCCCACGGGATTGGCCCCCACAATGAGAAACCCCCGGGGCTCGGGCTCGGCCACACCGAGCTTGCTGGCGATGAACCGGGCCGTGGTGCTCTGGAGCAGCACCGTGCCGATGATGACCATGAAGGTCAGGGGCACCAGCTGGGGCGCGTCCACATATCCCAGCGCGCCGAGCTTCATGGCAAAGACCGCGGTGATGGCCGCGGCCACGATGCCGCGCGGCGCGATCCAGGCCAGCAGGTGGCGCTCGGCCATGCTCAGGCCCGAGCCCAAGGCGCAAGCCTGCACGCTCAGGGGCCGGGCCAGGAACTGGATGGCCAGGAACACCCCCAGGGCGGGCCAGCCCAGGGTTAGGAATGCGGCCAGATCCATGCGCGCGGCCAGCAGGATGAAAAGCACCGAGATGAGCAGCAGGCTCAAGCTCTCTTTGAAATCCATGATCTCGTGGAGGTCCACGCCCTTCATGTTTGCCAGCCACACGCCCATGACCGTGACCGTGAGCAGGCCGGACTCCGCCTCCAGCAGGTTGGAGAGAGCGAATACGCCGCAGACCAGGGCCAGGGCGATGATGTTGTGCAGGAACTGGGGCACCCAGTATTTCCTGAGCAGCAGGCCGAAGAGGTATCCGCTGCCCACGCCCAGCCCCACGCCGATTAGCACGATCTTGCCAAAGGCCAGCGCCCCGGCCGCCACCCCGCCCTGCGCACCCCCGGCCACGATGAACTGATAGACCAGCACAGCCAGGACCGCGCCGATGGGGTCGATGAGGATGCTCTCCCATTGCAGGATGTTGGCCACGCTCTCACGGGGCCGGACCGTGCGCAGCATGGGCATGACCACGGTGGGGCCGGTGACCACCATGATGGCCCCGAACAGGCAGGCTATCTCCCAGGCAAAGCCGAGGAGCAGGGCGGTGGCCGTGGCCGTGATCACCCAGGTGATGAGCGCGCCCAGGGTGATCATGTTGCGGATCACCTTCTCGAGCCCGGGTATCTCGCGCAGCTTGAGGGTCAGGCTGCCCTCAAAGAGAATGACCGCCACTGACAGGGAGACAAAGGGAAAGAGCAGCTCGCCCATGAGCAGATCCGGGTCGAGCCAGCCAAACACCGGCCCGGCCACGATGCCGCAGGAGAGCAGGAAGATGATGGCCGGCAGCTTGACCCTCCAGGCCAGCCACTGGCACAGGATGCCCGCCACCAGGATCAGCGCGATGGTGATGCTCGTCATTTGATGCACGGCGGTCGTCTCCGTGGGAGGGCCTAAAGGGCCGGTCAGCCCGGGCTACTCTTCGATCACCCGCGCCGGGCTCGTGAAGGAGACGCCAAGGCTCGACTCGGTGCTGATCATCACCGTCTCCACCACCGGAGCATTGACCGGGGTGTCCGCCTTCCAGACCACGATGAAGTTGGCCCCCGATCCACCGGCGCTGTCGCGTTGATGGACCATGAATTCCAGGGTCATCAGGGGGGCGAGGGTGCGGGGGTTGTCCAGTTCGTGGCGGATGAGGCGGCCGTCGGTGTCGTAGTAGTCCACCACGGTCAGGGTCAGGGGCAGGTGCTGATCAATGTTGCGTATGCTCAAGGTCACGGTCAGGTCCAATGTGCGGTTCCGGGGACCATGATAAATATGGGAGTAGCAGGGAACGTACAGGGTCTGGCCCAGGGAACGCTGGGCCAGCACCTCGGTCGGCAGCAGGAACAGGCACATGAGCAGGGCCGGGCACAACCATCTTCTGACCATCACGATTCTCCGTGGCGTGTTGCGAGCCCTCGCGGCCGGACCGGGCCGAACCGGGGCGGACTCATGTTTGTTTCGCGCCGGGCGGGATGGCCGCCCCGCACTTGTCGCAGCGAACCGCCTCCCCGCGCCTTTCTTCCGACACCACCTGCCGATACCCGCACACCGGGCAGACGCGCGCCCGGGCGCGCACTCTCTGAAATATGCTCAACATGCCGAATAGGTTCATTTTTCTACTTCCCGATTCGTGTGCTCGGACGCGAAATCGCCCCCCGGCGAGCAGACCGCCTGGAGTCCGGGCATGTTTTCCGGCTTGCCCAGCGCCACCAGCAGGTCGCCCGCCCTGATTTCGACACCGGGGCCGGGGTTGAAAAGCATCTTTCCGTCCGTGGACTTGATGCAGACGATGATCACGTCGAAGTTGGCCCGAATGCCCGAGTCCTTGACCAGCTTGCCCACCAGTTCGGAGTCGGGAGCCACGGGCAGCTCTTCCATTTGCAGGTCTATGTCGCCCCGTCCGGCCAGATCGAGCAGGTTGGTCACCGTGGGACGCAACACGCTCTGGGCCATGCGCAGTCCGCCGATGTTGTAGGGCATGACCACCCGGTCGGCCCCGGCCCGCTCCAGGCGGGAAACATGCGACTGCGTGTCTGTGCGGGCCACGATGGTCAATCCCGGGTTGATCTGGCGCGCCGTGAGGGTGACGAAGACGTTGGCCGCATCCTGACTCAGGGCGGTGATCAGGCATCGCGCCCGCTCCAGTCCGGCCGCGAGCAAGACCTCGTCCGTGGTCGCATCGCCGCTGACGACAAGTACGCCCCGGTGCTCCAGGGCCATGAGCGCCTCGGGGTCCTTCTCGATGACCACCATGGGGTGCCCCGCCTTCTCTATCTCCTCCACGACCACGCTGCCGATGCGGCCATAGCCGCATATGATGAAATGGTCGCGCAACCCCTTGATGAGCTTGTTCACTCTTCTTTTCCCCCAGATGTGTTGCAGGCGGCCCTCGATGATCACCTGCGACATGGTGCCCATGAGATAGGCGAAGCTGCCCACGCCGCCGAGAATCATCGTCGCCGTCATGATCCTGCCTGCCTCGGAGAGCGGCTGCACCTCCATGAAGCCCACCGTGGAGAGGGTGATGACCACCATGTAGAAGCTGTCGATGAAGCTCCATCCCTCGATGGTCATATACCCGATCACGCCCGAAACGATGATGCAGGCAAAGATGACACTTCCCACTCCAAGAGACCAGAACACGGCGTGCCGGGTCCGCAGACGCAACCGCCACGCCCCAAGCCGTTTGATCAGACCCATGTCACCTCCGACGCAAGGCAGTTTCTCTCCACCATTTACGCCGGGACATTGCGAAGCACCAGCGGTTTTTGCCTCGTGCCGAGATCACAGCCCCTTGCGCTCGAAGAACCGGAACAGGGCCACGCAGCCCAGGGTCAGGGCGGCTATGACCACCCAGTGGCTGACGCCCAGCAAACCGGGCAGGGTGAGCTTGCCGAGGTTGCCCCAGGTGAGCACACTGGCCGTCATGGCCGGATAGGCCTCGGCATAGAGCGCGGCCCCGAACCAGCCGCCCAGGATGCCCCACAGGCCGTCGAAGCGCCCCTCGCCCAGCGCGCCCCAGGAGGTGCCGGGGCAGTACCCGAGCAAGGCCCAGCCAACGCCGAAGATCAGGCCGCCCAGAATCTGCGCGCCGAGCACGGTTCCCTTGATCGACAGCTCGGCCAGCCCCAGATCGGCCAGCAGATGCACCCCGACCGAGGCCACCAGGATGGCCGAGAGCATGAACTTGAGAATGGTCATGTCCTTGAGGCGCAACGCCCCGAGCTGCTTATCGTAGCGCAGCACCCTGGCCCGCTGGAGCAGCCAGCCGAAGAGCACGCCGGTGAACAGTCCGAACATCAGGGTCATGATCGCCTCCCGGGGTAGAGCATGCGGGCCGTGATCAGGCCGCCCGCGAAAAAGCAGGCCATGGCCACCAGCCCGCTCACAGAGAGCTGGGCCACGCCCGAAAGCCCGTGTCCGCTCGGGCAGCCGTCGGCCAGCCGGGCTCCAAACAGAGCCAAAGTCCCGCCGAGAAAGGCTGTCGCGAACCGCTTGACCCGGCTTGGCCCGAAGCGGTCGCGCCAGCTGTCAGGCAAGTCGGTCCAGCGGAAGGAGTCTGTGGCGTTGGAGGCGAGAAACGCGCCGAAAAAGATGCCCAGCACGAACATCCACTGCCAGTCGATGCCCGGATTCTTGGCCAGGTATTTCATGAAATAGCTCGAACCCTCCACATGGGCCGGGGCCACGATCTGCTCCACCAGCCCGGCCGAGCGCACGAACGAGGTGGACGCGCCGAAGAACTTCCCGGCCACCAGGACCGAGAGGGTCAACACCAGCCCGGCCAGCGCTCCGGCCACATAGGGGTTCATGCCCCTGTCAGGTTGCCGCATGGATGCCTCCTTGGTTTCGATTCCCTGATAGCATACCCCGGCCCACTGCGAAAGGCCCGGCATGAAAAACAAAGATGCCTTTCTGGCCCACGCCCCGCCTCATGGCCTCGTTGACACGCTACCCCCTTTGCCGCACAGCGATCCATCATCAAACTCCATGCGAGGATCCGCCATACTGCAGGACATGGGCCGCCGCTCGCGCCGCTTCGACACCCTGGACAAGGCGCGCGGCACGGAACAATTCGCCTCGGACATCTCCCCCCCGGACATGCTCTGGGCCAGTGCCCTGCGCCCTGGCGTGCCCCATGGCATCATCCGACGCATCGACACCACCCGGGCCGAGGGCATGGCAGGCGTGGTCAGGGACGCCCGCCTCGCCTGGGGCAGCGTGGGACCGACCATCGTCAAATGCCCGGATGCCGAACCCCCCCTCATGGGCAAGCGCCTGACCCTGACTGCCCTGACCGAGGCGGCCCGCGCTGACCGAGCCAGCCCGGGAACCACGGATATCCAAAGCAAAAAGCCCCCTCGCGCATGCGAAGGGGCTTTGCCTTGTTGTCATGGTGCTACAGCCGCAGCCTGCTGCCGCGCCTTTTCGGCTCAACCCACGGTGATCTCGATCTTGCGGGGCAGAACCTTCTCGACCTTGGGCAGGTGGAGTTCCAGCACGCCGCCCGCGAGGTTGGCCTTGATCTTGTCGCGGTCAACGATGTCGGTGATGGAGACGGAGCGCACATACTCGCACTCGCCAAACTGCATCTCGGCAAAGCGCTCGTTCTGGCCCAGGGTCAGGCTGGTGCGCCCCCGGACGGTCAACTCGCCGTCCTGCAGGTCGATATTCAGATCCTCCCGCCTGACTCCGGGCATGTCCATGTAGATGTGGAAACCGTCCTCGCGCTCCAGAATGTCCGTGGCGGGCCGGTAGCGGGCCGGGCTCCTGTCTTCATTTTTCACGATCTCGCTCATGTCCGCACCTCCCTTACGCAATTTCGATGTTGATGGAACGGGGTTTGACGTCCTCTGCCTTGGGCAGGGTCACGGTCAGGATGCCGTCGGTCATGACCGCCTTGACCTTGTCCCTGTCCACCGGCACGGCGATGGTGACAACCCTGTGGAAAACACCGCTCTGGCGCTCCTGCCGATAGTATTTTCCCTGGGGCGCGGCGCGCTCGCCCTTGAGCACCAGGGTCTTGTCCGAGAGGGTCAGCTCCACGTCGGCCAGCTCCACTCCGGGCAGCTCGGCGCGCACGTAGATGTTCTCGTCGTCGTTGCTCAGGTTGAGCGGAGGATAGGCCAGACGGCGATCATCCCCCATCGGGGACTTGAAGAACTCCTCGAACGCGCGGTCGAGCCGGGATGGAAAGTGGTACAGGGTGTTGAAGTCGATAACCATGGGAGACACCTCCTTTGTCGTTGTTTCCTCGAAAATAGGCACGGTCGTCCTCGCGTCAAGCTCCCCTGTGGAAAAAATTTGCCCCCTCCAATGCCACGCGGCAAAACAGGGCGACCGGGCCGAACCCGTCGAGGTCCGGCCCGGTCGGGCAGAAAAGATGCGGCGGTGATGAAACGAGCTAGTCTATTGCGTCGGCCTTGCGGGCGGGCCACTGCGCCTCGGGCACGGCCTGCTCCACGAGCATGACCGGGATGCCGTCCCTGACCGGATAGACCACCGCGCAGGCGGAGCAGGCCAGGCCGTCGTCCGCCGGGAGCGGGGCCACCGCGCCCCGGCAGCGGGGGCAGGCGAGCATGTTGATGAGTTCCTTGTCCAGGGTCATGGTTCCTCCTTGCGGTCTGCTGAAGCTGTACACCCATCGGGCCGGGCTGGCAACGGCGCGGACGCGGGTCGGGCCGCACACGCACCGAAAAAAGCCGAGGGGGCGACCCGCCGTCCTTTACCTGCCCTGCCCAGGCCTGCTACTGTCCGGCAGCGGCCATCCTGCCGCCAGACACAGACCACGGGAACCCGCATGAGCATAGACCTGCACACCCACTCCACGGCCTCGGACGGCACGCTGACCCCCACCGAACTGATCCGGCTGGCCAAAGACATCGGCCTGGACGCCATCGCCCTGACCGATCACGACACCCTGGCCGGCCTCGCCGAGGCCGAGGAAGCGGGCCGCGCCTTTGGCATCGAGGTCATCCGGGGATGCGAGCTGAGCCTTGAGTCACCACGCGGCGCGGGCTGGATGCATCTGGTGGCCCTGTGGGTGCCCAGGCAGGCCGACGAATTGCAGGCCGCCTTTGACTGGGTCATCGAGGGGCGGCGCATCCGCAACCACGAGATCGTGGCCAAGCTGCGCACCCTGGGAGTGAACATCACCTACGAGGCCGTGGCCGCCCGGGCTGGCGGCACCATCGGCCGCCCCCACTTCGCCCAGGAGATGCTGGCCCTTGGCGTGGTCTCGTCCATGGACGAGGCCTTCAAGGTCTGGCTGGGCGACAACGGCCGCGCCTACGTGCCCAAGCGCAAACTCAAGCCAGCCCACGCCCTGGCCATCCTCGGCCGGGCCGGAGCCACCAGCATCCTGGCCCACCCCTTCATCCTCGGCCTGGACCTGCCCGGCACCGAGACCCTGGTGCGTGAGCTGCAATCCCAAGGGCTGGACGGCATGGAGGTCTACTACCCCGAACACAACGACGCTGCCACCCTCGCCTTCAAGGCCATGGCCGAACGCCTGGGCCTGCTCTTGAGCGGCGGCTCGGACTTTCACGGCGACGTCAAGCCCCGGATCGCCCTGGGCCGGGGCAAAGGCGGCCTGCACGTGCCCACCGCCCTGCTCGACGCCATGAAGCGCCATCGCCGCGAGCGCGGCCTGCCAATATAAACAGCCCTCCATACTCCCAGGCCCCTGCGGACGGGCACCCTAGAGTTGCCGATAGCTTATCAACAGGCTTGCGTTTTTCCGGGAGGCGGCAGGGGTCAGCCCATCTCGGGCTCAGTGCGCCAGGCAAAGAGGGGATTGAGCGGGCGCATGTTGACAAAATCAACACGCACCGCGCCAAAGGCGCCCACAAAGGGCGGGTAGAGGGCGCAGTTGATGGCGCGGCAGACACGGCCCGGGCGCCATGTCCGGGTCGGGCCAGGGAGCACCGAGCGGGCCAGGGTGGGCTGAAACCCGGTGGCGCGGCGGATCATGTCCTGTACCTCGCACCAGGTGTGCCATGTACCCGAATCCATGGTGGAGCCGGTGTTGCGCACGTTCATGGCGTAGAAGAGGGAATTCTTGTTGAGAAAACCCACGATGATGCCCTTTTCCGCCAGCCGCGCGGCCTCGGCCAGCATGGCCTCGGGCTCGTCGGTGAACTCCAGGGCGGACCAGATCATGGCGTAGTCGAACTCGTTGTCCGCGTACGGCGTCAACTCGCCATCGCCCAGGTGCAGCTCGGCCCGCTTGCCCAGCCGCTTGCGGGCGGCCAGGATCATCTCCGGGCTGCTGTCCAGGCCGGTGATGTCAAAGCCCATCTGGTAGAGCGTCTCAAGCATCAGCCCGGTGCCGCAGCCCAGCTCGACCAGCTTGTGGCCGCGCCGGGGCCACCCCGCCAGCACGGACTGAAGCAGCCGCGTCTCACAGTCGAGGGCGAAGCGCCCCTCGGCCGTGTCGAACCATTGCTCGTAGTGTTCCGGGTCCCAACCCATGCCCTCTCCTTCAGGCTTTGAAGGACCGCCCCTCAGGGCCGGTCCTTGCACTATGATCCCATCCCGTGGCGCGGACCGGCGGACCAGATCAGTCGATCTGAATCCGATAGGCCTTGAGCTTGCGGTAGAGCGAGCTTCGCTCAAGGCCCACGGCCTTGGCAAGCTGCGAGATGTTGCCGTCGAACTCGCGCAGCCTGGCTTCCAGAAAGCGCGCCTCGAACTCGGCCCGGGCCTGCTTGAGATCACTCGGCCCATCGGCGATGAGGGTATCGAGGGAGCCGCTGTCGGCCTCGTTGGCCGCTGCCCCTGCGCGGGCCTGGGGTCGCGCCGGGCGGCTGCCGGTAAACTCCGGGGGCAGCCTGTCGCGGGTCACGGTCTCACCGGCAAACATGATGAACATCCGCTCCACGAAATTCTTGAGTTCGCGCACGTTGCCGGGCCAGGGGTAGTCCACGAGCGCCTCCATGGCCCCGTGGTCAAAGGCGATGGGCTTGAACCCGTGCTGGCGCACCAGCATGGCGATGAAGTCCTCGATGAGCATGGGGATGTCCTCGATGCGCGCGCGCAGGGGCGGCACTTCGAGTGGGAAGACCTTGAGCCGGTAGTACAGATCCTCGCGAAAGGCACCTGCCTCGATCTCGCGCAGCAGGTCCTTGTTGGTGGCCGCGATGACGCGCACGTCCACGGTGATGGTCTTGCGCCCGCCCACATGCTCGAAGGACTGTTCCTGGAGGATGCGCAGGATCTTGGCCTGGGTCTTCAGGCTCATGTCGCCGATCTCGTCGAGGAAGAGGATGCCGCCGTCGGCCAGCTCGAACTTGCCTGCCTGGGCCTTGTCCGCGCCGGTAAAGGCCCCCTTCTCGTGGCCGAACAGCTCGCTCTCGATGAGTTCCTCGGGAATGGCCGCGCAGTTGACAGCCACCAGCGACTTGTGGCGGCGGCTCGACTGGTGATGGATGGAGCGGGCCACGATCTCCTTGCCCGTGCCGTTCTCGCCGGTGATGAGCACCCAGGAATCGGTGGGCGCCACCCGCGAGATGACATCGTTGAGCGAGACAATGGACTCGGACCGGCCAGTGAGCACCACGGGCTGCTCCGAGGAGATGCGGGTCTTGAGGGCGAGGTTTTCCTGACGCAGGCGCGAGAACTCCAGCGCGTTGCGCGTGCTCACCACCACCTTTTCCAGCGAGAGCGGCTTCTCGATGAAGTCGAAGGCCCCTTTTTTGAGTGCCCGGACTGCGGTTTCGATGGTGCCGTGGCCCGAGATCATGATCACCGGCAGCCCCTCGTGATCGCGGGAGATGGCATCGAGCACGGCCAAGCCGTCCATGCCGGGCAGCCAGATGTCCAGAAAGACCATGTCCGGCAAGGCCGCGCCGAAACGCTCCAGCCCCTGCTCGCCGGACTCCGCCTCGGCCACCTCGTGGCCGTCGTCCTCAAGGATGCCGCGCAGGGAGAAGCGGATGCCCTCCTCGTCGTCAATGATCAGTATCCTGCCGCCCATCTCAGCTCCTCGCGGTGAAAATTCGGCCCGGCCCGTGCGCCATCGGCCTCCCTGTCATACCGGAGTGCGCCCCATGATTCAAGGCGGGACTCGACCGTTTCAGGCGGCAGCCCGCGCCCCGGCCAGCAGGTCGGCCAGCGCGCCCTCAAGGTCCGGGTGCCGGAACGTATACCCCGCCTCGACCAAGCGGGTCGGCAGGGCCAGCTGGCCCGAGAGCAGCACCTCGTCGGCCATCTCGCCAAAGAGCAGGCGCAGGGCAAAGGCCGGAGCCTTGAGCCGAGAGGGCCGCCCCAGGGTCTGCCCCAGAATGCGCGCGAACTTGCGAAAGCGCACCGGCGTGGGCGCGGTCAGGTTGTAGGCACCGCGCGCCACGGGGTTTTCCATGAGGTAGCGAATGGCCCCCACCTCGTCGTCCAGGTGAATCCACGATACCCCCTGCTCCCCGGAGCCGGGCGGCCCGCCCAGGAAAAACCGAAAAGGCGGCAGCATCCGGGCCAGCGCGCCGCCATGGCCAAGAACCATGCCCGTGCGCACGATGACCCGG
The DNA here is from genome assembly GCA_043824835.1 of Pseudomonadota bacterium. GTDB lineage: Bacteria > Desulfobacterota > Desulfovibrionia > Desulfovibrionales > Desulfovibrionaceae > Pseudodesulfovibrio. Next base: position 3,919 of record JBDRSO010000107.1, on the reverse strand, counting down.
CGCACACCCATGGCCTCCACCTCGGCCGTGGACCCTTCCCAAGCGCGACAGACCTCGGCCAGATACCCGCTGCCCGACTCCGCGCTCTCGTCCAGGGGATCGGTATCACGTGGGCCGTAATACCCCACGGCAGATGCCTGCACGAATACGCCCGGCCGGCTTGGGGCCTCGCCCACGGCCTTGACCAGGGCGCGGCCCGCGTTGACGCGGCTCTCGAGAATCCTGCGTTTGACCTCAGAGGTCCAGCGCCCGGCCGCGATATTCTCGCCAGCCAGGTTGACCACAGCCGTGTCCGGCCCCAGCAGATCGAGCCAGTCGGAGCCGTCCCAGCGCATGCCGATGACGCCGTGCCCGAACACCTCGGCCACCTTGCCCGGCGAGCGAGACAGGACCACGATCTCCCATCCCGCGCCGCGCAACTCGGCCACCAACGCCTGTCCTATGAAGCCGGTCCCCCCGGCTATGATTGCCCGCATGCGACCTCCTGTGCGGTTCATGCGCCCACCATTCCATACATCCGGCGTTTAGAATACCACGCCTTGAGCGCTCACGCCACAGTCTTCGCCATTTTATCACGGCAAAATGTCGGGCGCGAGGAGGCGGGTTCAGGGCATGGGCGGGAATCAGTCGAGGGCGTCCAGATCCCAGGGCTGACGAATGAACATGCCCTGCCTGATCTCGGGATGGTCGCAGATGAGCAGGGCGCGCTGGCCGGGATGGGCCGTGGTCAGCCCCATGCCGAGGTCGTTTTCCACGCCGTAGTCCTCGGCGGCGATGCGCGGCCGGATGAGCCCGGGGATGAGCAGTTCCATGTCCTGGCCGGTCTGCCAGCGGGACTTGGTCTGGACGTGCCAGCGCCCCTCGCCGGCCGGGGCCAGGACGCGGGCGAGCACGGCCCGCTTCTCGCCCCCTTCGGGCGGCAGGGCGATGGCTGCCCGGCGCTCGGGATCGAAAAAGCCGGTGGTCAGGGGCCGCGAGGCGGCGTTGACCAGTTCCGAGAGGTATTTTTCGGGCGCGAACTTCCCGGCCGTGATGTCGCGCAGGGCTGTCTTGTAGGCGTCCACCACCTGGGCGAGGTAGGCCGAGCTCTTGGTGCGCCCCTCGATCTTGAGGGAGGCCACGCGCATGCGGGCGAACCATTCGAGATAGTGAATCAGGCACAGGTCCTGGGCCGCGAAAAAGGCAGACCAGCCACCCGTGTCATGGGCCAGGGACAGGGCCGGGTCGGCCGGGGTCTCGGGGCGCGGCTCGTCGCCGCCAAGGGGCTCGAAGGCGAAATCGTCATCGGCCCGCTCAAAGGTGAAGTCCTCGCCGGTGCCGTACTCGCGCACCTCCCACATGGGCTCGCCGGGACGGGTGCGCTCCTCGAAGGTGACGGACAGGGGGCGGTACTCGTAGCGACAGGGGTGAGAGCACTGGCCGAGGTTGCCCGGCCGGTCGCTCTGCAGGGCCGAGAGGTAGCAGCGGCCGGACACGGCCATGCACATGGCCCCGTGCACAAAGACCTCAAGCTCCACGGTGGGCAACTGCTTGCGGGCGATGGCCAGCATCTCAAGCAGCTCCTGGGCGCGCAGCTCGCGGGCCACGTTGACCCGCCTGGCCCCGCACTCGCGCCAGAAGCGCACGGCCTCGGAGTTGGAGGTGTTGGCCTGGGTGGAAATGTGGACCGGGATTTCCGGCAGCTCGCGGCGCAGCAGGCGGACCACTCCCGGATCGGCGGCAATGACGCCGTCGGGCTTCAGTTCGCCCAGCCTGTCGATGACGCGGCGCACCTCGGGCATCATGCTTTCACGGGGGTAGACATTGAGGGTGAAGTAGGCCTTGACCTTGGCCGCGCGCGCCTTGGCCAGCCCCTCGGCCAGGGCCTCGTCCGAAAACCCGCCCGCGCCGCTGCGCAGATTGAGGTCGCCGCCGCCGAGATAAACGGCGTCCGCGCCATAGAGGATGGCGGTTTCGAGCTTTTCCATGTCCCCGGCCGGGGCGAGCAGTTCGGGTACGCGGGTGGTGTCGGCCATGGGTTCCCTTCGGCGGCGCTGGTGGTGGATGCGGGATTCGGTTCACCACGTTACAGCAAAGCGCGTCGCCGCGCCAGCCGCAAAGTGCCGGGGCCCTGGCGGGGAATGAGTGCCTCGACGCGTGTTCAGCCCGCGACCCGATGCGCCCCGGCCGAGATGGTCTCGTCCACATGGTTGAGCAGGCGGCGCAGCAGGTACAGGCTGAGCAGACCCGAGGCCAGCAGGGAGGCCGGGTGGCTCAGATAGACACCCGCGCCCCCCAGGAAGTGGCCAAAGAGGAAGGCCAGGGGCAGCCGCAGGGCCAGCAGCCGGACAAAGCCGAGAAACAGGGAATAGCCGGGCCGCCTCGCCCCCTGGGCCACGCCCAGGACTATCAGATCAAAGGGGGCCAGCGCCATGCCGATCAAGGCCAGCCGAAAGGCGTGGGCGGCCAGGGCGGCCACCTCCGGCCCGGGATTGAAGACGGCAAAGACCGCGTGGACAAAGACGATCATGAGCACGGCCGCCGGGATCAGGACCGCATAGGAGGCGCGGATGCACAGCCGCACGGCTTCGCGGATGCGCTCCATGTTGCCTTGGCCCATGTTGAAGCCCACAAAGGGAATGAGCGCGCAGGTCAGGCCGTAGATGGGCAGGATGAGCATCTGCTCCAAACGCGAAGAGAGGTTCCACGCGCCCACAAAGGCTGGGCCGAAGCCGGCCAGCACATAGTTGAGCCCGGCCGTAGACACCGGGATGATCAGCAGGGTCAGGCTCACGGGAAACCCCAGCCGGATCATGCCGCCCCAGGCCGCCACGCCCTCGCGGCCGCAGGTCAGGGTCGGGCGGTCCATGCCGCGTCGGCCGAGGACAACGAAGAGGATGGCCCCGGTCACGGCCCAGCCGATGAGCGAGGCCAACGAGGCTCCGGCAATGCCCATCTTCAAGGAAAAAATCAGGAGCGGGTCGAGCCCGAGGTTGACCACGTTGCCAGCGATCATGGCCAGCATGGGCGTGCGGGAGTCGCCGTGGCTCAGGAACACGGACTCGCAGAGCATGGCAAAACCCATGACCGGGAAGATCCAGGCCAGCCAGAAGACGAATTCCCCGGCTGGCTTGAGCACATCCCCACCCACCTCGAACAGGGCGAACAGCGGCTGGTTGAGGGCCGGGAGCGCCAGCAGGCAAAAGGGTGTCAGCACCAGCAGGGCCAGCGGCAGCGCCGCCCGGGCCACGACTCCGGCCCGGGCCTGATCTCCGGCGCCCCGGGCGTGGCTCATGAGCGCCGTGGACCCCACGGCCAGCCCCTTGCACAGCGACAGCGCCACATATAAGAGCGGTACCGACAGCGACAGGGCGGCCAGCTCGGCCATGCCCAGCCAGGACACGAAGACCGTGTCCACCAGCGAATACAGGTTCTTGAAAAACATGGAGATCATGGCCGGGACGCCGAGCCGCAGCAGCACGGACAACACCCGCCCCTGACCCATGTTCACGGGCGCGACGCTCACAGGCGTCCCTCTTTGGCCAAGGCCCCTGGTCTGTGCAAGTGCAGTCGGAACAGCGTCAGCATGAATGGCCCCATTGTTTTGCCTGTGCTACTCGACACCGGACTTCTCCACAAGAGGGTGCAAAGCTGGCAAGCTAGAACTGGCAGGCATTAATAACTTATCCGCAAATAAATAGACTTTTTCTAGAGAATTTGGCATGTTCTCTCCATGAGGAGGAGCCATGTCTAGCAAAGTCAAATCCTGGGAAGTTTCTGATGAATTCTGGGCAATTGTTGAACCTCTCGTCCCTGCCCCCAAGCGTGACGAGACAAGGGCGTACACACGAAAATCCGGCGGCGGTCGGAAGCCTCTGGCCCCGCGCAAGGTCTTCGAAGCCATCGTATACGTTCTGCGTACTGGCATTCAGTGGAAGGC
>JBDRSO010000106.1:0-3433 GCA_043824835.1 Pseudomonadota bacterium | reverse complement strand
TCAGCTTTTGATGTTGCTTTCGGCTCAAGGGCAATCAGGCCCGGAGCTTGACGACAACGCGAGCGGGAAGAAATTCAGCAACTCTGAAACCCTGCTCTGCCTTGCCGCCTGGGCGGCGCTCCAAAAGGGCGTGGATGTCGACAGGCTGGTGAAGGCGGGCACCCCTCTGCTCGGCATCTGCCTTGGCATGCAGCTCTTCGCCGACCAGGGCTTCGAGGACGGCGTCACCAAGGGATTCGGCTGGCTGCCGGGCACGGTGGAAAAGATCAGCTCGACCCGGGCCAAGATTCCGCACATGGGCTGGAACACGGTCAACCCCGTCAGGCCCGAGCTTTTCGAGGGCATTGAGAACAGCACCTTCTACTTCATGCACAGCTATCACTTCCTGGCCGCCAACCCGGAAGATGTCATCGCCACCGTAACCTACGACGACACAAAGCTCGTGGCCGCGGTCAAAAGGGACAATGTCTACGGCGTCCAGTTCCACCCGGAAAAGAGCCAGGGCGACGGTCTGCGCTTCCTCAAAAACCTCCTGGAGAGCATCGCATGATCGCCAAAAGGATCATTCCCCTCTTCCTGCTCAAGGGCGGACGGCTGGTCAAGGGCACGCGCTTCTCCGGCCCCTTCGTGGATGTGGGAGACCCCCTTTCCCAGGCCATGATCTACGATGCTCAGGGCGCCGAGGAAATCGCCATAGTGGACATCGAGGCCACCAGCCAGGGGCGCTGCATCGACGCTGGCGTCATCAACGCCATGATCCGCAAGTGCAGGCTGCCCATCAGCGCGGGCGGCGGCATCTCCACCCTGGCCCAGGCCAACGCCTGCTTTGCGGCGGGTGCGGACAAGATAATCGTCAACACCGGCGCAGTCGCCAACCCGGAATTTGTCCGCCAACTCGCCCGCGAATTCGGCGCGCAATCCATCGTGGCCTCGGTCGATTTCAGGCGCCACGGCGAGGCCCTGGTCCCCTACACCAACTCTGGCACGACGCGGCTCGACCGCGACCTCGACCCCCTGCTCCAGGAACTCGTCGAGGCCGGGGCGGGCGAGATCATCCTGACTTCCATCGACCGCGAAGGCACCCTTTCCGGCCCGGATGTCGAGGTGTACGCAGCCCTGACCGCCAAGCTCCCGGTGCCGCTCATCGCCTCGGGCGGCATCGGCTCCTACGACGACATGGTAGAGCTCTTCCGCCAGTCCGACTGCTCGGCCTGCGCCCTGGGCAAGATGCTCGTGCTGCGCGACTACGACATCGTCAGAATCAAGGCCTACCTGACCGGCCGAAAAATCCCCGTGCGGGATGCCTGATTCCGGGAAAGTGCAGATGCTTCAAGACAAACGTCTCATACTCAGGCCCCTGACCGAGGCCGATGTCACGGACCAGTACATCGCGTGGCTCAACGATCCGGAAGTGAACCGCTTTCTCGAAACCCGCTTCGAAAGGCACGATGCGGCAACTGTCGCCCGGTTCGTGCGGGACAAGATGGACAGCCCGACAGACCATCTCTTCGGCATGTTCCTTGATCACGGCCAAAGGCACATCGGCAACATCAAGCTCGGCTCGGTCAATGTTCACCATGCCACAGCCCCCATAAGCCTCTTCATCGGCGACAAAACCGCATGGGGAAAAGGGTATGCCCAGGAGGCCATTGCCCTTGTCACGCGCTACGGGTTCATGGACAAGGGACTCCACAAACTGGAAGCGGGCTGCTATGAACACAATCACGGGTCCCGTCGAGCCTTCGAGAAATGCGGATTCCTCGTGGAAGGAACCCTGAAGAGCCACCGCATCTCCGAAGGCGAACGCACCGATGTCATTCTCCTCGGACTGACCCGAGATCGGTGGATTTCCACTCACGCAACAGACAGCTAGGATTTTCATGCAGGACAGCCACAACATCCCGCGACGCATGGACCAACTCGCCAAGCGGCTCTTTCCGATATGCCGGAGCCTCACCGGCGACGGTGTGCGCGAGTCGCTTGGCATTCTAGGCGAACTCGTCCCCCTCGTCATGCACGAGGTGCCCACCGGCACCCATGCCTTTGACTGGACCGTGCCCAGAGAGTGGAACATCAGCGACGCCTATGTCGAAACGGAAGCGGGGGAACGCATCCTCAGCTTCAAGGACAATACCCTTCACGTCATGGGCTACTCGCGCCCGGTTGACGAGATAGTCTCCCACGCCACCCTCATAGAGCACCTCCACACCCTGAAAGACAAGCCGGATGCCATCCCTTACGTCACCTCCTACTATGCTGAGCGCTGGGGATTTTGCCTTGAGCACTCCAAAGTCCGATCGCTCGATCCCCAGGCCAGATATCGTGTATACATTGACAGCTCGCTGACCGAAGGCTCACTCACCTACGCCGACCTTGTCATCCCCGGGAAAAGCGATGAGGAGGTGCTCTTCTCCACCTATGTATGCCACCCGTCCATGGGCAATAACGAGCTCTCCGGCCCCATCGTAAACACCATTCTCGCCCAGTGGATAGCCACTCTGCCCGAGCGAAAAAAGACCTACCGCTTCGTCTTCATCCCAGAGACCATTGGTTCGCTGGTATACCTCTCGCGACACCTCGACCACCTGAAAAGCCGGACCGTGGCAGGCTTCAACATCTCCTGCGTGGGCGATGGACGCGACTACTCGTTCATCGCCAGCCCTGACGAGAACACCTATGCCGACCGCGTCATCAGCCACGTCCTCAAGGGTCTGAAACTTGATCACACCAGGTACTCGTTCCTTGACCGGGGCAGCGACGAAAGGCAATATTGTTCGCCCAAGGTGGATTTGCCCCTGATCACCTTCTGCCGAAGCCGTTTCGGAACCTATCCCGAATACCACACGTCACTGGACAACCTAGACGTCATCAGCGGCGAGGAGATGGCCAACAGCCTGAACGTGCTACAACACTGCGTCAAAACCATCGAAGGCAACGCCGTCGTGGACAATGTCTTCTGCGGGGAACCCCAACTCGGGAAGCGCGGCCTGTATCCCTCGACAAGCAAGGTCGGCGCCTATGAAGCAGTACGCGCCATGAACGACCTCATCGCCTACGCCAACGGCAGTCGCGACCTCCTCGCCATCGGCGAGATAATCGGCGTTTCGACTTGGGAACTGGCCCCCATCGCCCGGCAACTGGTCGATGCGGGGGTTCTTCGCAAAGCGAGCGACTCCTTGAAGTAATCCGATATGTCCTTCAAGCCCTGGAGACCACTATGAAAATTCTGTGCCTAGCTGGCAGCCTGAGAAACACCCTGCGCGGCGGTGAAGTCAGCGAGATGGTCGAAACCTTGAAGCAAATCAAGGACAAGGATCAGCTTTTGATGTTGCTTTCGGCTCAAGGGCAATCAGGCCCGGAGCTTGACGACAACGCGAGCGGGAAGAAATTCAGCAACTCTGAAACCCTGCTCTGCCTTGCCGCCTGGGCGGCG
>JBDRSO010000105.1:0-3079 GCA_043824835.1 Pseudomonadota bacterium | reverse complement strand
GCATATCACAAAAAGAGGAGAATTCGGACATTTTTCTTTTTGAAGGGCTGTCAAACATGTCCATCAAATAACCTTCGCCTAGGAAGTGAATGCTCATGCCGAAATCCTGGGATACCAACGGTTCTTAACCGGACAGCAATGGTTTGTTTGCATATCCTTTGTGTTGCGTTGAATGCGCAAGCCGACAAGGAGAGCCACGAAACCGGCGATGATGGCAAGGATGCCAGTAATGATGCTGATGGTGATCTGGGTCGCATCAAGGCTGTCCTGGGCGGACTCGACCCAGCGGGCGGTGGCTTGGGTCTGGCGCTCAAGGTCCTGGCTGAAGCGGGATTCGAGCTGGCCGGGCAGGGCGTCCAGGCGCTGGCCGAGCTGGTCCATGTCGTTTTCCAGCCGGTCCAGGCGGTAGGTCTGGATGTCGGGCGCGGGCTGGGGGGTGTCCTGGGCGGCCAGGGCCGGGAGGGCGCAGGCGAGCAGGGCGAGGAGGGCCAGGGCCGGGAGGGCGGTGCGGTTCATGGTGGTGCCGTGGTGGTTAAGGGTTCGGTTTGCTCAACTTTTACGCGACGATGAGTCCCTGGGCGGGGAGCAGCTGGCGCAGGGTGAATATCCTGAGGGCCGCTGCCGCCTGATAGAAGCGGTAGGCGTGGGACTGTGCCGCATCGAACGACGATTCTGTCCTGTTAAGCGCTTCACGTTCGTCGTTCCAGCCGTCGTCGCTGTAGGGGCGGATGACTTCGCTCTGGCCCGTGATGGCCCCGGCGCGGAATGCTTGCTGCCAGGCGTCGATACGGCCCTGCAGGGGGGTGGCTGTGGACAGCACCTCCATGACCGGCTCCCGGATGTCCGCAAAAGCCATGGCCTTGCCCGTGGTGCGCTCCGGGTGCAGCTCGGCAAAGCGGGAGAACATGCCGTGCAGGGCCTCGCAGCCTTCGAGGAAGGTTGCCGGGTTGTCGTGCTCGATTCTCAGCCCGTCGCGTTTGCGGGTGAAGCCCCACTTGAGATAGGGGCGGTCGGGATACGTGCTGGCACCGCCGTGGCCCAGGCCGCCCGACGCACCCTGGGCGAACCAGCCGATGATATTGTCCAGGCTCTTTATTTCCTTGAAGTACCTTTTAAGGAATTTCTCTGATTTGTCTTCAATGTAGGTCTTCATGCCGTCCGGGAGGTCGGTGTTGAGGATATCAAGAGAGTTGGGGGTCAGCTCGTTCCAGCGGGAGCTGACACCGGAAAAGTCGTAGTGGGAGAAGGTGTCGGCGTAGACGTGAGCTGTGAGGCCGATGAGCTCCGGGGCAAAGGCGCATCCTCTGGACAGGTCAAGGGCGTGCTGGACCAGGGCGCGAACATTGGCGCTGTCCTGGCGGCAGATGAGTTTTTCCGTGTAGGTTTTTCCCTCATCGCCGGGGAGGAAGTGGAAGGGAATCCAGACGAACCGCTGATCCTTGAGGCAGAGGTTGGCCCCGTTGGCTGGGTGGTGGGCTGTGGCCTCGGTGTAGAACCGGCCACCGTCCTTGAAGAGAATCGAGTCTCCACAGGCGTTGTCGTCAACAAATTGTGCGGCCGTGGCAATGATCTCGGCGGTGTCTGCATTGATCCCGGCGGCGCGGGCCATGGCATAGGTGCCGTGGTAGTGCATGTCGAGTTGCATGATTTGCCTCCTTCTAGTCTGGAATCCCTGGCTATCAGATATGAACCAGTCGTTTAGTGTTCGCCTCGTCTATCATTGCAGCCAAAAAAAATGCCTCTCATCGCCGTCCTCCTGCCCTGTTATTTTTGCGCGGGGTTTTCCTAGGGGCGGTCTATGCCGCAGGCGTTGCCCTTGGGGTAGTCGGCCTGATCCTCGTGCAGATTCGGCTCGCAGGCTTGGGCGAGATAATGCCTACCAATCGTCGTGCTGTAGCGTTACGCTCGTTTTGAGGGACCATATAACCTGAAAAGACTATTTGTCCAAGTGGCATATTCTTGTCAGAAGCGTCGTTGAACTTTCTTGGCTGCGTGCTGATCAGGCTGGGAGTTACTACCCCAACGCCCGGTTGATAAATCAATCAGGGTTGTTGCAAGTCTTCCACGTACAGGTGGTGTGGGGTAATCCCGGACCTAGAGCGAGATCATCCCATTACCTCAACTTTGGGTAGCTGGGCGAAGCAAACCACAATTATCATCAACTATTTTAAACTAACTAGTTAGTTAATAAACCGCTAACGATCGAGCATAGCGCCCATCCCTTGAGCCGGAGCCGCCTCCGCCATCCCTCTCGCCGTCGCCTGCGTGGATGACGACGCAAGTAAAGTCGAGATGGCAAGGCCGACCGGCCAGAGCCGGTCGCCCGAAGGGCTTGGCCTTGCCATCTCGGCTGCTTGCGTCACGCTCGCGGAAAAATCGGCGGGAGGAGCAATATCCTGTCGCCGGAGCTTGCGCGTTGGTCGGGGGGCGTCATATGCTCGAGCATATCCGCTGGATAAATCGGTCACAAAAAGGAGGGATGGCGAAACCAAGGCGCGTTCATAAGTTTTGACGAAGTCTAAACTGATGAACGCTTAAGTAGGCACTAACATGCCGTAACACCAAACACTTCTTCGCCGTTCATTTCCAAACGGCACGCTTTCACATCCAAACACCAGGCTGGAACACAGCACCCCCGCCGGACAAACGACAGGTATCTAGAAATCTGTCGTTGTCGCAATTCCCCCACGGCCACCGCTTATGCGCAGGACGAACGAGCCTGCGTGGTGACACCCTTTATTGAATGGATTCTCAGGATTTTTCCTTCTGTGGGAAACGGACATTGATTTGTCCCGTGTCGGTTGTTGTGTGGCGCGTTCGCGCCATGGGCAGGTCCTTTCCCGGCGAACGGTAAAGGTCCGACCTGCTTTGTCCCGGGGCACTGCCCCGAACTTCAGGAAGGAGATTCACATGAAATCCATCAGTCTGGTATGGGGCGCGAACAAGGCAACATTGTCCGGTCCGCGCTCGAAACAACATCGGGTCAGACAGAATGCCCGAGCCTTTGCCAAGCGGCTTCGCCGTGCGGGCTTTGGTGTTCAGAAATGGTCCAAGATTTCTAACAAACATTTTGCAGCGG
>JBDRSO010000104.1:0-25497 GCA_043824835.1 Pseudomonadota bacterium | reverse complement strand
AGTATTCTATAACCGAAAAAGGCGACATGCCTTTCTCGGCTACCAAAGCCCGGAAGCATTCGAGCGCCAGTTTCACCAGACAAACCAAAAACTGGCGGCATGACCTCCCGAAGAGTGTCCGTTTTTACTATGGCACTTCAGGGGAGAGGGACAACCCTTTTCAAAGGGTTTCCCTCTCCCCTTCCCCCTGGCCGCCGGAGGCATTACCCCGGCAACGGGAAAGCGGCCAACATCGGGGGGCGATGTCGGCCGCTTTCGTCTTGGGGTGTGAACGAGAGGGTTATGCCTTGGCGACCTGCACGAAGTGCTCCTGCATGGAGATTGCGCCGCCTGACTTGTCATAGCGCCTGATGCCTTTTGGCATGAGCAGGTTGTCTGCCGCGCCCTTGCCCAGTGCGCGGGATTCGCAGGGCAGGGTGTGGCCGAATCCGTGGATCATGAACACAGCCTCGGGGTGGATGAAGTCGGTGACAAAGGCGCGGATTTTGGAGGCGTAGCCGTTGTTGCTCACGGTGACGTAGTCGTCGGTGGCGATGCCGAGGGTCTGGGCCTTGTCGGTGTGAATCCACAGGGTGTTCTCGGACATGCGCTCGAAGAGCAGGGCGTTGTTGACCGTGTGGCCCTGGGTGTGCAGGGCGCAGCGGCCAAACGTGATGCGGTAACGGCCTGCAGGCGGCCGCTCGGGCGAGACGTAGGGCTTGAGCGAGGGCATGCCGTCGGCTTCGAGCTTTTCGTCGATGATCTGGATCTTGCCCGAGGGGGTCTTGAAGGTGCCTTCCTTGACGGGTTTGAGCAGCGGCTCCTTGGTCAGGGAGACGATGCCGGTCTTGTCGAAGTCCTCGATGCTCACGCCGGTGCCTTCAAGCTGGAACTTCCAGATGTCCTCTATGGTGTCGTAGTCGAGTTCCTTGAGGCCCATGCGCTTGGCCAGACCGGCGTAGATCTCCCAGATGGCCTTGGTGTCGTAGAGCGGCTCGATGGCGCGCTTGCGGATGAGGAAGCTCGGCTTGGCGCCGTTCTTGGCCATGAGGAGTTCATCGCGCTCAAGGTAGGGCGAGATGGGCAGGACCACGTCTGCATACCAGGCCGTGTCGGACCAGGAGAAGGTCACGGCCACCAGCAGGTCGAGGTTCTTCCACATGGAGACCACGTCGTCCTTGTCCGGGAAGGCCATGAGCGGGTCGTGGCGCTGGGCGATGTATGCCTTGATGGGGTAGGGCTCGCCGCTGACGATGGCGTCGTATGCGAGGTTGACCAGCCCCGGGCCCTGGTCGTAGTGCTTGCGGCCTTCCATCCAGCCCACGCCGTCAGCGCGTTTGCCTTCGGGCTTGGGGTAGATTTCCATGAAACTCTTGAGGCCCTTGGCTCCGACATCGCCGGGCTTGACCATCAGTGGCATGCCGCCCTTGGCCCCGATGCTGCCGAGCATGGCGTTGATGATGTAGATGGTGCGGGTCATGTAGAAGGAGTCGCCGTAGCGTGCGGTCATCCAGCCGGGATGCCAGATGACGGAGGGGGCGGCCTCGGAGAGTTGGCGGGCCAGATCGCGGATGGACGCCGCAGACACGCCGGTCTCGGCTTCGGCCCACTCGGGGGTGTATTCGGCCACGAAGTCCTTGAGGGTGTCGAAGTCGCTGACCCAGTCGGCCACGAATTTCTCGTCGTAGAGTTCCTCGTCGATGAGGGTGTTGATCACGGCCAAGTTGAAGGCGTAGTCCGTGCCGGGGCGGATGAGGTAGAAGTTGTCCGCCTTGGTGGCCGGGACGTTGGCTCGGATGTCGATGACCGAGAGCTTGCACCCGGCGTCCATGCCGGTGAGCAGGTTGTTGACCTCGGCCACGTTGATTGCCTCGAAAATGTTTCGCTGCTGCAGAATGACATGCTTGGCGTTCTTGAAGTCATAAGCCACGTCCTTGCGGCCGAAGCCGAAGACCGAGAGGGCGGCGTTCTGAACGTTGCGCGCGCAGGCGGAGTCGTGGTTGTTGTAGTTGGGCGTGCCGATGCCGCGCAGGAAGGCGCGGTAGAAGTCGCGGAAGGGGCCGCCCCGATCGGAGAAGAGCACTGACTGCTTGCCGTGCTCTGCCTGGATGGCCTTGAGCTTGTCGGCCACGTAGTCAAGCGCCTCGTCCCAGGAGGCCTTGCGCCATTTGCCCTCGCCGCGTTCGCCCACGCGGATCATGGGATGCTGGGGGCGTTCCTCATCATAACTCAGCGCGGTACCCGCCGCGCCGCGAGGACACAGCGATCCCATAATGCCCGGGGCATGGGGGTTGCCCTGAATGTATTCGGCCCTGCCGTCCACTACCTCGACCTGAATGGGGCAGCGCACAGAGCACATGCCGCATATGCTATAGACATATTCCTTTGTCATGGTATCCTCCTGAGGCACGGAAATGTAACGATGCTTCCAAGAGCCCTGCAACCGCCTGATGAACGCTAGCAATGGTTTTCGGCATTAAGCAACACTCTACCTGTATGTGAAACATGGCACAAGCCATTGCCAAAAAAAATAATACCAGACAAGTAGGAAAAGGTTTTAATTGGGAAAATTATCACAACCACAGATCCCGTTGACCTGGGCTGATTTTTTTCCCTAAGGGGTATCTATGGTCGAGATTGCTCGGATTAACGCTGATTCAGAGGTGAGGATATGGCTATTTACAGGATCAAGTTCGACAAGAAAAGGTGCATCGCCTGTGATGCCTGCCTGATTCACTGCAAAGTGAAGAACAAGGTGCCGACCGGGCTGAGCTTGAACAGGCTCTTTGCCGAGGGACCCATTGCCGACAAGGACGGCATGCCCACCGCGAAGCTCAAGTACCAGCCCTGCATGCACTGTAAGAAGCCGGAGTGTGTGCCGGCCTGTCCCACCGGGGCCATGTACCAGCGCGAGGACGGCCTTGTGCTTGTCAACCTGGACCTGTGTGACGGGTGTCAGTCCTGCATCGAGGCGTGTCCGTGGGATGTGCCGGTCTTCAACAGGCAGACTGGCAAAATCATGAAGTGCGACTACTGTGTGGACCGGGTCGATGCAGGGGGAACACCCGCCTGCGTCACTGGCTGCACCGCATCGGCCCTCAGTTTCGTGCGGCCCGAGTAGCGTCGAGGATCAAGCCCGCCGCCACCCGGCGACGGGGGAAATTTACGGGGTTCAACACATCATCAGGAGGTAACCGTGTTACGTTCCAACAAAACTCTCATGTTGCTGGCTGTGCTGGCCGTGTGCCTTATGGCTCAGCCCGCCTGGGCGGACGCCTTGGCCGATGCCATTGCCGAGGCCAATCCGCAGGGCGAGCCGGGGTATCTGGGCATTCCCGGCGGCCCGCAGATCAACCTGATCGTCGCCCTGCTCTGGGCGGTCTGGGTAGGCTGGATCTTCTCCACCGTCGGTGCCTTTGGCGGCATCATGGCCGGTGTCGGCCACATCACCGTCTTCGGCCTTGGCGACTACGCCAGCTCGTTCGGCAAGGGTGCCAAGCTCAACAAGCTGGTCACCGACTCCATCCGCGTGTCCAACCAGTGGATGGTCGGTTGCTCGGCGGGCCTGTCCTCCTTCAACTACTGGAAGGCCGGCCGCCTAGTGCTGCCCCTGGCCATCGCTCTGGCCATCGGATCAGTGGCTGGTTCATGGCTGGTACCCTGGCTCACCGCGGGCAAGATCAGCCTGAAGGCGTACCTTGGCTACTTCGGCCTCTTCGTCCTTTTTCTGGGCTGCTATCTCTTCTATGAGACCACCCCCAAGGGACAGGCTGGCAAGCAGGCTGCCAAGAAGGCTGCCGACGCCTTCCAGAAGTCCGTCAAGGAGCAGAAGACCGGCGGTGCCGTGGACATGGCCGAGATGGGCGTCAAGGTGCAGAAGTTCACCCCCACCATGTGCGAATTCACCTTCTTCGGCGTCGAGTTCAAGTTCAATCCGCTCATCCCCGTGGTCGGCGGTTTCTTCATCGCGGCCCTGGCCTCGTTCCTGGGTGTCGGCGGTGGCTTCCTCCTGGTGCCGTTCCTGACTTCCGTGGCCGGGCTGCCCATGTACCTTGTGGCCGGTACCTCGGCCCTGGCCGTGTTTGTCGGCATGATCAACTCCATCGCCTCCTACATGTTCCTTGGGAACATCACCATCGAGTGGAGCCTCATCGGCGTCGAACTGGTCGGTGTCGTCATCGGCTCCATCATCGGCCCCAAGACCTCCAAGTACATCCCGGACATCTGGCTCAAGCGCATCTTCATCATCCTGGCCCTCTACGTGGGTATTCGCTACGCCACCAAGGGCTTCCTGGGCTACAGCATCGTGCCTCCCTTCTAGGTCGGCAGTGCATCAATGATAACGGAGGCCGTCCGAGCGGGCGGCCTCCACAAATAGACAGGGGAAGCAATGACCGGCATCGCCGTTTACCAGTTTCTCGACCCGTGGCTCATCTGGGCATTTCGCATTGGCGACAATCCGCACCTGGGTTTCGCCGTGGGCATTTTCTGGCTCTGCCTGCTGACCACGGTCATCGGCGAACTCTGCATGGCCGGGGTGTATTTCCTCAACAAGAAGCATTTCGCGACCATCAACCAGAGCATGGTGCGCCACCACAATCTCTCCCTGCAGGCACTGGGGGCCAAGGACAAGACCGCCTGGAAGGCCTGCAACTCCATCGCCAACGACGCCTTTGGCAAGAATTTCTTCTCGCGCATCGCGCTCTTCGCCTCGTCCCTGTGGGTGGTGCCGTTTGCCATCGGCTGGCTGTCGTTCCGGTTCAGCTCGGTGGATTTCGTGCTGCCGTATCTGGGAGAGGTCGGGGTTTCCTTTCTCTTCATCCCGCTCTACATCGTCACCCGTGTCCTCTTCTGCCGTGCCAAGCCGGTGCTGCCCGTGTTCAGGCATATCAAGCGCAAGGTGGCCGAGAACGAGGGCGCCGAGATCCTGATGTCCTACAGTGATTTGGCCAAAAAGGAAGACGGGCCAGCCGTGACCGGCCCGGTGCCCGGGAATTCGTAGGAGGGGATGAGTCGGACTTCGCTTGCAGAGCGGGCGGTCCCGCCTGGGACCGCCCGCCTTGTTTCATTGTCTGGCTTGGGTCACGTCGCGGACCAGCGCATCGAGGTCCGAGGGGCCGATCAGGTAGTCCCGGTCCTCAGTGCGCACGCACAGGACCTGCGGCCGGTTGGCCACGATGACGGCCTCGCGGCCGCCTGCGAGTTCAACCACGCCGGAGCGGTATCCGGCGAAGTGCATGAATTTTTTTGATTTGCTGATGGCGAATTCCGGGTCGAGCAGGTTGGCCTCGAAGATTTCGCGCACCGAGGCCCAGGGGATGACCGCGCTGGCAAAGGGCGGCGCGGCCAGCAGGATGCCCTCGTCGGCCACGGTGACGGCGGCGCGCCTGGGGTTGACGAAGAGCATGTACCAGTAGAGCAGGGCAAGGGGGGCGACCACCACGATGAGGCAGATGGCCGTCCAGGTCAGGCCGGACCGGAAGCTCCAGGCCACGGCGGCGGACACGGCCGCGACACAGGCCAGCAGGCCGATGGGGGCGAGGGGGGTGATGGGAATCTTGTGGATGCTGTGCATGGTGTCTCCTTGAAGCTGGCGCGGATTCTAGGAAGAGTACTGACGAAGAGGCCCCTTGCCAAGCGGTATTGGCGATTGGACCCAGGCGCGATTTGTTGTAGGATGTGCCGGGGGCGTTTGGTGCAGGGCGCGGGAAGTGCCTGATGACCAAGGAACAAGCGAGGCGTACGAGATGATGACCAGAGCGGCCACGAGCCTTGCGACGCTGATTCTGGCGGCGGTCATGCTCATGCTCCCCGGGTGCGGCGACAGCGAGCCTGCGGTGGAGGTCGACCTCACCCGGCGCGAGCGGCTTGTGGCCCCGGAGCGGCAGAAGACCATCACCTACGCCTATCTGCCCCAGTATTCGCGCACGGTCTCCTTCCAGCGCCATCGCGCTCTGCTCGAATACCTGCGCGTGAGCACCGGGCTGCCCCTGCATCAGGTCTTTCCCGATACCTTTGACGAGCACATCAAGATGGTCCAGCGCGGCGAGATCGACATCTCCTACTCGAACCCCTTTGTCTACATCCAGCTGGCCGGGATGGGCTCCACGGCCTTTGCCAAGATCGTCGAGCCTACGGGCAAGCCCGATTTCAGCGGGCAGATCATCTGCCGTAGCGACAACCCCACCATCAGGACCATCGAGGACTGTCGGGGCAAGCGGCTCATCGCCGTGGACCCGGGGTCGGCCGGGGGCTTCTTGTTCCCTCTCGGGCTCTTTTACGATCACGGCATCCGGCTGGACGACTTCGCCGAGGTGGAGTTCGCCCAGGGCAAGCAGGAGAAGGTCGTTCTGGCGGTACTGGCCGGGGCCTACGATATCGGCACCATCCGCAAGGGAACGCTGGATGTTGTGGCCGGAATAATCGACTTGAGCGACATCCGCGTCCTGGCCGAGACCAGGAACTATCCGGGCTGGGTCTATTCGGCCCGAGAAGGGTTTGACCCCGCTGCCGTGGGGGCCATCGCCGAGGCCATGTTCGCCCTCGACCTGGCCAACCCCGAGCACCGTGAAATTCTCGGCGTGGCCGGGATGAGCGGCATCATTCCGGGTCACGACGCGGACTACGACCCAATCCGCGAACTGGCTGTCAAGGTCGGCATCAGGTAGGCGGGCGCATGCGTCTTTTCTCAAGGCTCAAGTTCAAGACCAAGCTCAATCTGGGCATCTCGGCCATTCTCATCTCCATGGCCGCGCTGCTCTTGCCGCTGGTGGGCAACATGACCGCCAAGATTCTGCTGGAGGAGAGCCGCAAGCGCGGAACAGCCCTGGTCGAGAGCCTTTCGGCCCGGGCCGTGGACCCCTTGCTGGCGCGCGACTTTCTGCGGCTGAAGAACATGGTGGTCGAGCAGGTGGCCGTGGGCGACATGCTCTATGCCTTTGTTCAGGACAACCACGGCTTTGTGCTGGCCCACACCTTTGAGGGCGGCTTTCCGGTGGACCTGATGCGGGCCAACGAGGTGCCGGACCTCGCCTCGGTCCACATCCAGCTCCTGGCGGACGGCATGACCCGCATCTACGACTTCGCCTCGACAGTGACCGTGGGGGACGAGCGGCTGGGCACCGTGCGCCTCGGGCTGTCCAAGACGCGCATCAACGCCTCGGTCAACCGGCAGATCACCATCATGGCCGGGCTTTTTGCCGGAGCGCTGATGCTGGCAACGGTCCTGGGCTCGCTGTTTGCCTCGCGGGTGGCGGCCCGGCTCGGCCTGTTGCGCGAACACGCCGAGGCCATGCTCATGGGCAACCTCGACACCCAGTCCGGCCCGGCCGACGGCTCCCACTGCTGGGAAATGCGCAACTGCGACCTCTCCTCCTGTCCGGCCTTTGGCGAGCGCCGCCGCCGCTGCTGGTACATCGCCGGAACCCTGTGCCCGGACTGCAAGGACGAGAAGGGGCTTACGTCCTCGCGTGAGTCCTGCCACCTGTGCAAGGTGTATCAGCAAAGCGCCGGGGACGAGTTGCAGGACTTGGCCGAGACCTTTGACGTCATGGCTCTTTCGCTCAAGACCCACATCGACGAGTTGCGCGGGGCGGATCGTAACCTGCGCGAGCAGCAGCGCCTGATGCGCACCATCCTCGACGTGACCCCGGACCGCGTCTCGTTGGTGGACACCCGGCTGCGCTACCAGGGGGCCAACCGCAGTTTTGCCGAGTCCGTGGGACTCAAGCTGCATCAGATCGTGGGCAAGACGGATTTTGACATCTTCGACGAGCAGAAAGCCGAGGCGAGGCACATGGCGGCCCGGGAAATCCTCGAATCCGGCGAGCGGCTGGACACCCAGATGGTGGTGGTGGAGGGGGCGGGGGAACGCTGGTTCCACGTGGTCTGCATCCCGGTGCACGACGAGGACGGCCGCATCACCGGCCTCTTGCGCACCGACCGCGATATCACCGACATCAAGGGCTATGAGAAGCAGCTGATCCAGGCCCAGAAGATGGAGTCCCTTGGCCTGATGGCCGGAGGCGTGGCCCACGAGATCAACACCCCGCTGGGCATCATCCTGGGCTATGCCCAGCTCTTGCAGGAGGACGTGGCCCCTGGTTCGCAGATTCATCAGGACCTGGGCGTGGTCGAGAAGCAGGCCAAGGTGTGCAAGAAGATCGTGGCCGACCTGCTCGGGTTCTCCCGGCAGACCCATTCCTCCAAGCGCGAGATGTGCTTCAACAATTCGGTCATGGAGGCCGTGACCCTGGTGCGCCATACCTTCGAGCTGGACCATGTGGACATCGTCACCCAGCTTGACGACCGCTTTCCCATCATCTACGGCGACCCGGAAAAACTCAAACAGGTCTGGATCAACCTGCTCACCAACTCGCGCGACGCCATGCCCGGCGGCGGGGTCATCGTCATCCGCACCCGGTTGGACACGCCGCGCGGCATCGTCTCCCTCTGGGTGGCCGATTGCGGCGAGGGCATTGCCGAGGACGTGATCAAGAAGATCTTCGATCCCTTCTACAGCACCAAGCCGGTGGGGCGCGGCACGGGGCTTGGCCTGTCCGTGTCCTTTGGCATCATCAAGGACCACGACGGCGACATCCACGCCCAAAGTCCGGTGCCCGTGGAGTTCGTCTTTCCCTATCCCGAGGGCCGTCACCATGGGCCGGGCACGTTGTTCGAGGTCAATCTTCCCCTGGATCACGCCGAGGAAGAACCGGCCAGGGCCGACCGCCAGGACGCGGACCACGCCGGGCAGGACATATAACCACGACAGGAGATGGACGATGGCTGACATATTGGTACTGGACGACGTTTCCGACGCCGGGATGCTGGTCAAGCGCATCCTGGAGCGCAAGGGACACACCGTGAGTGTATTCACCGAGGAGGAGGACGCCCTGCACCATGCGGCGGCCAATGGTGTGGACCTCGCCATCCTCGACATCAAGCTGAAAAAGATGACGGGTGTTGAGGTGCTGGAGGAGCTCAAGAAGCTCAGGCCGGGGATGAAGGCGATCATGCTCACCGGCTACCCGACTCTTGAGACCGCGCGCGAGGCGTTGCGCCTTGGGGCGCAGGAATACTGCGTCAAGCCCATCAACAAGGACGAACTGGAAACCAAGGTGGCGGAAGTCATCGGGGAGTAGGTGTAGAATGCACGTCACACAGCTCTTCAAGCACTGGACGTATCAGGTATTTGCCCCGGGTACGCTGCTCCGGCGCAAATACGAGGCCTTCAAGTCCCTGCTCAGGCACGATGCCAGGGCGCTCGAACTGGTGGCCGACCTCGAGGAGTTGTTCTACGGCAAGACCCTGGCCGACAGGCAGCGCGCCAACTGGCTGGCCGCCCGCCTCTGCGAGTCGGTCAAGGTCATGACCGGCCAGCTGGTGGAGATGAATCCGACCCGCTACATGGATCTGCCCGAGTATTTTCGCAAGATCGACTTTTATGTGCGCATGGCCCTGGAGCTGGAGCAACCGGAAGTGGGGCCACCTTACATCCTCTCGCTGGAGGACGCGGCCGCATTGCCGGGGCTGGCCGGGGGCAAGGCGGCCAACCTGGGCCGCGCCATGCGGGTGGCGGGCGTGCCCGTGCCGCCGGGCTTCGTGGTCACGGCCAATGCCTTCAACTACTTCATTGAGTATAACGGCCTGCGCGACGACATCGAGAGCCGCCTGCGCGAGATGGTGGTCAGCGACCGCGGCCTGCTGGCCCGGCTCACGGCCGAGATGCAGGAGCTGATCCTGGCGGCCGAGGTGCCCGAGGAGATCGCCCGGGGCATCCGCTTTGCCGTGTCCGAGATCATCTCGGGCGACGACCTCATCGCGGTGCGCTCCAGCGCCTTGTCCGAGGACGGCGACATCTCCTTTGCCGGACAATACGCCAGCGAGTTGAACATCCAGCCCAATGACGTGCTTGAGGCATACAAGCGGGTGCTGGCGGGCAAGTACTGCCCAAGGGCCGTGGCCTACCGCATATCCAACGGCCTGACCGACACTGAAACAGCCATGGCCGTGCTGGTCATTCCCATGGTGGAGGCCGAGAACGCCGGCGTGGCCTATTCCCTGGACCCGGATTGTCGGGGACGCGACCAGATAGGCGTCTACGGCGTGCGCGGCCTGGGCAACGGGCTGGTGGACGGTAGTGTCTCGCCCAGCAAGGCGGTGCTTACCCGCGAGGAGACACCGCGCGTCAGCGAGGACTGCCTGCCCGACGAGGGCGGGCTGCCCTCGGCCGAGGTCCTGGCCGAGCTGGGGCGGGTAGCCATGCGTCTTGAGGAGGCCTTTGGCTGCCCTCTGGACATCGAATGGGCCGAGGACGTGACCGGCGCGCTGTACATTCTGCAGGCGCGGCCCCTGCAACGCGAGCGCGACGAGTTCGTGGCCGAGCATGCGCCGCTTTTGGTCAAGCCGCTGGCCGAGGGGTTCGAGCGGGCGTCGTCGGGCGTGGGCTGCGGCGAGGTCTACTACGCGCCCACAGGCGAATCCATCGCCCGCATCCCCAAGGGCGCGGTGGTCGTCACCCCGACCCTCAAGCCATCATTGCTGACCTTCATTGGCAACATGAGCGCGGTCATTGCCCAGACCGGCAGCCGGGCCAGCCATTTCGCCTCCGTGGCCCGCGAGACCGGGGTGCCGGTGCTGGTGGGCTCCATGGATGTGGCCCTCGAACCCGGCCAGGTGGTCACTGTGGACGGTACCACCGGGGCCATCTACAACGGCCTCGTGGATGAGCTGGCGGCCCGGGGCGACAGGGAGGCGGCCGTGTCCGAGCGCGTCACCCGCCAATACGCCAAGGTCATCCCCCTGACCGTCAAGCTGAACCTGACCGACCCCCAGGCCAGCGACTTCACCCCCGAGGGCTGCCGCTCGATGCACGACGTCATCCGCTTTTGCCACGAGAAGGCCGTGGGCGAGATGTTCTCGCTGGTGGACAAGAAGGGGCGCGGCATGGGCTCGGCCAAGCGGCTCAAGACCCATCTGCCCTTAGTTATGTACCTGCTCGACCTGGGCGGCGGGCTCTTTGCCAACGCGACCCAAGGGGAGTTGGTCACGCCCCAGGACATCAAGAGTCGTCCCATGTGGGCGCTGTGGTACGGGCTTTCCGATTTGCGCGTGCAGTGGTCCCAGACCCTGACCCACATGGACTGGGAGGAGTTCGACCGCATGTCGGCCGGGATATTCAGCTTCGATTCCAGGCTGCTGGCCAGCTACGGACTCATCTCTGGCGATTACATGCACCTGATGATCCGGTTCGGCTACCATTTCTCGGTGGTGGACTCGGTCTGCGGCAACGATCCCGGGGCCAACTACATCAACTTCCGCTTCAAGGGCGGCGGGGCGGGATTTGACCAACGCCTGCTGCGCTTGCGGTTCATCGAGCAGGTGCTGGGCCACTACGGATTCGAGGTCACGGCCAGGGGTGACATGCTCGACGCCAACTGCGCCCGGCTCGACGAGAACGGAACCCGGCTGCTGCTGGCCCGGCTGGGCTATCTCCTGGCCGTTACCCGGCTCATGGACATGCGCCTTGAGACCGACCAGGATGTGGCTCGGGAGGCTCAGCGTTTCATCGAGGACGCGGAGAGGCAGGATGACAAGTCACGGGCGTAAGCCTCTCTACCAGATCACCTGGGTCACGGACCAGCTCGGCGTGGGCAACGCGCCCATGAGCCACGCCCAGTTGGAGTCCATCGCCAACCAGGGCGTGGACGCCATTGTCAACCTCTGCGGCGAGTTCTGCGATCTGCACGACATCGAGAAGGAGGCCGGGTTCGAGGTCCGCTACCTGCCCCTGGCCGATGAGGAGGCTCCGGACCTCATTGAGCTTGAAAAGGCCCTGGCCTGGCTCGATGAGGCCATCTACCTCGGCAAGAAGGTGCTCATCCACTGCCGCCACGGCATCGGTCGCACCGGCACCGTGCTTAACGCCTATCTGCTTCGGCGCGGGCTGGGGCACAGGTTGGCTTGGCTGGCCCTCAGAAAGCTCAAGTCCAAGCCAGCCAACTTCGTGCAGTGGCGCACAGTGCGCCGCTACGGCAAGCAGAGCGGCCAGCTGACGGTGCGCGAGCCGAGCCTCGAATTCAAACGGCTGGTGGACCTTTCGCCATTTTTCAACGATTATGAAGGGCTGGCGCAGCGGGTGGATGATCTGGCCGGGTTCGGCCGCGCGGGCATGGCCTGCGGGCGCGATCATGACCAGTGCTGCCATACCCCGGTCCGGCTCAGTCTGGCTGAGGCCGTGCACCTGAGCCACCGCATCAACCTCGAACTGTGCTGTGAGGACAGGCTGGCGGTCATCGAGCGCGCCGTGGAGACCGCCCGGGCAGAGCGGCTGGTGGCCGTTGACCTGGGCCGCGAGCAGGAGAGCCTCGAATACTGTCTGTCCGAGGTCGGTGCCTTCTGCCCGCTGCTTGAGGGCGGGAAGTGCCTGCTCTTCGACCACCGCCCGCTGCAATGTCGCGCCTTTGGGCTGGACGAGAGCGAGGACGGCGAGTTGTGGAATGACCTGCTCACCCCGGCCCTGGACAAGATTTCCGGCGAGATCTGGTTCGCCTACACCGGCACCATGGTCGAGGACCGGCTGCCCCTGTTCTCGCTGCCTGACGTGGTCTCGGGCAAGTTCATGGAGTCGATCTTCAAGCTCATGCTGAAGACGGGGCTTTCCCAGTGAGCCACGCGATCGACGTTGGTGCGGGGTGTGCTGTCCCGTGAACCGCTCCGGTTCGTCAGCTTCTACGCCGCTCCTGGCCGGCCTCCTGCCATGGCAGACCTGTCTCCTCGCCCTGATTGTGGGCATTTTCGCTTATCGCGCGCCCCGTGAGGCCGGGCTGGCCCTGGCGGCCATCGCCGTGGCCGATGCCCTGCTGCGCGGTCGCGAGCGCATGGTGCCCCTGTTGACCCTGCTCCTGTGCGCGGCCCTGGGACTGGGGTACGCGGCCCTGCGCGCGCCAGCCGCCCTGCCAACGCCCGGGTGGATGGAGGCGATGCGGCCAGTGGTCGTCAGGGGCGTGGTGGACCGGGCCGAGCCCCGCGAGGACCATCGACTACGGATCATCCTGCGTGACATGACCGTGCTCACGGATCAGGGTGAGACGCCGCTTCCTGGGCGGCTTGTCTGGAACTGGCGCAACCCGTCGCACCACCCCCTGCCGGGGCAGGGAGTCGAGGCGGTGCTGCGCGTGGTTCCCTCCCGCGGGTTCGGCAATCCCGGCGGCTGGGATTTCGAGTGGTACTGGCTGCGTCAGGGAGTGCAGTGGCGTGGCTGGGTCAGTGGCAAGTCGCCCCCGGTCTGGGGCGAGCGGCCGGACGGCACGGCCGGGGCGCTCAAGGCCGCCCTGCGCGGACTGGTGGCGGACCGGCTGCCGGACACCCCGGGCGGGAGCGTGGTCCTGGCCCTGATCACCGGAGACCGTTCGCGCATTGACGAATCCACGGCTAGGGCCGTGCGCGCCGCCGGACTGGCCCATACCCTGGCCTTGTCCGGGCTGCACGTGGGATTCGTTGCCGCCCTCGGTTTGGGGCTGGCCTGGATCGCCGGGAGGCTGCGTCCATCCCTGCTGCTGCGCATTCCCCGCCCCAAGCTGGCCGTGCTCCTGGCCGCGCCCCTGGTCCTTGGCTATGCCTGGCTCGGCCAGCCGTCGTCGTCACTGATCCGCGCGGCCACCATGTACGCCTTCTGGGGTGCGCTGCTGCTCCAGGGCCGCGGGCGCGTGCTCATGGACGGCCTGTTCTTCGCCCTGGCGGCCATTGTCGCGTTCTCACCCCTGGCCGTGTTCGATCTGGGGTTGCAGATGTCGGCCCTGGCCGTGGCCGGAATCGGGCTCATTTATCCTCGTGTCAGAAGCCTGATGGGCGGCCCCGGGCGGGAAGGGCGGGGGACATGGTGGGCGAAGGCCCGGGCTGTCGCCGGATTCGCGCTGGGCGTTCTGGCGGTCAGCCTGTGTGCCACTGTCAGCCTGCTGCCGCCCGTTTCCTGGTATTTCGGCACGTGGTCTCCCAACATTCTGCTCAACGTGGTCTGGATTCCTGTTCTCGGGTTCGCGGTCATGCCCCTTGGCATCCTGGGCATGCTCCTGGCCGTGGTGCCGTCGCTCGCGCCTCTGGGCGGGCTTCTCCTTGGCGGGTCCGCCTGGATCACGGGCCTGTTGCTGTCTCTGCTCGACCATATGGCCGGAGCCGGGCTGACGCCGGTCTACGCGGTGCTCCGCCCTCTGTGGCCTGAGATGGTCGGCTTCGGCCTGCTCCTGGTGACGGCGCTGGGGGTCTGGTCCGCCCGGCGCGTGTCGGCGCGGCTGGCCGGGCTGGCCGGTCTGGGCTTCCTGCTGCTCGTCGGGCCGCATGTGGCGGTCATGGCCGAGGACGCCAGCCCCGTGGTGCGTCTTGAACTCATTGATGTGGGCCTCGGGCAGGCGGCCCTTGTCTCCACGCCGGGAGGGCACCGCTGGCTGGCCGACGGCGGGGGCGGTTCGCGCACCTTTGACATGGGCGAAGCCGTGGTGGCCCCTTATCTCACCCTCGGGCGGCCGCCCCGCCTCGACGGTGTGATCATGAGCCATCCGGACAACGACCACAGTCGGGGACTCTCCTTCATCCTCTCCCGGTTCGAGGTGGGCGTGTTCCATACCAATGGGATGTTCCCCGGCGGCGAATCGGGCCTGGAGATGCGCGCGGCCCTGGCGTCGAGCGGGTTGGACCCCGTGCCGCTTGAGGCCGGGCAGCAGGTGGATCTTGGCGGTGGCAAGCGTTTCGAGGTGCTGCATCCGGCTCCGGGATTCCGGTCCAGGGGAAGCAACGAGCGATCCCTTGTCCTGCGCCTTGCGGACGGCGACCAAGGGCTGGCTATCCTGCCCGGTGACATGGAGCGCGCTGGCACGGCGGCCGTGCTCGTTTCCGGCCTGGACCTGTCGGCGCAGGTGCTGGTCCTGCCGCACCACGGCAGCCGTTCGAGCCTGAGCCTGGACTTCTACCGGGCCGTGGGCGCGCGGGTTGCCTTGTGTTCGGACGGGTTCATGAACCGCTTCGGCTTCCCGCATCCTGAGGTGGTGGAAGCGCTCGGCGTTCCGGTGTACGCCACCTCGCGCCATGGGCTGGTGCGCGCTCAGTGGGCGGGAGACGGGTCGCTTTCGATTCATCCCCATTTGCCCTGACATCCTGCCATCGCGCTATTATTTCGAGTCATTCCCATATCGTTACTCTTGCGCTTCGGGCCTTGCCGGGGCTTGCCAAAACCGGCCGATCCTGCGATATGACGTGAGTCCCGCGCCGTGTGGCGAGTCGTTTCCGGACACGGCGTGACACCAGCAATCATCGTGGGACGCATGCCGAATTTTCGTACCAATGTCGTGGACGCCGTGGAGAGGATGCCCGCTTTTCCCAAGAGCGTGCATCAGGTGCTCAAGCTCGCCTCGGACATCAACTGTTCGCAGAAATGTCTGGTGGAAGTCATCAAGAAGGATCCGGTCTTCACCCTGAAGATCCTGAGACTGGTCAATTCAGCCTATTTCGGCCTCTCGCGAGAGGTCACGTCCATCAATCACGCCAGTGTCTATCTCGGCTTGAACACCCTCAAGAATGTGGCCCTCGGATTGGCCGCGGTGGGGGCCATCCCTAGCCATCGCGTGGCCGGGATGGACATGGACGCCTTCTGGCTCCACTCCCTGTCCGTGGCCACGGCCACCCGGATGCTCGGGTCCATGCTCGGCGTCTCCCGCGACGACGTGGCCGACTACTTCGCGGCCGGACTGCTGCACGACATCGGCAAGGTGGTGCTGGCCCTGTACATGGCCGGGGAATTTGAGGACGTGGGCGTCCTTGCGGCCAGGGAGGGCATGTCCATGTACCGGGCCGAAGAGGCCGTGCTCGGTGCCAACCACGCCGACGTGGGTGCCATGCTCGCCGCCCGGTGGAATCTGCCCGCAGATATGACCGACACCATCGCTCGGCACCACACGCCTGACCGGGGAACGCCGTCCCAGCTGGTGGACTGTGTGTTCGCGGCCGACCAAATCGTCAAGCGGCTGGCCTTCGGCTCGGCGGGCGACTGTGTGGTTGAACCGCTGCCGGAGTCGATCCGGGCGCGGTTTGGTCTTGACCTCGACGGCCTCATCGACGAGCTGCCGACCTTGGCGGAGGAAGTGGAAGAGGCGAGGGTATTCATCCGGCTCGGGGAGGGGAACTGATGCGCCTGCGTTTTCGCGGAACCCGCGGATCGGTACCCGCGCCAGGGCCGGACACCGTTCGCTATGGCGGCAACACCACCTGCATCGAGGTCCGCTCCGACGCGAACGATCTGATCATCCTCGACGCCGGAACGGGCATCCGCAGGCTGGGCATTGAGCTGATGGCGGAGCGGCCCGTCTCCTGCCACATCTTTATCAGCCACACCCACTGGGACCACATCCACGGGCTTCCCTTTTTCCTGCCCCTGTTCGCGACAGGCAATGCCATCACCCTCTATGGCCCGCCAGACCCGCTCTCCATGGCTGGCATTGAGGCGGTGCTGGCCAAGCAGATGGAATACCCGCATTTCCCGGTGTGCGTGGCCGAGTTGCGGGCGGAGATAGACTACCGGACCCTGACTGACAGGCAGACCGTGGACCTCGGGTTCGCCACGGCCTCAACCCTGCTCATGAACCATCCGGCCAGGGATTTCGGCTGCAAGGTGCGCTGCGACGGCAAGACCATCTTCTTCACTGGCGACCACGAGCCCTTTGGCAACATCTACGAGCCGGGCGATGAGGATTACGAGGAATACGGTCGTATCGTGGACGAGCGCAATGGCGCGCTCATTGACTTCCTGCGCGGCGTGGACGTGCTGGTGGCCGACGCGCAGTACACCGAAGAGGAGTACCGGACCCGGCGCGGCTGGGGGCACTCCACCTTTGAGCGGACCCTGGCCCTGGCCAGGGATGCGGGCGTGGGTCGGGTCTATCTGACCCATCACGAGACCACCCGCACCGACGACGAACTGGACGATATCCTGGAAAGGCTGCGCACCAGCGGGGAGTGGGCTGGAATGGCCTTTGACATGGCGCGGGAGGGGGAGGCTGTCATCGTTTGATCGGGTTGGTTGTCCCAAAGGCAATGGCTCGGAATGGTTGCTTTTCGCGCCAAAAAATGCGATGGATGTCTGTGAACGTCGATTGTCAATATAGATGAGCAGGAGGAGACGATGAAAGCGTTGATCGTGGATGATGATTTTTACAGCAGGAACATGATTCACGAAATCCTTCGTCCCGTGGCCCGCTGCGACATCGCGGTGAATGGCGAGGAAGCCATTGAGGCGTTCCGCCGTGGGCTCATGGCCAAGGAGCCCTACGACCTGATCTGCCTCGACCTGCTCATGCCCGAACTGGATGGACAGCAGGCCCTGCGCGAAATCCGCGCCATCGAGCAGGAGTTCGACGTGGCACCTCGCAACGAGGCCAAGGTCATTGTCACCACCATGCTCGACGACGAGAGGGAGACCCACGACGCCTTCTTTCTCGGCGGTGCCACCGCCTACCTAGTCAAGCCCATCGACGAGGAAAAGCTCATGGCCGAGGTCAGGAGCCTCGGGCTGCTGTAGCGTCCTTTTGATTCCCCCCTTGTCCGCGTTGTGTGGCGCGCCGGAAGCCGAGCCATCCGTGCACGGCTTGTGGGGTATTTGTGTGTTTGAAGTCGGCGGAGTTTTGCTCTATGGTGATTTTTTGCGCGACTCTTTCTTCCCGGCAGCGCCGGGTCAATCATACGCAGGACAGTGACGCATGAGCCAGATACTTGGTGTGAAATTCAATGACTACGGGCAGGTGTACTACTACGGCTCAGGGCCTTTCGTGGTCCGCGAGGGGCAGCACGTCATCGTCAAGACCGACCAGGGCATGGGCCTTGGCAAGGTCATCCTCACCCGGCAGGCCCCCAGGGAAAACGAGACTCCTGACGGCGAGGCGCTCAAGGCCATCTACCGGCTGGCCAACGACAAGGATTTGGAGGCCGCTGCCGAGAACGAGCTCCTGTCCCGCGAGGCCTACCAGTACTGCCGCAAGAGCGTGGCCCGGCTCAAGCTCGGCATGAAACTGGTGGATGTGGAGGTCTTTTTCGACCGCAGCAAGATGGTCTATTATTTCACGGCACCGGGCCGCATCGATTTTCGCGAGCTGATCAAGGATTTGGTGCGGGAATACAGAACCCGTATCGAGCTGCGCCAGATCGGCGTGCGCCATGAAACCCAAATGCTCGGGGCCATAGGCAACTGCGGGCAGATGTGCTGCTGCCGTCGCTTCATGCGCAAGTTCGTGCCCGTGACCATCAAGATGGCCAAGGAGCAGAATCTTTTCCTCAATCCCACCAAGATATCGGGCATTTGCGGCCGTCTGCTGTGCTGCCTGAGCTTTGAGCAGAAGGGGTATGAGGAGTTCCATCGCATGTGCCCCCGAGTGGGCAAGAAGTTCACCACGGCCATCGGTTCCGTCAAGGTGCTCCGGTCAAACTTCTTCAAGAAATCCGTAATTTTGCTTACTGAAAATTATGACGAGCGGGAAGTTCCCATTGACGAATGGAATGAAATAGTTAACAAGCCGCCCAGCGAAGAGGCCATGGCCGAGACGCGTGCCCAGGCAGCGCGTGGCCGACGCTCCGGCCGCAAGCCGGTTCGGTCAGATGCCGATCAGGCAGACGTGCGCAGCGGTTCCGACACTGACGGTGTGCCTAGCGATGCGGCCGATGCGGTGTTGGGACTCGAAGACGATCCCGGGGCGGACGGCACCGGGGACGTGTCGCCCGAAATCCTTGCCCTGGAGGACCGCGAACCGAACCAGGATGGCGGGCGGCCTTCTTCACGTGCGCCGAGGCAGGCGCGCCAACCCAAGCCTGCCGAAGCCGTCGGGGACGACGCCGAAGGCGGAGCCAAGGCGCGCAGGCCCAGACGACGCAAACGAAAGCCCCCCAAGAAATAGTCACCCCCGAGGGCAGCGCATTTTCGGGACAAGGCGATTCGGATTGGAACGTTTCTCTATCACCACGCCCATCTACTACGTGAACGCAAAGCCCCACTTGGGGCATGCCTACACCACCACGGTGGCGGATGCCCTCAGCCGCTTCCACCAACTGATGGGTGCGGAGACGTACTTTCTCACCGGCACCGACGAGCACGGCGACAAGATTGTGCAGGCGGCCGAGGCCAACAGCCTGTCCCCCATGGAATACGTGGACGCCATCAGCGGCCAGTTCAAGGCGCTGTGGCCCAACATGAACATCACCAACGACGATTTCATCCGCACCACCGAACCACGACACATCAAGGTGGTGCAGGACATTCTCCAGAAGGTTTTCGATTCCGGAGACATCTATTTCGGCGAATACGGCGGGCACTACTGCTTCGGGTGCGAGCGCTTCTACACCGAGAAGGAGTTGGTGGACGGCCAGTGTCCGGATCATCAGACCAAGCCCGAGTACATTGCCGAGAAGAACTATTTCTTTCGCATGTCCAAGTATCAGGGGTGGCTTCGGGAGCACATCAGGCAAAATCCCGAGTTCATCCGGCCCGAGCAGTACCGCAATGAGGTCTTGAGCATGCTTGAGGGCGGCGAGCTTGAGGATTTGTGCATCTCCCGGCCCAAGAGTCGGCTGACCTGGGGTATCGAGCTGCCCTTTGACAAGGATTTCGTCACCTACGTCTGGTTCGACGCGCTCATCAATTATGTGTCCGCCCTGGGCTATCCCGACGGCGACAAGTTCAAGAAGTTCTGGCCCGCCGCCAACCATCTGGTGGCCAAGGATATCCTCAAACCCCACGCCGTGTTCTGGCCGACAATGCTCAAGGCCGCGGGTATCGAGCCCTACCAGTCCCTCAACGTCCACGGCTATTGGCTGGTCAGGGACACCAAGATGTCCAAGTCCATCGGCAACGTGGTCGAGCCGCTGGCCATGAAGGACAAGTACGGTCTCGACCCCTTCCGCTATTTTTTGCTGCGCGAGATGTCCTTTGGCGGTGATTCCAGCTTCTCGGAGGAGGCCCTGGTGGGCCGCCTCAACGCGGACCTTGCCAATGATCTGGGCAATCTCTTCAACCGGACCCTGTCCATGACCCACAAATATTTCGGTGGCACCATCCCGGTCCCGGTCATCGAGGACGTGGTGGATGCCGAGATCAAGAAGCTCGGGCAGGACGCCATGCGGGCCTTCCAGGCCCATTTTTGCGGGATGCGCTTCTCGCGCGGGCTCGAATCCCTGTGGGAGTTGGTGCGCGGTCTCAACAAGTACATCGACGCCACCGCGCCCTGGACGCTCTTCAAGGCGGGTAATACGGACAGGCTCTCTACGGTCATCTACGTGCTGCTTGAGAACATGCGCAAGATCGCGGTCCACCTGTGGCCAGTCATGCCCGAATCGGCCCAGACCATGCTCGGACAGCTCGGCATCACCTTTGCCCGGGACAAGTTCAACCTGCCCAAGGAGCTTGAGGTGTGGGGCGTGCTCGAATCCGGGTCCATCGTGGCCGAGACGTCCAATCTCTTCCCGCGCATCGAGCTGCCCGAGGTCCAGGCGGTGGTGACGGTCAAGGCCAAGGGCGGCAAGGCCGGGAAAGATATCCAGGCGGGCGACGACCAGAGCAACAGTACCATCGAGTTCGAGGATTTCCAGAAGCTCGATCTGCGTGTGGGCACCGTGGTCGGAGTGGAGCCGCATCCGGACGCGGATCGGCTGCTGCTGGTCCGGGTCGATACCGGCGAGGACGCGCCGCGTCAGGTGGTGGCGGGCATCGCCGAGTTCTTCTCGGCCGACGATCTGATGGGCAGGCAGGTGGTCGTGGTGGCCAACCTCAAGCCGCGCAAGCTCCGCAAGCAGCTCTCCCAGGGCATGATCCTGGCGGTCAAGTCCGGCGATTCCTTGAAGTTGTTGGCCCCATCGGGTGAGGTCGCCCCGGGCAGCCGGGTCAGCTAGGCGTTCCGCAATACTCTGCTTTCGACAGGCCGTCCCAGGTGGGGCGGCCTTTTTCGCGTGGGCGGGCGCGGCGGATGGCTGAATTCTTGCATTCAATCCCGTGGACACGTCGGGACGGTAAGAGGCCGACGATCCGGGGGTGAATCATGACGATGAAAGCAAGAGACGTCGAGGCCGTGGGGATTGATGGTCGCGACCGGTGTTCGTGGCGGGCCGTGGTCCGACTGGGCGCGGAGGGGACCGTGGCCGGTCTGGCCGCAAGAGTCGTCCGCGAGGGCTTGCGCTGGCTTGATTTCGACGACGAGCCGCTGTTCGCCGATTCGGCTCGGGCCGTGGCCGCGTGCCGCGAGATGCGTCTGCGCGGGATCAATGTCCTGTGGAGCGCACGGATCGCGGGGCTGCCCGGCCGCGAACTGCTGCGGGAGATGCGGCTGGCCGGATGCCAGACCCTTGACGCGCGGCTCGGGACGGATGAGGTCTCGGCCGTGGCCCGGGCGCGGGAGTTCGGGTTTGATGTTCGGCTGCGTGATAGGGATGACGCAGCCTGCGCCAGCGTGCGGACCACCTATACCGTGGCCGAGCGAGAGGCCGTGGCCGAACTGCTGCCCGGCCTGCACTCCGCTCAGTTCGACTTGGCCGTGGCCTATTACCGGGCGCGCCGTTTTTCCGACGTCATGCGTCCGCTGGGCAAGGCCATGGTCCTGCGCTTCCCCATGAACGAACTGTGTCTCAACCTGCTGGCCTGCCTGAGCGCGGCCCGGCATTATCCGGACGTGGCCGCCGGACTGCTTGATCAGGCAGGATACGGTTGCCCCCATCCGGTGGTCTTTCGCAACCGGGGGCTGCTGCGGTCATGGATGGAGAGCGGGGGGGACCTGCGGGGCGTGCGCCTGGACCTTGATCCGGCCGGGAACCTGTAAGCCCTCCGCCGGGGCCGATCATGCGTGGTTGCGCAGCTTCAGCTCCAGCGGGTGCGGGGCGAGGTATATCTGGTCCTTCAGATACCGGGCATCGTATTTTCTCACATAGTGGTTCATGAGTGTCACCGGCACAATGAGCGGGATGAGCTCCTTCCTATAATTATCTATAATCTCGATACATTCTCGCTTTTCGTCGGCGGTGAGCATGGTCTTGAAGTGGCCCAGGGCGTGCATGAGCACGTCCGCGTGCTTGCGCGGGGTGGGCTTGCGGGCCATGGCCCGGGCCAGGAGGCGGCCATAGAGGGCGAAGAGCTCATCGCCTGGCATGGTCCTGCCCTCGGCCACGAGGGATCCCATCTGGCGATAGGTGGGGATGTCGTGGGACCGCAGCAGCATCTTGTGCCGGGTGTGGAAGTCGATGAGATCCTTCATCCGCCTGCCACCGCGCAGCACCGTGTTCCACCGGTGCTGGACAAAGACGCGCTCAAGGAAGTTGGCGCGCAGCCCGATGTCGTGCAGGCGGCCTTCGTCCTCCACCGGCAGCAGGGGAAACCGCTCCATGAGCAGCCGGGCAAAGAGGCCCGTTCCGGCGTGGCTGACGGGCTGTCCGCCGCCATCGGGATAGACCTTGACCCGGGCCATGCCGCTCGACGGAGACTTGGCCTTGAAGATGAAGCCGCACAGGTTGGCCTCGGTCAGTTTGTCGAGGGTTTCGTGCGCCCAGGCGGTCATGCGATCAGTCCAGTCGGTGCCTGATTCGCGGCCAAGCAGCCTGCATGATTCGGGTGTGCCCACAAGGCGGACCGTTTCGCGTGGGACAGGCATGCCGCAGCCGACTTCGGGACAGACCGGATGAAAATCGACACGGTCCGCCAGCAGGGATGTCACATGGCGGGCATGGGCATGACCGCCGTCGTAACGGATCTTTTCGCCCAGCAGGCAGGCACTGATGCCGAGGCGGACGGGTTGGTCCACGGTGCGCGCTCCCGTCTTGTCAGACATGGTTGAGGAGCTTGAGTTCCGCCGGATCGGGATTGAGGTAGAACTGCTGGGTGAGGTAGGGCCTGTCGTACTTTCGCGCGTAGTGGTTGAGCATGGTCAACGGGATGAGCAGGGGGATGCGGCCAGCCTTGTACTCGGCGATTCTTTCCAGCATTTCCTGCTTGTCGCGGCTGTCCAGGTTCTTCTTGAAGAATCCCATGGCGTGCATGAGTACATCCGCGTTCTTGTTGGGCGTGGCCTTGAGCGACAGCGAGCGGAAGAGCAGCGCACCATAGGCGGCGAAGACCTCGGCCGTGTTGAAGACCGAGCTTTCGCCCAGCAGGTGCCCCAGTTCGCGGTAGCCGCGCAGGTCGTGGGCGCGGATGAGCATCTTGTGCCGGGTGTGAAAATCCACCAGATGGCCGATCTGCATGCCCTTTGCCAGCAGCTCGCGCCAGCGCCTGAGCACGAAGACCCGCCGGAGGAAGTTCTCGCGCAGCAGGGGAGTCTGGAGCCGTTCGTCCGTCTCCACCGGCAGCAGGGGATGGCGCTCCACCAGTCGGGCCGTGAAGAAACCGGCCCCGCGTCGAGGCGGGCCGCCTGTGGTGGAGATGATCTTGCCCTGCAACAGGGCGCATGAGGGGGAGGCGTTCCTGACCACGAAGCCGCACAGGCCGTCCTCTTCCAGGTCGGCCAGCGCGCGCCCGGCCCAGGCGTCCATGCGCTTGGTCCAGTCCTCGCCCGACTCGTGGCCGATGAGCCGGGTGGCACCCGCGCAGTCCACCTGCCGCACCTTTTCGCGCGGGATTCCCATGCCGCAGGCCACCTCGGGACACAGGGGTACGAACTCCACATGCTTGGCGAGGGTGTCGGTGATGTAGCTGTCCCGGGCATGGCTTCCGTCGAAACGGACCTTCTCGCCCAGAACACAGGCGCTCACGCCTATCCTGATCATGTCGTTCATTGTTGGTTGCCCTCCGGGGAATAGGCCATGAATAGCACCCGGTGCGCGTCATGCACAAGAAAAAATCAACCCGGCTGACGGGGTTGGTCCGAATGTTATGTCGGGGTGGGTTGAGGCTGGCAGGAAAGGGGGACGAAACGGCGAGAACCGGAGCGATGGGCTACGACGCCCTGGCTCGGGAGCCTGTGCAACAGTCACAGGGCGCCACTTCTGCGGAGTTCATCTCGGCGGCCAGGATCTTGCCCGCCAGACCGCAACACAGGACTACCTCGGAGCCGCGCACGCGAAGGCGGCATCCCGCAGGGCCTCCAGCGAGCACTTCCACCGGGCAGCCGGGGGTCATGCCAAGGGCCAGCATGCGCGAGCGAGCGCGCCTGCCGCCGTCTATGTCGGCCACCCGGACAACCGTTCCGGCGGGGTATTCTGTCAGGGGCTTGACCATGCCGTCTCCTTGAGGAACCATTGAGGGTGAGAGTAAGTATCAACCCCGGTCGTGTCAATGGGAATCGGTGGACGGAGGGAGGAATCGAAGGGGGGATTGGAGGCCGGTGGAATCGGAGATCACGGCGCCGCATCCGGGCCGGCCGGGATGGGGGACCGGGTGCGGTCGCCCTTACAAAACCATTGCCTTTCAAGGACCAAGGCTGTAAGTAAATGAGCTTGTCCGGCGGGTGGCGGCGTTGCCCGGCCGGGTTCCCTTGCCAAGTGTTTTCTCCGATCTGAAAAGATGCCGTAACCTCAACTACTTCCACATAGAATGCCCAAACGCACAGATATCAAAAAGATCATGTTGATCGGGTCCGGCCCCATTGTCATCGGGCAGGCCTGCGAGTTCGACTACTCCGGTACCCAGGCCCTCAAGGCGCTCAAGGAGGAGGGGTACGAGGTAGTCCTGGTCAACTCCAACCCGGCCTCGATCATGACCGACCCGGAGTTGGCCGACAGGACGTACATCGAGCCCATCGAGCCGGAAACCGTGGCCCGAATCATCGAGAAAGAGCGTCCCGACGCTCTTTTGCCTACTCTGGGGGGGCAGACCGGACTCAACACCGCCCTGGCCGTGGCCGAAATGGGCGTGCTCGACCGTTTCAATGTCGAGCTCATCGGGGCCAACATCCAGGCCATCAACAAGGCCGAGAGCCGCGAGGAGTTCCGCGCGGCCATGGAGAACATCGGCCTGTCCGTGGCCGAGTCCGGCATCTGCCGGAGCATGGACGACGTGCGCCACTGGGGGCAGATCATCCCGTTCCCCATCATCGTGCGGCCCGCCTACACTTTGGGCGGCTCGGGCGGTGGCGTGGCCTACAACATGGAAGAGCTAGAGGAAATCTGCGCCAACGGCCTGGCTCTGTCCATGAAGCGCGAGATCATGCTCGAACGCTCCATCCTCGGCTGGAAGGAGTACGAGCTTGAGGTCATGCGCGACCGCAAGGACAACTGTGTCATCATCTGCTCCATCGAGAACCTGGATCCCATGGGCGTGCACACCGGCGACTCGGTGACCGTGGCCCCGGCCCAGACCCTGACCGACGACGAGTACCAGAAGATGCGCAACGCCTCGCTGGCCATCATGCGCGAGATCGGGGTGGAGACGGGTGGTTCCAACGTCCAGTTCGCCATCAATCCCGAAAACGGCGAGATGATCGTCATCGAGATGAACCCGCGCGTGTCGCGCTCGTCGGCCCTGGCCTCCAAGGCCACCGGATTTCCCATCGCCAAGATCGCGGCCAAGCT
>JBDRSO010000103.1:0-8152 GCA_043824835.1 Pseudomonadota bacterium | reverse complement strand
GCCCGCCTTTCTTTGCGTCGAAGGGAATCGTCTATTTGCCGATCAGGACCCGGCCCACCTTGTCCAGGGCGGTGCGCAGGGTGTCGTCGTCCACGGCGTAGGAGAAGCGGATGCACTTGTCGTCGCCAAAGGCGGAGCCGGGCACCAGGGCCACACCCGCCTCGTCAAGGAGCTTGGTGCACATGGCGGCCGAGTCGGGCGCGTCCGGGGTGTAAAAGCGGTCGAGCACCGGGAAGAGGTAAAAGGCTCCGTCGGGCTTGGGACACTGCGCGCCCCAGCCGGTGATGATCTCGTAGGCGATGTCGCGGCGACGGACAAAGGCGCGCTTCATCTCGTCCACGATGTCCCAGGAGCCGCTGAGGGCCGTCAGCGCCGCCTTCTGGGCGATGGAGTTGACGTTGGAGGTGGACTGCCCCTGGATCTTGGACATGGCCTTGACCAGCGCCTCGTGGGCCAGGGCGTAGCCCACGCGCCAGCCGGTCATGCAAAAGGACTTGGAGAGCGCCCCCACAATGGCGATGGCCTCGGGGTGGGCCTCCCAGGTCTTGGCCAGGGACGCGGGCTCGGCCGGGGCGTAGACCAGGCGGTCGTACACCTCGTCGGAGATGACGAAGACGCCT
Organism: Pseudomonadota bacterium; assembly: GCA_043824835.1. Classification (GTDB taxonomy): domain Bacteria; phylum Desulfobacterota; class Desulfovibrionia; order Desulfovibrionales; family Desulfovibrionaceae; genus Pseudodesulfovibrio. The sequence continues at coordinate 7,532 of JBDRSO010000103.1, read as the reverse complement.
TTGGCCCGCGCCCAGGCGGCAATGGCGTCCAGCTGGGCCTGGGTATAGCAGCAGCCAGTGGGGTTGGAGGGCGAGTTGAGGATGAGGACGCGGGTTCTTTCCGTACGCGCCGCCTCCAGGGCGTCCGGGGTCACGAGGTAATCCTGGTCGGCCGTGGTGGGCACGAACACGGACACCCCGTCCGCCAGCTGGATCATGGCCGGATAGCTGACCCAGTAGGGAGCCGGGACAAGCACCTCGTCGCCCGGATTGAGCAGGGCCATGAGCAGATTGTAGAGCACCTGCTTGCCGCCGTTGCTGACTATGGTGTTGTCGGCCGAGGCCTTGGCCCCGTAGAACCGGCCGTAGTATCCGGCCACGGCCTCGCGCAGCTCGGGAATGCCCGGCACCGGCGTATAGCGGGTAAATCCCTCGTCCAGGGCCGCCTTGGCAGACTCACAGACATGGGCAGGCGTGCCGAAATCGGGCTGGCCCACGGCCAGGCTGATGATCTCCCGGCCTTGTGCCTTCAGCTCTTGCGCCTTGGCGTTTACAGCCAGGGTGGCCGAAGGCTTGATTCTCTCCAGACGGTCGGAAATACGCATGAAGACGCTCGCTTGCTTTTGTTGATTGGACACACCATTCCCCAGCCCCAATAGACCAAAAAAAATCCGAGGTAAATCCGATTTCCTTGCCCTGAGAAAAAACATGGTTCGACCATTGACCTGTCCATGGGTTCATGGTGCAGGAAAGGAACCTGACAGGACACTGGAGGACACATGTACACGGTGGGAAAACTGGCCCGGCGGCACGGATTGTCACGGTCCACGCTACTCTACTACGACCGCATCGGACTGTTCTCGCCCACGGGGCACAGCCCGGGCGAATACCGCCGCTACTCGACTGCCGACGACGCCCGGCTGGCCCGCATATGCCGGTATCGCAGGGCCGGACTCCCGCTGGCCGACATAGGACGCATCCTGGCCGACCCGGCCGAAAGCGGGCTGTCCGACGCCCTGGAGACACGGCTGGCCGAGCTTGGTGACGAAATGGCCGCATTGCGCGAGCAACAAGCCCTGGTGGCCGAGCTCCTTGGCCGACCGGAACTGTTGGCCCGGCGCGACAGCCTGGACCGGGAATCCTGGTCCCGGCTGCTTCGTGAGGTCGGCTTCGCCGAGACGGACATGGACCGCTGGCACGAGGGGTTCGAACAGGCCTCCCCAGAGGGCCACGCCGCATTCCTGCGCCGCCTGCGCATGCCCGAGGAAGAAATCGCCGCCATCCGGTCGCGCGCCTGCGCCCCCCACCTCATCTTCAACCTCAACAAGGAATCAGGCTCTTTCATGAAACTCTTCTTTGCCATTCACGAGGGTCTTGAACGCGAAGGCCCAGGCAGCCGGGCCATGACCCGCCGCGCCCTGGCCCTGTGCGCCGGCCTGCCCGAGAACCCGGCGGTGCTCGACATCGGCTGCGGCTCGGGCGCGGGAACCCTGGACCTGGCGGAACTGAGCGGCGGCAGTGTGGTGGCAGTGGACATGCACCAGCCGTTTCTGGACAGGCTGGCCGAGCGGGCCGCCGCCCGGGGACTGTCCCATCGCGTCACCCCCGCGCAGGGCGACATGGCCGCCCTCGGCTTCGAGCCCGGCAGTTTCGACCTCGTCTGGAGCGAGGGCGCGGCCTACATCATGGGCGTGGACAATGCCCTGGCCCGGTGGCGGCCGCTCCTGCGGCCCGATGGATTCCTGGTCATCAGCGACGCGGTCTGGCTTGCCGACCCTGTGCCGGACGAGATGCGCGCCTTCTGGGCCGAGGCCTATCCGGCCATGCGCCGGGCCGAGGACATCGACCGCGCCGCACGGACGATGGGCTACCGGCCGCTGGGCCGCTTCACCCTGGACGCCGTCTGCTGGGACGACTTCTACACCGATCTCGCCCGGCGCATGGACGTGGCCGAGGGCCTCTGGGGCCGCGACCCTGACGGCCGGGCCATCATCGACGCCACCCGGCGGGAAATCGAACTCTACTGGGCCTACCCCGGGGCATACGGCTACGAATTCCACGCCTTCGCGCCATGATCCAGATAGCCCGGCACGGGTTTGGGGGCCGCGCGCGTCGCCTGGCTCCCTGATTATTTTCACCGCAAGCCCGACTCCCGTTTGTCGTCGGCGTCAAAATGCGATATGAAGTGATTCCGGCTCCTTTGCCGGGCGTCTTGGGTCCTGTCGTCGAGTCACGTCCAGAAGCCTTTGATCCGGGACCATGCATGCCGAGCCGTTGCCGCCACCTGGGATTTCTCCTGACCCTGCTGTGCCTCGCCTGGGCCATGGCCTGCCAGCCAGCTGCGGCCCAGAACGACCAGACAGCCGCGCAGCCCGGCAGCTTCTTCATCACCGCCGAGGAGCGGGCCTGGCTTGATGCCCGCGCAGACCTGCGGCTTGGCATGTGGGTGGGCTCGCCGCCCATCGTGTTCCGGGGCAGCGACGGGTCCATCCAGGGCATGGTCCCCGCCTACGTGGACATCGTCACCCGCAAGCTGGGCCTCAAGCCCAGGCGGGTGCGCGCCTCAAGCCTCTCGGCCCTGTGGGAGCTGGCCAAGGCGCGCGAAGTGGACATGGTGGGCGCGCTGCCCGCCGACCCCGGATACAGCGACGCCATGCTCGTCTCCGAACCCTATCTGCTCCTGCCCATCGTCATCGCCACCCGGTCCGAGCACGCCATGATTGCCGGCCTCGACGATCTGGCGGGCCAGGTGGTGGCCGTGGTGGACGGGCATATTCCCCAGCGGCGCATTCCCGAGGACCACCCGGCGGTCAAGGTTCTGCCCGTGACCAACGCCGATGAGGGGCTGCGCGCCCTGGTCTCGGGCCGGGCCGCCGCCTTTGTGGCGGGCGAGGCGACCATCACCCACCTTGCCCGGGAGCAGGGCATCGCCACCATCCGCATCGCGGCCATCACCGAATACTCCTCGCGCATCTCCATGGGGGTGCGCAAGGACTGGCCCGAACTGCTCGTCCTGGTCAACCGCGCCCTGGCCTCCATCAGCAAGGAGGAGCGCGAGGGCATCCGCGACTACTGGACCGTGCTGCGCGACAGCCGGTGGGTGGAGCGGCCCCGGGTCTGGCGCATGGTCGGCATGGTGGCCGCAGGTGCAATCTTCCTGCTGACGCTCTTCTTCCTCTGGAACCGCCGCCTCGCCCGCGAGATTGAGCGCCGCAAAAGAGCCGAGGCCGAGTACCGCCGCGCCCACGAGGCCACCCAGCGGATCATCGAATCCGCAGACGTCATCATCGTGGGCCTCGACTACGCTGGTCATGTGCGCCTCTTCAACCGCGCCGGAGAGGCCATCACCGGCTATTCGCGCGAGGAACTCATGGACCGCAACTGGTTCGACTTCGTGGTGCCCAGGGAGCGGTTCCCCTTTGTCTGGGACGAGTTCTCGCGGCTGGTCAACGAGGGCGTGCGCAGCACGTCTGACACCTTCGAGAGCCCCCTGTTGACCAAGAGCGGCGAAACCCGGCACATCCTCTGGCGCAACTCGGTCACCGGCGACGGCGAGGACGGGCTGGCCACCATCTCCTACGGCACGGACATCACCCACCGGCTCCTGGCCGAGGAGGAGCTGAGGCTGACGCAGTTCGCCGTGGACAACGCGGCCATGGGCGTGGTGCGCGTCCGGCCGTCTGGGCGCATCGTGTACGCCAACCTGACTGCGGCCCGCATGCTCGGCTACACCCGCGGCGAACTCAAACGCAAGACCGTGGCCGACGTGAACCAGGAGATCACCCGCGAGCAGTGGCCCGAGCTTTGGGAGCGGCTCAAGCAGAACCAGGTGGTCACCCTGGAAACCAATGCCCGCACCAGGGGCGACACCGCCCTGCCCGTGGAGATCACCGCCTACCACCTGCTCTTCAAGGGCACCGAGGTGGCCATCGCCTTCATCTTCGACATCACCGAGCGCAAGCGGGTGGAGACCCTGCGCGAGGACGTGGAACGGCTGGTGCGGCACGACCTGCGCTCGCCCACCGTGGCCGTGCAGACCCTGTTCACCCTCTTCGACCGGGCCGACAACCTCACCCCGGACCAGCGCGAACTGCTCGAAAGCGTCAAACAGGCCAGCCGCCGCATGCTCAACATCATCGACATGTCGCGCGCCCTGTACAAAATGGAGGAGGAAACCTACACCCTCTCCCCGGTCCCCGTGGACCTGCTGGCCGTGGCCTCGGCGGTCATCGAGGACCTGCGGCCCGTGCTGCGGGCATCAAACGTGTCCATGGCCGTCAACCTCAGCGGCGAGCCGACCGGCCCCAACAACGTCTTCATGGTCCGCGCCGAGGAACTGCTCTGCTACGCCCTGCTCTCCAACCTCATCAAGAACGCGGTGGAGGCCTCGCCCGAGGGCGGCACCGTGACCCTCGACCTGCGCACCGCAGACCAGCACATCGTCACCCTGCACAACGCAGGCACCGTCCCCGACGCCGTCCGCGACACGTTCTTCGAGAAATACGTCACCTCAGGCAAGCGCCAGGGCACCGGCCTTGGCACCTACACGGCCAAACTGGTCACCACCACCCTGGGCGGCACCATCGACTTCACCACCTCCGAGGCCGACGGCACCACCATCACCGTGCGCCTGCCCGTGCGCCAAGCCACAGCCCCCCGGCCCGACTCCCAGCCAGAAAACGGGGACGACCAACCCAACGTCCAATCCCACGCCAAGGACGACGTCAAGAACGACGCCTGATGCGACGCCTGATGCGACGCCTGATGCAACGCCCGGCGCGATGCCACGCCCCGGCCTCGCTCACCCCCCGACCTTTTTCCCCTCCCACGCAATTTGCTCTGGCCTTTTGCCGCGCCTTTTTGTAGTCTAGACAATCTCTAATCGTGTCGCCGTTTTTCGGCGCATTTCATAAAAAAGCTCAACATTTCAATTGTTTTGACGAGGTCTGCCCATGTCCAAAACGAAGATGCCTGCCCAGCTGCCCGACCCGATCATCAACGAAAACGCCAAGATAGTCCTTGCCCGGCGCTACCAGAAAAAGGACACCGAAGGCGTTGTCTACGAGACGGTCAAGGAGATGTTCTGGCGGGTGGCCTCTTCCATCGCGGCCGAGGAGGCCAAGTACGACAGGTCCACCTTCAAGCCAGCCGGACTGGCCCGCGACTTTTACGACCTGATGACCTCATACTCCTTCCTGCCCAACTCGCCCACGCTGATGAACGCGGGCACGGGCCTGGGCCAGCTGGCGGCCTGCTTCGTGCTCCCGGTGAGCGATTCCATCGAGGACATCTTCGACGCGGTCAAGCACGCGGCCATGATCCACAAGTCCGGCGGCGGCACGGGCTTCTCCTTCTCGCGGCTGCGGGCCAAGGATTCGGTGGTCGGCTCCACCGGCGGCGTGGCCTCCGGCCCGCTCTCCTTCCTGCGCATCTTCAACTGCGCCACAGAGCAGATCAAGCAGGGCGGCACCCGGCGCGGGGCCAACATGGGCATCCTGCGCGTGGACCATCCAGACATCCTGGAATTCATCAAGGCCAAGGAGCGCGACGGCGAGCTGAACAACTTCAACCTCTCCATTGGCCTGACCGAGTCCTTCATGCGGGCCGTGGAAACGAACGAGGACTTCGACCTCGTGGCCCCCAACTCCGGCCAGACAGTGGGCAGCCTCAACGCACGCGATGTCTTCAACATCCTGGTCCAGAAGGCGTGGGAGTCCGGCGACCCGGGCATCGTCTTCCTCGACCGCATCAATCGCGACAACCCCACCCCGGCCCAAGGCGACATCGAGTCCACCAACCCCTGCGGCGAACAGCCCCTGCTGCCTTACGAGGCCTGCAACCTCGGCTCCATCAACCTCGGCAACTGCTACGCCAAGGGCAAGAACGGCAAGGACTCGGAAATCGACTGGGACGAACTGCGCCGCATCATCCACCTCTCGGTGCACTTTCTCGACAACGTCATCGACGCCTCGGTCTACCCCCTGCCCCAGATCACCGAGATGGTCGGCAAGAACCGCAAGATCGGCCTGGGCGTCATGGGCTGGGCCGACCTGCTCTTCCAGCTGCGCGTGCCCTACAACTCGCAGACCGCCGTGGACCTGGCCGAGCGGGTCATGAAATTCGTGCGCGACGAGGCGCGTAGCGCGTCCAAGCAGCTGGCCGCCGAGCGCGGGCCTTTCCCGGCCTACGACGAATCCGTGTTTGGCAAGGCCAACCTCGGACCCTACCGCAACGCCACCACGACCACCATCGCGCCCACCGGCACCCTCTCCATCCTCGGCGGCTGCTCTTCAGGCGTTGAGCCGCTCTTTGCCCTCAGCTTCGTGCGCAACGTCATGGACAACGACAAGCTGGTGGAGAGCAACCCGTTTTTCGAGGCCGCCCTCAGGGAGGCCGACGCCCACTCGCCCAAGCTCATGGAGGAGATCGCCAAGGTCGGCACCATCAGGAAGATGGACCACCTGCCCGAAGCGCTGCGCCACGTCTTTGTCACCGCCATGGACATCGAACCCATCTGGCACCTGAAGATGCAGGCCGCCTTCCAGAAATACACGGACAACGCCGTGTCAAAGACCGTCAACCTGCCCGGCTCGGCCACCAAGGAAGACATCTGGGACATCTACTGGAAAGCCTACGAATACGGCTGCAAGGGCGTCACCGTGTACCGCGACGGCTCCAAGACCTCGCAGGTGCTCTGCACCGGCGACGGCGACAAGAAGCAGGACAATGCCAAGAGCGCAAAATCCGTGGTCAAGGCCCGGCCCGACGTCATCTACGGCTTCACCCAGAAGATCCCCACCGGCCTTGGCATGCTCTTTCTGACTGTCAACGAGATGGAGGGTAAGCCCTTCGAGGTCTTCGCCACCATCGGCAAATCCGGCGGGTCCATCACGGCCAAGGCCGAGGCCATCGGTCGGCTGGTTTCTCTGGCCCTGCGCTCGGGGGTTGAGGTGCGCGAGATCGTCGAGCAGCTCAAGGGCATCGGCGGCGAGAATCCCAGGTTCATGAAAAAGCATCTGGTCAAGTCGATCCCGGACGCCATCGCCCATGTGTTCGAGTCGCGCTATCTCAAGGGGGAAAAGGTCAATGGGAGGGTGGCCTCGCTAAGCAGGGAGATGTGCCCGGAATGCGGGGAGCCGCTGGTCTTTGAAGAGGGGTGCCATATCTGCAAGGCGTGCGCCTATACCAAGTGCGGGTAAGGCTCGAAAACTAATGATCTTCTGCGGCCGGGGGTGATGCCCCTGGCCGTTTTTTTGTGGCCCCTGGGGAGAGGGGGAAAAGAAGAGAAGGAAGCCGCCTGCGGCGGTTATATAGGGGATGGATTTCGTCCCTTCGGGCCGACTTACTTTTGGACCGGAGCGCCCAAAAGTAAGCAAAAGTCGCTCTTTGAAGACCTGTGATCGGGTCTCCCGCGCTGCGACGCTCCCGCCCATTGCCCGGCTAGCATAAGCAAAACCGGGAATGATGTGACCAGCGTGGATATAAAGAAAGGCTGACGAGATCGTAGACACTTCTTGCCCTTTGCGGCCACAGTCTTTGCGTCCTCCGTGTGC
>JBDRSO010000102.1:0-25271 GCA_043824835.1 Pseudomonadota bacterium | reverse complement strand
GCCGGGACGGTCGCTTGGCTTGGGGTAAGCGATTTCTATTTCCTGAACGGGGACGAGGCGGAGAGTATCGGGCACCCGATTCGTAGCAAGTTCTTTGATTTAGTGGCGGATGAGCCATGATTTTGACACCTCGTTGACGGTCTTGGGTCGATTGCCGGAGGTGCCTTTGTGTTCACAACTCCTAGCGCCGCTTGAACTTTTCAAGTTTGGCGAGGATCGCGGCGACTGCCTGGAACAGCTCCTCCGGGATGGTTTCCCCGATTTCCACCTGCTTATACAAAGCCCGTGCCAAGGGGGGGTTGGTCTCCAGGGGGATGTTGTTCTCCCTGGCAACCTCTTTGATTCGTTCGGCAACTCGGTTCACACCCTTGGCCAGCACCAGGGGGGCGGGTGCCACCAGGGCGTCATACTGCAGGGCCACGGCGTAGTGGGTGGGGTTGGTGATGACCACGTCCGCTTTGGGGATGTCCTGGAACATCCGGCTGGCCATCATCTGGAGCATTTTTTGTTTCTGCCTTCGCTTCATCTGGGGGTCGCCCTCGGCCTGCCTGCGCTCGTCCTTGACCTCGTTCTTGGTCATCTTGATTCTTTCCTCGTACTTCCAGCGCGAGTACCAGAGATCAGCCAAGGCGATGAGCATCATCGGGACCAAGGCGTAGCAGACCATTTTGTAGCCGATGGTGAGGAGATAGGCGATGATGCCGTGGGCGTCAGCGTGGAAGAGGGGCAATAGGTTCGGAAACTCCTGCCTCATGACGATGTACGGGGCAATGCCCACGGCAAAGGCCTGGAGCAGGCTTCGGCCGAGCCGGACAAATGCCTCCGGGCTGATGAACAGCCGCTTGAGTCCGGCCATCACATTGAAGAGTTTGCCGAATTTCGGCTTCATGGGTTTGGTGGTCCACAGCGAGCCCACCTGGAGACGCAGGATGAGCCAAGCCGTGAAGGCGAGGACGAAAAGGACGGGCAGGACAATGATCGCGAGTTTCTTCACGCCCCAGACGAACAGGGCGTAGGTGGTGGACGGGTCCAGCTTGATCTTGATGCCTTCGCGAAAAGTCCAATCGAAGATTTCCATCATCTGGCCCTGGTAAAAGCCGATGAGAACCCTCATGGTGATGACGCCCATGAGCAGGACGATGACCTTGGTCAGCTCCGCACTCTTGGGAACATTCCCCTCGTTTCTAGTTTTGCTTCGCCGCTTGGCGGTGGCTTTTTCTGTTTTGCTCGGATCCTGGGCCATGGCTCAAGCCTTCTAGAGGGGTGACCCGGCTTTCAAAATCCCCCGGAACATGGGGCCGAGAGCTCCCAGGAACTCTTGCACATAGGCGGTCATGATCGTGAACAGGAAGCCCAGGAAGAAGAAGCCCACACTGATCTTGATGGGAAAGCCCAGGATGAGCACATGCATCTGGGGCGCGGCCCGCGAGATGAGCGCCAGGGCGAGGTCGACCAGGAACAGTGCGGCCATGACCGGGGCCGCGATGCGGATGGCCAGGGTGAACATGATGGATGAAAACTCGAAGAACTGGGTGACCAGCCCAGGGGTGAGCAGCAGGCCGCCCGGGGGTATGTATTGAAAGCTCATGCCCAGGGCGTTGATCAATTGCAGGTGCCCGTTGAGGACCAGAAAGGTGAGCATGGTACACATGTAGAGGAAGTGCGCGGTCACGGCGTTGCTGGTGCCGGAGATGGGGTCGACCACGTTGACCATGGCGAATCCCATCTGAAAGCCGATGATCTGCCCGCCGAAGCGGACTGCGGCGAACAGGAATTCGACGATCATTCCGAGGATGAGGCCCATGAGTACCTCGCCCAGGAACATGATGAAGATATCGATGCCATTGCCGGGCATCATGCTGCCGGGAAAGGCGAGCTGCGGCCACACCGCCAGTGTCAGCACCAGGAGCAGGGCGGCCTTGATCGGGCCGGGGATGGAGTTGCCGCCGAAAAAGGGCAGCAGGAAAAGCACGACGCTGATGCGAAACAGCGTCAGGAAAAAACTCAGCATGTCGCTGGGGTTGAATCCGAAAATATCCATCAGGCTCTCTTTGCAAGACCCGAACCATCCGGAGACGGTCCGCCCGTCCCCTTGCGTCCATGGCGTCGGGGTCTCGTGTCGTATGAAGAAAAGGCCCTCCTGGAAAGTCTTGTTCCGAGAGGGCCTGTCTTGGTCATCGCGTGGATGGTTAGTTCAGGATGTAGCGCTTGGGGTCCACTGGCACGCCGTTGAGACGCACCTCGTAGTGCAGGTGTGGCCCGGTGCTGCGGCCCGTGGTGCCAACATAGCCGATCAACTCGCCCCGGGTCACCTCCTGGCCGTTCTTGACGGCGATGCGGTGCATATGGGCGTAGCGGGTGGAGAGGCTGGCATTGTGCTTGAGCCGGATGGTCAGGCCGTAGGAGCCGTCGCGACCGGTGAAAGTGACATTGCCCCTGGCCGGAGCGTAGATCGGGGTGCCCCTTGGGGCAGAGATGTCGATGCCTTTGTGGAACTCGCGCTTGCCGGTGAAGGGAGAGGTGCGCCAAGCGAAACCCGAAGTGACCCAGCCCGAGGTGGGCCAGATGGACGGGGTGGCTTCGAGGATGTTCTGGTTGTTGCGCAGGGCGTGCAGGATCTCCTGCTGCCTGACTTCCTCAAGCCGGGCCTCGACGTTGAGCTGGCGCAGAAATTCGTGCATCTTCCGGGCGAGCAGTTCCTGGCGGTAGAGGGGCAGATAGCCCTTGGCGAAATTCTCGTTGGATGGGCCGCCCTTGGGGGCCGTGGCCTGGCTGCCGTCCTGGTCGAGGTTGATCATGACCCGCAGCTTGGAGTCGAAGTCGCTGATGCGGTCGAGATTCTTTTGGAGAGCGGAAATTTTCTGGGAAAGGCTGAGGAGTTGGGTCTTTTGTTCCTGGACGGTCTTTTCGGCGATGCTTAAGCCCTGTTCAACGCGGGAATGGTAAGTATACTTGTTCCAGAGGACGAAATTCCCGGTGGCCATGCCGACCATGAGGATGAACATGGTGGCGATGAACCAGCCCCGTAGCTGGAATTTTTGGCAGGAACCCTGTTTGTCCTTGAAGACGACTATGTGATATTTTCTGAAAAGCATTGCCTTTCCAGTCGGATGTTATGAGTTCAAGGGCGCGGGTCTTTCGATTGCCATTCTATTAGTCTAGAGTTTTTGGCATGTCAAGTGGACTTGCTGACGAAGGATGGCATTGAAGATGTTGTTTTTTATACGTTTGTCTTTTTGCCATGCGAGGCGCAGCCAGTCGTGCACCTCGTCGCGCTTTGTTCGCCCGTTGGAAGGGCAGGTGTTTTCCCATACCGGCAGCTCCCACTGTCTGGCCGCCCTGATCACGGTATTCTTGTCGAGCATCATGGTGGGGCGGATGACCTGGAGCTTGCCGTCAAAGAAGGATTCGTTGGCCGAAAGCCCGCTGGCGCGCCCGTTTTGCAGGATGTTCATGAAGAAGGTGACCACGTTGTCGTCGGCGTTGTGGCCGAAGGCGAGGTGGGTCAGCCCGTAGTCGCGGCACAGCTCGAAGAGCCGCTTGCGCCGCAGCATGCTGCAATAAAAACAGGCTGAATTTTTTCGGTTTTCCTCAGAGTGGGCGCGGGGGCCGTAGTCAGTGACTTCGGTGTGGAGTGAGAGGCCGTGGCGAGCGCACCAGTCGGTGAGGGGGGCGTGGGAGGTCGTGTCAAAACCCGCGTTGATGTGCAGGACCATCAGCTCGACTGGAAAGGGCATGATCGCCTGCCGGATGGTCAGCACCTTGAGCATCAGGAAACTGTCCACGCCGCCTGATGCGGCAATGCCGATGCGCGCGCCGTGATCGACCATGCCGGTTCCCTGCATGAGTTTGCCCGTGGCGCTGACGCACTTTTTTTGGGCGAATGTGAGTTTGCCCCACGAAGCCATATGTTCTTCCCTCAAGGTTTCTGGTATTGATGCCGGACCCGATAGGGCAGATAGACGATTCCAGCTTGACTTGCAAGCGTGGCTGGGGCATTTTGACCAGCTTGTGTGCCGGGCAAGATCTCCGGCGCAGCCATGTGCTGCAATCCATTCCGGCATCCCGTCCTGGAGGACTTGCCCCTTGAAGCGATTTTTCCTCGTCCTGATCCTGGCACTGCTGGCCGCTGCGGCCGTGGGCGTCTACCACTGGCGCGCGGACGACCAGCGGCAGGATGTGGACAGAACGCGCTGGCTGTCACGGTCCTTTGACACCGTGCGCTCCCTGCATATCCAGAGCGCCAAGGGAACCTACATGCTTACCGCCGTGGACACCGGCTGGGAGGCCCATGTCCCTGGCGCGTCGTGGAATTTCGTGGCCCGCGTCATGCCCGAGAAAGTGGTCGACTATCTGGCTCGGCTGGGCGGGCTGGCCCCGCACCGCTCGGTGGGCGGTTTCGATCAGGGCGGGCTTGATCAGTACGGGCTGGACGAGCCCGAGTTCAAGATCATCGTCTCCTTGGGCGGCAAGGACGCCAATCCGCTGACGGTCAGGTTGACCACCGGCGAATCGGGCACTGTTTACGGTTGGAACTCCGACAGCCCCGGGCTGGTCTACGAGTTCGACGCTTCGGTGGTGGAGCAGCTGGGTCTGCCCGCCACGGCCTTTTTCGATACCCGGGTCTTCAATTTCGACCAGGAGACCGTGGCCCGGGTCCAGTTGACGCAGCCCTTCGGGTCGAACTGGCTGGTGGAGAAGCGCAAGGAAGGGTATTTCTTCAGCCTGCCGGGCTATCTCAAGGACAAGCCCGCGTCGGATTCGGCGCTCAAGCTCTACCTTCACTCGCTGTCGCTGCTGCGGACCGGGACATTGGTCCTTGAGCCTTTGGACGTTGACAACCGGTTGCCCGCGCTGACCATCCGCGTCTGGAATGCGAAGAACGAGACGCCTGCCACCGTGGATTTCTACGCCGTCAACGACAGGCCGGAAATCTACATGGGCCGCTCCTCGTGGCTGACCATTCCCTTCACCCTCGACGCCCAGAGTGTAAGCCAACTGGTCAGGAGCGCCTTCGACGTGCAGGGCCGCACCGTGGTCAAGCTCGACATTGGCATCGTGGTCCGCCTTGTGATCAACCATGGAGGCACCGAGTATGTGGTGGAGCGGGGCGAGAGCGGCTGGCATCGTCTCGGCGATCAAACCGAGATCAGCGGCATTGACATGTCGCTTTGGCGATTTACTGACCTACAGTTCGAGGCATTGCCGCTGAACATCCTGCCGGAGAGCGCGGCGGAAGTGATGCACTGCCGGCTCTTCGACGGCAAAGGCGACAAATTGACCGCCCTGACGTTCTACGCCGACCCAAGGCTGCCCCAGGGGCAGTGCTGGCTCAAGAACGGCGGCGGCATGTATTACCCGGTTTCAAGCAGGCTGCTCAAGGACCTCCAGGGGCTCTTCCCTGTCAGCTCGGCGGCGAGCAACTAGGTCCCGGCCTGCAACACGATCCAAGGAGAACGACATGGCACGGATTACCGTAGAGGATTGTCTGGAGAAGGTCAGCAACCGCTTTCTCATCACCCAGATGGGCATCAAGCGCGTCAAACAGTACCGCGAAGGCTATCCGCCCCTGGTGGAGTCCAAGAACAAGGAAATCGTCAACTCCCTGCGTGAGATCGCCGCGGGCAAGATTCTGCCCGACCAGGAAATTCCCGACGTTGAAATCGACATCGACGTGTACGGGGAAACCTCCAGATAACCATGGCCAAGCGTGACTACTACGAGGTTCTGGAGGTCTCCCGCGAGGCCTCGCAGGACGAGGTCAAAGCCGCCTATCGCAAGCTGGCCTTCAAGTTCCATCCCGACCGCAATCCTGACGATCCTGAGGCGGAAAATCGCTTCAAGGAAGCGGCCGGGGCTTACGAGGTGCTTGGCAACGCCGAGAAGCGGCAGACCTACGACCGCTTTGGCCACGACGGGGTGAACGGCAACGGGTTCTCCGGCTTTTCCAGCAGTGAGGACATCTTCGGCGCCTTCAGCGACATCTTCGGCGAGGTCTTCGGGTTCACCGCCGCCGGTCGTGGCGGAGGCAACAGGCCGAGGCCGGGCGCGGACCTGCGCTACAACCTCGACATCACGTTCCGCCAGGCGGCCAAGGGTGCCGAGGTGGATATCCGCATTCCGGTGGAACAGAAGTGCGGCCAGTGCGACGGCTCCGGGGCCGCCCCGGGCACACGCCCGCAGACCTGCTCCCAGTGTGGCGGCTCGGGCACCATGCAGCAGTCCCAGGGGTTTTTCAGGATTTCCGTGACTTGCCCGCAGTGTCGGGGAGCCGGGGCCATCATCACCGAGCCCTGCGACGAGTGCATGGGGCGTGGTTCCGTGATCCGCGACAAGGATCTCAAGGTGCGCATCCCTGCGGGTGTGGACAACAACTCGCGCCTGCGTCTGCGCGGCGAGGGTGAGGCTGGCATGTTCGGCGGGCCGCCCGGCGATCTCTATGTAGTCCTGCGCGTGGAACCCGATTCTGTCTTCGAGCGCCAGGGGCAGAACCTGCTCATCCGCCGCGAGATCTCGTTTGTGGAGGCGACGCTGGGTCATCGGCTCGAAGTGCCGACCCTGGACGAGCCGGTCAATCTCGACATCCCCAAGGGTGCCCAGAGCGGCGAGGTCTTTCGGCTGCGCGGCCTTGGTCTGCCCCATCCCGGCAGCTCCCATCAGGGCGACCTGATGGTGGAGGTGCGGGTCAAGACCCCGACCAACCTGAACAAGCGTCAGGAAGAGTTGCTGCGCGAGTTCTCGGAGATCGAATCCAAAAAGCTGAGCACCAAGGCCAAGGATTTCTTCAAGAAGGCCAAAGACAAGGTCATGGGGGAGTAGCATGTCCCACGGGTTCTCGCACATGGACGGTGATGGCAACGCGCGCATGGTCGATGTCTCGGCCAAGGGAGACACCCTGCGCACGGCCGTGGTCCGTTGCGAGGTCAGGCTCGCGCCCTCGACCATGGCCCTGCTGGTGAAGGACGCCCTGCCCAAGGGCGACGTGCTGACTACGGCCAAGATCGCTGGAATCCAGGCTGCCAAGCGCACGGCGGAATTGATCCCCATGTGCCACCCCCTGCCCATAAGCCACGTGGACATCCGCTTTGCCGTGGACGAGCCGGGGGCGACCATCGGCATCGAGGCCGAGGTGCGCACCGCCTATAAGACCGGCGTGGAGATGGAGGCCCTGGTGGCCGCCCAGATGGCCGCCGCCACCATCTACGACATGTGCAAGGCCGTGCAGAAGGATATCGTCATCGAGAACTGTCGCCTTGTTTACAAGAGCGGCGGCAAGAGCGGCACCTTCACCGCCGAGTGATCTCGCCTCATCATGGCGCAAAAAAGCCGCTGCCCTTTCACGGGACAGCGGCTTTTTTGCGTGTATATCCTGATGCCTACCACACGGAGCGGGTCTGCACTCCGGCCTCGGCCATGTGTTTCTTGAGGTCCGCGATGGAGTATTCGCCATAGTGGACGATGGAGGCGATGAGGGCGGCCGTGGCCCGGCCCGTGGTCACGGCTTCCACCATGTGCTGCGGCGAGCCCGCGCCGCCCGAGGCGATGACCGGGATGGTCACGGCCCCGGCCACCAACCGAGTCAGCTCAATGTCGTAGCCGTTCTTGGTGCCGTCGGCGTCGATGGAGTTGAGGCAGATTTCGCCCGCTCCCAGCGCCTCGCCGGTTTTGGCCCACTCAAGGGCGTCCATGCCCATGTATTTGCGGCCGCCATGGATGACCACCTCGAAGCCCGAGGGGATGGCCTCTGACTTCTCCACCCGCTTCACGTCCATGCCCAGTACGATGCACTGGGAGCCGAAACGAGCCGCGCCCTCGCTGATGATGTCCGGGTTCTTGACCGCGCCGGAGTTGACCGAGACCTTCTCGGCCCCGGCCACAAGCACGTCGCGCATGTCGTTGACCGTGTTGATGCCGCCGCCCACGGAGAAGGGGATGAATATCTGGGAGGCGACCTGCTCGACCACGTCGAGGAAGATGCCGCGCGCCTCGTGGGAGGCGGTGATGTCGTAGAAGACGATCTCGTCCGCGCCTTCCTCATAATACTTTCTGGCTGTTTCCACCGGATCTCCGATGTCCACGTTGCCCTCGAACTTGACCCCCTTGGTCAGGCGGCCATTGCGCACATCCAGGCAGGGAATGACCCGTTTACTCAGCATTGGCGGCCTCCTGGCAGTAAACGTGGAAGTTCTTGAGCAGCTTGAGGCCCGGGCGGCCGCTCTTCTCGGGATGAAACTGCACGGCCCAGAGACCCTGGCGGCCGTGCACTGAGCAGAAGTCGATGCCGTAGCGGGTGGTGCCGATGATGTATTCCTCGCTGGGCGCGGGGTAATAGCTGTGCACGAAGTAGAAGTCCGCGTCCGGGTCGATGCCTGCGAACAGCTCGCACTCCTGCTTCAGTTCCACCTGGTTCCAGCCCATGTGGGGAACGCGGAGGGGCACGTTCTCGTAATCGGTCCAGGAGGGGTTGAAGAGACGGCACTCGCCCGGGATGATCTTGAGGGCCCGGGTGTCGTTCTCCTCGCTGTAATCAAGGAGAATCTGGCAGCCGACGCAGATGCCGAGCACGGGCTTGTTCTGCCAGATGAGGCTTTTGATGACCTCGTCGAGCCCGGCAGAATGCAACTCGTCCATGGCCTGACCGGCCGCGCCCACGCCGGGGAAGATGATCCCCTGCGCATTGTTCAGGATTTCGGGATCATTGGTGATCCGGTTGGGAATACCAAGGTGTTCGAGCGCCCGGTGGACGCTGGTCTGGTTTCCCGCCTTGTAGTCGAATATGGCGAGCATTCGTCCCTCCACTGGATTTCGTTCAATACAGCGACTAGTAAAAAACGATGCGGAAAACAAGGGTTTTTTTCAGAATGTCAATTATGTCGTACCACCGGGAAATGGTACGAAAAAGGGATTGTTTTCCGCGCCATCTCGGGGGGGCAAGGGGGCAAGTGGAAGAATATCTGGCAGCGGTCGCCAGAAAAAGGCGGATCTCGGTGAAGTGGTGATTGATCCTGTCAACGTTCCGGGTGGTGTCCTGGCCTTAGCGGGCGAGAATCCTGAGCAGCAGGTCGCCCTTGAGGGGGCCGAGCTTGCGGCCCAACCCCTTGAGCCGGATGGGGCGGCCGACCACGAAATCGCGGGGCAGCGTGACCTCGATGGTCTTGGGGCCGTCAGAAAAGGTCTGCTCCACGGTGATGCGCACCTTGCGGCCGGGAATCAAGGCCGAGGTCGGAAAGTACACGATCTGCTCATGGTCCATCTGCCCTTTGAACCAGGATTTGACGGTGCCGCCAACTCCCCGGGCGAAATCGAGGCTCAGGGCGCGCTCCCCCCAACTCAGTCGGAGAGTGCGCTTCTTCAGTTCCAGCGGCCCCTTGTAGTCGGGCCGCTGCTTCCTGATCTGGCTGTAGATGTCCTCGAACACCTTGCGGGCAAAGGGATCGCCGAGGATGGTCCGCAGGACTTCCTCTTCCTTGTAGTAGAATTGCTGGTGTTTGGCGCGGGCCGAGTTCGTCTCTGGGGGCGGCTTGGGCTTCTGTCGCTGCTGCCTGGAGTAGGCGCGCGCACCCTGGGCGCGGCTGGCCGTGGGTTTCTCGGTCTGCTGGCCAGCGGTGCCCGACGAGGCGGTGCCGTTCTGGTCCTCAAGCAGTTTTCTGGCCGTGACGTAAGCCTCGTTGACCTCGCGGAATTTATCGCTTGCTCCCGGCTCGGAGCTGATGTCCGGATGGTACTGGAAGGCGAGACCGCGAAAGGCCGACTTGACCGCGTCAAGGCCAGCTCCCGTGTCGAGTTGGAGTATCCGGTAGCATTCCTGAAGGGTCATGGCGGCCTCGGTTGAATCAGTCGTCGCAGATCAAGGCGTTGGGGGACGTGTCGGGATCATAGCGCAAAAGTCCCTCGTCGTGCAAATAGCGCCTGCCCTGGCGCACGAACTCTGCGTGGCCAGCTTCGGGATTGATGCCCGGGCAGTACTCCTGGATCATTTCCCAACTCGTCTGATCCACGAGATTGCCCCGGAAATAGGGCCAGGCGCGGCAGATGTCCGGCCTGCCGTGATGCACGCCGCACCCCTGGTCGAAGAACACGCAGGAGCCGTGGTCCCCGCAGATCAGGTGGAGCTTGCCGCCGCGCTCGCGGGCGTAGCGGCGCACCAGTTCGTCCTGGTCCATGCCCAGGTGCTCTGCCAGCCGCGATCGGTCCTTGTCTGTGAGCACGATGCCGCCTTCGCCCTGGCAGCAGTGGCCGCACATGCGGCACTCGAAGGCGATCACGCTCACGGTCTCACGCCCAGTTGGGCCAGCTCCATCTTGAGGCAGCGGTCCTCGATCACCTGGATGGGCGAGCCCGCCAGCAGTTGGCGCGCCTCGGGGCTGAACACTCCGGACTGCATCCAGAAGAATCGGGGCAGGGTCTCCATCTCCAGCACCTCACGGGCGTGGCCCGGGCAGAACTGGGCGTTGCGGAAGAGGTCCACCACGTCCACCGGCACCGGAATGTCCGTAACGCTCCTGTAGGTTTCAAGGCCCCAGATATTGTCTCGCACCGGGTGCACGGGGATGATGGTGAAGCCCATCGCGATCATCTCGCGGCCCACTCGGTCCACGGGGCGGCCGGGCTTGTCCACAGCGCCGACCACGGCGATGGTCTTGACCTCGTGGAGCCGGGCGGCTAGTTCTTTTTCATTGATCAACATGTCGCGTTCCTCGCTTGGGAACGTCCTTTTACAGCAATCCACCCCCATTGCCTAGTTGTTATCTCTCAAGGAGCCCCCATGTTCGAAGCCATCGCCCGCATCCCCGCCGCAGAACTCGACCGCCGTCACGCCTCCCTGAGACGCCATCTTCAGGCCGTGACCCCGGCGGCCGGAGGTATTCTCGTTTTTTCGCGTCTCAATATCTATTATCTGACGGGCACCTGCGGCCAGGGTGTGTTGTGGCTGCCCCTTGTGGGCGAGCCGGTGCTCATGCTGCGCAAGGGCGTGAGCCGTGCCCGGATCGAGGCGGGTGTTACGCACATAGTGCCTTTCAAGTCCTACTCCGAGATGCCCAGTCTGTGCGCCGAGGCGGGCAGCCCCATGACCCCGACCGTGGCCGCTGTCATGGCCGGGCTCACTTGGCAGCTGGGCACCCTGCTGGCGGCCAAGCTGTCAGACCACACCCTGGTGCCCGGCGATCACGCCGTGGCCCTGGCCAGGATGGTCAAATCCGAATTCGAGCTGGATATCATGCGCCGCTGCGGCGACAAGCACCATCGCTGCCTGCACGATATTCTGCCCGGCAGGATCAGGCCGGGCATGACCGAGCGGGAGATCGCCCACAAGGCATGGGAAGTCTTCTTCGAGGAGGGACACATGGGCATCCTGCGCATGCAGGCCCACGGCGAGGAATGCTTTCTCGGCCATGTCTCGGCCGGTGATTCCGGCAATTATCCGAGTGCCTTCAACGGCCCGCTTGGCCTGCGCGGCGAGCATCCGGCGGCCATGGTCATGGGCAACGCGGCCATGGTCTGGCGGTCGGGGCAGCCGCTCATGCTCGACATCGGGTTCCAGATCGAGGGCTACCACACGGACAAGACCCAGGCCTATTTCGCCGGGCCGGAGTCGACCATGTCAGATGATGTCCGTCGCGCTCATGACTTCTGCATCGAGGTGCAGGAGTGGGTGCGCGCCAACGCCAAGCCCGGCACGACCCCGGCCGAGCTCTACGCGGGCAGTCTGGAGATGGCCAAACGGCGTGGTTTTGACGAGGGATTCATGGGGCTTGACGACAATAAGGTGCCCTTTGTCGGCCATGGCATCGGCCTGACCATCGACGAGTTTCCGGCCATCGCCGCAGGCTTCGATCTCCCCCTTGAGCCGGGCATGACTCTGGCTGTGGAACCCAAGCAGGGGATTCGCGGCGTGGCCATGGTCGGGGTGGAGAACACCTTCGAGATCACCACCACCGGCGCGCGCTGCATCACTGGCGACAGCTACGGGATGCTAGCCGTGGAATGACGGCGGACACCGTCAGCCGAAACGGCCGGGGCCGACGCGCAATGGTGCGCGTCGGCCCCGGTTTTTTCTGGTGCCGGATTGTCCGGGATGATGCGGGATGGTGTTCACGCCCCGGCGGCGTGGCGCATGGTCATGCGCACCACCATGTGGTGAAAGGGGCGGATGATGGCAAAGTAGACCGGGCCGGTCCAGTGGGCGTGATGGACGATGGTGCCGACATGGAATCTGTTGACCCCCTCGCCCATCCATTCGCGGGCCACCAACAGGTCCGCCCGCAGGTGCTTGTCCGCATGGTGTGCGGCCAGGTATTCGCCATCGCGTCCGCAGGTTATGGTGAAGAAAAGCCAGGGGTCGCCCGGCGTGAAAGAGATGGACTCCGGGGTGGTCGCAGGCAGGGGACCGGAATCCTGGCGCATGCCCAGCGCCCGGACAAGCACGGCCCGGGCACGGTAGAGCTGCACGATCCACCATGGGTGGTAGGTCATGAACCGGGTCAGGAACAGGCGCAGGTCCATGGCCGCGTCCACGGTCTTGACATCCACATGGTCTGCCTCGGCGAAGAGCGGCGCAAGGTCCGGGATGGACTTCAGGTAGTGGTCAGGGATCATGCCTTGCTCCGTGCCACGGCGTTACTCATAGGCCGCTTCGAAGATGGCGATGACGTCGTCCATGGACATGGAGACCGGGGTGACGTCGAAGAGGGCGCCCATGGTGGTCAGGGCCGTCTCGGCCAGGGCCGGGATTTCCGCGCGGGTGACGCCATAGTCCGAAAGCTTCTCGTCGCCAAGCCCCACGGCCTCGATGAGCGTGTCCAGGGCGTCGAGAAAGGCCACGCCGGGCACGTCCTCGGGCAGATCCTCGGCCAAGGTGTCGCCCATGGCCAGGGCCAGGTCGCCCAGTCGGTCCTCGCCCTTGGCGGCCAGGAAGCCGAAATACGCCTTGGAGATCATGGCCAGCCCGGCCCCGTGGGGCATGTCCGGGTGATGGGCAGACAGGGCGTGCTCCAGCGAATGCTGGGAGATGCAGCTGGAGTACGATTCGCACAGCCCGGCTGCCGTGCTGGCCCAGGCCATGACCGTGCGCGCTTCGAGGTTGTCGCCGTCGGCCACGGCCTCGGGCAGGGTGTGGGCGATGAGGTGGACGGCCTCAAGGGCCAGCATGTCGCTGGCTGGTTGGCGGCAGGTGGCCAGATACGCCTCGCAGGCGTGGAAGAAGGCGTCCATGCCCGTGTAGGCGGTCTGTTTGGGCGGCAGGGAGAGCATCAGTTTGGGGTCCACGATGGACAGGTGCGGGAAGGTGGAGTCGTCGCCCCAGCCGATCTTCTCGCCAGTGTTCGAGCCGGACTTGCTGACCACAAGCCAGGGGTCGGCCTCGGTGCCGGTGCCCGCCGTGGTGGGGATGGCGACGATGGGCAGGGCAGGGTGTTCGGGCGTCTGCCCGCCGCCGGTGCCGGAGCGCATGTAGTCCCAGAGCTTGCCGGGATTGCGGGCCATCAGCGCGATGGCCTTGGCCGCGTCGATGGTGGATCCCCCGCCAAGGCCGACCACGAAATCCACACCCTGCTCGCGGCAGATGGCCGCCGCCTCGTCCACGCTGTCTGATTCCGGGTTGGGCCTGATCTTGTCGTAGACGATGGTCTGCACGTCCTGGGCCGAGAGCATCCCCTGGACCCGGGAGAGATAGCCGAGCCGGATCATGACCCCGGATTCGCCGATGACCACCATGGCCTTGCTCCCGCGCGGCAGGTGGGGGGTATCGGCCAGGGTGTTGAGGGTGTCTGGGCCGAAGATCAGTCGGGTGGGCATGTAGTACTGGAAATTGAGCATCATCTTCTCCTGTTGGTTGCGAAGGACTACTTCTCCCACGATCTCAATATGTTTTCAAGCTGGGATCGGGTGTAGAGATCGCGCAGCACCAGGGGCGATGCCCCGGCCTCGCCCGGGGCGAACAGGGCAGACGCCGGGATGCTCATGCTGCCCATGGCCTTCAGTAGGGCCTCGCCCTCCACGTTGCGCTCGGTCAGGTCCACCCTGATGAAGGCGATGTCGTGGTCGCGTTTCCATCCGGCCACATTGCCGGGCGTGAGCACCGTGGCTTCGAGCACCTTGCAGGTGGGGCACCAGTCGGCCGTGAAAGACACGAATATCCGCTCCTGGCCGATGCGCTCGTTCAGGGCCACGGGGTCAAAGGGCTCCCAGACCGATTCGCCGACTCGCTGCGGCGTGGTCCAGATGATCATGGCCGCCAGCAGGGAGAGGCAGGAGGCGCGGACAATCCAGCGGGTTTGCGGCCTGGCGGACCGGGTGCATACCCACAGCCAGCCGCCCAGCGCGATGGCCCACAGCGGGGCGAGCACGCGCAGGACGACACCGCCAAAGGCGATACCCACCAGATAGACGACCGTGCCCACCAGGAAAAAGGCGATGGCCTTCTCGACATACCCGATCCACGGCCCGGATCGAGGCAGGAAACGGGACAGGCGCGGGTTGGCGACCATCAGCAGGTAGGGCGAGGCCATGCCAAGACCGATGGAGGCGAAGACCGTGAAGATGATCAGCGGCCCCTGCACCAGCGACCAGCCGAGCACTCCGCCCAGGAACGGGCCGCTGCACGGCGTGGCCAGCAGGGTGGCCAGATTGCCGGTGAAGAACGCCTGGACGCGCGGGCTCCCGCTCTTGACGCCGAATTTCAGGTCGATGATCGGCAGGTGGTACAGGCCGAAGAGGCTCAAGGCCAGGGCCAGGATCAGTCCGGCCGCGGCCAGCACCAGCCATTGATTTTGGAAGAGCGCCCCCCAGGCCTGCCCCGTGGCCCCGAGGACCGTGGCCAGGACCATGAAGAAGGTGATCACGCCCAGGGCGAAAAAGGCGTTGTGTTCGCGAAAGGCGTGGATGCGGTCCTCCTCGCTGTCAAGGCTTGAGGAGTTGAGCAGGGCCGAGAGCTTGAGGCTGACCACGGGCAGGACACAGGGCATGATGTTGAGGATCAACCCGGCAAGAAGCCCCATGAGGATGGCCGAAAGCAGGCTCGATACCTCCAGGCCCGGTTGCAGGTAGACCGGGGTGAAGCTCCACTGCACCAGTGTTTCCGTATTGTCTTGCGACACGGTGGTCGCGATGTCGTCCTCACCCCCGGACGAATCGGCTCGGGTTGAGTCGGCCAACGCCGCAAAAGACGGCCACCAAGGCTGAACCTCGGCAGAAGGGGCGACCCCGGCTCCGGGGCCGTCGTGGGTGAGGTTGCGCCGGTAGGGCACGCATCTGCTTGGGTGGCACAGCAGCAGTTCGAGCCGCATGATCACAGGAAAGGGCTCGGTGCTGGCCGCCGGAACGCCTGCGAAGAGCAGGGTGCCGCCTTCATAGGCGTTGACCGAGATCGAGGGGTCGAAGGTGTCGGGCTTGGGTTTTCCGGCCGGGTACATGGGGACCAGAGGCAGGGTGTCGGCCGTGGCCCCGGACAGGGTGGTGGGCTTGCCAATGCCGCCGGGCACATGGGCGTAGGTGTACCACTCGGGTTCCATGTCCAGGCTGATCGTCACCACGTGCGACCAGTCGAGCCCCAGTTGTTGGCGGGATTCGTCGGACAGGGAGAAGACCATGATCCCCGGCTCCATGGGCGGTGGGGTGGACGCGGCCACAGCCGGAAGGACGCCAGTGGCGAGGATCAGCGAGAGGAACAAAAAAAGACTTGAGAATCGTTTGGTTAGCTGCATTTTCGTCCTGTCGAAAAAAAATGGGATTTAATGGTTGACAAATCCTGGTCTGACTTATAGTTATTCACTCCGTTGCGCGGGAACGCGCAGCCCGAAGTGGGTCACTAGCTCAACTGGCAGAGCAGCGGACTCTTCATCCGGAGGTTCAAGGTTCGATTCCTTGGTGACCCACCACTTTGACGATACAGCCCGGCTTCGGCCGGGCTTTTTCGTGTCTGGCGTGGCGCAATGCCACGGGGCAAGAGAGAATACGCCTTGATTCATCCCATTTGTTTACCTGTGGCTGCGCGCCGTGGCAAGGGCGTGATACTGTTTTCACCGCCCATGACAGAGGCCATGGCGAAGGGCCGGAACGAATGCTCCGGCCCTTGTGACGGCGCTTCCCCTGGCCGGGTGCGCCTTGTGCGTGTTGCGTATTGCTAGCCGCCGAACCAGCCGGGGCTGATGACCTGCAGGGCCTTGGTGTAGTGAACCCGCATATTTTCGAGCTTGCTGCCGATCAACTTCTCTTGTTCGCCGAGGCTTGTCGGGCAGGTCTGCTGCATTTGTTCGGCCACGGCTTCAAGCTCGCGCATCGTGGACTTGAGCAGGTTGACGGTGTCGGTCATGTCGCCGGTGGGCTCGGCGACCAGGATGTCGTAGAGCCTAGTCTTCCAGCTGTTTATCTCCATTTCGAGACCCTTGCAGTAGTTGGCCACGGCCGCCTGCTTGCCTGCCTCGTCCGCGCAGCCATCTATTCCCATGCAGCTCGGGCACGGGCCGGGGTAGTCCATGTTTGGCATTGTCTTCTCCTGGTTTGGGTTGTGACTGACTGAAGCATACACCAGCTTGTGTGACCACAGCAGTATAATCCTGCTTCTGGCTGGCAGGCCGGGTCGATTTATAACCAAGGACGCATATTTCGCCCAGTCGAGACGAAAAAAGCGCCCGGGAGTCTCCCCCGGGCGCTTGATCATGATGGACTTGGCGTGACTATTTTTCTTCGCAGCCGCCCTCGGCCATGCCCTTGAGGGTGTCGTAGCGCTTGAGGTAATCCTTTTCTATTTTGTCCCTGAACTGCTTGGAGACTTCCGGGTGGAACCGCTCCAGCATGGCGTAGCGGTTTTCGCCGGAGAGGAACTCCTGGAGCGTGCCGTCCGGGGCCTTGGATTCGAGGACAAAGGGATTCTTGCCCTCGTCGGCCAAGAGTGGGTTGTAGCGGTACAGCGGCCAGTAGCCGGAATCAACGGCCAGTTTCTGCTCGTACTGGGTCTTGCCCATGCCCTTCTTGATGCCCTGGTTGATGCACGGGGCGTAGGCGATGATCAGCGACGGGCCGGGGTAGGCCTCGGCCTCCCTGACGGCCTTGAGGAACTGCTGCTTGTTGGCTCCCATGGCCACCGAGGCCACATAGACATAGCCGTAGGTCATGGCCATGCGCCCGAGATCCTTCTTGCCCGTGCCCTTGCCTGCGGCCGCGAACTTGGCGATGGAGCCAAGCGGCGTGGCCTTGGAGGACTGGCCGCCGGTGTTGGAGTAGACCTCGGTGTCCATGACCAGGAG
Source organism: Pseudomonadota bacterium (assembly GCA_043824835.1). Lineage (GTDB taxonomy): Bacteria > Desulfobacterota > Desulfovibrionia > Desulfovibrionales > Desulfovibrionaceae > Pseudodesulfovibrio. Next base: position 8,028 of record JBDRSO010000102.1, on the reverse strand, counting down.
GTTGATGTCCTTGCCCGAGGCGATGACGTGGTCAAGTCCGCCGTAGCCAATGTCGTAGGCCCAGCCGTCGCCGCCAAAGACCCATACGGACTTCTTGGTGAACAGATCGCCCATGGTGGCGATCTCCTTGAGGAGCTGCTTTCTGGTACCCTTGAGGGCTTTTTTCAGCGATTCGCCCGCCTCGCGGGATTTCTCCGGGTCGTTGTGGCCGTCAAGCCAAGCGGTCAGGGCCGTCTTGAGGGCGCCGGTCTCGGTCTCAGCCGCCTGTTTGATCAGCTCGGCCAGATGGTTACGACGCTGGTCAATGGCCATTTCGATGCCGAAGCCGAACTCGGCCGCGTCCTCGAAGAGCGAGTTGCCCCAAGCCGGGCCGTGGCCGTCTTTGTTGACGCAATACGGTGTGGTGGGCGCGCTGGCACCCCAAATGGAGGAGCAGCCCGTGGCGTTGGCGATGACCATGCGCTCGCCGAAGAGCTGGGTAATGACCTTGACATAGGGGGTTTCGCCGCAACCGGCGCAGGCACCCGAGTATTCCATGAGCGACTGGCGGAACTGGCTGCCCTTGACCGTGTCGCGGACGAGGGCGTCCTTGTACGGGATGGTTTCGGAGAAGTCGAAGTTGGGCACCTGGGCCGGCGTCTGGCTGGCGATGGGCCGCATGGCCAGCGCCTTTTCCTTGGCCGGGCAGATGTCGGCGCAGTTGCCGCAGCCCATGCAATCGAGCGTGCTGATCTGGATGCGGAACTGCATGCCCTTGAGTTCCTTGCCGACGGCGTCGAGGGTCTCGAAGGTCTTGGGGGCCTTTTTCAACTCGGCAGGCTCGGCGAGCACGGCGCGGATGGCCGAGTGGGGGCAGACAAAGGCGCATTGGTTGCACTGGATGCAGTTGTCCTTGAGCCATTCGGGCACGGCGATGGCCACGCCGCGCTTCTCGAACCGGCTGGTGGCGGCGGGCATGGTGCCGTCGTGGGAGAAGGCCGAGACGGGCACGGTGTCGCCCTTCTGGCCGAGCACCGGGCGCATGACCCTGGTCACGTATTCCGGCTCGCCCCGCTTGACCGGGGCGTCGTCCTTGAGTTTCTTCCAGGACGCGGGCACGGCCACCTCGACGATGGCGTCCACCGCGCTGTCCACGGCGGCGTTGTTCATGTTGACGATCTTGTCGCCCTTTTTGCCGTACTCCTTCTTGATGCCGTCCTTGAGCAGGGCCACGGCCTTGGTGAAGGGAATGACGTCGGCCAGCTTGAAGAACGCGGTCTGCATGATCATGTTGATGCGGCCGCCAAGGCCCACTTCCTGGGCGATCTTCACCGCGTCAAGGGTGTAGAACTTGAGCTTTTTCTGCGCGATGGTCCGGCGCATGGCCGCAGGCAGGTGGTCGTCCATCTCCTTGGCAGACCAGGGACAGTTGAGGACGAAGGTGCCGCCTTCCCTGATGCCTTCGAGGATGTCGTAGATGGTGACGTAACTCGGGTTGTGACAGGCGATGTAGTCCGCGTCGGTGATCAGGTAGGTGGACTGGATGGGCTTCTTGCCAAAGCGCAAATGCGAGATGGTGATACCACCCGACTTCTTGGAATCATAGGCAAAGTAGCCCTGGGCATAGAGCCTGGTGTTGTCGCCGATGATCTTGATGGCCTGCTTGTTGGCGCCCACCGTGCCGTCCGCGCCAAGGCCCCAGAACTTGCACTGCACCGTGCCCTCGGGCGTGGTGTCGATCGCTTCGGAGGCGGACAGCGATGTTCCTGTTATGTCGTCGTTAATGCCCACGGTGAAGCCGTGCCTGGGTCGACCCAGGCTCTCGAAGACCGCCTTGACCATGGCCGGGGTGAACTCCTTGGAGCCCAGGCCGTAGCGGCCGCCCACGATCTTCGGCGCGTCCTTCCTGCCCGCATAGGCGGCGCAGACGTCGAGGTAGAGCGGGTCGCCCAGGGCACCGGGTTCCTTGGTCCGGTCGAGGACCGCGATTTTCTTGACGGTCTTGGGAATGACCGCGAGCATGTGCTTGACCGAGAAGGGCCGGAACAGCCGGATCTTGACCAGGCCGACCTTCCTGCCACTGGCGTTGAGATGGTTGACCACCTCTTCGATGGCCTCGCAGCCCGAGCCCATGGCCACGATGATGCGGTCTGCCTTGGGATGGCCCACGTAGTCGAAGAGTTTGTATTTGCGGCCGGTCAGCTTGCCGACCTTTTTCATGGTCGCCTCGACGATGGACGGAATGGCGTCGAAGTAGGCGTTGGCCGCCTCGCGTCCCTGAAAGTAGACGTCCGGGTTCTGGGCCGTGCCCCGGATATCCGGGTGCTCGGGGTTCATGGACCGTGCGCGGAAGGCGGCCAGTTTGTCCATGTTCAGCAGCGGCTTCATGTCTTCGTAGTCTATGACATCAATCTTCTGGATCTCGTGCGAGGTGCGGAAGCCGTCGAACACGCTCATGAAGGGGAGCGACGCCTCCACCGAGGCCACATGGGCCACCAGCGAGAGGTCCATGACCTCCTGGACCGAATTGGAGAAGAGCATGGCGAACCCGGTCTGGCGAGTGGCCATGACGTCCTGGTGGTCGCCGAAGATTGACAGGGCGTGTGCGGCCACGGCCCGGGCCGAGACATGGAACACGCCGGGCAGAAGCTCGCCGGAAATCTTGTACATGTTCGGGATCATGAGCAAAAGACCCTGGGATGCGGTGAAGGTGCAGGTCAGCGCGCCGCCCGCCAGGGACCCGTGCATCGCCCCCGCCGCGCCCGCCTCGGATTGCATTTGGCGAATCTGGACCGTCTGGCCGAAAAGGTTCTTTCGCCCTTGCGCCGCCCACTCGTCGGCGATCTCGCCCATGGGCGTGGATGGCGTGATGGGATAGATGGCGGCCGTCTCGGTCATGGCGTAGGCCACGTGAGCAGCGGCGGTGTTGCCGTCCATGGTCTTCATTTTCTTGGGCATGTTCGTTCTCCGAGGGTTTGGATTGGACCGGATTCGGGGCCATGCGGTTTTCCGGGCGTGGGCCGGGAGAGCGCCGCAGGGTCGAGGACCCGAAGCATATTTTTTCGCGTTTTCCGGCTTAGGGGTCAAGGCCTTTCCATGCCGTTGCCCGGCCAAACAAGACCGTTCACCATTTGGTTGCGCGAAAACGGGCGAAGGCAAGAGGCAAACCGGCTGCATGATGCCTTGCCAACACCCCGTGTTTGCGATCACACTGCGACATTCTCACGGGGACGACGCATGAGCATGGCCTTTGATGAACATATCCGGCGAAGACGCCTCCTGATCCCGGTGCTGGCGAGCGGATTTCTCGTCACCCTCGGGGTGGGGCTGTTCTCCTTCGCCCTGCCTCTGGTCAGCCTGGACGCGCGCATCGGCGGCGCGTGGCTGGGCAGCGGGTTCGCCGGGTTCTATCTGGTGCGGCTGCTGGCCGCCCCCATGGCCGGGGCCTGGGCCGACAGGCAGGGCGCGAGGCGGCCGCTGCTGATCGCCTCAACCATTGGTGTGTTCGCGCCGCTGTTGCATTTTCTTTATCCATCCCTCACGGCGCTGTACGCGACCCAGTTCCTGCTGGGCGTGGTTTCTGGCATGTTCCGGCCCGTGGGCATGGCTGCTCTGGGCGGCATCGTCGAGCGCGAGCGGCTGTCGCACTGGTTCGCGGTGCATGCGTTGCTCTTCAATCTGGCCATGGTCATCGGGCCGCTGGCCGGGAGCACACTGTATCAGGGCAGGCGCGTCGAGCCGGTCCTGCTTGGCCTGGGCGTGTGCATGGCTGCCGCCTTTATTGTGCTTGCGCTGCTCATGCCCGGTGGCCGGGTGGTGCGCAGTGAAGAGGACATGCCTGAGAGCGATACGCCGACCCGGCCGTGGCACTGGGTCGCGGTGCTCCTGGCCGTGGGCGGTAGGACCCTGGGGCTGGGGCTGCTGACAGCGTTTTACCCCATCCATCTTGCGATGGTTCTCGGGCACAAGGGGCTTGTGCTGGGCGCGCTCTTTGCCGTGCCCAGTCTGGCCGTGTGCCTTGGGCTGCCCGTGACCGCGCGCCTTTTCGGACACGGCTGCCGGGCCACGCTCACCCTGGCGGGCATGACCGTGAGCGCGGTCTGCCTCTTCGCCATCGGGGGGAGCGTCGAGCCGTGGCAGTTGGTGCTGTTCGGGGCTGTCATGGGGCTGGGCTCGGCCGTGTCCGTGCCCGCGTCCTTGGCCCTGGCCTCGGGATTGTCACCCAGCCAGGGGCGGGTCTTCGGCGCGGCACACGTGGCCTCGGGCATCGGCTTCGTTCTCGGGCCGCTGCTCGGCGGGCTGGTCATTCAGGCCACCCATCAGGTGGGCATGGTCTTTCAGGCTGCGGCTTTTGTGGGCGTGCTCTGCTGCCTGCCGCTTCTGGCCCGTGTGCTCATGGACAGGATGCACTACGGCCGCGGCGTGGCCCTGACCCTGGCCGGGCTGTGCGCCCTGGTCCTGGCCGGGGCCGGCTCGGCCATGGTCCATTCGCAGGTCCGGGCCGCCGATACTGGTTCGGCCGGGCTCCATCGGTACACGGACGTGGCCATGGGCACGGTGGTCAACCTGACCTTGGCCACAGACAGCCGCAGGAGCGCCGACCTCGCGGCGAGGCGCTGCATCGCCTTGATGCGCGAGCTGCAGGCGGACCTGGATCACCGCAACCCCGAGGGCTCGGTGGGCCGCATCAACCGTGCGGCTGGCAGGAGCTGGGTCGAGCCGACCCCGCGCGCCCATGCCCTGGTCCGCCGGGCCGTGGGCTTTGCCCAAGTCAGCGGCGGCGCGTTTGACCCCACCATCGGCGCACTGACCACCTCGCCTTTCTATTATATGATGGACGAGGGCGTGGCCCGCTCCCGGCACGAACTGGTGGACTACCGGCTCGTGCGTTTCGAGGAGGGGAGCAGGCGAATCCGGCTGGAGCGCGAGGGCATGGCCCTTGATCTGGGCGGCATCGCCAAGGGTGCCATCATCGACGCCGCTGTCCGGTTGCTCCGGGCCGAGGGCATCGAGGCGGGCATCGTGGAAGCGGGCGGTGACTTCCATGCCTTTGGCAACCGCGACTGGACCGTGGGCATCCGCCATCCCCGGGCCGAGGCGGTGCATCGAACCCTCACCGTGCGCAACCAAGCCGTCTGCGGGTCCGGCGACTACGAGCAGTTCGTGGTTCGCGAGGGCGATGCCGGGGCCGCCTTGCGCCATCATATCATCGACCCGGCGACCATGGAGCCCGCCCGGGCATCCCTCGGCGTGACCGTGGTGGCCGACAGCGCCGAGACGGCCGACGCCCTGGCCACCACCCTGTTCATCATGGGGCCGGACCAGGGCGCGCGCTTCGTGCGCGCTCAGTATCCCGGCGCGTCGGCCCTGTGGTTCGGCCCGGACCTCACAGTGACCGAGATGGCGGGATTTCCCGAGTGATGTTTTAATTGAAGGACCAGTTGGAAAACGTCTTCATAATCTGAAGGGTAAATGTTTGACACGGCCTCTTCTCCGAAATTTTGAGGTAAGAGAATATGACTACCGATAGTCCCTCAATTGTTTTTCCAATTCATTTTTTTCTGGTGTCGGATTACTATGAGTTGCTGATTTTGTGAAGATTAGATACCTAGGGTATATCAATATAAAACGAGGACGATATGCGGCAGAAGAGTTTGACAGAAGAAGAAGGGCCTGAGCTCGAGCTCTCGGAGCCATTTGATCCACTATCTATTTCAATCGAGACAAAGAATTTATTGGTTCAGACGATCGTTAACCGATTGGCTCAAGGTACGATTCGACTCGCGCCGAAATTCCAAAGGGAGGAAGTTTGGAAGGAGCCGCAGAAAAGTCGTCTTATTGAATCGATTCTTTTGAAGATTCCATTGCCTATGTTTTACGTGGCTTCTGATGAGAGAGCGAATTACGATGTTGTAGACGGTATGCAGCGGCTATCTGCATTGCGAGATTTTATATTTGAAAACGGTGATGTTACTAAGGAGCCAAATGGGAAAGGGGATGCATTAGGTGGGTTGGAGTTCATCCCTTCCTTAAACGGTAAACGATTTTGTGACTTGGACATATTTTATAAAAATAGAATTATGGAAACAGAATTGAGTTTTACCATAATCAATCCTGGCACCCCAGAGGATGTGAAATTTACTATATTTAGTCGTGTTAATACTGGCGGTTTAGCGCTGACTGAGCAAGAAGTTAGGCACGCTCTATATAATGGTCCGGCAACCGATTTGTTATGTCGAATTGTGACAAGTGATGCCTTTCAATTGGCTACTGATGGCAAGCTAGATAGTTCTCGTATGGAAGATAGAGAGGTGGCTCTCAGGGCACTTGCTTTTATGGTAAGGAGTCCTCTTTCTTTCCCCAAGAAGGGTATAATGTCAGAATATCTTTCTGATACCATGCTGATTATAAATGCGATGCCGACCTTTGATTCAATTCGATATCAGAAGTGGTACGCTAGCGAAGAAGCCTGCTGTGAGTACAAGATCACAGATATCGACACCTTAGAGCATCGATTCATAGAAGGTGTGTCGAGGGCGTACGCACTTTTTGAAGATCATGCATTCCGTAAGTCTCTTCCAGGTGGGAAAAAACAAAGAATAAATAAATCACTTTTGGAAACTTGGGTATGTGTTTTGTCTGAGCTATCTCCAGTTGAGTATGAAGGGTTGGTCAGGGATAAAGATAGGCTCCATGAGCTTTATGCAGAGGTGATATTAGATAAAGAATTTAACGATGCTACAACACGATATGCCTTATACCCAGAATCTATTGGGAAAAGATATAGTATAGTTGAGAACCTAGTTCAAGAGACACTTAAGGGTTGGCTATGATTTCACGATTAAAAGTTGAACGGCTTAAGTCGTTGCCTTATTTCGATCATCCCTTTAAGCCACTGACCTTACTTGCCGGATTAAATAGTTCTGGGAAAAGTACGGTGATTCATGCGTTGAGAATGTTGACGCATGCACAGCTGGGTGAAGACGCGATGTTAAGCGACTTTGGTCCCTTCAGGGAGTTGTTGTTTAAGCGACAAACATCAGAAAGTGAATCTAAGACCACGAGCTCAATTCATATCAATGTAAAATACCTCGATGGTCATGCAAATTCACTGTTGTTGACCGAGAATGAACAACATCTCAGAGGAGAGCCTCGCTATGCTAAATTATTCCGTTATTTGGGTGCGCACAGGCTTGGCCCTCAGCTCTATTTACCAATGTCATACAAAACCGGGATGGCATTTGATGTTGGTGAGCGTGGGGAGTTCGTAATTGATTGTTTGTCCAGATACTCAGATGCGATAGTTCCGCCTGAGTTAAAGCATGGCAATTCCCGTGGTGATACCCTTTCGTTCAATACAAAGGCCTGGTTAGAAGTAGTCTCGCCTGGCTACGAATTAAACACCCAAACTTTGTCTAGGCAAGATTTGGCGTTGGCTACTTACAATAATATTCGACCTCATAATGTTGGGTTCGGCCTGAGCTACACCTTGCCGGTAATTGTCTCTCTACTCGGCTTAGCTGCTATTGGGCGTGCTAATTCTGCTAATTATATTGTTGCTATTGAGAATCCAGAGGCTCACCTGCACCCTTGTGGACAAACTGAAATCGGTCGCTTAATCGCATTGGCTGCTTCCGCCGGGGTACAAGTTATAGTTGAAACTCATAGTGATTACGTGCTGGACGGAATCCGTATTGCAATAAAAGACCAGCTGCTTGAACATGAAAGCGCTACATTTTTATTCTTTGAGCTCGACGAGAACAGAGAAAGCAAAGTGGACAGGATCTTTTCTGATAAAAGGGGAAAGTTGAGCGGCTGGCCTGTTGGCTTTTTTGATCAAGGAAGAAATAACAAAGCTGAGCTTGCAGGATTTTGATATGGAGGAACTGGAACTCTGTTTTAATATTTTAGGGGCTGTACCAGATAACTCCTCTGGGTTATCGGTATGGCAATGCGAAAAAGTCGTTTGAGTCAGAAAAAGCAGCTCCGATTGATTGAGCATTTTGTAGCTGGCACCACTGCCCGCTGTGCAGCTGATCTGGTTGGAGT
>JBDRSO010000101.1:0-49092 GCA_043824835.1 Pseudomonadota bacterium | reverse complement strand
GAGATCGGCGTGGAGACCGGCGGGTCCAACGTCCAGTTCGCCATCAATCCAGAAAACGGCGAGATGATTGTCATCGAGATGAATCCGCGCGTGTCGCGCTCCTCGGCCCTGGCCTCCAAGGCCACAGGCTTTCCCATCGCCAAGATCGCGGCCAAGCTGGCCGTGGGCTACACCCTGGACGAGATTCCCAACGATATCACCCGCGAGACCATGGCCTCCTTTGAGCCGGCCATCGACTACTGTGTGATCAAGATACCCCGCTTCACCTTCGAGAAGTTCCCCGGGGCCGAGGACTACCTGACCACGGCCATGAAGTCCGTGGGCGAAACCATGGCCATTGGCCGCACCTTCAAGGAGGCACTGCAAAAGGGACTGCGTTCCCTTGAGACCGGCCACATCGGCCTGGGCAAGCGGTTCGAGACCTGCGATGTCGACAAGAACGAGATCCTGCGCCTGTTGCGCCGTCCCAACTCCCAGCGCATCTACGCCCTGCGCAACGCGTTGCGCTGCGGCATGTCTGTTGAGGAGGTCTTCGAGGCCACCTCCATCGACCCGTGGTTCCTGCGCCAGATGGAGGACATCCTGACCATGGAGCGCTCCCTGATCGAGTTCGGCCTGAAGCAGGGCGTGGACGCCGCAAGCGAGGGCATGGCCGAGATGCTGCGCTCAGCCAAGGAATATGGCTATTCCGACGCCCAGCTGGCCGCCATGTGGCGCACCAGCGAGGACGCCATCCGGACCATGCGCAAGGAGCTTGGCATCATCCCGGCCTATTATCTGGTGGACACCTGCGCCGCCGAGTTTGAGGCGTATACCCCGTATTACTATTCCACCTACGAGACCGGGGTGGAAAACGTCTGCGACGACGTGAAGAAGATCGTTATCCTCGGCGGCGGCCCCAACCGCATTGGCCAGGGCATCGAGTTCGACTACTGCTGCTGCCACTCCTCCTTCACCCTCAAGGAGATGGGTGTGCAGTCCATCATGGTCAACTCGAACCCCGAGACCGTGTCCACCGACTACGACACCTCGGACAAGCTCTACTTCGAGCCGCTGACCTTCGAGGATGTCATGAACATCCTCGACTTCGAGAAACCCGACGGCGTCATCGTCCAGTTCGGCGGCCAGACCCCGCTCAATCTTGCGCTGCGGCTGATGCGGGCCGGTGTGCCGCTCATCGGCACCAGCCCGGACGCCATTGACCGGGCCGAGGACCGCGAGCGCTTCAAGCAGTTCCTGAACAAGCTGAACCTCAAGCAGCCGCCTAACGGCACGGCCATGAGCATGACCGAGGCCAAGGAGATCGCTCAGGGCCTCGGATTCCCGCTGGTGCTGCGCCCCTCCTACGTCCTGGGAGGCCGGGGCATGGACATCGTCTATTGCATGGACGAATTCGAGGCGTATTTCCGCGATTCCGCCCGGGTCTCGCCCGAGCATCCCACCCTCATCGACAAGTTCCTCGAATACGCCATCGAGGTGGACGTGGACGCTCTGGCCGACGGCGAGGATGTCTACATCGGCGGGGTCATGGAGCATATCGAGGAGGCGGGCATCCACTCCGGCGACTCTGCCTCGGTGCTGCCCCCCTACAGCCTGAGCGCCGAGGTCATCCGCGACATCGAGCGGCAGACCGTGGCCATGGCTCGCGAGCTTGGCGTGGTCGGGCTGATGAACGTCCAGTTCGCCGTCAAGGACGGCGAGGTCTACATCATCGAGGTCAACCCGCGCGCCTCGCGCACCGTGCCCTTTGTATCCAAGGCCACAGGTGTGCCCCTGGCCAAGCTGGCCACCCGGATCATGCTGGGCGAGAAGCTCAGGGACCTCAAGCCCTGGGCCATGCGCAAGAAGGGACACATCTCGGTCAAGGAGTCGGTCTTCCCCTTCAACCGCTTCCCCAACGTGGATGTGCTGCTCGGACCCGAGATGCGTTCCACCGGCGAGGTCATGGGCATCGACCCGAGCTTCGGGCTGGCATACATGAAGGCGCAATTGGCCGCAGGGCAGAGGTTGCCCACCTCGGGCACGGTCTTCATTTCCGTCAATGACTGGGACAAGGCCAAGCTGGTGCTGGCTGCCAGGGATTTCGCCGACATGGGCTTCCGGGTCATGGCCACCGGCGGCACGGCCGACTATTTCATGGAAAAGGGCGTGCCCGTGACCAAGGTCAACAAGGTCCACGAGGGCCAGCGCCCCCATGTGGTGGACCACATCAAGAACGGCGAGATCGATCTGGTCATCAACACCCCTTCCGGCAAGAAGACCGTGGGCGACGCCAGGATCATCCGCCAGAACACGCTGCTCTACAACATTCCCTACACCACCACGGTGTCGGGTGCCCGGGCCATTGCCCAGGCCATCCTCGAAATGCGGCAGACCGGCCTCAAGGTCGAGAGCCTGCAAACGTACTACGGCGAATAGATACCGTCCAGAGAAGGCACATGAAAAAAGAGTATTGCGGACTTTTCGGAGTATACGGCCACAAGGAGGCCGCCAGGATGACCTACTTCGGCCTGTATGCCCTGCAGCATCGCGGGCAGGAGTCGGCCGGCATCGTCACCTGGGACGGCGAGAAGATCCGTGAGCAAAAGGGCATGGGGCTGGTGGCCGACGTGTTCAACGAGCGGCATCTGAGCAAGGAGCTCAAGGGCGACATCGCCATGGGCCACATCCGCTACTCCACTACCGGGGCCTCGCTCATCCGAAACGCCCAGCCTTTCATCGTCCGCCATGGCAACCTGCGGCTGGCCGTGGCCCACAACGGCAATCTGGTCAATACCTACGAGCTGCGCTCCGAGCTTGAGCAGAACGGGTCCATCTTCCAGACCACCATGGATACCGAGGTGTTCGCCCACCTGATAATCAAGTACGTTCACGAGACCGACACCATTGAGCAGGCCATCGCCATGGCCTGCAACAAGGTCAGGGGCGCGTATTCCATGCTGGTCATGGCCAACGACAAGCTCATCGCCATCAAGGACCCCAACGGCGTCCGGCCGCTGGGCTTGGGCCGGGTGGGCGACCGCTACGTCTTCGCCACCGAGACCTGTGCCTTTGACCTGATCGAGGCCGAATACCTGCGCCCGTTGGAACCCGGCGAGATCGTCACCATCCACAATAACAAGCTGGCCTCTTTCCGATTCAACGACACCGAGCCCAAGCGCCAGTGCATCTTCGAGCTGATCTACTTCGCGCGGCCCGATTCCAACATTTTCGGCGACGTGGTCTACGAGCGGCGCAAGGCCATGGGCGTCATGCTGGCCAAGGAGGCCCCGGTGGACGCGGACTTTGTCATGCCGTTCCCGGACTCGGGCAACTACGCGGCCGTGGGCTATTCGCAGGAGTCCGGCCTGCCGCTCGAACTGGCCATGATCCGCAACCACTACGTGGGCCGCACTTTCATCCAGCCCTCGCAGGACATGCGCGACTTTTCGGTGCGGGTGAAACTCAACCCGGTCAAGAGCATGGTCAAGGGCAGGCGCATCCTCATCATCGAGGACTCCATCGTGCGCGGCACCACTATCCGCGCCCGGGTGCGCAAGCTGCGCGAGCTGGGCGCGCGCGAGATTCACCTGCGCGTGAGCTGTCCGCCTATCAGGTTCCCCTGTTTCTACGGCATCGACTTCTCGTCCAAGGGCGAGCTGATCGCGGCCAACCACTCGGTGGAGGACATCGCCCGGTTCATGGGGCTTGATTCCCTGCACTACCTGACCATCCCCGGCCTGCTCAACTCGGTCACCGACGACGACGCATGGTGTCTGGCCTGTTTTGACGGCAACTACCCCATTCCCCTGTCCGACATGATGGGCAAGGGCTGCCTGGAAGCCAACCCGGGCATCATCAAGGAATTCTGCTGATACGGAGCGCGCGATCATGACCTCAAGGTCTGACAGAACCGACTGGCTTGAGCTGGCCCGCGAGGTGCTCGACATCGAGATCGAGGGGCTGCGGATCGTGTCCGGCCAGCTGGGCGAGGGCTTCGTGCGCGCCCTGACCGCCATGGCCGAGTGCCGTGGCCGCGTGGTCATCACCGGCATCGGCAAGTCCGGGCTGGTGGGGCGCAAGATCGCGGCCACCCTGTCGAGTACGGGCACTCCCGCCTTTTTCCTGCACCCGGTGGAAGGTGCCCACGGCGACATGGGCATGATCCGGGCCGAGGACGTGGTGCTCGCCCTGTCCAACTCCGGCGGCAGCGACGAGGTCAACGCCATCATCCCCACCCTGCGCGCGCTGGGGGCCACGGTCATCGCCATGACCGGCAACACCGCCTCGGCCATGGCCCAGCTGGCGGACATCACCATCGAGGTCCGGGTGCCGCGCGAGGCATGCCGCATGGGCCTTGCGCCCACATCGAGCACCACGGCGCATCTGGCGGTGGGCGACGCCCTGGCTGTCTGCCTCATGGAGTGGAAGTCCTTTGGCAAGGACGATTTTCGCAAGTTTCATCCGGGCGGCTCCCTTGGGCAGCGGCTGGCCATGTGCGTTGACCAGCTCATGCATACCGACTCCCTGCCCGTTGTGGACGACGGGGCGACCGTGGCGCGGGCGGTGAGCGTGCTCAATTCCGGCGGCCTCGGCCTGGTGGCCATCGTCGATGCCCAAATCGGGCTGAGGGGCGTGTTCACCGATGGCGATGTGCGCCGTCTGGTCTGCGCTGGCGGCCTGGACATGGAACGGCCCGTGGCCGGGGTCATGACCACATCGCCGCGCCGGGCCGTGGCGGGCGAGTCCTCGGCCCATGTCCTCGACGACATGGAGCAGCACCAAATCACCGTGCTGCCTGTGGTCAGCGAGGACGGGCGACTGGTGGGCATGGTCCATCTGCACGACCTCCTGGGCAAGGGGGCGCTCCGTTTTTCCGGCACGGCCGGTCGCCCTGCGGAGCCTGCGGGGACGTCATGACCCGAATCCGGTCCGATGCGTCCGACACCTGTCGGCGGTGCTCGCTACAAGGCCCCACCTGCTGCCGCATGACCGCGGGCCAGGAAGAGTTCTGCTTTCCGGTCTCCCAGATGGAGAAGGACCGGGTCCGCGACCATGCGCCCTTTACCGGCGGCTTTGTGCTCGCGTCCAACTCTGCGGCCTTCATCGACAATATCCGCCGTCTGTTCCCAGGTGAGGACGAACTGATCCAGGAACTATTCCCGCCAACGGGCGAGCATTATCGCCTGACGGTGGACACCATGGGCGCGTGCCGCTTTCTCGGTCCCGAGGGGTGCGAAATTCCTCACGAGGCCCGGCCATACTACTGCCGCCTGTACCCCTTTTGGGTGGTCGGGCGCGATGTGACCTTCTTCGATTCCGCCACCTGCCTCGCCCGGCGCGAGGAGCGGACGCTGCCACGAATGCTCAAATGCTTTGACACCAACAAGGCCTCGGTCACGGATCTTTACGGAAGGCTCCGGCTGGCCTGGGGGCTACCGCCCGCGCGCGGCGCGCGCAAGGTAAAAAAAGGTTTTTGATACCCATGAAAGTGCTCAAGATTTTGATCGTGTTGCTCACCGTTTGCCTGCTCGCCGGAGTCGGCGCGGCCTTTGGCTTGTATCACTGGGCGTCCAAGGACTTGCCCGGTTTTCGGAACATCACCGACTACAAGCCGCCGCTGGTGACCACGGTCTACGCCGCCAACGACGAAGTACTCGGATATTTCTACAAGGAAAAACGGTTTTTGGTCACGCTGGACCAGATGACCCCGTGGCTGCCCAAGGCATTCCTGGCCGCCGAGGATTCGAGCTTCTACCAGCACGACGGTGTGGACTTGACGGCCATTATGCGTGCCTTTTTGGCCAACATGAAGGCGGGACGTACCAAGCAGGGCGGCTCTACCATCACCCAGCAGATCATCAAGCGGCTGCTCCTGACCCCGGAGCGCAGCTACACCCGCAAGCTCAAGGAGGCGATCCTCGCCTTCCGGCTCGAAAACTACCTGACCAAGGAAGAGATACTGACCATTTATCTCAACCAGATATTCCTCGGGGCCAACTCCTACGGGGTGGAGGCCGCCTCGCGCACCTATTTCGCCCGCCACGCCACGGACCTGACCCTGGCCCAGGCGGCCATGCTGGCCGGGCTGCCCCAGGCTCCGAGCCGCTACAATCCCTATCAGAACTTCGGCCTGGCCAAGCAGCGCCAGCGCTACGTCCTTGATCAGCTCCTCTCCCTACGCTGGGTCACCCGCGAGCAGTACGACGAGGCCCTGGCCGAGGAGATCGAACTGGTGAGTATGGATGACCCGTCCTGGCGGGTCGGGGCACACTATCTTGAGGAAGTGCGCCGCTGGCTGATGGACCGCTACGGCGAGGACGAGGTCTACACCGCGGGCCTGACCGTGACCACCCCGTGCAATATCAAGCATCAGGCCGCGGCCGAGAAGGCGCTGCGGCGCGGCCTGCTCGATTCGGCCCAGCGGCGCGGCTGGACAGGCCCCATCGAGACCATCACCCCCGGCGACGTGGGCCGCATCCTTGATGAGGGGCCGCAGACTGTGGACGGCCTCACGGACAAGTCCGCGCCCTTCAGGGTGTGGGTGGCCCAAGTGGACAAGGACAGGGCAACAGTCCGCTTCGGCAAGTTCCACGGCGTCATCCCGCTCAAGGCCATGTGGTGGGTGCGCGAGCAAGATGCCCGCAAGAGCCACGAGGATGTGCCGGGCCCGACCGATGCCCGCCGGGTTCTCAAGGAGGGCGATGTGGTCTGGGCCACGGTGGCCAAGGCCCCAGAATCCCCCGAGGGCGTGTGGACGCTCGATCTGGAGCGCGAGCCAGTGGTGGAGGGTGCCCTGGTCTCCATGAAGCCGGAAAACGGCGAGGTACTGGCCATGGTGGGCGGCTACTCCTTTGGCCGCAGCCAGTTCAATCGGGCCACCCAGGCCAAGCGGCAGCCCGGCTCGGCCTTCAAGCCCGTCGTCTATTCGGCGGCCATGGATAACGGGTTCACTCCCGCGTCCATCGTCCTCGACGCGCCCATCGTCTATGCCAACGACGCCCTGGGCAAGCTGTGGCGGCCCGAGAACTTCGAGGGCACTTACGAGGGGCCGACCCTGCTGCGTACCGCCTTGGTCAAATCGAAGAACCTCGTCACCATCCGCGTGGCCCAGCGCATCGGCATCCGTACCATCATCGAGCGGGCACGGGCCATGGGCCTTGAGAGCGATTTCCCCCCGGACCTCTCGGTGTCGCTCGGCTCGTCGGTGGTCACGCTGATGAATCTGTGCGAGGCATACACCGCCTTTGCGCGCGGCGGTTCGTACATCAAGCCGCGCACCGTGCTCTCGGTCCGCTCGGCCTGGGGCGAGGAATTGTTCGCCTCGGTGCCTGAGGCCGTGGATGCCATCAGCCCGCAAACCGCCTACATCATGACCAGCCTGATGAAGGAGGTCGTGCGCGACGGCACAGGCTGGCGCGCCCGGGTGCTCAATCGGCCCGTGGCGGCCAAGACCGGCACCTCCAACGACGAGAACGACGCCTGGTTCATGGGCTTCACCCCCTACCTGCTCACGGGCGTGTACGTCGGCTTTGACGAGATGCGGCCCATGGGCAAGTGGGAAACGGGTTCGCGCGCGGCCAGCCCGCTGTGGGTGGACTACCGCAAAGAGGTGGAGGAGGATTTTCCCTATCAGGACTTCCCGGAACCGCCGGGAGTTGTTATGGTCCGGGTTGATGGGGCCTCGGGCCGGCTCGCCTCGTCCGGTTCGGGCACGCAGTACTTCCTGCCCTTCAAGCTGGGCACCGAGCCAACCCAGTCTGCCCCGCCCGCCGGAGCGTCAGAGGACGCGAGCGGCTCGGCCGACGACCTCTTCAAGCAGATGTTCTGATAAGGAGAGCGCCATGGAACTTGACATCTATCAGGTGGACGCCTTTGCCGAAGAGGTTTTCAGCGGCAACCCGGCGGCGGTGGTGCCGCTCTTCGAGTGGCCAAGCGACGGGCTGATGCAGAAGATCGCTCAGGAGTGCGGCCAGTCCGAGACCGCGTTCTTCGTGCGCCGGGGCGAGTATTTCGAGCTGCGCTGGTTCACCCCGGAATACGAGATCGACCTGTGCGGGCACGCCACCCTGGCCAGCGCCCACGTGCTCTACGAGTTTCTCGACTACGCAGACCCGGTGGTGGTTTTTGAAACCAAGAGCGGGCGGCTCTTCGTGGATCGCGATGAGGGCCTGTATTCCATGGATTTCCCGGCCTGGAATGTGCGGCCCATCCAGGTGACCGAGCGGGTCGCCAAGGCACTTGGCGCGAGGCCCGTCGAGCTTTTCATGGGCGAGCGCGACATGATGGCCGTGTTCGAGACCGAAGAGGAGATACGCTCCCTTGAGCCGGATTTCCGCCTCGTCTCCAAGCTGGACGGGCTGTGCATGATCTGCACCGCGCCCGGGCTGGACTTCGATTTTGTCTCCCGCACCTTTGTCCCCCTCACCGGGGTGCCCGAGGACCCGGTCACCGGTTCGGCCCACTGCACCCTGGTTCCATTCTGGGCGCAGCGGCTGGGCCGCTCGGCCCTGCGCGCCCGTCAGGTCTCGGCCCGAGGCGGGGTGCTCATCTGCGAGGATATGGGCGACCGCGTCAAGATTGCGGGCCACGCCGTGACCTTCATGAAAGGGACCATCATGCTTTGATTTCCCGGTGTCCGAAGCCGAAGAAGAAAGAGGCCGGGAACAGTGTTCCCGGCCTCAATTTTTTTGTTTTTCCAGCGGCTACAAGAGATCCAGCTTCCAGTTGAAGGTGCTGGTGCGACGGGGCTTTGGCACGTCCTTGGGCCACTCTTCGACCATGGTCACGAAGGTCTTGAAGCCCGCTCGGTCAAGGGCGCGGTATTCCTCGCCCAGGTCCAGTTCCCAGGCCGGGAAGAGCCAGTTGGTCTGCCCGTATTTGCGCACGAAGAGGACCTCATGCATGGGGCTCTTGACAGGCGAGTCAAACAGTACCGGCGCGGCCAGAAAGCGCGACAGGCCAAAGGGCCACATGCCCTTGATGACCGCGCCCAGCGGCAGGGGAGTGTCGCGGGCCAGTTCGAGCATGTCCTCGCCGGACAATTCCGGGCTGACGATGGCCGACGAGCAGCCCAGGTCCTTGAGAACCTGGAGCGCGAACCGGTTGGAGGCGTTGCAGAACGGCCCGGCCACCAGGGTGGCCTTCTTGCGGTCCGTGAAGTACGCCGCCTGCCAGGGGGCGTTGATGACGAACTCGCGGGCGCCGTTCTTGGTCGCTTCCTTGATCAGGGCGCGGTATTTCTTGTCCTCGTCCGGCCAGATGACCGGCGGCAGCCACCACTGGACACGGCTGGTCTGACCCCGGGCCACCTTGCCCAGGGAGGTGCGTTCGAGCCAGTAGGCGGCGCGGCCATTGATCCGGCCGCGCGGGGGCAGGCGGAAGAGAGAAACGGCTTCTGGCTTGACCTTGGCCCGGGCGGCCTTTTTCGGCCACTTGGGTACGAATTTCGGCTCGCTTGATTCCGGGGCCGGGAACAGGGCCAGTTCGGCCTCAAGCCCCTTGATCAGCTTGACCAGTTCCGGGTCGCGCCGGTCCACCAGGAAGACCTTGGTGCCCGAGGGCAGGGGCGGCCCCTGATGCTTGGCCGAAGCAGGGATGTCCATGCGGCCGCGCTTGGGCACGCGGCGGCGGATGGCCAAGGTCCGGTGCCCGGGCTGGTCCTCGTAGCCCACGCGCAGAAGATCGCCGGCGTGCAGGTCTTCGCGGGGCTGGAAATAGAGCTTCTTCTGGTCGCGCTTGATCTCGCCCACGAGCCTGCCTGAGCTGGTCTCCTCGCCGGGCTGGATGGGCATGAAGGGGCGCTGGGGCAGGAAGGTGGAGTGGCTGGTGGGCCGCCCCAGGGCCTGATCGAGCAGGTCCACGGCCGCCTTCTTGGCCTGGGCATCGTTTGGATTGTCGCGCAGCATCTGGTAGGCGCGCACCGTGTAGTAGACGTAGTGGGGGCCTTTCTTGCGGCCCTCGATCTTCCATGCCGCCACCTTGGGCATGTCCAGCAGCGGCTTGGTCAGGATGTCCAGCGAGAGGTCGGAGCAGGAGAAGAGGCGCTCGGCGTCCTGCTTGCCTTGCTTGTAGAGGCGGCGGCAGGGCTGGACGCAGCGGCCGCGCAGGCCGGATTTGCCACCCAGGTAGCTGCTCCAGTAGCAGCGCCCCGACACGCAGTTGCACAAAGCGCCGTGAACGAAAATTTCGAGGTCCAGGTCCTTGGGGCAGGCCTCGGCCATGAGCTTGACCTCGTCAAGGTTCAGCTCGCGCGGGACCACCACGCGGCTCGCGCCGAGCTGCTTTGCCACTTCAAGACCGGCCGGATGGCTCAGGTTGGCCAGGGTGGAGAGGTGCAGCTCGCCCTTGAATCCGGCTTGGCGGGCCAGGGTGAGCATGCCCAGGTCCTGCACGATGAGGGCGTATGGCTTGACGCTTTTCTGGAGCCGTTCCACGAGTCTGCCCGCGGCCTCGGGATCGCCGGGCTTGACCAGGGTGTTCATGGCAACGTATGTGCGGGTGCCGTGGTCGCGGCCCAGGCTTGCCAGCTGCGCCAGCTCGCTGATAGAGAAGTTGGTGGCCTGCATCCGGGCTGAGAAATGTTTCAGCCCCACATACACGGCGTCCGCCCCGGCCGCCACGGCGGCGAGGAAGGATGACGTATCCCCCGCGGGCGCCATGATTTCAGGTAAATGTTTTATACTCATAAGGGTAGCGCATGTCCTTGAGGGTCTGCCGGAATGTTACGGTATTGGAAGTGTCCCCGGTTGGTCAACGGAAAAGACCAGACGAATTCTTCGAAATACGCCTTTCTCTGCCTGACTGGGACGGGTGGAAGCCCGGCCAGTTCGTCATGGTCCGGCCCGCGTCCTGGGAGCTGGACATGCTCTGGGCCAGGCCCTTTTCCATTTCCTCGGCGGACGCGGACGGCCTGACCCTCTTCATCCAGAAGGTGGGGCGGGGCACAGCCCGCATGGCGCGCCTTGCGCCGGGCGATCAGGTGGCCCTGTGGGGGCCGCTTGGAAACTCGTTCGCCGTGGAGCCCGACACGCCGACCCTGCTCCTTGCCGGGGGAATCGGAATCGCACCTTTTCGCGGTTATGTCGAGCGTCATCCGCACCCGGAGAATCTGCGGCTCTTCCTGGCCCACCGGCTGCCCCTGGAATGTTACCCCTACGATCTGCTTGCAGCGCGGGTGGAGAGCCGGTGCCTGCTTGAGGCCCAGCCCTGCGATCTCGACCTGATCATCGCCGCCATGCGCGAGCAGATTGCCGAATACGCGGCCAGGGACGGGCTCATCCTCGCCTGCGGCCCGACCCCGTTCATGCGCACCGTGCAGGCTTTTGCCGCCGAGACCGGGGCGCGGGCGCAAGTGTCCCTCGAAAACCGCATGGCTTGCGGCGTGGGCGCGTGCCTCGGCTGTGTCGCGCCCGATGGCGAGGGGCATCATGTCCAGGTCTGCACACGCGGGCCGATCTTCTGGGCCGACACGATCCAGCTCTAGTTTTCTCGACAGGGAGTCTTTTTCATATGGATATGCACGTCAGCTTCGGCGGCCTGAGCCTCAAGAATCCGGTCATGACCGCCTCGGGCACCTTTGGCTCCGGGCTTGAATTCGCGCCCTATGGCGACCTGAAGCGGCTGGGCGGTATCGTGGCCAAGGGCATCTCCCTTGCGCCGCGCGAGGGCAACCCCATGCCGCGCATTGCCGAGACGCCGTGCGGCATGCTCAACGCCATCGGCATCCAGAACCCCGGGGTGGAGGATTTCGTCAAGCGGACGCTGCCCTCGCTGCCTTGGCGCGACGTGGCCATCGTTGCCAATCTCTACGCCTGCGACGCCGCCGAGTTTGGCGAGCTGGCCGGGGTGCTGGCGGCAGAGGAGGGCATCGCGGCCCTTGAGGTCAACGTCTCCTGCCCCAACGTGCGCGAGGGCGGCATCGCCTTTGGTCAGGATCCGGCCCAGATCGCGCGGGTGACCGAGGCGGTCCGCAAGCGGGCCGGGAACAAGCCGGTCATGGTCAAGCTCTCGCCCAATGTCACGGACATCGCGGTCTGCGCCCGGGCCGCGGCCGACGGCGGGGCGCACATCCTCTCGCTGATCAACACCCTTTCGGGCATGGCCGTGGACATCCGCAAGCGGCAGCCGCGCATCGCCAATGTGCTGGCCGGTCTGTCCGGCCCGGCCATCAAGCCCGTGGCCCTGCGCTGTGTGCATCAGGCGGTGCGGGCCGTAAGCATCCCGGTGGTGGGCATCGGCGGCATCGCCAGCGCCGAGGACGCCCTGGAGTTCATCCTGGTGGGCGCCCACGCGGTGCAGGTGGGCACGGCCAATTTCCTGCGGCCGGACTTCGCCTTTGGCCTGGCCGACCAGATGGCGGCCCTGCTGGCCGAGATCGGCGCCACGAGCCTCGACGAGTTCCGGGGCAGCCTGCGCCTGCCCCTGTGACCCGGCGGCCAAGCCGCCCGAGGTGAACCCGCGCCATGAGTGCGGGCATTTTTCCCTTGCCATGCCGCGCCATTTTGGTTAGTTACAGCCTCTCAAACGCGGAGAGGTGTCCGAGTACGGTTTAAGGAGCACGCCTGGAAAGCGTGTTTGGGGGGAACTCCAACGGAGGTTCAAATCCTCTCCTCTCCGCCAGATACCACAAGGGCTTACGATGAAAATCGTAAGCCCTTTTTGCGTTTAGCCAATTGAGCAGCCTCGGGTAAGGGGAGGATATTCAGGCATGCAAATTGCCCACTTGACGAGATTTTGATAGGGTGTATGCTTAATTATAATTGATAGAAAGTTCAGAAATCCAAGCCGACCAATGGAGCTAGGGTTGCTATGAAGTTTGCAATAGCATTAGTTGCCTCAGTGTTCCTTTTTATTCCCCCATCGGTTCACGCCAACGATAAATTCGTTCGTGTCAGCACATCATACAGAAATCTTCTCTCCAATCCAGAATCTTCAGGCATGTTGGATCAGATAGTTGCAGAGGCTTTTCGAAGAATCGGCATTAAAGTGGAGATTGTTTACACTCCAACGAAGCGTTCATTGGTATCTGTGAATGACGGATTGCTGGATGGCGAGTTGAACCGCATAGAGGGGATGGAGCAGGAATTTCCCAACCTGATTCGGGTTCCTGAACCCAATATGCAGATGAATTTTGTTGCCTTTGCCAAGAGAGATATTTCCATTTCCGATTGGGAGAGCATTAGGGGGCTGAGGATAGGCCTCGTCAGTGGGTGGAGGATATTGGAGCAGAAAACAGAAAATTTTCCCAACGTCACGCATCTGACCGAAATTGTTACCTTGTTTGACATGCTTGAGATGGGTCGCTTGGATGTGGTCCTCTATTCCAAGCTGACCGGCTACGAGGAACTCCACAGGCTGGGGTATTCCGACATACGCCATCTGACTCCTCCTTTGTGCGTGATGGACATGTTTCTCTACCTGCACAAGAGTCATAGCGAACTTATTGTCCCTGTTGCCGTGGCGTTGCGCGAGATGAAGCAGGATGGAACGTACAACAAGATTGTCCGGGAAACGACCTCTCACCTTTTTTCGCAGAATGAGGAATGAGTTCGGATAACGAGATTTCTTTCCGCCATATACCACAAGGGGTTACGGTAAAAATTGTAAGCCAATTTTTGCGTCCCTGGCCAATCCTCGCACAAGCAACAAAAAAGCGCGTTCCTGAGAACGCGCCTTTGAGTGGAAGCCGGACACCCGGTGGCAATCGATACCGCTGCTTCCTTTCGGACCTGACGGGGTTTTCAACACCGCCGCCGCCCGGCTTCCCTCTGATCGGGAAAGGACTTCCTACAGGGTCGGGCCGGGTTCGTCAACCATCGTGTTGGGCAGGGGCGCTGCCGCCGGGGCGGGTATTTCGCGCGGCGCGTTGACAAATGGCGGAATTTCATCCACCCATCCGGCATGAAATCGGACGCCGTGCCAGCCTTCATCGAGCGCTTCTTCATTCCCATCACCGCCACGCTCTGCGCCGTGGCCCTGATTCATCCGCCATCCTTCACCTGGATCAAGCCGCATATTCCGCTGTTTCTGGGCGTGATCATGTTCGGCATGGGGCTGACCCTGGAGTTCGGCGACTTTCGCGCGATACTTGGTAAGTGGCGGCTGGTGGGGTTCGGGGTGGGCATGCAGTATGCGGTCATGCCCGCGCTGGCCGTGCTCATCTCGATGGCCCTTGGCCTGTCGCCCGAGGCCACGGTGGGCATGGTCCTGGTCGGGGCGTGCCCGGGCGGCACGGCCTCCAATGTGGTGGCCTACCTGGCCCGGGCCAATGTGCCGCTCTCGGTGACCCTGACCCTGGCCTCCACCTGCCTCGCCCCGATCCTGACCCCGGCCATCGTCTACCTCATCCTTGAGCAGCGGGTGGAGATGGACTTTTTGGGCATGGTCTCCTCCGTGTTCTGGATCGTGGTCTTTCCGCTGGTGGACGGCCTGATCCTGCGCCGCATCTTCCGCAAGCGCCTTGAGCCGTGGCTGCGCTATTTCCCATCCCTGTCCATCGTGGTCATCGCCATGCTCATCGCCTGCATCATGGGGCTGAATCAGGCCACACTGCTGGCCCTGCCACTCCTCGTCTTCCTGGCCGTCATCCTGCACAACGGCCTGGGGCTGGCGGCCGGATACTCCCTGGCCCGGCTGGCCCGCTGCTCCCGGCGCGACGCCCGCACCCTGGCCATCGAGGTGGGTATGCAGAACTCCGGCCTGGGCGTGGCCCTGGCCGTGGCTCACTTCGCTCCGGTCAGCGCGCTTCCGGGCGCGCTCTTCTCCCTGTGGCACAACATCACCGGCGTCTTCATGGCGAGACGGTGGCGCGCCTCGGACTCCTCCTGATTATCCGACCTGAATACAGTCAGCCGACCCCTTGACTTGTGTTACGATTTTGGTATCAGTATGC
The DNA here is from genome assembly GCA_043824835.1 of Pseudomonadota bacterium. GTDB lineage: Bacteria > Desulfobacterota > Desulfovibrionia > Desulfovibrionales > Desulfovibrionaceae > Pseudodesulfovibrio. The sequence goes on along the minus strand of JBDRSO010000101.1, from coordinate 34,220 downwards.
GATGCGCGTCCTTGAAGCACAATATCATGTACTGTAGCACACGGGGGTCCGACCAATGAAGACACGGCTGATTCTTTCGATCACAACCCTTGCCTTGCTGATGACCAGCGCGGCCTTTGCCCATTTCGGCATGCTCATCCCTGACACTGACGACGTGAGCCAGGAGAAGAAGACGGTCAACCTGACCCTGTCCTTCTCCCATCCCTTTGAGATGGTGGGCATGGAGCTTGAGAAACCCGCCGCCTTCTTCGTGGTGGCCAATGGCGAGGAAAAGACCGACCTGCTCGGCACCCTCAAGCCCGCCAAGGTCATGGGTCACTCGGCCTGGACCGCGTCCTACACCCCGCGCGCGCCCGGCCTGTACGCATTCGTCTTTGATCCGTTCCCCTACAAGGAGGATGCGGAGAACAACTACATCCGCCACATCACGAAGGTGGTCATCGACGCCTACGGCGAGGGCGAGGAATGGAACAAGCCCCTTGGCCTGAAGACCGAGATCGTGCCGCTGACCCGGCCCTTTGGCAACTATGCGGGCAACGTCTTCCAGGGCGTGGTCATGCTCGATGGCGAGCCCGCGCCGTACACCCGCGTGGAGGTCGAGTACTTCAATGCCGACGGTAAGCGCACCGCGCCCAACGAGCGGATGATCACCCAGGAAGTGATTGCCGACGGCAATGGTGTGTTCACCTTCGCCTGTCCCTGGAAGGGATGGTGGGGTTTTGCCGGGCTCAACGCTGACGCCGAGCCCTACGAAGGCCGCGAGCTGGAGCTTGGCGCGGTCATCTGGGTGCTGATGCAGTAATTGCGGTTTTTCGACATGGTGAGAGGATCACCTCCCCCTTTCACAGAGCCCCGGCGAGTCATTGCCGGGGCTCAGTCTGTCGAGAAAGGCCCGATTGCGTCGTTGCTTCAAAAAAGGCAAAACCTCACGTATTGTCGATACGCGTCGGTCTTGCCTTTTTTTCGTGCCTAGCACTCGAACCTTTCTCGACAGCCTGCCAGAGTGACTGTGTCAATACTTTGAAGTCCTGGCGAGTCATTGCCGGGGCTTTTCCGTGTTCAGGGCAGGGGGGGGAGTGGTATCGCTTTTGCGCATCAGCTCAAGGATGGGGGTGATGAACTCGTCGGGAAAGGCACCCAGCGCGGCCCCGAAGAAGGCACCGGCCATGGAGCCGAGCACAAGGTTCGCACCGCTTGGGCTATTGGCTACCTGGAACAGGGTTCCGAGGAACGCGCCCATGAATGCGCCCATGATCCAGCCATCGTGGTTGATGCCGCGATAGGGGGGCAGGCCGCGCAGGTTCCGACCGAAATCCTTGAGGATAAAGCCGCTGATACCGCCGAGCAGCGCGGCCGTCAGGGTCAGGGCCATGCCCGGAAACCCGGTGTGCAGCGTGAGCCCATAGCGCAGCGAGCCCTCGCCGATGCCAGCCAGGGCGCCCATGGCCAGCAGGCCGTGAAAGTTTTTCTCCTTGATGTCCAGCTTCGAAAGCATGAAGCCTCCTGGTCGCGTCGGCAGTTATTTCCCCGTCGCGACCGCTGCCAGAATCATGCCCGAAAGTGCTCCTGGTGGATGATTTTCCGTCGAATCAGGAGATTGTCGGCCGAGGCGGGAAGCCCTCGGAGCGAGTCGTCGAATGGGTCACTTTTTGTTGTACTTTGCGTGACTGTTTGGTTATAAAACGACGGTTTGTGCAAAAAAATAACAGTCCTGGGAAAGTCGGGGCGGGGCGACCCGCCATATCTGGGAGGGTGCCGACTTTTTTGGGAATAGACGGCAGTCGCATGCGGCGGCTCCGCCAAGGGGGAAGGATGAAACGTGCAGTCGTTGCAGTGTGCTGCAATCTTGTGTTGTGTCTTCTGGTCACGGCCACCAGCGTTCATGCCGGTGGTTTTGCCTTGTACGAGTGGAGCAATCGGAGCACGGCCATGGGTACCACCGGGTACGCCATTGCCGGTGACGCCTCGGTCATCGCCACCAACCCGGCGCTCATGACCAAGCTGGAGGGCTCCCACGCCCTGGCTGGCGCGGTGTTCATCTCGCCGCAGTCCACCGTGGTGGTGGATGGTCACAAGAACAAGACCAAGGCCAACATCTATACCGTGCCCCATGCCTATTACACCCGCCAGTCGGAATCCAACGAGAACGTCTGGCTCGGGGTGGGCATGTTCACCCGTTTCGGGCTGGGCACCCACTATGACGACAACTGGAACGGCAAGGCCGCGCTCCAGTATGTAGATCTCACGTCCGTCTCGCTCAATCCCAACATCGCCTTCAAATTCAGCGATCAGCTTTCCGTCGCTGGTGGCGTCGAGATCCTCAGGGGTGGCATCAAGCAGAAGAGCAATCCCGGTGTCAACGTGAGCGCCGACACCATCGGCTATGCGATAGGCGGTAACCTCGGCGTCCACTATCAGATTGACGACCAGTGGTCCGCGGGCCTGACCTGGCGCTCGTCAATGGACATGCAGACCGAGGGCAAGGCTCAGCAGGGAGCGGCGTCGACATCCACCGGCCAGAACATCTGGGCCAACCTCCCTTCCAGCTTTGTCCTGGGCGTGGGCTATCAGCCCACCGAGAACTGGTCCTGGGAGTTCGACATTGTCCACACCCGCTGGGAGGACTTTGACACCATGAGCTACAGTGGCGTCATCAATACGGTCAAGACATATGACTACAAGAATACCTGGCGGTTCCAGCTCGGCACCGAGTACTGGGCCACCGACTGGCTCGCCGTGCGCTTCGGCTACGTGTACGATCAGACGCCCACTCGTTCGGGCTACTCGTCCTTCATGCTGCCGTGCAACGACCGCCAGCTTTTCTCCACCGGTCTTGGTTTCAAGCACGACGAATGGACCCTGGATTGGGCCTTCATGTATGTCAAGGCCAAGGAACGGAAGAACCTCAGGATTGCCAATCCCCTTGGTGGCAACTACAATGTCGATTTCAAGGACGGCAAGACCTGGATCACCGGTCTTTCCGTGGGCTACGCCTTCTAGATCCCTTCCATTCCTGTTCGTCATGAGCCCCCGCATGTGCGGGGGCTTTTTTTATGCTTGTTTACCGTCAAGATCAATCTGCAACGAGCTGTTCCTATTCGTGCATTTTGCGTAGCAGCGTTGATTCTTGACGAAGTCTATATGCCACGGCGGATTTTCGATAGTGTCATGCAAGGCGATGTGCAGTTGAAGTCGAGTGATAATATTTATTATTTTTGTGTAAAATATCGAAAAAATGTGTTAACAAAATTCTGTGAGAAAAAGTATCTACACGTAGAGGTGCCTAATGGATGGATTACTTTTGTTTGTGCTGATCGGGTTGATCGCCGGTTGGCTGGCCGGAATGCTGGTGAAGGGTGGCGGCTTCGGCATCTTGGGGGATATCGTCGTCGGTATCCTTGGGGCGGTGATTGGCGGCTACGTCTTCAGAGCCTTGGGTATCAGCGCGGGCGGACTGGTCGGAGCGATAGTCGTGGCCACAGTCGGCGCGGTGATTCTGATCTTGATCTTGCGTCTGATAAGAAGAGCATGACCGTTCGTCCTGAGGTGGCTCTCTTTGCCAGCAGCCGCCTCGCTCTCGAATTGCCCCCTCTCCACTCCGCACGGTAACACTTTGTAAATTCTGGTGAAGTGTTTTCTGCCGCGACTGTCGCGCCCTTGATTCCCGCAGCCCTCCCCCAAGGCTGGAGTAGGCGAACGCGAAGACGATTTTTCGTACTGTGGATGCTGTGTTTCTGAGGGAATCTCACAGTTCCCCAGATCAGGCTCGGAGCCTTACACGGTCCAGTTGAACGGTAACTCTCTTTTCAGTCAGCCAGCCTGCACCCTCGAAGAAGCACCGGTCTCTCCGGATTCATTGAATAAAAAGTATCTATCACTTGTATAACCAGATGTTGTTACGGAAAGGAAAAATGTCGTGAAAAAACAGTGTTTTTATTGAGTCTGATTGGCGTCATATCGTTCACTTTTATGATCAACACCAGCCTGTACGCTTCAACGACGGATGATCGAATCGAGTCCTCCGCAAAGCAGACCTATGTGTTCAAGACCTATCTCAAGGACGAGAACATCGCGATGTCGTCCAAGGATGGTAACGTGACCCTGACCGGAACCGTTTCCGAAGAGCAGTATCTGTCCCTGGCCAAAGACACCGTTGCCGGTCTGCCCGGCGTCAAGAGCGTGGACAACCAGCTGACCGTGGCCGCCGATGCTCCTCTTGCTGGCTCTGACGCTTGGCTCATCACCAAGGTCAAGTTCACCCTTTTGATCAATAAGAACGTGAACGTCGGGACCAACGTCACCGCAGAAAATGGTGTTGTCACGTTGCGGGGCGAGGCCGCCAATATGGCCCAGAAGGACCTGACCACTGCGTACGCCGCGGATGTCGAAGGCGTCACAAGCGTCATAAACGAAATGACGGTGTCTGCTGAGGTCTCGCAGGAGAAATCGAAGACCGCCGTTAAGATGGAGGCCATCAGCGAATCCGTTGACGATGCGTCTATCACTGCCCTTGTCAAGGGAACCCTGCTCTGTCATCGCTCGACAAGCGCTCTGCGCACCAATGTTCAGACCAATGGCGGTGTCGTCACCCTGAGCGGCGAGGCCAAGAGCGACGCTGAAAAGGATCTGGCCGCAAAGCTTGTGAGTGACGTGCATGGCGTGAAGAAGGTGGTCAACAACATTACCGTTATCTGAAATGCGGCCAGGACCAGGAATTTGGAGTGCGTCGACCAAGAACTGAAGGATGAAACCCAGTCTTCGAAGGAACAGAACGCGAAGAATGAGGATATGATGGTCTTGATGCTCCAAATATTAATGAGCGTGCCCGGCCGAAGTGGAGGGAGTTGATTTGGACAAGAACCATGAACTCCCCCCTATTCCAATCAACATTTGCAAAGGAGAAAGACAATGACTCTTGGAACAATATTACTGATAGTCTTGATACTTGCGCTTCTAGGAGCCATCCCCGTCTGGCCGCACAGCCGGTCGTGGGGGTATAGGCCCAGCGGTGGGATTGGGCTCATCGTTATCATCATCATTGTCCTGCTGCTTGTCGGGAGACTGTAGCCGGGTTGCCCTGCGCGAGGAATGACCACGTGATCCCTGCGTTGGTCTTTCAGACGGTTGCGTATAAAGCCTCGTGCGGGGTGGCTCCGAGTTGACAGCTCGCGGTTCTGTGGTGAAGTGTGGGTGCGGTCTGATTGCAGGCCGTCACCTGCGGGCCACAGGGAGCTGCCATGATTACCGTCACCGATCTCGACTACATCTACCCGGGGGGGCAGGGGGCGCTTGGCGCTGTGTCCTTGTCCATCGGGCCAGGTACGCTGGTCGGTCTTGTGGGTGCCAACGGTAGCGGCAAATCCACCCTCATGGCGCTTCTGGCCGGGCTGTATACGCCAACCTCTGGCTCGGTGACTGTGGCTGGCCGTGTGAGCCCTGGCGAGGGGCGGGCCGTTCGGGCCGTCTGCCGTCTGGTCATGCAGGACGCGGACCTGCAGATGCTCGGGGCCACGGTGGAGGAAGACCTGCTGCTCGGCCGGGCGCGCACGGACGCGACCGTGGCCCGGGCCAGAGAGCTTGCCAGACGCTTTTCCCTGCTGCACGCCTGGGAGTGGCCGGTGCAGACCCTCTCCTGGGGCATGAAGCGCAAGGTGTGTCTGGCCGCCGCCCTGCTGGACGATCCGCAGGTGCTGCTCCTTGACGAGCCTTTCAGTGGCCTGGACTACCCGGGCATGCGCGAGATGCGCGGGCTGCTTCGCGAGAATCGCGCGGCCGGGCTGACCCAGGTGGTGTCGTCCCACGATCTTGAATGCTTCATCGATCTCGTTGACCAACTGGTGGTGCTCGACTCGGGTCGACTGGCCCTGGACGGGCCGCCTGACGCGGTGCTCGACCATGTGCGCGGGCACGGTGTGCGTCCGCCCTGCTCGTGGAGCGCGGGGCAGGGTGTGCGTTCATGGGACGGGGAACCTCTGTGAGCCGCCTCGGGGGTCTGGTGCGTGGGCTCGACCCGAGGCTCAAGCTGGGCATGGCTTTGCTTCTCGGTCCCACCCTGTGGCTGATGGGGCTGGTGCAGGCCGCGGTGTGCGCCGTGGCGCTTTTGTGCATTGCGACGGCGCTGGCCTCGGGGCAGCATCTTGGCGGGCGCATGGTGCGCGGTCTACTGGTCTTCGTGATCTTCTGGGTGGCGGTCAAGGCCGGGCTCGACGTCGCGTCCGGCATGGAGTGGTCGCAAGTGGTTGCCGGTGCTGGCGATCTCGCCGTGCGGCTGACCGCGTTGCTGCTGCTTGGCCTGTCTTTGGCCCTGTCTGCCTCGGCCCGCGCCCTGGGGCTGGCCGTGGCCTGGGCGGTGCGGCCAGTGGCTGGTGGCGAGTGCGCCTGGAAGCTGGCCCTGTCCCTGGCGCTGATGGTTCATTTCCTGCCCATGTGTCTGGCCACGGTGGCCGAGGTCAGGCAGACCCTGGCCCGGCGCTGTCCCCGGTGCGGCTTCTTCCTGCGAATGACCGTGATTCCGCAGGCCGTGATCCGCGCCCTGGGCCAGAAGACATGGAACCAGACCCTGGCCGTGGCTGGTCGCGGCCTTGACGGCCCGCTGGCCTGGGAGCCAGATTTCTCCTGGTCCGGCCGCGACACCCGTTGCGCCCTGGTTGCAGGCGGCTTCCTGGTCTGGATCAGCCTTTCCCTTCCCTTCCTTTCCTGATTTGGCCGAGGGTCCGCATGATTGACGGCGGGCAAGCTTCTGCCGTACTCTTCCCCAGTTGAAAAGCGGTTTTGACCCGCTCGACACTTACAGCCGGGGGAGCCATGACCAGAGCCATGAAGTTGATGAGCGTTGACGAGGCCAGGGCCTACACCGAGAGCCGCCAGCCCGACGCCTACACCTTGCTCGATGTCCGACAGGCGTGGGAGTACAAGGAATTTCACTTGCCCGGGGCGCTGCACATCCCGCTTTCCGAGCTGCTCGACAGGCTTGGCGAGGTGGTCCAGGACAAGCCCGTCATCGCATACTGCCTCGCAGGTGGCCGAAGCGCAGCCGCCGCCTCGCTTCTCGATGGCGAGGGGTTTGCAGAGGTGTTTTCCATGACCGGCGGGGTCATGGCTTGGCGCGGGCACACGGCGTTTGGCCCGGTGGAATTCGGGGTGATCGAGTTCTCGGGCCGGGAGACCCCGCAGGAGGTGGTGATCAAGGCCTACGCCATGGAGCAGAAGCTTCAGGAATTTTACCTGCTGCGCGCCGATCTGGCCGAGTCTCTTGAGCGCATCGAACTGTTCATGGAGCTGGCCGGGTTCGAGGATCAGCACATGGATGTCCTGTTCAACCACTACCAAAGAATCATGGGTGAGACCATCAGCCGCCGCCTCTTCGATGAAGTGGCCCTGTCCGATTCGGGCGGCGCGGTAGAGGGCGGTGTCTCCATCCAGCACTATCTCGACGCCATGGGCGACAGCTTTGACGAGGACCAGGGGGTGCTCCAGTTCGCCTCCATGGTTGAGGCTCAGGCGCTGGACTACTACCTGCGCTGTGCAAGGCGGGCGGAGAAGCCTGAGGCCAAGGAGGTCTTCGAGACCCTGGCCCGCGAGGAGCGGGCGCATCTCAAGCTCCTGGCCCGGTTCATGGACCGCCACGGCGAAGAGGATTAGGCCTGGTCGGCCGGGGCGTTCACTTGTCGCCGCAGGGCCAGCGCGCGCACATTGGGGATGACCACGCCCGTGATGATCAGGGCCGTGCCGGCGATCTGGAGCAGGACCACGTTCTCGCCGAGCAGGAGTGCGGCCCCGGCCAGGGTGACCACCGGCTCGATGGAAGAGAAGATTGAGGCGTAGGCGCTGCCCACCTTTTCCACCGCCATGTAGAGAAAGGCCACGGCCACCACGCCCGGGAGGATGCCCAGCGAGAGGCCAAAGGCCATTCGCTCCCAGGTGGGGGAGAGCCATGCCGTCGGGTCGCCCGTCAGGTTGAAGGACACCCCGGCGAAGAGCATGACGTAGAAGGTCGCCGTGAGCGGCCTGATGTCGCGCAGCACCCGCTGCACAACAATGAGATAGCAGGTGAAGAAGCACATGGCCCCCACCGCGTAGAGCAGCCCGGCGGGGTCCGCCTCCTTGAGAAAGGCGTCGTAGAAAACGAGGCAGCACCCGGCCACCACCAGGGTCAGGGAGCCGAGCACCAGCCGGTTCAGCTTCATCCGGAAAATCAGGGCCGAGAGCAGGGTCACGGTTACGGGGTAGAAATAGAGGATCAGAGCGGCTGTGGAGGCGGGGATGGTTTCCAGCGCTCGGACGAAGCAGGATGTCTGGAGCCAGTAGATGACCATGCCGATCAGGGCGCACCAGGCCAGCCCGACCCGGGAGACGGCCAGCAGCGACCTGTCGCGCACGAGCAGCACGAGGCCTAGGATGAGGGCGGCAAAGGTGAAGCGGTACTGCATCATCTCGCCGCCGGACAGGCCCGCGCCGTACCCGAGTTTGACCAGCACAGCCAGCGAGCCGAAGGCCACGCCCGAGATGACGGCATACACGAGTCCCTGAAGCATTGCCTTCCCCAATTATTTGAAATCGTTGAACGGATGTCGATTACACCCGGCGAAGAGGTCAGGCAAGCCTTTTCATGTAGGCGAGGTATTCCTGGTTGCCCTTGGGGCCGAGGATGCGCGAGGGGGTGACGCCGACCACGTTGAGTCCCAGTTCGTCGCGGCAAAACCCGGTGACCGTGTCCACGGCCTGTTGCCTGAGGGATTCGTCGCGCACCACGCCCTTGTCGGTCTGGCCCGGTCCCACCTCGAACTGCGGTTTGATCAGCGCCACCACCTCGCCCGCTGGCCGCAGGAACTGCATGCACGCGGGCAGCACCTTGGTCAGGGAGATGAAGGAGACATCGGCCACCACCACGTCGACCGGCTCGGGGATGAGATCCGGCCCGGCGTGGCGCAGGTTGGTCCGCTCAAGATTGATCACCCGTGCGTCCTGGCGCAGTTTCTCGTGAAGCTGGCCGTAGCCGACGTCTGCCGCGTAGACGCGCGTCGCGCCGTGCTGGAGCATGCAGTCGGTAAAGCCGCCGGTGGAGGCCCCGGCGTCCAGTGCTACCTTGCCCGTGAAGTCGATGCCGTAGGTTTCGATGGCCGTGAGCAGCTTGTGCGCCCCGCGCGAGACGTAGTGGTCATCGCCGGGCACCACGAATTCGGTGTCCTCGTCGAACTGCTGCCCGGGCTTGGTCACCGGCACCTTCTGGCCCCGGTCCAGGGAGTGGACCACACCCGCCATGATCAGCCTTTTGGCCTTCTCGCGGCTCTCCACGAGACCGGATGCGGCCAGTAGGTGATCGGCGCGCTGTTTTTTCGGCATGGTCGGGCCTATTTCTTCTCCAGCCCCAGGCGAGCGACGATGGCGTCGGCCGTGGTCCGGGTGAACTCGTCTGGCGAGAGGCGGGCCTTGTCCTCGTGCGAGGCGACCAGCACGGGCCGGTTGGACAGGCTCGTGTCCGGCGTCACCCCGAACTCGGGCGGGAAGGTGTTCTCGAAATACATGGTCTGAAAATCCACGAACTTGAGCTGGTGGGCCGTGGAGTCGAGCACGCACAGTTCGTCGGGCGAGACCAGCCCCAGCTCCAGGGCGCGCTTGGCCCCGGCCAGGCATTCGCCGCCCTGGGTGCAGGCGATGTGCCCGTTGCGGTTGGCCTGGATCATGGAATCCATGATCTGCTGCTCAGTCACCTGGATGACCTGGAAGGCGTCTTGGCCGCCAGCAGCCTCGAACTTGTCCGCGAAAAATCTGACGCGCGGGAACGAGACCGGGTTGCCAATCATGGCCGCCTGGGCCACGGACGGGGTCACGGTCACGGGCGTGTAGCGGCGCTTGTCGGGGTCGTCCACGGCGTAGTAGCGGTAGACCGGGTCCGCGTGGTGCGACTGCACGCCAAAGACACGCGGCAGGGCGTCGATGATGCCAAGGTCCAGGAGCTTGAGGAAACCGGCCATGATGGCCGTGATATTGCCCGCGTTGCCGATGGGCACGAAGACACATTTGCCGAGCAGATCCCAGTCGAACCACTGGGCGAGCTCGAAGGCGTAGGATTCCTGACCCAGGATGCGCCAGGCGTTCTTGGAGTTGAGCAGGGCCACACGGTAGTTGTCGGCCAGATGCTCGACCACCTTCATGCAGTCGTCGAACACGCCGGGCACTTCCAGTACCATCGCCCCGGAGCCGAGCGGCTGGGCCAGCTGGGCCGGGGTGACCTTGCCGTGGGGCAGGATGACCACCGAGGTGATGGCCCCGCCCACATAGGAGGCATAGAGGGCCGCCGCGGCCGAGGTGTCGCCCGTGGAGGCGCAGACCGTGAGGATGGAATCCCAGCCGTGCCGGCGCACCAGGGCGCGCAGGTAGGAGAAGCCGCAGGCCATGCCCCGGTCCTTGAAGGACGCGGACGGGTTCTGGCCGTCGTTCTTGTAGGCGGTGCGCAGCCCGGTGGCCGCGTTCAGCGCCGGGGACGACTCCACCACCGGGGTGTTGCCCTCGCCCAGGTAGACCACGTCCTCCTCGTCCAGCACCGGTGCCATGAGCTCATAGAAGCGGAACACACCGCGCAGCGCGGTGCGCTTGGACGCGGCGCGGGCGTCGAATAGCCTGCGCCACTCCTCGCCCGGGGTCTTCTTCAGCTCGGCGAAGTCGAGGTTGTCGAGGAGGAACACGCCGCCGCACTGGGGGCAGGTGTAGTACAACTCGTCGGCGGGATACCGCTTGCCGCAGCCGAGGCAGAAGTATTCCATGCGGCCGCGATAGGTGGGGAAGAGGTCGGCGTTCATTGCGTCACCCGGTTGGAATGAGGTTCACGGAATTCAAGCGAACGGCCCACAAGGTCGCCCAAAAGGGAACGTGGCGCAAGTCAAAAATGACCACCTGCCACGGCTTGACGCATCGCGTTCGAGGGAGAATACTGGCCGGGCATCTGCACAAGGAGAGCCATTACATGACGAAAAAGACTACAGTATCCCTGGTCCTTGGCAGCGGCGGAGCCAGGGGGCTGACCCACATCGGCGTCATCCGCTGGCTGGAGGCCAACGGCTGCGAAATCCGCTCCATCACGGGCAGTTCCATGGGCGCGCTGGTGGGCGGCATCCACGCCATCGGCAAGCTCGACGAGTATGAGGCGTGGGCGAGAAAGATCACCAAGGCCTCCATGCTCTCCCTGCTTGACTTTTCCATGGGCACGGCCGGGCTCTTCAAGGGGGCCAAGCTCATCGAGACGCTGAAGTCCCTGGTGGGCGACGTGCGCATCGAGCAGCTGCCCATCTCCTACACCGCCGTGGCCTCAAACATTTCCCAGGCCAAGGAGGTGTGGTTCGTCGATGGTCCCATCTTTGACGCCATCCGGGCGTCAATCTCCCTGCCGCTCCTCTTCACCCCCTTTCGCCACGAGGGCGCGGATCTCATCGACGGTGGCATTCTTAATCCGGTGCCCATCGCGCCCACCTTCAGCGACAAAACAGACGTGACCATTGCGGTCAACCTCTGCGGCAGGCCGGTCAAGGGTGCCCGGCTGGCCGATCGGGATGATGCCAGCAGCCATTCCATGCTGCCCGACATGGTTTCCGATCTGGTGGGCAGGTTCAAGAACGGCGTGTCCGGCGGCGGCATCAACATCGGCGCCTACGACGTGCTCTCCCAGTCCTTCGACGCCATGCAGGGCACCATCGCCCGCCAGAAGATCGCGGCCTATCCGCCGGATCATCTCATTGATATTCCGAGAAATCTGTGCCGATTGATCGAATTCGACCGGGCCGACGAACTCATCAGCTACGGCTACGAGGCGGCCAGACAGCGGCTTTCCAGCGCGCTGCCGCGACAGAGCTAGTCGTTGGGTATCGGTGAGGGCGGCCCGCTCAGGGCCAGATGCGGGGAATGGACAGGACCACGATGACCGCGCCCACCGCGATCTTGACTGTGAAGCCGAGGGCCTTGCCCACAAAGGCACCCTTGGCCGCGTGCAAGGCCTCCTGGCGGCTGCGGCCGGGCATCTCCATGACCAGACAGCCGAGGTAGGCCCCGCCCAGGGCTCCGAACAGGGCACCAAGGCCCAGGAGGAAGGGCGCACCCAGGATGGCTCCGACCACGGCCCCGACGATGCCGCCGAGGTTGCCGCGCCCGGTGGCGCCGTAGCGGCCTGCGCCCCAGACCTGGAGGCCGAATTCGAGCACCTCGGCCAGGGCGGCGACCACGGCCAGGGCGATGACGAAGCTCCAGTCCATGGACGCCGGATAAACCCACTTCCACAGCGCCACCAGACCCAGCGCCAGCCAGTTGGCGGGCATGCTGAAGAGTTGCAGCGTCTGGGAGAGGAGCAGCATGAGGATGGTCAGCGTGGCCCAAAGATATGCCACGGCTAGTCCTTGCTGCGGTTGTCCACCACGCGCACGGCCTTGCCCTCGGCCTTGGGAATGGTGTCGTGCTGGACCAGCTCCACACGCGGGGTGAGCAGGATCTCGTTGCACAGGTTCTTGGCGATCCGTTTCTGAAGCCCCTGCAGCGAGCGCATGTCTTCCACGAAATATTCGTCCTTGATCTCCACCTTGACCTTCATCTGGTCTGACACGCCCTCGGTGACCAGCTCGATGAGGTAGTTCTGGCCTACCTCGGGCATGGACATCAGGCAGTGCTCGATCTGCATGGGGTAGATGTTCACGCCCTTGAGGATGATCATGTCGTCGGCCCGGCCCGTGATGCGGTCGATGCGGCGATGGGTGCGGCCGCAGGCGCATTGGCCGGGGATGAAGCGGGTCAGGTCGCGGGTGCGGTAGCGGATGATGGGCATGCCCTCGCGGGTGAGGGTGGTCATGACCAGCTCGCCCACCTCGCCTTCGGCCACATGCTCGCCGGTCTCGGGGTTGATGATCTCGGCGATGTAGGCGTCCTCCCACAGATGCATGCCCGCCTGATGCTCGCACTCAAACGCCACACCTGGGCCGTTCATTTCGGACAGGCCGTAGGAGTTGTAGGCCTTGATGTGCATCATCTCCTCGATCTTGCGGCGCGCCCCCTCGGTATGGGGCTCGGCCCCGATGAGCGCGATGCGCCAGGGCATGTCCGCCGTGTCGTAGCCTTCCTCGCGCACCTTCTGGGCAAAATAGAGGGCAAAGGAGGGGATGATGTGCATGACCGAGACCTTGAAGTCGCGGATGAGCTTGATCTGCCGCTTGGTGTTGCCCGCGCCTGCCGGGATGGTCAGCATGCCGAGCCGCTCGGAGCCGTAGTGGATGCCAAGACCGCCGGTGAACAGGCCGTAGCCGGACATGTTTTGGAGCACGTCGGTCTTGCGGCAGCCGCAGGCGTACATGGAGCGGGCCATGAGGTCGGCCCAGGCGTCGAGGTCGTTTTGAGTATAGAAGACGGCCGTGGGAGTGCCGGTGGTGCCGGACGAGGCGTGCAGCCGGACGAACTCCTCCATCGGGCGGGTGAGCATGCCGTAGGGATATTGGCTGCGCAGGTCGTCCTTGGTGGTGAAGGGCAGCGACGCGACATCGGCCGGGGTCTGGATGGCGTCGATGTTCAGCCCGGCCAGACGCTCGCCATAGAAAGGGGACCGGGTGGCGATGGCCAGAGTCTTGCGTAGGCGGTCGGCCTGGAGGCGCTCCAGGGCAGGGCGGTCAATGGCTTCAACTGGATCGAAATACATGTGCGCTCAGGGGGTTGGGGTTAAATCCCTTCCGGGAGTTCCGAGGGGTACGGCGTGACGTCCATGTTCTCGAACAGGGTGTATTTATTATGGAAGAAGAGTTCGCACTTGCCCACAGGGCCGTTGCGCTGCTTGGCGATGATGATTTCCGCGTGGTTCTTGAGCGGGTTGTCTTCGCTCTTGTTGTAGGCCGCGTCGCGGTAGAGGAAGACGATGATGTCTGCGTCCTGCTCGATGGCGCCGGACTCGCGCAGATCGGCCATCATGGGCCGCTTGTCCGTTCGTTCCTCCACCTTGCGGTTGAGCTGCGAGAGCGCGATGACCGGGAGGTTGAGCTCCTTGGCCAGGGCCTTCATGCTCCGGGAAATTTCCGAGATCTCCTGCTCGCGCGAGTCGGTGCGGTTGCTGGCGCGCATGAGCTGGAGGTAGTCCACGATGACCAGCCCGAGGTTGTGCTCGGCCTTGAGTCGGCGGCAGCGGGCCTGGAGCTCCAAGGTTGACAGGGCGGGCGAGTCGTCGATGAAAATCGGCGCCTGGGAGATGATGTCGGCCGCAGCGTAGAGCTTTTGCCAGTCCTGGTCGTCGAGGTAGCCGGTGCGCAGGTTTTGCAGCCCCACCTTGGCCTGCACGGCCAGCAGGCGGGTCATGAGCTGCTCCATGCTCATTTCAAGCGAAAAGATGACCGTGGGTGTTTCGGAGCGCGCCGCTGCGCGGAGGGCCACGTTGAGGGCAAAGGCGGTCTTGCCCATGGAGGGCCGCCCGGCCATGATGATCAGGTCCGACTTCTGGAGCCCGGCGGTCATGGCGTCGAAGGCGTGGTAGTGGGTGGCGATGCCGGTGATGGCCGACTTGTTTTCGTATTTGCGGGTCAGATCCTCGAACACTCGGTCGAGCAGCCGCTTGCTGTCGATCTGGTTGGCGTTGGCCTTGGCCTGGGCGATGTGGAAGATGCGCTTTTCGGATTCGCCCAGCAGTTCGTCCACGTCGCCCGCTTCGTAGCAGCTGGTGATGATGGAGCTTGAGGCGTCGATAAGGCGGCGCAGGATGGCCTTGTCGCGGACGATCTTGGCGTGGTGCAGGGCGTTGGCCGCGCTGAACACCGAGTCTGCCAGCTCGAAGAGATAGACCGGGCCGCCCACGGTGTCGAGATGGCCCGAGGTTTCGAGCTGATCCTTGACCGTGACCAGATCAATGGGCCTTTGCCGGTTGTACAGCTCGATGAAGCACTGGAATATGGTCCGATGCGCCGGGGAGTAGAAATCGTCGGCGTCGATGAGGTCCACCAGTTCGTGGAACATGGTGTTGGACTGGAACACGCCGCCGATGACGGCCTGCTCGGCTTCGAGGTTCTGCGGGGGAAGTTTGCGTAGGAGATCGGAAGAGGCCCTTTCGAGGGCCTCTTCCGAATGGATGTCATGCTGGCCTGATTTAGGCCTCTGCTGCTTCGGCGTCTTCGGCGTCGGCATTGGATTCCTGGGCTGCCGCTTTCGTGGCGGTCTCGTCCACTTCGGCGACAAGGGAAGCGCCGTGATGGACCACGGAGACTTTCAGCTCGCCGCGCACATCGGGGTGCAGCTTGATATCGACCACGTATTCGCCCAGCGAGCGGATAGGCTCGGGCAGGATGATCTTGCGGCGGTCGATGTCGATGCCTGCGGCTTCCATGGCGTCACCGATGTTGGTGGAGGTGACGGAGCCGTAAAGCTTGTCGCCCTCGCCCACGCGCACCTCGATGGAGATGGGGGTGGCGGCGATGCGGTCGGCAAGACCCTGGGCCTGGGCACGCAGGGATTCTGCGTTTTCCTGAAGCTTGCGGCGCTCAAGCTCGAACGCCTTGAGGTTCGCTGGGGTGGCTGGTTTGGCAAATCCCTGGGGAATCAGGTAGTTGCGGCCGTAGCCAGCCTTGACAGTGACAATTTCTCCGAGTCGACCAAGGGTGTCGACATCAGCGCGTAAAATGAGTTTCATCAGTCCTCCTCCTACAGGGAGCTCCGTTTTTTCACATCGGAGCTGTGAACAGTGGTGTAGAACAGAAGGGCCATCTGGCGGGCGCGTTTGATCTCGTTGGTCAGCCGACGCTGGTGCTTGGCGCAGGTGCCAGTGATGCGGCGGGCAATGATCTTGCCGCGCTCAGTCACAAAATCACGAAGAATATCGGGGCGCTTGTAGTCCAGAGGCAGTTCCTGGTCCGCGCAGAAGCGGCAGAATTTCTTCCTCGGAGTGAATTTCTTGCGAAATGCCATGGTAAACCCTCCTAGGCGGCCAGTTTGACGGTCATGAACTTGAAGATGCCGTCGGTGATGCGGATGTTGCGTTCCAGTTCCGCCACCAGGTTGCCCGGGGCGTCGTAAACCAGCCGCACATAGTATCCGCGGGTCAGTTTCTGGACCGGATAGGCAAGGGTGCGCAGACCCCAGTCGTCGGTTTCGACCATGTTGCCGCCTTCGCGCTCCACGACGGTGGTGAGAAGCGTCAGGATTTCCTTCCTGTTCTCCTCAGCCAACTCGGGAGAGAGAAGCACGAGCGTCTCGTAGTTGGTAGCCATTGTGTTACTCCTTTTGGTCGTTGGCCCTCCCCAACGGTGGGGAGAGCAAGGCAAGAGGGGATGTATAGTTGCATTCCCGGCCACTGTCAAGCATGGCTCGTCCGGCGACCGTTACTTGGTGCCGGGGTCGTCCTTGTCAGTGTTCGTGTCCTTGGATGGCGGCTTCCAGCCGCAGCCTGTGCGGGGGCCTCAGCCGCCGCCGAATCTGCTGCGCAGAAAGCGGCCGATCAGCAGTCCGAGGACCACCAGACCGATAAGTTGGAGCCATTCGGACATGGCCGCCTCCTAGAGTTCGAGCGTTTTGCCCGTGAGCAGGGCATAGGCTTCCATGTACTTGTCCCGGGTGCGTGCGGCGATGTCGGCGGGCACGCGCGGGGCGGGCGGCTGCTTGTTGAAGCCGGTCTCCTCCAGCCAGTCGCGAAAATACTGCTTGTCAAAGCTGGGCTGGGAGCGGCCCGGCTCGTAGCCCTCCACGGGCCAGAAGCGCGACGAGTCCGGGGTCAGCACCTCGTCGATGAGGATGAGCTGATCACCAACCATGCCGAACTCGAACTTGGTGTCTGCGATGATGATGCCGCGCTGCCGAGCGTAGTCGCGGCCGCGGGCATAAATGGCGATGGCCAGCCCCTCGACCTTGCGCATCAGTTCCTCGCCGATGAGCCCGGCGGCCTGCTCAAGGGTGATGTTCTCGTCGTGGTCGCCCAGGTCCGCCTTGGTGGACGGGGTGAAGAGCGGGGTTTCGAGCATCTCGGATTCCTTGAGCCCGGTGGGCAGGGCGTGGCCGCAGACCTGTCCGGTCTTCTGGTAATCCTTCCAGCCCGAGCCGGTGATGAAGCCGCGCACGATGCACTCGATGGGCAGGGGTTTGGCCCTTCTGGCCAGCAGGCTGCGGCCGCGCAGGGCATCGGCGTGGGCGCGCAGGGGCTCGGGGAAGTCGTCCACGTCCGTGGCGATGATGTGGTTGGGCATCAGGTCGCGCATAATGTCCATCCAGAACAGGGTGATCTGGTTGAGCACCTTGCCCTTGTCCTCGATGGGGTCGGGCATGACCACGTCAAAGGCCGAGATGCGGTCCGTGGTCACGATGAGCAGGGTATCATCGTCGATCCCGTAGATGTCGCGGACCTTGCCCCGGGAGATGCGCGGGTATTCCTTGAAGTCGGTTTCCATTACGGCGGCCATGGTTCTTCCCTCTCTTTTAATGTAATGACTACTTGGTGCGGCATTCCACGCTGCGGGCGTGGGCTTCGAGGCCTTCCAGCCGGGCCAGCCGGGCGATCTTGTGCCCGTGTTCGGCCACATAGCCCGGTGTGGTGGCGATGATGCTTGATTTCTTGCAGAAGGTCTGCACGGACAGGGCCGAGGAAAAGCGCACGGTGCGCAGGGTGGGCAGGACATGGTTGGGTCCGGCAAAGTAGTC
The DNA here is from genome assembly GCA_043824835.1 of Pseudomonadota bacterium. Classification (GTDB taxonomy): domain Bacteria; phylum Desulfobacterota; class Desulfovibrionia; order Desulfovibrionales; family Desulfovibrionaceae; genus Pseudodesulfovibrio. The sequence continues at coordinate 16,589 of JBDRSO010000101.1, read as the reverse complement.
GCCCACGGGCTCGGGCGAGGTATGGCCCATGAAGATGGCCCCGGCGTGGCGGATGGCACCGAGCACGCCCCAGGGGTCGGCCAAAGCCAGTTCCAGGTGCTCGGCGGCCAGCCGGTTGACCAGATCGATGCCCGTGGCGAGGTCCGGCACGGTGATCACCGCGCCCCAGGCTTCGAGGGACTTGGCCGCGATCTCGCTGCGCGGCAGGGCGGCGCATTGGGCGGCCAGCTCGCGGCGTATCGCATCGGCCAGCGCCGTGTCGGGCGTGACCAGGATGGAGGCGGCCAGCGGGTCGTGCTCGGCCTGGGAGAGCATGTCCGCCGCCAGCCATGCGGGATTGGCCGAAGCGTCTGCCAGGATGACGATCTCGCTGGGCCCGGCCACCATGTCGATGCCCACCTGACCGATGAGCTGGGATTTGGCCGTGGCCACGAAGATGTTGCCCGGCCCGGCCAGCATGTCGCACGCGGCGATGGTCTGCGTGCCGTAGGCCAGCGCGCCGATGGCCCAGGCCGACCCGGCCAGATGGATTTCATCCAGGCCGAGCAGGGCGGCAGTGCCCAGGATATATGGATTGAGGGTGGCATCGGCCCGGGGCGGTGAGGTCACGGCAATGGACTGCACCCCGGCCACCTGGGCCGGAACCGCGTTCATGATCAGGCTGGAGATGAGCGGGGTTTCGCCGCCCTGGCCGCCGGGCACATAGAGGCCCACGCGGTCCACCGGGCGAACCATCTGGCCGAGTATCGTGCCGTCCGGGCTGGTGGTCCACCAGGATTGTTCCTTTTGATTGGCATGGAAGTCGCGCACCCGTGTGATGGCCTCTTCGAGGATGGCCACATCGTCGCCGGGCAGATGGTCCAGCGCCGTCGCAATGGCTTCGGCCGGGACGCGCAGGCTTGATGCTTCGAAGTTTGGACAGTCGAACTTGCGGGTGAACTTGACCAGGGCGTCGTCACCTCGCTCCTTCACCTCGGCGAGGATCTCGCGCACAAGCCCGTCCACGTTTGCGCCCGGCCGGGTGTCAGGATCCTTGCGCTGGTCGAGCCAGATGGCGATGTCGGCCCAGTCTTGCGGGCCTGTGTATTCAATGGTTCTGCACGGCATGAAGACCTCTGTGATGGCTTTGGGCGACGCCCTGCACCGGGTGCGGCAGCGTCAGTCAAGGGACAATCATATAGCTGACCGGGGGTGAAAAGTCGAGTGCAACAAGTCGGGGGCACGCTGCTGGCGACGGATGCAGGGCAAATGAAAGGGGCCGGGGTTTGCACTCCCCGGCCCCAGGTGTCACTTGGGTCGATGTGTTCTGTCTAGAGGATCAGACTAGAAGTTGTAGAGGATACCGGTGCTGATCTTCCAGGCGTCGCCGCCCTTCAGGCCAGTGCCAGCGGCACCCCAGCGCTCTTCCTTGGAGGAGAGGTTGACGTAACCCAGGTCCAGGGACAGGGTCAGCTCGTCGTACAGCTTGTAGCCGGTGTTGAAGTCCACTTCCCACAGGGAATCCTTCTCGGTCAGGGTGCGGCCGTAGGCAACGTTGTAGTTACCAGCCGCATTGCCAGCAATGGCCTGGTCAAAGGTGTTCTTGTTGTTGGTACCCTTGGCATAGATGAAGTGGAAGTCGTGGGTCAAACCCTCGGCAAAGGACTGGATGTCCTTGAGGGACAGGCCCAGGGCCCAGAAGCCCATGTACTGGTTGGTCTCCTGGATGGAACCGGCCAGCAGTCGGTCACCACCGAAGAAGAAGGAGCCGATGGCCCAGTTCTGGGCGGCCAGGACAGGCATGCGCTCGGAGGAGCCATCGCCCTTGGAGGAGTTTCCGTCCTCACCAGTGGTGTAGACGAAGAACACTTCGGGGGTCATGAAGTCAAAGCCCTTGTACTCCAGGGCGGCGTCGAACAGCCAACCGGAACGCTCGTTTTTCTTCTGCTTGGACTCAACCGCACCATAGTTCACGTCGGCCTTCAGGACGAAGGGATCGAACAGGTCCATGGTGAAGGCAGCGCCGAGCCAGTAGGCGTTGTCGAAGTTGGCACCGTTGGCGTTGTCGGATGCGTTTACAGAGCGCAGACCCATGGTGGTGCGGGCAGCGGTGACATCCTGGCCGATCGGGGCGTACATGCCGAAGGGAGCGAGGGAGAAGCCCTCGAAGTTCATCGGCACAGCGGCGATGTAGGCGTCGATGTGGGCGTTGGTGACGGTGTTGACCTCGGTGGGGTCGCCGTCAACTGCGCGGGCGTAACCAACCAGGTAGCCGACGTTGTCGGTGATGGAACCGGAGACCACGGCAGCGCCGATCTCTTCGTCCAGGATCAGGGAGCCGCCGCCAAAGGCCGCGGGCAGGGACACGCCCTGGTAACCAGCGCGGACATGCACGGTGGTGTCGGGCCAGTTGAAGTCGATGTAGGCCTGACGGATGGTGATGCGGTTGTCGTCAGCAGCGTTGTCGCGGGAGTCGCCAGCACCGATGGTGAAGCTCTTACGGCCCCACTTCTGCGTGCCGTAACGGGTCTGGAGGACGCCCTTCAGGTTCTCGTTGGCGATGAACTGGAAGGTGGTGGTGGCGCGCTGGGAGATGGCGAAGGCGCCCTGGTCAGGGTCTGCGCCCTGGGCAGCGCCTTTGTCCCTGAAGTCCCAGTTGGAATTCCAGTTGGCCTCAACGACCCAGGCGCCGGACGCCTTGATGTCGGCGGCGGAGGCCACGGCAGCGCTGAGCACGAAGGCGCACAGCACGGCGAGGATGATAAGACGTTTCATTGTTTTCTTCCTTTTTTGCGGTTAACCCAAGTGAACACCGTAACTGGCAATCCTTCTAGCGCACCTCACCGGGTTTTGGCAAGGGGTTTTGATGAAAAAACATCACTTCGGTCAAAATTTTTTTACCGCGGGTTTTCATTCCTTGCGCTGCTGGTTTTTTTGATCGGTAACCGTCTTGTTTAAAATGAGTTTTTGTCGAGAATCATTTCTGGTGACCGATCAATTGACCTGGGCTATGCTGCCCGAAAGTTCAATGGGAGTCGAAAAAAAACCACATGGCCGAGTCTGAAGGGTTCAAATTTTTTGCCGCCGACTATCCGGACTCCCCGGGCGTGTATCTGATGAAGAGCGCGCGCGGCCGGATCATCTATGTGGGCAAGGCCAAGCGGCTCAGGCGGCGGCTGGCCTCGTACTTTCAGAAGAGTACCGGGCTGACACCCAAGACCCGGGCGCTGGTGGCGCGGGTGTGTACGGTGGACGTGCTGCTGACCGGCACCGAGAAGGAGGCCCTGCTGCTGGAGGAGGGGCTGATCAAGAAGCACCGGCCCCGCTACAACGTGGTCCTCAAGGACGACAAGCAATATGTCCTCTTCCGGCTCGACAAGCATGCCGAGTTTCCCCGGCTGGCCATCACCCGCAAGGTGGTGCGCGACGGCTCGGTCTATTTCGGCCCCTTCACCTCGGGCGCGGCGGCCAAAACCACCTGGAAGCTGCTGGGCAAGGTCTTCCCCCTGCGAAAATGCTCGGATCACGTCTTTCGCAACAGGGTCAGGCCGTGCCTGTATCATCATCTGCACCAGTGCCTGGGGCCGTGCGTTCTCGACGTGGACCGGACCATGTACATTGATATGGTCCGCCGGGTGGAGATGCTCCTCTCGGGCAAGTCGGGCGAGCTGATCGCCACCCTTGAGCGGCGCATGGCCGAGGCGGCCGCAGCCATGGAGTACGAGGGCGCGGCCCTGCTGCGCGATCAGATCAGGGCGGTGCGCCAGACCGTGGAAGGGCAGGTGGCCGTGTGCCAGGACAACCGCGACCGCGACGTGCTCGGGCTGGCCGAGGTGGAGGGCGGCCTTGGGCTCGGCCTGCTCTTCGTGCGCCAGGGGCGGCTCCTGGACGAGAAGCATTTTTTCTGGCCAGGGCTGGCCCTGGACGAGGGGCCGGAGGTGGTCCGCAGTTTTCTGATGCAGTTCTACGGCGCGTCCCGGTTCATTCCGCCGCTGATCGTAGTCCCCCATGAGATCGAGGACGCGCTGGTGGCCGAGGTGCTGGCCGAGCGGCGGGGCGGGCCGGTGCGGCTGGCCGCGCCCCGGACGACCCAGGAAAAGAAGCTGGTGGGGCTGGCCCGCGATGTGGGCCGGCAGGCCCGGGCGCGCCGGGATACCATCTCGGCCCGGCTGGCCCGGGCGCTCAACCTGCCTGCCGAGCCGGAGCGCATCGAGTGCGTGGATGCCTCCCACCTGGGCGGGCGCGACATGCGCGTGGGGCAGGTGGTGTTCGAGTCGGGCCAGCGGGACAGCGACGCCTCGCGGCTCTACGCCTTCCCCGATCTGGACGGCACGGGCGATGACTACGCGGCCCTGGCCGCCTGGGCGCGCAGGCGGGCGGAGTCTGGCCCGCCGTGGCCCGATCTGGTGCTCATCGACGGCGGCCGGGGACAGCTGGCGGCTGTGGAGCGCGCCTTAAGCGAATGTGTGGAGGACGTGTGCTGGGAGCTGGCGGCCATCGCCAAGGGGCCGTCGCGCCGGGCGGGCGAGCTGGAGGACGTGGTCTTCCGGCCCGGCCGCAAAAACCCCATGCCCCTTGCGCCGGGCAGTGTCGAACTGCTCTTTCTGCAAAAGGTGCGCGACACGGCCCACCGCTTCGTGCTCGGCAAGCAGCGCTCGGCGCGCAAGAAGACCGTGCTGCGAAGCGAACTGACCTCGCTGCCGGGCATCGGGCCAAAGACGGCGCGGATTCTCTGGGACCGGTTCGAGTCGCTGGACGCCATGCTGGCCGCGGACCCGCAGGAAATCCGCGCGCTGCCGGGCATCGGCGGGAAAAAGGCGGCGCTCATTCACGCGGCCCTGCAAAAGATGGCTGCATCGCGCATCTAGGCAGGGCGGGGTCCGGGGGCCGCCTCAGACCTCGGTGGGCGTGCCTATCTCAAGCTCCACCAGCTTGGTTTGCGGCGAGACCAGCATGAGGTGCTCGGCCAGGGCCGTGGTGTTCTGGGCCAGGATGGGCCATGTGCCCCAGTGCTGCGGGATGACCCGGCGGCAGCCGAGCAGGGAGCAGGCGTAGGCCGCCTGGGCCGCGTCCATGGTGAAGCGGCCGCCCACGGGCAGCATGGCGATGTCGATGTCGTGGAGCTTGCCGAACAATTCCATGTCGCCGAACAGGCCGGTGTCGCCCGAGTTGTAGATGCAGGTGGAGTCGGGCAGGGTGATGATGAAGCCCGCGGCCGCCCCGTGCACGGACGAGTGCATGGCCTGGACCATCTTGATGGAAAGCCCCAGCCGCGAGACCGTGCCGCCAATGTTCATGCCCACCCCGAGATGCTCGGGCAGCCCTTGGGTGATGAGGCTCTGGATGACGTCGAAGATGGCCACCACCTCGGCGTCGTGACGCGCGGCCAACTCCAGGGTCTGCCCCACATGGTCGTTATGGTCGTGGGTGACCAGGATGAGGTCGCACCGCTCAATGTCCTTGTAGCTGGTGGGCGAGGCCGGATTGCCCACGAAGAACGGGTCGATCAGGACCACGGCGTCGCCTGTCCTGATCCTGAAATTCGCATGGCCGAACCAGGTGATCTCCATGTTCTCCCTCCTGATGGCTTTCCGACGTCTCTGAGTCCGCCTCGTTGTCCCCGCCTATTCGCCCCATCGGGCGTGGAGCGTGTGGGGGATGTCCAATTGATCGAGCACCCGGCCAGCCAGATGGGCGGTCAGGTCCTTGATGGTTTCCGGTCGGTGGTAGAAGCCCGGGCTGGCGGGCATGATCACGGCCCCGGCCCGGTCGGCAGCGAGCATGTTGGTCAGGTGAATGGCGTTAAGCGGTGTCTCGCGGGTGACGAGCACGAGCCTGCCGCGCTCCTTGAGGGTGACATCTGCCGCCCGGTGGATGAGGGAGTCGCCCACGCCGGTGGCCACGGCGGCCAGGGTGGCCATGGAGCAGGGGCAGATGATCATGCCCTGGTGCCGCCACGAGCCGCTGGCCGGGGGAGCGCCGATGTCGCCTGGGTGATGCACGGCGTGGGCCAGGGATTCGAGGGCGTCGGGCGCGTCGTCAGACTCCAGGGCCATGACCCGGCGGGCGGCGGCGGAGATGACGAGGTGCAGTTCTATGTCGTCGCGGCGGCCGAGTTCGGCGGCCAGGGTGGCGGCGTAGGGGGTGCCGCTGGCACCCGTTACCGCGAGGATGATTCGTTTTTTGTTCATCGTTTCTTCGGCCGTATCTTCAGCCTTGTTTCCGCAGAAGCGTTGCCCGGTCCGGCTTGCGCCAAAGGGTGGGCGGACGCAGTTCCGTCATGATTTCATCCCCTATAGACTTTTTTTAGACATTTGCGCAAGGGGTAAGGCGATTGGGAGCCCTGGCCCGTTCGAGCGCCTCGCACGGGGCGGCGGCGCGAAGTGTTCTTGACAAAGGACGGCGCGGGGTATAGCTACTTCGTTCCCGTGGGCTATTAGCTCAGATGGATAGAGTGCTTGCCTCCGGAGCAAGAGGTCGCAGGTTCGAATCCTGCATAGCCCACCACCGCGATATTCAGGCCCGGAACTTTTTTGTTCCGGGCCTTCGCTTGTGCTGTCTTTACAATTTAGACCGCTCCGTGCATACATTCGAGGCTGCGACAAACCCCCGACACACAGCGAGGTGACCATGCGACGGATACTGGTTCTGCTGACCCTTGCGGCCCTGCTGGCCGCCACTGCGGTGCCCGCCCGGGCGGACATGGGCGAAAAATTCGCCGCCATTCGGATTCTCGACGACATCACGGTCCTGGTGGATGTGGAAGGCGGCGGCCTGGAGCCAGCAGACCTTCGTGCCCACGCCATCGATGCCTTCCTCAAGAACATGCGTGGCATGAAGGTGAACGACGACGCCGTGGTGAACAACTACCCGGCCGCAGGTTTCGAGCTGACCAATGTGGGCTATATCATCATGAAGATCATGAGCATACGCTCCGAGAGCGGGCTTAATATCTACCATCTGGACTTCGAATTCGGCATCCCGCCGCGTCAGGTCTACTGGGACACGGCCACCATGGGCATCGGCCCTACCCATCTGGACATGCGCAAGGAAGTTCTGGAGGACATCGACGAGGTCATGCAGACCTTTGCCACCGCTTTTTTCGCCGCCAGGGGTGAATGATCGCCGATTGGCGCCGGCGATGTGGCGGGCGCCACTCAGCGCTCAGTGACGTGGGGCGCGTAGCGCATGTCCTCGTCCATGATGTGGGTCGCGAGCCAGCGGCTCAGGAAAAGGAAGACCTGGGTCAGGTCGGTCCTGCTCTCCAGTGAGCGCTGGAAGTCGTCCACCGTACTCTTGAACTTGGCGTGGTGGAACCTGTGCTCTTCGAGGCCCGGGAACCCGCTGTCGCGCATGTATCGCTCCTCGGTGGCGAAGTGCGTCTGGCCGTAAGCGGCCATCTTTTCCACGAGTCGGGGCAGTTGCCCTTCGTCCTGCCGCTGTATGGCCTCAAAGGTCTGGTTGATCAGCTCTATGAGCGTTTTGTGCTGGGCGTCGAGTTCCTCGACCCCCACGGACATGGCCTCGTCCCACTGCATCAGTGCCATGGCGTTCCTCCTGAACAGGTTTTCCGCCGGGTAGCACATTCCCTGTCCGGGGAAAAGCGCGCCGTGGCCATCCCGGCGGCGGGCCACGGAATTATAATACCACCGCGCCCGGGCCTGTGCTTGTATCCGAAGCTGAGCCATCAGCATGTCCGGGGGGGGCAAGATGCGTAAATTGTCAACCATGTCAAATAATTGTCTGAACTGCGTCTTTCACAGGAAAGGGTGCGTGCTGGGGCGTCGGCGGCCCTGGAACGCGCAAGTGTGCGACGATTACCGCCCATACTGCCTCGTGTGTGGCTACCCCCGCATGTTCTGCAACACCTGCCACAACCTCGCCTCAAGGGGCATGAAGCCTCACGAGTTGGACCTGCGGTCCGACTATGCCCGGGATGGTGCCACCCGGTTCGACTGCGTGTGGCGGTCGCCGGTCCAGTCCGGGGGCATCGGGCACTGAAAGGCGAAGTGTCCGGCCACAGGGTCACCGATTCTCCTTAACTTTTCCGTCCGTTCCGTCTAGATTGCTTTGCCAGCAACATCGAAAACGGGAATCATAATGGGATACATCAATACAAGAAAGTGCCTCGACGCCCTTGAGGCCAGGGGCGAACTGGTGCGCATCGACACTCGGGTGGACGCCGCCATCGAGGTGGGAGCCATCCAGCGCCGGGTGTTTCACGCCGGTGGCCCCGCGCTCCTCTTCACCAATGTCAAGGGCTGCCGGTTCCCCATGGCCGCCAACATCTACGGCACGCGCGAGCGGATGCATTTCATCTTCCGCGACACCATCGAGACGGTGCAGCGGCTGATGAAGCTCAAGCTCACCCCCATGGAGGCGCTCAAGAAGCCCTGGCAGTACATCGGCGCGCCGCGCACCGCCTGGCACACCATGCCGCGCATGGTGGAGACCGGGCCGGTCATGGAGCATGAGGCCGCGCTCTCGGCCCTGCCCGGGCTGGTCTCCTGGCCCATGGACGGCGGGGCCTATGTGACCCTGCCCCAGGTCTACACCGAGAGCCCGGAGAATCCCGGCTTTGCGGGCTCCAACCTCGGCATGTACCGGGTCCAGCTTTCGGGGGGCGAGTTTCTGCCCGAGCGCGAGGTGGGCCTGCACTATCAGATCCACCGGGGCATCGGCCACCATCACGCCCAGGCCATCGCCCGGGGCGAGCCGCTGCGGGTCAACGTCTTTGTGGGCGGCCCGCCAGCCATGACCCTGGCCGCAGTCATGCCCCTGCCCGAGGGGCTGGCCGAGATTTTCTTTGCCGGAGCAATGGCCGGGCATCGCATCCCCATGGTCCGCCGCGAGGGCGGGCTGCCCATCCTGGCCCAGGCGGATTTCTGCATCTGCGGCCGGGTCATGCTTGGCGAACAGAAGCCCGAGGGGCCGTTTGGCGATCATCTGGGTTACTACAGCCTGACGCACGATTTCCCTGTCATGCGCGTGGACAGGGTCTACCATCGCACCGACGCGGTCTGGCCCTTCACCACCGTTGGCCGACCGCCCCAGGAGGACACTGTATTCGGCGAGTTCATCCACGAGTTGACCGCCGAGCTGGTGCCCTCGGTCTTTTCTGGCGTTCACGAGGTCCACGCCGTGGACGCGGCGGGCGTGCATCCGCTGCTCCTGGCCGTGGGCAGCGAGCGCTATGTGCCCTATGCCAAGGACAGGCAGCCCCAGGAGCTGCTGACCAACGCCATGGCCCTGCTTGGAAACACCCAGACCTCGCTCTCCAAGTACGTGCTCATCGCGGCCAAGGAGGACATGTCGCCTGGCTTGTCCTGCCACGACATTCCCGCCTTTCTCGATCACATGCTGCGGCGAGTGGACCTGACCCGCGACCTGCACTTCATCACCCGGACCACCATGGACACCCTGGATTACTCGGGCATCAGCCTCAACCAGGGCTCCAAGCTGGTGCTGGCTGCCGCCGGAGCGGTCAGGCGGACCCTGGCCGCCGAGTTGCCGCCCGGCCTCGACCTGCCGCGCGGGTTCCGCGATGCCCGGCTCTTCGCGCCCGGGATCATGGTCATCAAGGGTCCGGCCCATCGCCGCAAGCGGGACCAGCAGGACCCGGCCTTTGACACGCTGGGCGAGGCCCTCGCCCGGGTCAAGGGCATCGAGGAATTCCCGATGATCGTGGTGGCCGACGACGCAGTCTTCACGGCCCGGGACTGGGACAACTTCCTGTGGGTGACCTTCACCCGCTCGGACCCGGCCACGGATATCTACGGCGCAGGGGCCTTCACCCACGCCAAGCACTGGGGCGCGAGGCAGGCGATGATCATCGACGCCCGCCTCAAGACCTACCACGCCCCGCCGCTGGAGCCCGACCCCGAAGTGGAGCGGCGCGTGGACGCCCTGGGCGCGCCCGGCGGCCCGCTGCACGGCATCATCTAGTTTGGTCGGCGCTTCTGCGACATGATTCCCGGCGGCGGGCGATTGTGCTGCGCGCTGAAATGCGCTATCTGCTGCACTGCGAAAGGCGCGAAACCGGAGGGAAGACATGGACGAGAAAGTCATCGGGGATCTCAAGCTGGCCTTTGCCTGCGACCTGTACGAGACGGTCAAGGCGGCCAGGAAGCTGCACGGCGAGAACGTGTTCCGGCACACCATGGCCGAGGAGAACGGGACCATGGTCTTTGTGGGCGCGTTTCCCAGAAAGGACATCCTCGAATTCCCGGACCTCACGGATGAGTTCGTGGCCGGGCTCAAGACCTTCAACCTCATTGGCGTGGTCACGGACGGCAAGAGCGGGCTGGACATGTTTCATCTCGGCGGGATGAACAAGCCCTTCACCTCGCTGACTGATCCCCGGGGGCTGGCGAAAATCCTCACGGATGAGCCGTTGAGCGCCTTTCTGCTCATGTACTTCGAGGTCCGGGGCATCATGATGGACTTCACCCGCATGACCCACGACCAGTTCATGCGGGCCGTGGAAGGGGAGGTCTTCAAGAACACCTCTTTCGCGCAGATGCAGGAGACCAGCCAGTTGCTCAAGGCCTTCGAGAACTAGATTTGCCGCCAATGACGCAAAAAAAGGGACGCCCCGGGGCGTCCCTTTTCTGTTGCGCGGCCGGTGGGTTGATCAGCCTTCCAGTGATTTCTTGACCGACATCTCGAGCATGGCCGTGTGCAGTCTGATGCTGATGGTGTCGCTGCGATCCACGTCCTGGGCCAACTCGCGCAGCTTGTCCACGGCTTCGAGGCTGGCCGTGATGATCATCTCGGTGACGGGAATCTGTTCCGTGCGGATCTGCTCCAACACGTTTTCAAGCTTGTGGGCAAGCTCCTCGATGGTCCCCAGCTTGAGCAGGTTGGCCCCGGCCTTGACCGAGTGGGCGTCGCGGAAAATGGAGTTGATCAGCCCGGGCTCCGGCTTGGTCGTCTGTTCAAGGCGCAGCAGGCCGGATTCGATGGAATCGAGCCTCTCGGCGGTTTCTTCGAGGAAGACCTCAAGCACTTCGTCGGCGGGTTTGGTCAAGCGGGGGTTCCTTCAATGAGTTCGATGGCCTTCTCGGGAATGGTGTGCAGGTCGGGCTTGGTGATCTGCATGTCCGCCCCCACGGAGTCGCCCTTGTGGCGTAGTTCCTTGGTGATGATCGAGGAATACAGTATGACCGGCAGTTTCATCAGGACCGGGTCCTGCTTGATGTGCTTGGTCAGGCTGAAGCCATCCATGAGCGGCATTTCGATGTCCGAGACCACGAGGTCCACCAACTCGGTGATGTCCTTGCCTGATTCCTCCGCCAGCCGCTTGTATTCCATGAGGGTCTTGAGGGCCTCGCTGCCGTTGGTGGTGATGGTGGGGCGGAAGTTGGCCTCGGTCAGGTTCCTTTCAAGCATGGTCCTGATGGTGGCTGAGTCGTCCGCCACGAGCACCTTGTATTCCCGGTCCGACCGCTTGATCTTGACGCCGTCGTCGGGCTCGAACTGGGTCAGGATGGTTTCGAGGTCCAGCAGTTGGATGAAATGGTCGCCCTTGTCCACCAGCCCGATGATGGAATCCGTGCTCTGGGAAATGACGCTTGAGGGCGGAATGACCTCGCCCCAGCCCACGCGGTGGATCTCGATCACGCCGGAGACGAGGAAGCCGGTCACTGACTTGCTGAACTCGGTGACGATGACGATGTCGCGCTCGGTTTTGGGCATGTTCAGGTCGAGCCACACCGAGAGGTCGAGCACGGGCAGGATCAGGTCGCGCAGGGGAATGGTGCCCATGAACGAGGGCTGGGGAGCGGACTCCGGCGGCTCCAGGTTCGGCGTCTCGATGACCTGCATGACCTTGGCCACGTTGATGCCGAAGTAGTTCTTGACCGGAGGCTGGCCCTCCTTGAGCGTCTCGTTGATATAAAATTCGAGAATTTCGAGTTCGTTCGTGCCGGTTTCCAGTAGGATGCCGGTGTCAGTCGCATGCTTGCTCATAGCGGTACCTCGTCGCGAAACTCCTGCCGAGCCACCATGGTCCGGCTTGTCTTGTCATACCTCGCCCCATCTTGCATGTCCATTATATAAGATTGGCAGTTGAACCATTATAATGTGTTGGGCGGTCCATGAATGATGATTCCATCCCTTGACGGGCCTCCCCGGCCCATGCACAACTGATGATTGCGGGATAACCTTCAGGCGACGGAGGAAGCGTGACCCAGGAATCGACAAGCGGGCCGGTGCGGCTGCGGGAGATGGTGGGGCAACAGCTTCACGAGGCTGTGGACGAGATCGTGCCGTGGTTTGTCAGCAACATGCCGGACTATTACTTCCGCACCCACGGCGAGGATGAGCAGGCCAGGCATGTGCGGGCGCTGATTTCGGGCATGGTCCGCCAGGAGAAGCAGTCCATGGCCCTGCACAGCCCATGCGGCACCATGGTCACCCACATCTCGCCGGGCGGCGACATGAAGTCCCTGGCCGGAGTGCTGCGCCAGTACCTGGACCGGGACATCCGCATCGCGCGCATCTATTCGAGCCGCGACGATTCCATCCGGCTCGACACGCTGCTCTTCGGCCCCAGGCCGCGATGCGCCGCTGACAGCGGCGGACTGGCCCAGGCCCTGGAAACGGTTCGGCACGGCGGCCTTGATCTCAAGCCGGACGAGGCGGTCGACTTCGAGGCGTTCCTGGCCCATGCCAACGAGGACTACCTGGAGAAGTTCGAGCCGGGCAGGGCTGTGCGCCATTTTCGCACCTGCGGCTGCGTGGCGGGGGTCGAGCGGATGCAGGTCACTCTGGAGCAGGAGCCTGTCCAAGGGTTCGACCGCGTGTCCCTGGCCATGGAGAACCCGCCAGCCCGAGGCCTCCTGCTGCGCGTGGTCAACGTCTTCGCCCGCGAGGACATCCCGGTGGACCGCGCCTATTCCGATGTATTCGAGCGAGGCGACCGCCCGCCTGTTGCGGTCATGAGTTTCTATCTTGACCGCTCGCGCATCCGGCTCACCGAGGGGAGCGGGCGGTGGGAGCGGCTGCGCCGCCAGTTGGAGCTGACCAAGTGGTTCGCCTTCCACGGGCTGGAGGCGCTGGCCGAGGATGACGGCTGGGAGCTTGGTGAGGTCATGCTCATGCAGGCCGCCTCTGAGTTCGCCCACCAGTTTCTCATCAGTAAAAACCTCCACGCCTACGGTTCGGGGCGCATTGTCTACGCGGTGCTCAAGCACAGGCGCGTGGCCCGGCTGCTGCTCGACTATTTCGCCGCACGCTGCGACCCGGCCCTGGGGGGCGACCGGGGGGCTGCCATCACCGGCCGGCGGCAGGCGGTCATGGACGCCATCGGTGGCGTGGACAACGGGATACACCGGGACATCCTCAAGTATATCTACCGTTTCTTCAAGTACACCCTGCGCACCAACTACTACCTGCCACATCGGCTGGGCCTGAGCTTCCGGCTCGATCCGGTCATCCTCGCGCCCATGCCCATGGCCGAGCGACCCTTTGGCATCTACTGCTTCCACGGGCCCTACAGCTTCGGATTCCACGTGCGCTATCGCGACATGGCCCGGGGCGGGGTGCGGGTGGTGCGTACCGGCTCCCAGGAGCATTTCGAGCTGGAGTCCAACCGGCTGCTGGACGAGGTGACCAAGCTGGCCCGGGCGCAGCAGCTCAAGAACAAGGACATTCCCGAGGGCGGCTCCAAGGCGGTCATGCTGCTCGGCCCGGACGCGGACATCGACCTGGCCGTGCGCAGCATGATCGACTCCTTCCTCGACCTGCTGGTGGCCCCGGCCAACGGCTTTGTGCTGCCCGGTATCGTGGATCATCTCGACCGCGAGGAGGTCATCTTCCTCGGCCCGGACGAGAACATCACCCCGGATCACATCATCTGGATAGCGGCCCGGGCGGCCCGGCGCGGCTACAAGTGGCCCGGAGCGTTCATGAGTTCCAAGCCCGGTGCCGGAATCGCCCACAAGGAGTACGGCGTGACCAGCGAGGGCGTGGTGGTCTTTGCCCGCGAACTGCTGCTGGCGCTCGGCATCGACCCGTTGGCCCAGCCCTTCACAGTCAAGATGACCGGCGGTCCGGCGGGCGATGTGGCTTCCAATGTGGTCAGAATCCTGTTTCGCGAGTACGGCGAGAACGCGCGCATCGTGGCCATGACCGACGGCCACGGCGCGGCCTTCGACCCCGCCGGGCTGGACCATGCCGAGCTGCTGCGCCTCATGGACACGGGTGGACGCATCAAGGACTTCGACACCGCTCTGCTGTGCGGCGAGGGGGCTTTCGTGGTCACCACCGGCGATCCGGATGGCGTGCGCATCCGAAATGACCTGCACAATCTGCCCCGGACTGATCTCTTCATCCCCGCTGGCGGCAGGCCGGAGACCATCAACATGGGCAACTGGAAGCGCTTCCTGACCAGGGACGGCACGCCCTCGGCGCAGGGCTTTGTGGAGGGAGCCAACATCTTTATCGCGGCCGACGCCAGGGCAGAGCTGGAAAAGGCGGGCGCCCTGGTGGTGCCGGGGCCGTCGGCTAACAAGACCGGAGTCATCTGTTCCTCCTACGAGATCCTGGCCGGGCTCGTCCTCTCGGACGAGGAATTCATGGCCATCAAGAAAACCTATGTGGCCGAGCTTCTCGACATCCTGCGGGCCAGGGCCGGGGACGAGGCCCGTCTGCTCATGCGCGAATACAAACTGGCCGGGGGGGCCAAGACCGTCACCCAGCTCTCCTACGCCCTGTCGGCGGCCATCAACGGGCTGGCCGATCGCATCGCGGCGGTGCTGGAGGGTGAGCAGGGCGGTGTGGCCACGAATCCTGAATTGCGCGGTGCGCTGCTGGCCTATTGCCCGTCCGTGCTGGTCGAGACATACGCTGACCGGCTGGTGAACGACCTGCCGCCCAAGCACCAGACGGCCCTGGTGGCCGCGTCCCTGGCTGCGCGGATGTTCTATCGCGAGGGGCTTGGCTGGGCCGAGCGGCTCACCTCGGTGCGCGGCGTGCGCGAGGTCGCCTTCGCCTACCTCGCCTGTGAGACGGAACTGGCCGGACTCGCGGCCGAGGTCCGCGCCTCCGGGCTTGCCCGAGGTTCCGAGGTGGCGGACATCCTGGAGGGGGAGGGGCGCAAACGTCTTGTGCTGCGCCGCCTGGGCCTGGAGTAGTCTCGATGCGATCCGGGCTTTACACCCACTGCCCGGGAGTGATATGGGAATGGTTATCATTTTTAAAACAAGGAGCGATTCATGGAAGAAAGAAAGAATTATGTGACCCTCAAGGGCAACCCCGTGACCCTCGTCGGCCCGGAGATCAAACCGGGCGACACCGCCCCGGACTTTGCCGTGGTGGCCAACGACATGACTGGGCGGACCCTGGCCGACTATGCGGGCAAGGTGCTGATCATTGCGGCCGTGCCCTCGCTGGACACCCCGGTATGCGACATGGAGACCCGCCGTTTCAACACCGAGGCCGCCGGGCTGGGAGCCGATGTAACCATTCTCACCGTGAGCATGGATCTGCCCTTTGCCCAGGCCAGATGGTGCGGCGCGGCCGGGGTCGAGGCGGTCCAGACCCTCTCGGACCATCGTGACGCCTCCTTCGGGCTGGCCTGGGGTGTGCTGATCAAGGAAGTGCGCCTCCTGAGCCGTGCGGTCTTCGTGGTGGGCAAGGACGGCAAGGTGGCCTATGTGGAGTATCTCAGGGAGGTATCCGCTGAGCCCGACTACGCAGCGGCCCTGGCAGCGGCCAGGAAGCTGACGGTCTAACCCGGACTCCCTCATCAACGCACCCAATTCCGCTATCCTGGCAGAAGGGGGGCGCGGTCGCCACGGTCATCATGACGGGTTGGCCCTTGGTATCAAGGGTCAGCCCTTTGTCCGGGGCTTGACAACGAAGGCGTACGCGGGTACAGACATGACAAATGAGTAATTGATCATGTGAGGTTCCATGTCCAACATTGCCTGCGGAAACACCGAGCAGCACGCCGCCAACGTGGGTAAGGTCCGGTCCGGGATGCTCTCGGAGCGAGATTTCCTGTTCCTGGCCGAGTTGTTCAAGGCCCTTGGCGACTATACCCGGGTGCGCATGCTCTATGCCCTGTCCATTCACGAGTTGTGCGTCTGCGCCCTAGCCGAGGTGCTCGACATGTCCCCCTCGGCCATCTCGCACCAGCTTCGGCTGTTGCGCGCGGCCCGGTTGGTCCGCTACCGCAAGGAGGGCAAGAACGTGTACTACACCCTGGACGACGATCATGTGCGCAACCTTATCGGGCAGGGGCTTGACCATGTCCGGGAGCAGGGCTAGCGCGTCAGGCGCGGGCTGAAAGGTCTTGCGGAAGTGGGCCGAGGGCCGGCCCCGTTGTCACCAGCCGCATGGCAACCGGCGCAGGGAGCCATTGTAGGGAGGTGAAGGCGCTTCCCGTCCGGGTTGGTTGTTCGGCGCGATGGCATTGGCCGCAGAGCCTGCGGCAAGGTCTGATGGATGATTGAGCTCTTTTTTTGGGGCTGTACCAGATAACTCCTCTGGGTTATCGGTATGGCAATGCGAAAAAGTCGTTTGAGTCAGAAAAAGCAGCTCCGATTGATTGAGCATTTTGTAGCTGGCACCACTGCCCGCTGTGCAGCTGATCTGGTTGGAGT
>JBDRSO010000100.1:0-91250 GCA_043824835.1 Pseudomonadota bacterium | reverse complement strand
CCGAATTCATCTTCTTCGATATTGTACGAAAAGGAAGGTTCGCTTTTTGGAGATTGATTAATATCAATATATATCTGACTCCTAGTCGAAAAGACTTCATCCATTTTTATTGTGGAGGCCATAAACGATTCCAAAAATGCGAGTATAGTCTCTCCAAGTACGATTGAAGTCAAATTGCTTTGTGCCCTTAGTTCTACTTTGCAGCCAATAATTGATGTGTGCATTCTTACAGGATCGTACAGCATCCATTCAGCGCGATCCGGTAAATCTTCATTTGCAGGCTGTACAAGCCATTGGCTGAAGAACTCATCAAGATTCTCTTCGGGCTGATTGAATTCTTCTCTGTATAGTTCATCGTACCCCATCGAGAATAGAACCGCTGCGCGAGACATATACAGTTGAAATCTGTCAAAAAGGCCAGCGACATGGCTGAGTTCGTTCCAAGAGTCAAAATCGGTTTGTAGTGTTAAAATGCCTAATATCGCATCCATCTGGATAAATTCTTGGCCAAGCTTTTCTTTGCTTTCTTCGTCCAGCTCCACGGTGTGACTGATGATGCCCAACCAGTTAAGCCAGCCTAGGACGCATGGGATTCGTCCTAATTGGATTTCAATCCAGATTAATCTTCGTACCAGAGGAAATGCGGCATATCCGATAATCCCGTCTTTCAAATATTCGTTAGTGGTTCGCTCAAATGCTTGAATCAGATTTGCCCGGGCTGCCCATAGTAGGCCTACAGCTTCATACCCAGAAGCAGTTCCAAGTAAAGATTCGACAAATTCTTTGAGATATTCATTTTGACCGAGAAGCGTTTGAGCTTTGCCATACTGCTCAATAGCTTCGTATGGCTTGCCTCTCTTCAACTTCTTTAGACCAAAGTCCAAACGCATCTGTCCTTGTTTGGCCTTTCCGACCCGTTTCGATTGCACTTCAATAGCCATTTCAAGCAAATCGTCATACTCATCGCAGTCTTCTGCAACTGCTCCGATATCCTGAACGATTTGGACAAGTGCCCCTACGGGGTAGTCAAGGAGGCCTTCGGCTTCCCTGAGGATGCCAGCCATAAGTTTCCAAATGGCCGGAAGGCCTTCACGATTTGCAGCTGCATTATTTAGATCCATGAGTACAAGCTGTGTACGAGCCCACAATGCATTTGTACGTCTTGTTGAATCCATGGCATGCTTCATGAGTGCATCGTGCAATGCAATTGTTCGACCTCCCCATTTGTCAGAGTCTATTGGCTTCTTCTGCATGAATAGCCATGTCCTGCCGGCAGTCCATAGATTGACTAGTTTTTCCAAGTCCCAAGTCCAATCAGCATCAATCATCAACTCTTCTGCTTTGTCGTAAAGACGATCTAGCTCTTGATAATCATCGAACCACCAGTACGCGGTCCATGCTTTTTGATAAAGGACTCGGAAGAGTTGTCTCTTTGAACCTTGTTCGTGGGCAATTCGTTCTGCTCGGTCAAATCGACCATCGATTTCTGTTCTTGGGTGGTTCAACCCACGTGCAATAATAGCAGTTTGTAAACAGTCCTCAATGAGCTGGTATTCTGAGTCTTGGTACCGATTGGGATCATCGATCAAGGATTCGAGTTCTTCCAGTTCCTGAAGGCGCTCAGCATCGTACGGACCATGATGCTTACGCTCTTGGGTTCTTGGGTGATCAATTTCTAATGTTGAAAAGACAACGTCCCATCGGCGATTTTGAGTAATCTTTTCGACTATCCAGGTGCGATCTAATATTCTGACACTTGTGCCCCATTGAGCTTTAAGCTCGTCTTCCAAGTCAGCCCTCTTCTTGCTGGATACAGCCTGATTGGTCATGAAGTAGATCAGAGTGTAACCGCGTTTGGTATTGACGATCTTTTCGACATCGCTTTTAACTTTGGGCCGCCACTTTTCCTTAGCGCTTATTGCAAATCCCCAGCGCTCCTTGGCTGCTTTAGGATCTCCTTCATACCAGCGTCTTGATAGTTCTTCTGATACAGGGTGGGTTTCAGTATCGACTTTCGCATCGCCTCCGCCCATAGGGCCAGTTTGAGGAACTAGGTTTGGACAGAGTTCTCTTTCAGCCAGTCTTCGACAGAAGTGTTCAAACTGAAATTCTTGTTGACGTTGGGTGAGGGTGCTGAGGTGGTATTCGAGTTGCCCTTTATCGAGATATTCTTCTTCTGAAGATATGGTGTCAGAGAAAAGTTCTGGTCGACGGGCTCTCATGAAGTCTGAAGGAGATATGAAGTCTGCGTCCTGGGTGCTCATGCTGTGGTACCTGCCCTTAAAATGATAAGTTGTTAACCAAATCAATATAGCACATCTGACATCAGTGCAATAAGTGATCTTGACCAAGTCGATTGATTGCTTTAAACGAAGGCTATGCAGTACTATTATAACATCCCTGATAATCGTCCGAGTCGATTCCAGTCTGTTTTATGGGGTCTGGCCACTGTTATTGCCATTGCAATCGCAATCGAAACGATTCCAATAGTTGCCTTGGTTTTTTCAGTCGTTTGGGCCGTAGTCGCTCCCTTTCTGATGTGTAAACTTGGCCGGATGTTTATGCCGACCTCACTCGTTTATTCTGCTTTTTTCTTGTGGGCAGGAATTTGCAACTACCTTCGAGATATTCGAGAGATTGAGATTGAGGAAGCAGTCAGGACAAATGATATTTTCACTCAGGTAGAGTTCGCAGCAGAAACACCGTTTTACGCTAATGATTGGATCGTCGGCTCTGTTGGGGCTCTTCTTCTCGTTGCGATCTTCGTGACATTTGCTTGGTCAACTAAGTTGTATCGGCGCTGGATCTAGCTGTTTCGAACTATCCACTTGCACTTGTTCAGTAAAAGCATTCAGGGATGGGAGATGATTTATCGCTTTGGTAGGTATCCTATGTTTCGGAAGACGTGGCTTCTTCGAACTTTTTGAATATTGCCAATACGAACTCAGTCTTAATTGAACGGTGCTCGAAAAATTTCAATGTAGCTCTTGTGAACGTTGGAAGGTACATTTCGATAGAATGCAGGAATTCATTGTCATCGTAATCAAATAGCTTGTGCCTCACATTGTTATCGATGACTTCGATATGGATTTCTTCTACTGATAGTGGGTTATTGTGAGCGTAGCTACACAATACGCCGTATAAGCCGCTGTAATCATTCGCCAGCTCTGCTTTGACAGCTAT
Source organism: Pseudomonadota bacterium (assembly GCA_043824835.1). Lineage (GTDB taxonomy): Bacteria > Desulfobacterota > Desulfovibrionia > Desulfovibrionales > Desulfovibrionaceae > Pseudodesulfovibrio. The sequence goes on along the minus strand of JBDRSO010000100.1, from coordinate 88,067 downwards.
ATTGTCAAATTTACTGAAAATACCCTGAACTTTACTACAGCATTTTTTTACTTTGTCTTCACAAGGGTAGTGTTCAAGAATCTTTCTTTCAATGAACGGCTTATCCTTTGCGAGGGCTCCGATAGTTTCTTTGTCGACAAAATTTTTGAGGTTGTTGGTTACTGCGTTAATTGCTTTTCTCTTCTCGCAGTATCCTGACGCATATAATTTTTTTATATGTTTAGGATTGTTAATAATATTGACTAAGTCCGCAAAGCCTTCAAGGAGGCCTCTGGAGATGACGGGGATTCCTGCATATGATTTGTTTTCCATTAAGACGATGCAGGATTCAAAACATTCGATGAGCCTAAGATAATATGTAAGAGCATGGTCTACAGAGCCTTGTTTTTCGCAAAGGCCTGTCGCCACCTCTTGCACATGAGAAAGCAACTCTCGCTCGATGCTACATAGTTCATCATAGGTTTTTGCCATGGTGGTGTCTCCAAATGGTTAGCAGTTGCTGGGGTAAGTTTGTGGTTGGACCTAGTGAATACTTCTCTTACAAACGGCAAACCTTGTGTCGTCAATAATCATCTTGGCTTCTGCACATTTATTTCTAAAGCCCGCAGTTTTATCCATGTCTTTTCGTGATCCATATTGTTTGATTGCAGTGGCTACGAGTTCAAAATCCTTCATGCTGCTAGCCTGGTTCAACCATGAGAGCAATTCGTTGAGGATGTTTGTCCATGTAACTCCTGTCTTGATGTATTCATCAATCCAGTGAACAACATGATAGTATTTCCCTTCCTTTCTCATTCTATCAAGTTGAAATTTTAATGGGTTTATTGACATAGCATCCGTAAAATGCGGGTCGAGCAACCTTCTTCTTAAGTCAAACCATCCGTTGGTATTATATTGTAAGCGTAAATTTTCTTAGCCTCTTCCAATCTTCACCATTCTGTTATCACGCCAACTCTTCAGCGGCAAGATACTGCGGCAACAAGCTTCTTCTCCGGTATTATGTAGGATTCGCACAAAGCCCACCTTGCCCCGCATTTCCGCCGCAGCATAGACTGGCGGCATGAACGAGAACACCCATCCCCACACCACCGCGGCCCTGGCCAAGCGCCGGGCGGAACTGATCGCCGACAACCAAGCCATGCGGGAACGCATCCGGTTGAACGACGGCTACATCAAATCCCTGGACACGGCCCTGGCGCTGATGGACCCCGGCTTCGATCCCGGCACGGTCCTGCCCAAGCGGCAATACACCCGGAAATTTGATCGGGGCGAACTGAAATCCTTGATCATCCGAACACTGAAGGCGGCCGAAGGCGGCCCGCTGTCCACCAGGGCCATCACCGACCAGGTCATGGAACGAAAAGGCATGATCAAAGACTGCTGGACAGAAGTCCGCCGGGCGCTGATCAACTATGATGTCGTGGAAAAGGTCGACGGCGATCCCGACGACCATATGGAATACTGGTCCCTAGTGGGCTACGCCGCCAAGGGAAAGGATGGCGGTGACTCCAAGGAAGCGACTGCGGGGTTGCGTCTGCTGCGTGACCAATAGCCCCTGAACGGGGAATCATCGGCCAGGGTGAGCATGCGGCCAAGCATGTCACCAGCGATCCTGCCGTTGTCCCATCGCCGGGTGTCTTCCCGGTATGCGACCTCGTTGGCGTAGAGTCCCAGGTACTCCCTGCTGGCCCGGTGGATTTGCCCCTTGAACATGCGCCGGAACCGGGCGAAGAAGGATTCGGCTTGATTGGTGTTCTCGCCGCCCGGGCCGCAGTAGCAAATGGAGTGGTTGACCACCACCCGTTCGAAGTTGACCTCGAGATTGCCATAGGCCTCATGCTGGTCGGAAACGATGGTGGAGCCGCGCTGGACATTGTCCTCGACATGGTACTTGATGTCCTCGGCATTTTCCGTGGGGATGATGTAGGTGAGCGTCCTGTCCGCCCCTGTCCCTTCCGGGTTGATCTGGCGCAAGACCAAGATGCACACCTCCGGCATGGAGGACTTGCGATCGCCCTTGCCCCTGTCCTCGACCTTGTTGGCTGGTCTTTTGTGTGAATTGATGTACGCCCCGTCCGCCTGGATCTCGCCGGACATGGCGGGCTTGTCGTACCGGGTCTTGAGAAGTGCGCTCCGCAGCTTGTGGTACAGGGTGTACGCCGTCTTGTACTGGACGTCGACATGCCTCATCAGCTGCGAAGCGGATATGCCCTTGGCGGCGTTCGCCAACAGACTGACGGCGATCAGGATGGTCTTGAGGGGCAGGTTGGTGGAATGCAGCCAGGTGCCGCTGGTCACGGAATAGGTGTGGCCGCAATCCTTGCACCGCCACTGCCGTCGCCCCTCGCTGAAATAATGGGCCACGCTGCCGCACTTGGGGCAATACGGCTCTCCTCCCGTCTCCGGCCACCGCATGTCGCGGAAGGTCTTGAAGACGGTCTCCTCGTCCCATTCCGCGATCTGCGGGACGGACAGGCTGCGGGCTTTCGCCGACAGCAGGAAGTGTTGCTCGTGCGTGTGGTTTTTCGAGGGCATTACGGCCAGTATAAAGCATATTTTTGAACTTTTGTCAAGCATTGCGAGATGTTAGCTGGGCATATTGTGAAATACGGAACAAGCCGGGATAACCGGTTGGAATACCAGTGAAGAGTTTATCTTTTTCTTTATTTCTGATGGGTTGTGCGAAAAACTCCTGAATCCGAATGTTTTTGACATGTTTCTCGGTGGCCATGATTGACTTGAGACACTTGTCAAGTATACCGTTGATAAGATTGGTTATAAAAGATGGAAAATAATCAACGACAGGGATTGCGGACACCTAGCATAATGGGGACAGGGAACAAGTCATGAGTATACCGGATAGTGTTAAGGATTTAATAGAAACTTTCGACAACAATGTGGAATCGTACAAAAAGGGGAAGTACAACGAAACTCAGGTACGCCGAGAGTTTATAGATCCTTTTTTTGAAGCTTTGGGGTGGGATATTCCCAACAAAAAAGGGCATGCCGAGGCATACAAAGACGTAATCCATGAAGATGCCATCAAGGTCGGCGGTGTCACCAAGGCTCCAGATTACTGTTTCCGAATCGGCGGTGTCCGCAAATTTTTCTTGGAAGCCAAGAAACCCGCTGTCAATATCCAAACAGACATTCATGCGGCCTACCAGTTGAGGCGTTACGGCTGGAGTGCCAAGCTTCCCCTGAGCATCTTAACGGATTTTGAGGAATTCGCCGTTTACGACTGTCGAGTCAAGCCTGGAAAATCCGACAAGGGTTCTCATTCTCGAATCCTTTATTGCAAATACACTGATTACGAAGAGCGATGGGAGGAGATTGCTGGCATATTTTCAAAAGATGCCATCCAGAAAGGATCATTCGACAAGTATGTAGAGTCGAAAAAGGGGAAGCGTGGTACTACAGAAGTTGATGCCGCCTTCCTGAATGAAATCGAGGCGTGGCGGTCTATATTGGCTAAGGATATCGCCAGACGCAATATGCATCTTTCACAACGTGAGTTGAATTTCGCTGTCCAGAAAACAATCGACCGCATCGTGTTTCTCCGTATTTGCGAAGATCGAGGAATGGAACGCTATGGTAAATTAAGAGCGTTGTGCGGGGGGAAAGGTGTTTACTCAAAATTGGTTAATCTTTTCAAAGATGCTGACGCGAAATACAATTCGGGACTATTCCATTTCAAGAAAGAAAAAGGTCGCGAGAATTACGACAGCCTTACGCCATCCCTTATCATAGGCGACGATTCTTTAAGCGGGATTTTCAAGAATCTCTACTACCCGGAAAGCCCTTACGAGTTTTCGGTTCTGTCAGCGGACATACTTGGACAGGTATACGAACGTTTTTTGGGTAAGATTATTCGCCTCACACCCAAGCACCAAGCCAAAATCGAAGAAAAGCCTCAAGTCCGCAAAGCTGGCGGAGTTTACTATACACCGACTTACGTTGTGGACCATATCGTCGAAAACACTGTGGCCAAGTTAGTGGAAGGCAAAAAACCTGGTTCCAAAGGCGGTGTAAAAGATTTAAAAATTTTGGATCCAGCTTGCGGCTCTGGGTCATTCCTGATTGGCGTATACCAGTTTCTGCTGGACTGGCACTTGAGCGCATATACCAAAGACGGGCCAGAAAAATGGTCGAAGGGGAAAGATCCACGTCTTTGCCAATCTAAGAGAGGGGAATGGCGGCTGACCACCGACGAACGGAAACGGATTTTGTTGAACAATATATTTGGAGTCGACATCGACCATCAGGCTGTTGAAGTAACAAAGTTATCCCTTCTGCTCAAAGTCTTGGAGGGGGAGAACGAGCAGAGTATCGGAAAGCAAATGCGGCTTATTCAAGAGAGGGTCTTGCCGGATCTTGCAAACAACATCAAATGCGGGAACTCGTTGATTAGCCCTGATTTTTACAATAACCAGCAACTCAACCTTCTTGACGACGAAGCCCTGTATAAAGTGAACGTTTTTGACTGGGACACTGAATTCCCGGAGATAATGAAAAATGGTGGATTCAATGCCGTGGTAGGTAACCCACCATACATACAACTTTCCATGGAAGATTATTATGATGAGCCGATTGGTCGGTATCTAGAAAACATGTATTCCTCTTCGATGGGAAGACTAAACACTTTTGGTCTTTTCATTGAAAAAACATTACATTGGCTCTTGGCTAAAAATGGATACTTCAGCTTCATTGTTCCAAATACCATTCTGACCCAGGAATACTATCAAAAATTAAGAACCATGATCTTGAACTACAAGATTATAGAAATAGTAAACTACAAATATCCAGTTTTCAAAGGTGCTGTTGTTGAGACTATTGTGTTCAACGTACTCAACTCCTCGCCTGGGAAGCATGAGGTTGAAATCATAAACTTCGACAACAAGGAGATGAAGCCAGCTACACATCGGATATCACAGTGGGCCTTTCTGTCAACGCACAAAAATGCTTTTTTGGTTACCGCTGACGATTCCGAATTGGAATTTCAACGAACCATAAACGAGACAGGTACTCCATTGGGGAAAATTGCAAACATCAATCAAGCAATAGCCCTCAAGAAGGATAGAAAAAGTTCGATATTTGATAAAAAGCTTGCAAATAACTACAAACCATTTTTGGACGGACGCAATATCAACCGGTATCGTTTAGACTGGGGTGGGCAGTATTTGGCTTATGACGTGGAGAAGATACATTCATGCAAGCGAACTGATATATTTGAAGCAAAGGAAAAGCTGCTTTTTAGACGTGTGAGCGATCACTTAATCGCAACGTACGACGATAAGCAGTTCTATGCTCTGAACACGTTGGTTGTGATTACGTTGCGGCAACAAGGCAAGCTTTCAATGAAATACTTACTGGCGCTGATCAATTCGCAACTTTTGAATCTTTATTACGTAAAGTATTTGAAATCCACCAAGAAGATATTTTCCGAGATTCAAGCTCGTCAATTGGCACAACTACCTATTCGCATCATTGACTTTGACGATCCCGAGGATGTCATGTTGCATGACAATCTGGTCATGTTGGTAGACCGGATGCTTGGCCTCAATGTGAAGTTGGATGAATCAAAGACATCTCAGGAGAAGGAGATGGCAAAACGGCAAATTGAAGCCACAGACAAACAGATCAATGATGCAGTGTGCAAGCTTTATGGCGTATCTGCCGAAGACATGCGGGCAGTCGGGGTTGGTGAATAGTGTTCTTGGGCATCGAATTACACTCAAGTTGGCCGCTTTATGCGGCCTTCTTTTTGCCTGATTTCTCATGGTCGAGCGCTATTTCTCGCTCGACTCTTTTCTGTACTCCGAGCTAGGATTGACAATCGGGCCAGAAAGAAAAATTCGACAGCAACCTGCCGTCATCATTGATTTGTGTGAATCCTACATAATACCGTTCTTCTCTCGTCATCGGGTAATCCCCCCGGAAATTAGGTTCATCCGGCTAGAGCGTACTTTTGACAAAATGAAAGGACATGACGTCCAACCGATAATCATACCACTGAGGATCGGAAGGAGTAATCGCCATGTCCACGAGTTTCATTCTGAGGTGTCCCGCACACTACTTGGCCAGGGGTATGCGTCGTTCAGCAGGATTAGGGTGCCTAAGTGCCTCCGTTTTTCTGGACTATAAATAACGAGCTAGATTTACATGTAAATCCCCATGTTCGTTATATTGGGGCCTGTGAGCTCCGGGTTAAAAACCGAGTACGCCTCTCTTTCCTCCCGCCAGCCGATCAGCCAACCTGGCCGTCCTGAGATGGCTGTACCGCTTGAGCATCTGCATGGACTTGTGCCCACTGATCTGAGCGATTTCCATTGAGTCCAGGTCGGTATTCTCAAATAAGCGGCTGATGGCTTCGTGCCGGAGGTCGTGGAAGGTTAGATTGTCGATCTTGGCCTTTCTGACCGCTTTCCTCATGGCCACTGTGATCATTTCCGCAGTCATGCCAAAAACACGCCCTGAAATCTGTCTGGGCAGATCGTCGAGGATTCCCTTAGCAGCAGGGGAGAGCGGGATCGTCCTCTCGTCTGAGTTTTTGGTCTGTGCCAAGTAGACAGTGGAGCTGGGCAGGTCCACGTTCTGCCATCGCAGCTCGGCGATCTCTGAGCGGCGCATGGCCGTCTCCAGGGCGAATTTGATGACTGGTTGCAGCCTGGGCTCTGCCGCTTCGAGCAGATTTTGCTCATTATCGTTCTCCAGCCGCCGTGTACGTCCTTTCTCGACCTTGGGCTTGTGCACGAGCTTGACCGGGTTGCTGAGCGATTCCATGCCCCAGTCGCGTTTGGCCACCTCGAAGAGTTTTGAGATGAGGGCTAGGTCTAGGCGGATCGTGTTGCCTGATACGCCCTCGGCTTCGCGCTCGGAGATGAAGGCGCGGATCTCCTTGCCGCGGATGCCGGCCAGGAAGCGCTTGGCCAGGTCGCGATTCTGGATGGCCTTGGTCCGGTTCGTTTCGCGCTGCTGTTGCTTGAGGCGAGGGACGTGCTCCTCGATGTAGCGATCAAGAGCCTCTGAAAGGGTGGTCGACTCGGCTTCTGCACGGGAGACGAATACACCACGGCTCATCTCTGATTCAATGTTCTTGGCCCAGTCTTCGGCATCCTGCTTGCGCTCGAATGTCTTTGATGTAATGGGAAAGCCCTTACGTCTGATGCGAGCTTCCCACTGGTAGGGCCCGCGTTTTCTGATGGTTGCCATGCTCCACCTCCTGGTGACGCATTGGAGCAAATTTGGAGCAAAAAAGAAAGGGTTCACGAGCGTGAATCTCGTGAACCCTTGATTATCTTGGCTCCCCAGCACGGACTTGAACCGCGAACCTAGTGATTAACAGTCACCCGCTCTGCCGATTGAGCTACTGGGGAACATTTGCCGTCAAGGCGAAAGAGTGTTTAAACAAAACCCACGGCAGGGTCAAGGGGAAAAACCCGGATTTTCAACTTTTGCCCAGCTTGATTATGTCGGGGTTAAGAGGTTCATTTTCTTGACGGGAACTGATATTTGGCTTACGCAGTCAACGTCTCTTGTTTTTTTCTAGACTTTGCAGGGGACAGGGAAAGTAACATTGTCAAACGATACGAAAATCAATAAGAAAATCAAGCTGGCAACCAAGTCCGCCCATGCGGAGCGGTTCGTGCCCATGCTTACAGCCCTGGATGCGAGGGACGAACTCAACTCGGTCATCAAGACCCGCGTCGAGAAAGCGTGTCAGCTTATGGATGAAAACATCCATCTGTATCCCAACGATTTCAAGCGCGACACGGAGATAGAGACCCTCTGGGCCCGCTTCACCGATGTGGACGCCGAGGCTCTGGAGGCTGCGGATCACGACTTCGCCCTGGCTGGCCGGGTGGTGTCCTACCGCTCCTTCGGCAAGGTGACGTTCTTCCACCTGCAGGACCGTGGCGGCCGCATCCAGGTCTACGCGGCCCGGGAAGACCTCGGTACCGAGCAGTATCAGTTCTTCAAGAAGACCGACATCGGCGATATCGTTGGCATCAATGGCTCCCTCTTCCGGACCAAGACCGGCGAGTTGACCGTCATGACCCGGCAGTTCAAGCTGATCACCAAGTCCATGCGCCCGCTGCCGGACAAGTACCACGGCCTCAAGGACGTGGAGACCCGCTACCGACAGCGTTACGTAGACCTCATCGTCACGCCCAGGACCAAGGAAATATTCCTGGCCCGCACGGCCGTGGTGCGCGAACTGCGCCGCTTCTTGGACGAGAAGGGCTTCATGGAGGTGGAAACCCCCATGATGCAGGCCATTCCCGGCGGTGCCACGGCCAAGCCCTTCGAGACCCATCACAACGCTCTGGATATGAAGCTCTATATGCGCATCGCGCCCGAGCTGTATCTCAAGCGGCTCCTGGTGGGCGGGTTCGAGAAGGTCTATGAGATCAACCGCAATTTCCGCAACGAAGGCATCTCGACCCAGCATAATCCCGAATTCACAATGCTTGAATTCTACAGTGCCTACGCCAACTTCGAGGACCTGATGGACCTGACCGAGGAGATGTTCTCCCGGGTTGCCGTGAAGGTCACGGGCTCGTCGATGGTTCCGTATCAGGGAGAAATGATCGATCTTTCCGTGGGGGCCTGGACCCGGATTTCGTTCCATGATTCGCTGGAGAAGATCGGTGGCCTGTCGCGCGAAGTGTTCGTCGATTACGAGCAGTGCAAGGCCATGGTCAAGGCCCGGGGCGAGAAGGTGGCCGAGGGGGAGAAGCTCGGCAAGCTCCAGGCAAAGCTCTTCGACATCCTGGTGGAGCCGAAGCTGATCCAGCCCCATTTCATCTATCATTACCCCACGGACATTTCGCCCCTTTCCCGTCGCAACGAGGAGAATCCCGATATCACGGACCGCTTCGAACTATTCATGACCGGCCGGGAGATGGCCAATGCCTTTTCTGAGCTCAACGACCCCGTGGATCAGCGCGGCCGGTTCGAGGAGCAGGTGCGAGAGAAGGAGGCGGGAGACGACGAGGCGCATTTCATGGATGATGATTACGTCCGCGCCCTGGAATACGGCATGCCCCCTGCGGCGGGGCAGGGGGTCGGCATCGACAGGCTGGTCATGCTCCTGACCGACAGTGCTTCCATCCGTGAGGTCATCCTGTTTCCGCTGCTGCGGCCGGAGGTTGGATAAGGCCCCATGCGTTACATGACACGAGCCAGCCTATGAGATTCGAGACGTTTGTCGCACTGAGATATCTGTTCGCCCTGCGCAGGCAGGCGTTCATATCCATCATCTCGCTTTTCGCCGTCTTTGGCGTGGCCATCGGGGTCGGCGCGCTCATCGTGGTCATCGGCGTGATGAACGGCTTTTCAACCGACCTGCGCGATAAAATCCTGGGCGTGAACGCCCACATTCTCGTCACATCCCTGCGCGGCGGAATCAGTGATTACAGAGCGATGGCCAGTGAGGCCGCCCGGGTGCCGGGTGTGATCGGCGTGACCCCCTTCGTCTACTCCGAGGTCATGCTCTCCACCCGCAACGGGGTCAAGGGCGTGGTTCTGCGGGGCATCGATCCCGGTACCTCCGACTCGGTACTCAGCCTTTCAAAGGACATGATCAGCGGCGGCATCGCCAGCCTTGACGACTCGGCCGAGGTGCCGGGCATCATCATCGGCTCGGAGCTGGCCAACAGGCTCGGCCTGGTCCAGGGGTCAGAGGTGAACCTGCTGTCACCCTCGGGCCGCGCCGGTGCGGCGGGCTTCACCCCCAAAATCAGGCCCTTCGTTGTGGCCGGAATTTTCAAGACCGGGATGTTCGAGTATGATTCGTCGCTTGGATACGTGACCATTCCGGCCGCCCGGCAACTGCTCGGCTTCAAGGAAGACGTGGTCTCCGGGCTTGAGGTCAGCGTCAACGACGTCTACAATGTGGAGGCCATCTCCGCGCTGCTGCGCGACCGCATCGGCTCCTTCACGGTCCATGTGCGCCATTGGCAGGAGATGAACGCCAACCTTTTCGCCGCCCTTGAGCTGGAGAAGACGGCCATGTTCATCATCCTGGCCATGATCGTCCTTGTCGGCTCCTTCAGCATTGTCACCACGCTGGTCATGCTGGTGATTCAGAAAACCAAGGATATCGCTGTCATGATGTCGCTGGGCGCGGATGTTTCCAGCATCAGGCGCATCTTCATGCTTCAGGGAACGTTCATCGGGCTGGCCGGGACCGTGCTCGGTTTTCTCATCGGCGTGCCGGTGAGCTTGTTGCTCAAGGAGTACCAGTTCATCAAGCTGCCAAGCAACGTCTACCCGGTGGACTACCTGCCGGTGCGGCTTGAGGCCTTGGACCTCTTGGCCATTGGCGGTGCCGCGTTCCTTTTGTGTTTTCTGGCAACTATTTACCCGGCGAGACGGGCTGCCGCCCTGAACCCGAGCGATGCCTTGCGTTATGAGTAAAGAGGCTATATACCGACTGGTTGCCGTGGATAAGGAATTCGAAGGGCCTTCGGAAACGGTGCGAGTGCTCAAGAACGTCGATCTGACCATACCCCGGGGCGAATCCCTGGCCATTCTCGGGTCATCGGGCTCGGGAAAGACCACGTTGTTGCACCTGCTCGGGACGCTGGACACGGCCACCTCGGGCAAGATATTTCTCAACGACGTCGATTTGAGCACCCTGGGTGGCAGGCAGCGGGCGCGGCTTCGCAACCGCGACATAGGGTTCGTGTTCCAGTTCCACCACCTGCTGCCTGAGTTCACCACGCTGGAGAACGTGGCCTTGCCCGCATTCATAGCCGGCAAGGGGCGAGGCGAGGGGACCAGGATGGCGGCCGAGGCGCTGGACATGGTCGGCCTTGGTCACAGGTTGCAGCACAAGGTGACCACCCTTTCGGGCGGAGAGCGCCAGCGGGCGGCCATTGCCCGGGCGATCCTGCTCAGGCCGGCCGTGCTGCTGGCAGACGAGCCTACGGGCAACCTCGACGAGGAGAACGGCTCCAGGATTGGAGAGCTTCTCGTCTCATTGAATAATGAATTGGGTATGACTTTTGTCGTCGTGACGCACAACCCGGCCCTGGCCGGGATGATGCACAGGCGGCTGGAATTGCGCTCAGGAGAATTGTATGCTCATTAGTCGCGTTCGCATGATGGCGATCCTGGTCCTGGTAACGCTCCTGCTCGTCCCGGCTGGTGCCGCCCGCGCGGACAATGTCGCCGGGGACGTCACGGTCGCGGTGCTTCCCTTTGTCATCAATGCGGGCGAGGATTTCTCCTACCTCAGGGACAGCCTTCCTGAGCTCCTGGCCGACCGGTTGCGCGAGGTGGGTTTCGGCGTGGTGGACGCAGCCGAGGTCAGGCGTGTGCTGCACGACAAGAACATTACCACAGTGACCGCTGCCTCGGCGCGGGAGGTGGCCCTGCTTACCGGGGCCGGGTTCGCGGTGTTCGGCGCCATGAATCAAATCGGCGATGCCATCTCGCTGGACGCGCGCCTCGCGGACGCTTACGGCAGCGATGCCGGAAAATCTATTTCCGTGACCAAGGACGGGCTCATCAACCTGCTGCCCGCCGTGGACGACCTGGTGGCCCGCATGCGGGTGGACCTGCTCAAGCTCGAAGTGGTGGCCGAGGTGGATGTGGAGGGGACCAAGGTGCTGGACAAGGACGTGGTTCTCATGCGCCTGACCATCCAGAGAGGCGACATGCTCACGGCCAAGGCCGCCAATACCGCTCTCAAGAACATTTACGATCTCGGCTACTTTGATGACGTTAAGGTGCGCATTGATGACGTGCCCGAAGGCAAGCGAGTGGTCTTTGTGGTGGTGGAAAAACCGCGCATTCAGGCCCTGGGTGTGCGCGGAGCCGACGCCATCAGTTCCGGAGACATCCTTGAGGCCGTGTCCACCAAGAAGGGCGGCGTGGTCAACCCCAAGGTGCTGGCCGACGACATTCGCGTCATTCGCGAGATGTACCGCAAGGACGGCTACTACAAGGCCAAGGTCTCCCATGAGGTAGAGGACGCCGGCACCGGCGTGGCCCGGCTGACCTTTGTGGTGGACGAAGGCCCCAAGCTCTACATCACCGACGTGGTCATCGACGGCGCCAAGCAACTCGACCCCTCGGACATCAAGGACGTGTTGGCCCTCAAGGAGCGCGGAATGCTCTCCTGGATCACCAATACCGGCGTGCTCAAGGAGGAACTCCTGGACCGCGACGCCGCCGCCATCGAGGCCTTTTACAACAGCAAGGGGTTCATCGAGGTCCGCGTGGGCAGGCCAGAGGTGGATATCAAAGACAACGGCATCACCGTCGTCTATCAGGTCTGGGAGGGGCAGCGCTACAAGATGGGCGACACCCTCTTCAAGGGCGACCTCATCGATGACCCTGCCAAGCTCTCGGACATCACATCCATCGGCAAGCTCAAGGAGAAGGACGATTATTTCGACCGCTCCCTGCTCAAGAGCGATGTCGACGCGCTGACGACATATTACAATGATTACGGCTACGCCTATGCGGACGTGAAAGTGAACCTCAAGGACAACCCCGAGACCCAGATTGTCGATGTCGTCTACACTATCGCCAAACATCAGCGTGTTCACATCCGCCGCGTGCTCATCGAGGGCAACACCGTTACTCGCGACAACGTCATCATGCGCCAAATGCGGCTCGCCGACGGCGATATGTTCAGCGGCGAGAAGCTCAAGCGTTCGCATACGCGGCTGACCAATCTCGACTATTTCGAGCGCGTGGACATCTCGCCGGTTCCCACCGGCAACCCGGAGGAGATGGACCTCGTCGTCAAGGTCAAGGACAAGCCCACGGGCCGCATCGGCGGCGGTATCGGCTATTCCACCTACGACAGCGTCTACCTCGCGGCCCAGGTGTCGGAGTCTAACCTGTTTGGCAAAGGGTATCTGCTCGCTCTTAACGGCGCGTTCAGCGGCCGCAAGACCGTCTACACCCTGACCTTCCGTAACCCGAATCTCAATGACTCCGACGTGGGCATGACCGCAGAGGCCCACAAGCGCGATGAGGACTTCACCGATTACACCAAGCGCTCGTTTGGCGGTATCATGAGCTTCGACTATCCCGTGGGCGAGTACACCTCGGTCGCATGGGACTACACCGCAGAGAATTACCAACTGACGAACATCAGCGACGACGCGTCCCAGGCGGTCAAGGACGACAAGGGCTCGCATTTCCTCAGCCAGCTTGCGGCCGGCATAACCCGCGACACCCGTGATAACTTTATGAATACCACCGAAGGAACGGTCACCTCGATGGCCATTGCCTATGGCGGCGGCCCTCTGGGCGGAACGGATGATTTTGTCAAGTATACTGGATCGTTCCAGTGGTATACCCCGACTTTTGAAGAAGTCGTGTTCCACTCCAAGGTCTGGGCCGGCTACCTGCACAGAAACTTCGGCAATTCCAAGGTGCCAACTGATCAACGGTTCGAGCTTGGCGGCGTGGGGACGGTCCGTGGCTATTCCTCCTACTCCATCTCGCCTCTGGATTCGGCTGGTGCTAACGAGGGTGGCAACAAGGCGTTCTACATGAACCATGAGCTCAGGCGGCAGTTGAGCAAGGAGTACGGCATCACCTCCCTGATCTTCTTTGACGCAGGCAACTCGTGGAAGGAGAGCGAGATGTTCTTCTCCTCGCCAGTCCGCAAGGGCACGACACCCGCGCTGGGCCTGTACAAGAGCGTTGGCGCGGGCATCAACTGGTACTCGCCCATGGGGCCTGTCGGCATCGTTTATGGCTACGGGCTTGATCGTATCGGCACCACTGGACGTCACAAGATCGAAATGCTAATGGGGCAGCAATTCTAGACAGCGCATTTCATGCAAGGAGATTGTATATGAAAAAGGTTTTGTTTCTGGCCATCGCCTGTGTCCTTCTGTTTCACTCGGCGGCGTTCGCCGAGGTCAAGATCGGCGTGTTCAGCATGCAGGCAGTGATGGTCAACTGCGACTACGGCAAGGCCGTGGCGGCCAAGCTGAAGGCGCAGTTCGAGCCCCTAGAGAAGACCCTTGAGAAGGAAGCTCAGGGCATCCAGCGGCTCGAGGACGAGTTGCGCAACCAGGATATGGCCCTGAAGCTCGAAGCCCAGCAGGACAAGCAGCGCGAGTTCCGCCGCATCACCCGCGACTATCAGGACAGTGTGGCCGCATATCGCCAAAAGATGCAGGTCTCCCAGCAGGAGCTTGGCCAGCCCGTAATCGAGAAAATTGTCAAGGTCATGGCCGAATACGCCAAGGCCAACAATTATACCGCCATCTTCGAGCTGGGTAGCAGTGGCGTGTCATACGTCGCCGAAGGGGTGGACATCACCGACAACCTCGTCGAAGAGCTGAACAAGCTGAAAAAAGCCGGAAAATAATCACGATGAAGATCAAGTTGTCGGCCCTTGCCGAAAAACTTGGCCTTGACCACACCGGGGACGACATGGAGATAGCCGGGGTGAATACCCTGGAGAAGGCGGGACCCGACGAAATCTCCTTTCTCGTCAACCCCAAGTACGCGCATTTACTGGATTCGACCCGGGCCGGATGTGTTCTCACCTCCGGCCCGTATTCCGACCAGGTTGCCCGTGCGCTGGTCAGTGCCAACGTCTATATGGATCTGTCCAAAGTAGTGAACATATTCGCCATCCCCCAGGGTTGTCTCTCGGGCAGTAGCGAGCTTGCCTTCATCCATCCCGAGGCCCGCGTCGATGCATCGGCCACGGTCTATCCCTTCGTCTTTATCGGCGCCAGGGCTGAGATCGGTGCCAACAGCAAACTCTTCCCCGGCTGCTATGTGGGCGAAGACAGTGTGGTCGGCTCTGACTGCCTGCTGTATCCCAGCGCCGTGGTCATGGGCGGGGTGACTCTTGGCGACAATGTCATTCTCCAGCCGGGTGCAGTGGTCGGTGGCGATGGCTACGGCTATGCCCAGACACCGCTCGGGCACATGAAGATCCCCCAGATCGGTACCGTGGTCGTGGAGGACAACGTCGAGATTGGGTCCAACACGGCCATTGACAGGGCCGCCCTGGACACCACGCGTATCGGACGCGGCACCAAGATCGACAACCTCGTGCAGATCGGACACAACGTGCAGGTCGGCGAGAACTGCCTGATCATCGGTCAGGTTGGCATCGGCGGCAGTACCCGGGTGGGCGATAATGTCATCCTGGCCGGTCAGGTGGGCGTGGCCGACAATGCGGATATCGGTGATGGGGCCATGATCGGGGCGCAGAGCGGTGTATCCGGCAAGATTGAGGGGGGCAGCAGGCTGGCCGGTAGCCCGGTCATGCCCGCTACCACCTTCCTCAAGGCCGCCGGGGCGTGCATGCCCAGGCTGCCGGAACTCTTCCGGCGCGTGAAGGCCCTGGAAAGGGAACTCAAGGCGGTCAGGGCGGCCGCAGAAAAGGGGAGCGACCATGAGTAGCAGCGAGCACCTTCTGGACATACGGCAGATCATGCAGATGCTGCCGCACCGCTACCCCTTCCTGCTGGTGGACCGGGTGCTGGAGTTCGAGCCGGGCGTCAGGCTCAAGGCCTACAAGAACGTCAGCATGAACGAGGCGTTTTTCCAGGGGCATTTTCCCGGTCTGCCGGTCATGCCCGGTGTGCTCATCCTCGAAGCCCTGGCCCAGGCGGGCGGCGTCTTTGTCATGAGTACGGTGCGCGAGGCTTTGGAGGACAAAGTCTTTCTCTTCACCGGTCTGAACAAGGTCAAGTTTCGCAAGCCGGTCGTGCCCGGCGACAGGCTGATGCTCAACGTGACCTATGAAAAACACAAAATGAATATCTGGCGCATGCGGGGCGTTGCCGAGGTTGACGGCCATGTGGTGGCCCAGGGCGAGTTCTCGGCCGCCGTCGTCAATAAAGGGGACATGTAGTGGCAACAGAGATCCATTCCACGGCGGTAATCGATTCCACCGCCCAACTTGGCGCCGATGTCCGCATCGGTCCCTTTGCCGTGGTCGGAGCCGAGGCGAAAATCGGTGACGGTTCTCTGCTCGAATCCCATGTGGTGATCAAGGCGTTCACCGAGCTAGGCAGCGGCAACCATGTCCATCCCCATGCGGTCATCGGCGGCGAGCCGCAGCATACGGCCTACAAGGGCGAAAAGACCTACACCCGCATCGGCGACAACAACAAGATTCGCGAATGCGTCACCATCCACCGGGGCACAGCCCAGGGCGAAGGCGAGACGCGCATCGGCTCCAACTGCATGTTCATGGCCTACTCGCACATCGCGCATGATTGCGTCATCGGCGACAACGTCATCATGGCCAATGCCGTGAATCTGGCCGGGCATGTCGAGGTGGGGCGCAACGTGATCATCAGCGGCCTTTCTGCCGTGCAGCAGTTCATCCGCATCGGCGAATACGCCTTCCTGGGCGGAGCCAGCGGCTACAAGCTCGACGTGCCGCCGTTCATGCTGGCCCATGGCGTGCGCGGCATGCTCTTTGGCCCCAACCTCATTGGCCTGCGCCGCAACGGGTTCGACGAGGGGGCCTGCAAGGGCCTGAAAAAGGCCTACAAGATCATCTTCCGCTCGGGCCTGACCCGCGAACAGGGGCTGGCCCAGGTGGAACGCGAGATCGTCGGCATACCCCAGGTGGACCGGCTGGTGACCTTCATCCGCGAGAGCAAGAACGGTGTGACCCCGGACCACAAGCAACGCAACGGCAACGATGATTCTTGAACAGTCGTCATGAGTGAAACCGTCTCCACCATTGGATTGATCGCTGGGGGCCGCCAGTTTCCCATTCTGGTGGCCCGTGGTGTCAAGGCGCGTGGTTGCCGTTTGGTGGTGGCGGGATTCACCGGCCACACCAACATGGAGGTGGCCGCCCATGCCGATGTCTGGCGTGAACTCAAGCTTGGCAAGCTTGGCAAGCTCATCGACTATTTCCGCGAGAACGGGGTGGAGCAGGTGATCATGGCCGGGACCATCGACAAGCCCAAGGTCATGGACATCCGCCACCTGGACTTGCGCGCCGTGAAACTCCTCTTCAGCCAGAAGAACAAGGGCGACTCGGCCATCCTCGGCGCCCTGGCTGCGGAGCTTGAGCGCGAGGGCATGGCCGTCATCCCGGCCCATGAGTTCCTGCCGGAGCTGGTCACCCCCTCCGGGGTCATGACCCGGCGTGAACCCGATGAGCGGGAGTGGGAGGATTTGCGCTACGGCTGGCGGATAGCCAAGGAACTTGGCCGCATGGACATAGGCCAGTGCCTTGTCCTGCGCGAGGGAATCATCTCGGCCGTCGAAGCCCTGGAGGGCACGGATCAGGCCATCACCAGGGGGTGCGCTCTGGGCGGCCCTGGCTGCGTGGTCGTCAAAATCTTCAAGCCCGGCCAGCAGGAGCAGGTGGACCTGCCGAGCCTCGGGCTCGATACCGTCCAGATCATGACCGAGGGCAAGGCCACCTGTCTCGGCATCGAAGCGGGCAAAAGCCTGTTTTTCGACCGCGACGCCGCCGTGGCTCTGGCCGACAAGGCCGGTATCGCCATCGTCGGGCTCTCATCCGACCAGTTCGGCTCCTGATTCCCGCGTCCAGCCTTGGGCAGGAACGTGTGACATGTCCAGCCTTTTGCGAAATCACCGGGTCATGACCAATCCAGCGTCTGGCAAAATCACGGCCCATCTGTTGCCGAGGCTGTCAATGGCTTTGGCGCCGTGCTAGGTTTTGTTGCAATGGGCGGCGCGATGTGCCATTTTTTTCTCAACTAATTGGAATCATGAACACCGGATTCCGGGCCGTCTGGGTGCCGGAGCGGCGCAGTACCGGGGTGCAGAGGATGAATATCGCCACAGCCTGTCTTGAGTGCTTTGAGCGCATGGCGCAGCGGGAGGCACAGCTGGCCCTGCCGCACAGCGCGGCAGGCCGCCGCCGTGTCGTCGAGGCGTGGTCAGCCCGCCTGGCCGGACTCGATCTGCGCGTGCCGCCGCCGGTCATCTTCAGGCATCTGGTCGACACCGTGGCCGAGGTCGTTGTCGAACTGGGAGGCCAGCCGTTTGATCACTACGCCGAGGGCAAACGCCGGGACAACGAGGCCGCCTTGCGACTGCTGCCCGCGCTGGCCGCACGGGTTGATGCCGAAGCATCGCGGCCGGGCGGTGATCCGCTGGCCACGGCTCTTGAACTGGCCATCATCGGCAACTACATCGACCGGGGCGTGGACCTCGACATCGACTGGGAGGCGGAGCTTAACGCGGTGGGCCAAAGCGTTGATCCCGACATCCTGGCCCGGTTCAGGGCAGAGACCGTCCCCGGGGCGCGGGTGGTGGTGCTCGGCGACAACGCGGGCGAAATCGCCCTGGACACGCTGCTGGTGCGCCAACTGCTCGCCCGTGGCTGCGATGTGACCTACACGGTCCGCTCGCGCCCGGTCATTAACGACGCGACCCTGGAGGACGCGGCCCAGGTAGGCATGACTGAACTGTGCCGCGTGGTCGAGAGCGGGGTGGATACCCCTGGCACCGTGCTCGACAGGTGTTCGCCGCAGTTTCTCCAACGCATGCGCGATGCGGACGTCATCCTGTCCAAGGGACAGGGCAATTTCGAGGCGCTTCATGGCGCCATGGACGGAGTCTACTGCGCCTTCAAGGTCAAGTGCGACCGAGTGGCCGATGAGACCGGACTGCGGCTCGGCAGTTCGGCCTTCATTCGTCTTGAAGGAGCAAACCGCCGCAGGACGGCCGGATGTGCTCGATCATGATCGGGCGCATCGGCAAGATTTTTATCGAGGTGGCGGTGGCCTGCATCATCGCCGTGGCGGCCGCGCTCCTGTGGGCATCGTATTATGTGGACAGCGAGGAGTTCCGGCTGCGTTTCACGACCCTGGCCGAGGAGGCGCTGGGTCGGCCAGTGCGCCTCGACGGCGGACTGGACATCGCTCTGTATCCCATGCTTTCGCTTGAAGTCAGTGGGCTGACCGTGGCCGACGCTCCCGAGTTCGGCGATGTCCCCTTGGCCGAGATCGACACTCTGCATGTCAGCGTTCGCCTGCTGCCGCTTTTTTCCCGCAGCGTGGATATCGAGTCCATTGTCGTCCAAGGGGTGCGGGCCAACGTGATCCGCTCGCCCCAGGGAACGTTCAATTGGTTGGTGCTCATGGAGAATCTTGGGCGCATGGAAAATGCCGAATCGGCATCGTTCAGGATCGATACGGTCTCCCTCAGCGAGCTTGAGGTGTCGGATGCCTCCATCGTCTACCAAGACCATCAAACCGGCACTTCTTTTGACCTCGGGGGAATCGACCTGCGCACTGGCGGCATGCGCTCCGGCCAGCGCATTTCCTTTGTGGCAGGCAGTGATTTTTCGTGGGATAACGGTGGGGTGCAGTCGAAGCTGACCCTCCAGGGCATGGTCCTGGTGGACAAAGACTGGTCTGGCTTCCTTCTGGAAGAGGCGAGCGTGTACGCCTCGGTGGGCGGCCGTTTCCTGCCCCGGGGCGCGTCGCCCGGCGAGCTGGCGGCCCGGCTGGTGGTGGATTGGGACAAGGGCGTGGTCGCCCTGGAGGGGATGCATGTGCGCTTCCTCGGACTCATGGCCGAGGGCAGCCTGCGCAGTACCGATCTCGGCAGTTCCCTTGGCGCAACCGGCACCATCACCCTGCATCCGTTCACCCCGGCCGACATCATCACCCGGTACGTGCCCAAGGCTCCGGTCTCCAAGGTTGACGGATTGAGGCGCGGCGCATTCTCCACGGCCATGAAGGTGGACACGAAGGGACTCTCCCTCTCCGGCCTGACCCTGACTCTGGACGACCTGACTCTGCACGGCGACCTGTCGATGACGGACTTCGACGCCCCGGTCTGGGCCTTTGGATTGCGGGGCGACGCCTTTGACCTGGATCGCTACCTGCCGCTGATCATGACCGACGCGCCCTTTGTCTGGGCCGATTACCCCCTTGACTTTTTCCATGGATTCCGGGGCAAGGGAACCCTGGTCATGGACCGCTTCACCCTGCTGGAGAAGACCTGCGCCGACGTGCGGCTGGCCCTGAACGCCGGGGCCGGGGCCATCGAGGCTGAGGCCTCGGCCGTGGCCCCGGACGGGGTGGTGCTCAACACCGGGGCGCATTTCACCATTGGACGCGACCCAGCGAGCGGGCACTCGACCCTGGCCCTGCGCGGCGAAGTCAAGGCCGTATCCGGCCCTGCGGGCTTCGCGGCCCTCGGCACGGCTCCCGTGCGTTTGAACGGGCCGTCCACCCTTGTGGCGCGGGTGGAGACAACGCCTCTGGTCTGCCCGCCCGATGTCCGGTCCATTGGCATCCTGCGCGCCGTGTCCGGGCAGGCGGCCCTGACCATGGGCAGGGGACGGGTTGGCTTCACGGGCAAGGACGGCCGAATTGTGCAGCGCGAAGTGGCCGGGCTTGAAACTCCTGCGTCGTTCAAGGCCCGCGCGGGCACCACGGGCGACAATTTCGATTTCACGGTATCCGTCAGTGTTCAGGCCAAGGGGCCGAGCCGGGGCGAGGCGCTGACCTTGAATCTGGCCGGGCCGCTTTCGGTAGGCGTTGATGCTCCCTATGCAGCGAGCCGGGGTCTGAGTTCCAGCGGGCAGGTCGCAGGGCCGATCTTTCTTGACCGCGACGGCGCGGCCTCCCTGGCCGGGGAACTGGCCTTCGACACCCGCTCGCACACGGCGTCTCTGAACAGGGGGGTGCTGACCGCGCTGGGCACTGACCTGCAGGGCGATGTCCACATCACCAACATGGATACGAAATTCAAGGCCACGGGCAGCCTCTCCCTGCCGTCGGCTGACCCCAGCCTGATCATTCGAGAGCTGGGCGGCGGAAGCATCGCCACCAAGGACCCCGAGGCGCTCGGGGCGGCCAGCTTCGCCAGCCGGTTTACCCTCGACGCCGAGGGCTTCACCCTGGACGATGTGATCGCGCAGTTCGATGGTATGCCGATCCGGGGCCGCGTTGTCGGGACAGGACTTGACGACCCCATGCTCTCCTTCGAGTTCGACGCTGGGGCGCTCGACATAGACAGATACCGGCCGCCATCGCTTACCGAGGAGGAACGGCGTACAGGGAAGGCGACACGGAAGCCGCCCGTGGATCTGCCCCTGAAATTCCTGCGCGCCCTGCGCCTCGACGGCCAGGGGCGGTTTGAGGAATTCAAGCTTGGCAAGGTGCGGGCGCGGGGGTTTTCGGCCAAGGTCGTGGCGGACGCAGGGAACATCCGTGTTCACGATGCCACGGGCACGGTCCATGAGGGCTCCCTGACCGGAGAGGTTTCTGGGCAGGTGGGGCAGGACTCCTTGGCCGTCCAGTTGCACCTGAACATCAATCAGATGCAGGCAGGACAGCTTTTGGAGGACATGGCAGGCAGGGACTATGTGCGCGGCACCACCGGCGTGTTCTTCGGCCTTGAAAGCACGGGCCGCACGGACGACGACATCCTGGCCAACTTGAAAGGTGCGGCGCGGGCGCATATTCGCGACGGGTCCTTCAAATTCACGGGCTACGATGCCAAGCCCGCACCCGCGCAGGACCTCTCCAGAGGGCAGGTGGCCAATGACCCGAGAGACCGCCGGACCGTGTTTTGGAAGGCGCTGGGCGAGTTCGCGGTGGAGCGGGGTGTGTTCACGGCCACCACGTTCCGGGTGGAGGCACCCCCGGTGCTGCAAAGCTACGGCTCGGGCTGGTTCAGCCTGCCCGACGACGCCATTGATCTGTCCATACGCAACGACTTCGTGGTCGTGCCGAGCCTGACCATGGAGATATTCGGCAAGTTGTCTGACCCTGAGGTCAGGATTCCCAAGGACAGGATTCTCAACGACACGGTGCGCAACATCCTGAGCCTGCCGGAAAAATCCTTCAATTTCCTGCGTGATCTGTTCAAATGACACATGGCGGGTTGCCTGCGGGTGCCAAAGCCGGGTATGGTCGGCTTTGTCCAAGGCGATCATGAGACCGGGTGATCTCGACCAGCATACGGAGCGGCCATGACCAGGGAAGATATCGAACGCAAGGCCAGGGAAATCAAGCGTCACTTTTCCGAAGGCATCTGGATGCGCAACGTGCCGGATACCCCGCTGCTGGTCAGGCTGTGGCGGTCGGTCTCGCGCCTGTTCTATCTTGTTGGTTTCGGATTCATCAAGGACCAGTGCCTCATCCGGGCCGCAGCCCTGACCTTCACCACCATCTTGTCCATCGTCCCGTTCCTGGCCGTGGCCTTTTCCATTTCCAAGGGGTTCGGGCTTCAGAATACCGAGTTCATCCGCACCCTGATCCTCAAGCTGACCACTGGCCGGGCCGAGGTGGCTGACAGGATCATCGAATACATCGACCGCACCAACGTCCAAGCCTTGGGCTGGGTGGGCGTGGCCACGCTGCTGTTCACCGTGCTCTCTCTGGTGGGCACCATCGAGAAGGCGTTCAACACCATCTGGGGCGTGACCAAGGGGCGCTCGACTTGGCGCAAGGTGACGGACTTCTTCCCGGTCATCGTCATCTGCCCGATGGTGCTGCTCATCGCGTCGAGTTTCAATTTGAGTCTGCAACAACAGCAGATCGTCACCGGGCTGCTCAGTGTGGAGGCCATTGGTCTGCTGGAGGCGGCCTTTCTCAAGGCCACGCCCTATGTACTCATCGCCATGGCCTTGGCCTTCATGTACGCTTTCATTCCTCACACCAAGGTGCATTTTGTGGCGGCGGCCCTGGGCGGCGTGGTGGGCGGCGTGCTGTGGCAGACCGCCCAGTGGTTCTACATCCATTGGCAGATCGGTGCGGCCAAGTACAACGCCATTTACGGCAGCTTTGCCCAGCTGCCGCTGCTGCTCATGTGGATATACATAAGCTGGCTGGTGGTGCTGCTCGGCTGCGAGGTCAGCTACGCTTGGCAGAACCTCAATTCCTTTGTCAGGCAGCGCTATTTTGGCAAGGCCACGCCCTTTGAGCGGCAGAAGATTGCGGTGCTGATGATGAGCCTTCTGGCCAAGCGCTTCCACCACGGCAAGCCGCTGCCCTCGGTGGAGGAAATCTCCGAGGGGATCATGGCCCCGGCCACGCTGGTTTCGGACATCTTTCGGGTGCTGCAAAAGGCGGGATATACGGTGCTGACCGAAGACCAAGACCGGGAGGTCTACGCCCCGGCGCGTTCCCTTGACGAGGTGCGGGTGCTGGATGTGGTCAAGGCCGTGAACATGGACGCCGAGAACCGGGTGTTTCGCGAATTCGCCGAGAAATTCGGCTTCATCGACGAATTATTCAGGAATCTTGGCCGCGACGCCGTCACCAGTCAGGCCAACATGACCCTGCTCGAATGCGCCGAGCGCTATCCCGACCCTGCCTTCACTCCCGCGCAAAGCGTGGTGGCCGATCAGCGCGACCCGAGCGGAGGCGAGGTGGTGGGGTAGTCAGGGTTGGTTCCTGGGCGGCAAGGGCCGCAACGCAAGGCGGCCGATTTCGTGTCGGATCACTGCCCATGAGGCAAATATCATACAATCCCAAGGCCTAAAGCGATGGCGATGCCAAGCAGGAAGGCCCCTGTGATGGCCTGGACGCTGTCCATGGTCATCTTGTGCAGGTAGCGCTTGCCGAGCAGCACCCCGGCAAAGGCCGCCACGATTCCCGTGGCGATCAGCGGCCACCGGGCTGCGCTGACCTGTCCGATCGTTCCAGCCACCAGAAAGGCGATGGCATACATTGCTATCCTGACCATATCCACCAGAAATCCGATGACGGCGTTGGTCCCCACAAAGGCCTGGGGAGAGACGCCGACCTTGGCCAGGAAGGCGGAGCGCAGGGCGCCCTGGTGGCCTGAAAACCCCCCGAAGAACCCTGAAAGCAGGCCGCCAAGAAAGAGATATTTCCTGTCGAACTTCAGCTTGCGCAAGGAGGGCAGCAGCTCAAAGAGGGCAAAGACGAGCATGAGCAGGGCGATGGAGAGCTTGATCGGCGTGATCACGGCCTCCCGGCTTCCGAGCGAATAGCGGGCTATTTCGCCAAAATGTGCGACGTATCCGAGCAATGCCGCTCCGATGAGTGCGGCGATGATGGCGGGAATCCCGAACCGGGTGACAAGGGACCTGTCCGCGTATTTTCCGACCACGCCGATCTTGAAGGCGTTGTTGGCACCATGGACGACGGCCGTGGCGGCCACCGCCACCTCAAGGGGAAAAAAGAGCGAATAGACCGGCAGCAGCAGGGTGCCAAGCCCGAAGCCTGAATAGAGGGTCAGTCCAGACGCGACGATGGAGGCGGCGAATACGATGAGATAGGCCGTCATGCTTATTACCCCTTGTTCATTGCCCGTGATGCCATCATGCCTCGGGTGCGACGGCGTGGACGCAATCCCTTGATAGTATGGCCTGTCACTTGGCGGCAGCGGAACCGGCTGCCTTGGCCGCGCCATCGTCAGTCGACCGGAACACCCCTCCCAGCAGGTAGTGGGCCGTCTTGGCGAACTCCAGGATGAGGTGCTGGGCCATGTGCTGGTCGCGCCACCATGCGTTGTCGAACCCATCCTCGTCCGTAGCCACCACAGTAATCTCGCACTCTGGCAGGACATCCTCGAAGATCATTTTCGCCCGGCGCGTGTGGGTGGGCGAGGTGACCAGCAGCAGCCGGGGGGAGCGACCGTCAAGGTAGGCCTTGAGCGCCTCTGCCTCCTCCGCGGTGCTGATGTGGCCGTTGCCAAAGGAGCCGCCCATGGCCCCGGCGACCCCAAGCAGGGCGGCGAGACGGGCGTGGTATTCATCCATTTCGTAGTTGGGGAACCCGATCTCCCAGCGCAGATGATCGAGCCGCGACGGCGGGAGGGTGTAGGCGTTGCTCATGAGGATGACCGGGGCGTAGCCCTGGTGGATAAGTTCGGCCGCCTTGATCAGTCTGCCTTCGTTTCCCGCCAAGGGGATGATGTAGTCCGCCTGCCGCGGGGTGTCGTCGACCCGCATCCAGTACCCCGCGCCGATCACCAGGGCGAGGCCCAGGACCAGCCCGGTGAGGGCGACCGCTCCGACGAGCCTGAGGAAAGTGTCGAGCAGGCGGCGCATGGTTACCCTGTGGCGTAGGCAGCTTCATATTGCCGTTTGAGTTCGGTGAAGGTGCCGCCCTCGATGGCTGCGCGCACCTGCTTCATCAGGTCGAGGTAGAAGAAGAGGTTGTGGTAGGTGTTCAGCCGGGACGAGAGCAGCTCCTTGGCCATGTAGAGGTGGCGCAGGTACGCCTTGGTAAAGTTGCGGCAGGTGTAGCAGCTGCACTCGGGGTCGAGCGGCGAGTCGTCCTCGGCGAATTCGGCCCGCTTGATGTTCACCTTGCCCTGCGAGGTGAACAGGGTGCCGTTCCTCGCGTTGCGCGAGGGCAGCACGCAGTCGAACATGTCCACGCCCGCAGACACGCCTTCGAGCAGGTCCAGCGGAGTGCCCACGCCCATGAGGTAGCGGGGCTTGTCGGCGGGCATCAGGGGCGTGATGTGGTGGAGAATGTCGTACATTTCATCCATGGATTCGCCCACAGACAGGCCGCCGATGGCGAAACCCTCGAAATCGATGTCGCGAAGTTGCTCAAGGCTCCTCTCCCGCAGATCCTTGAAGAAACCGCCCTGGACGATGCCGAACATGATCTGGCCGTTGGTGCCCCGGGGGTGGTGGTCACGGCAGCGCTGCGCCCAGCGGGTTGTCAATTCCAGGGATTTTTCGGTGTAGGCTCTGTCTTCACCGTAGCCCACGCATTCGTCAAGGACCATCATGATGTCCGAGCCGAGATTCTTCTGGATGTCGATGGCCTTTTCCGGCGAGAAGAAATGTTTGGACCCGTCGATGTAGGAGCGGAATTCCACGCCCTCCTCGGAGAGCTTGCGGATGGATTGCAGGCTGAAGACCTGGAACCCGCCGCTGTCGGTCAGGATGGGCCGCTTCCAGTTGGCGAACCGGTGCAGGCCGCCGCGCCGCGCCACCAGCTCGTCGCCTGGGCGCAGGTAGAGATGGTAGGTGTTGCCCAGGATGATCTGGGCGTCCATCTCCTCAAGGTCCAGGGGACTCAAGCTCTTGACCGTGCCTTGGGTGCCAACGGGCATGAAGATGGGCGTCTGTATCTCGCCGTGGGCCGTGGTCAGGGTGCCCCGGCGGGCGGCTCCATCGGTGGCTTTGAGCGTGAAATGTCCGGGAATGTTCATGTTATTTCTTTACTCCGAGTTTCGGGCAGATGTCTTCGAGTTCGCAGGTCGCGCATCGGGGCGAGCGGGCCGGGCAGACCTCGCGGCCGAAATAGACGAGAAAATGATTGATCTCGCCCCACGCCTCGCGCGGGTAGAGAGGCATGAGGTCTTTTTCGATGCGCACCGGGTCGGTGTTTTTCGTCAGGCCCAGGCGGAAGGCGAGGCGCTTGACGTGCGTGTCCACGGCGATGCCCTCGTGCAGGCCAAAGGCGTTGGAGAGGACGATGTTGGCCGTCTTGCGGGCCACGCCGCCCAGGGTGATCAGCTCGGCCATGGTCCGGGGCACCTCGCCGCCATAGACCTCCATGATCCGGCTGGCCGCAGCCTTGAGGTTCTTTGCCTTGTTCCTGAAGAACCCGGTGGAGCGGACCACCGCCTCCAGTTCGGCCACGTCGGCCTCGGCCAGGGAGGCGATGTCGGGCCAGCGGGCGAAGAGCGTTGGCGTGACCGTGTTCACCCGCTCATCGGTGCACTGGGCGGCCAGTACCGTGGCCACCAGCAGTTCCCAGGCGTCGGTCCAGTCCAGGGCCGGGGCAGGGGCAGGGTAGCGGTGCTTGAGCCGGGCGTGTATTTCTCGGGCGCGATTTTTCGTGTCCATGCGGTCTCCGTGGTCATTGACGGTCACTGGTTAGCATCACAGGGGCCGGGGCTCAAGCGACAAATGGGTGAACAGGCTTTGCGCCGTGTTGCGAAAACTGTATCATCGACCCGTGGAACCAAGGAAACGGCAAGGAGGCCTGGATGGCGGAATCGTTCGTGTACATGACCTGTGCCACGGCGCAGGAGGCGGAGGACATCGGCACCGTGCTGGTGGAGCGCAGGCTGGCCGTCTGTGTCAACATTCTCGGTGCCATGCGCTCCCTCTACTGGTGGGAGGGCAGGGTGGAGCGGGGCGACGAGGTGGCGCTCATCGCCAAGACCCGTACCGAGCTGGTGCCCGAACTGACCGAGGCGGTGCAGGCCATGCACGGGTACGATGTGCCTTGCGTGGCGGCCCTGCCCATCGAGGGTGGCAACCCTGACTTTCTCGAATGGATTCGCCGGGAGACCCGGCCGGGCGGCCGGAGCGGCGGATGACCACGCGGGGTCGTTGACACGCGGCGATGGCTGGCCTTACTGTCCCGGTCATCGAACCAGCCGTCTTCAGCCAGCCGCATTCAGGAGGAATAATGCAGATCTACATTTCCGGCTCCCTTGCCTTTGACCGCATCATGACCTTTCCCGACAAGTTCTCCAACCACATCCTGCCCGACAAGCTCCACATTCTCAATGTCTGCTTCCTGGTGGACGGTTTGGAGGAGAAGTTCGGCGGCACGGGCGGCAATATCGCCTACAACCTGTCGCTGTTGGGCGAGAAGCCGGTCCTGCTCAGTCAGGTGGGCAAGGATTTCGCCGCCTACGACACCTGGTTGCAGGAGCACGGCATCGGTGTCGAGGGCATCCGCACTGTGGAGCAGGAGTTCACCGCCGGGGCGTACATCACCACCGATCAGGCGGACAACCAGATTACCGGCTTCAACCCAGGGGCCATGAAGTACCCCTGCCAGTTCGACATGACCACCATCGACCCGGCCGACGCTCTGGGCATCATCTCCCCCGGCAACCTGGGCGACATGATGGACCACCCCCGCTACTACCGGGCCAATTCCATCCCCTTCATCTTCGACCCCGGCCAGCAGATTCCCGCCTTCACCGGCGACCAGCTGGCCGAGGCGCTTGACGGCGCGGAAATCCTGATCACCAACGACTACGAGCTTGAGATGATTCTCAAGGCCACCGGCATGAGCAAGGCCGAAGTGGTGGAGCGGGTGGCCTATCTGATCACCACTCTGGGCGAGAAGGGATCGGTGGTCAATTGCAAGGGGGAGGAGACCCATGTGTCTGCCGTGCCCGTGCGCGGCGTGGTCGATCCCACCGGGGCGGGTGACGCCTATCGCTCAGGGCTGCTCAAGGGGCTAGCCATGGAAATGACCGTGGCCGAGGCGGCCCGGCTCGGCTCGGTGTGCGCGGCCTACGCCGTGGAGCACAAGGGTACCCAGGAGCACCGCTTCACCTTCGAGGAATTCACCACGCGCTACGAGGCGAGCTTCGGACCCTTGGAGTAGGTCCGGCGTTGCCTCGGCCGGTGTGCGGCCCAGGATTCGGTAATAACCGGGCAAGGAGGCGTCATGATCCGACTGGAAACGGCCAACATCGAAGCCTATCTCAGGCGGGTGTACGGCGACGACGCCCGGCTGCTGGCCGCAGGCGACATCGGTAGCCTGGATGCCCAGGGCATGAAGGGATTCGGTTATGGCAAGCCCCTGTTGATCCGATTTTCCGTGGGCGGCGAGATCCGCGAGGCCGTCATCTCCATCATGAAGGGCGACAAGTACGGCCACCAGTTCTACTGGGACCGCGCTGCCATCCTCATGTTCCAGCACGAGACCTCGGCGCGCATGGAGAGGCATGTCCGGCCGCTCGGGCTCGGCTATGTGGACGGCGAAAACGCCCTGATTCCGGTGGACCGGCCCAGGGAGTTCTTCATCGTCAACGAGAAACTGGAGGGGTACGACTACTTCCTCGACCTGGAGCGCATCCGCTCCGGCGATTTTCGCGACTCGGACCTTGCGCTGGCCCGTGAGTATGCCCGCTGGCTGGCCCGGGTGCATTCGCGCAAGCTCGACGACGTGCCGCTGTATCATCGCCGCATCCGCAATCTGATCGGGTCGAGCGAGTGCATCCTGGGCATGATCGACGAGGCGTATCCGCACCCCTATCTGGCCTTTGACGATGCCCGGTTCATGGCTCTGGAGAAGCGGCTGGTGGACTGGCGGTGGAAGCTCCAGGGCTATGCCCATCGCCTCAGCGCGGTGCATGGCGACTTCCACCCCTGGAACGTGCTGGTCACGGACCAGGGCGAGTTCTCGGTCCTTGACCGCAGCCGGGGCGAGTGGGGCGAGCCGGGCGGCGACCTGGCCACCATGGCCGTCAACTACCTGCTGTGGAGCCTGTACGGCCACGACCGGCTGGCCGGGCCATTCGAGCGCCTTTACCGCGCCTATTTCGCCGAATACCTGGAGCAGACTGGTGACGGCGAGGTGCTGGAGGTCCTGGCCCCGTTCTTCGTCTTCCGCGCCCTGGTCATCGCCTCGCCCGAATGGTATCCTGACCACCCGGCCAGCGTGCGCCAGGGACTCTTCAACCTCATGGTCAACGTGCTTGAGGACGACGTGTTCGACTGGGAAAACATCAACCAGTACATGGAGCAGAAGGCGTGAAACCGGACGCGCAGGGATTCGCGGTCTGGTTCGTGGGCCTGCCCGGCAGCGGCAAGAGCGCGCTGGCCCGGGGCGTGGCCGATCATCTGCGCGGGCGCGGGGTGGACACGGTCCTGCTCCAGATGGATACACGGCGCAAGGCCTATTTTCCCGAGCCGAAGTATACGGCCCAGGAACGCGAGGCGGCCTACGCCATGTTCGCGGACGAGGCCGTGGAGTTGGTCGGGCAGGGGCACAATGTGCTCATGGACGGCTCGGCCCACACGGTGTCCATGCGCGCCAGGGCCAGGAGCCGCATCCCCCGTTTTGCCGAGGTCTTTGTGCGCTGCGACCTGGACGAAGCCATGCGGCGCGAAGCAGGACGCCCCGAGGGGCTCGTGGCCGCCGATCTCTACCGCAGGGCGCTGCGGCGAAGGCAGACCGGCGAGCCGTGCCAGGGGCTCGGCGAGGTCATCGGCGTGGACGTGCCCTTTGAGGAAGACCCGGGCGCTGAGTTCATCATCGACAACACCCGCCTGACCCGCGAGCAAACCCTGGGCAAGGTTCTGCACTTTCTGGACACCTGGCTCGCCAGTGTTTAAGGCTCAGTTCACCGCGACGCTTTTCCGATCAACCCGCAATTGCCCGGCGGTCCCGGGCAGGACATGGTTTCATGAAATTCCACATCACCACCTTCGGGTGCCAGATGAACGTCCACGATTCGCAATGGCTTACCCGCGCCCTGGAGAGCCGGGGCTGGCAGGAGGCGAGCCAGGACGAGGCGCTGGTCTATATCTTCAATACATGCAGCGTCCGCGAGAAGCCGGAGCAGAAGGTGTACAGCGAAATTGGCCGTATCGCGGCCCATGTGAGGCGCGATCCACGGGTCTTTGTCGCCGTGGGCGGCTGCGTGGCCCAGCAGATCGGCTGGGGATTCTTCGAGCGCTTTCCCTTTGTGCGGCTTGTCTTCGGCTCGGACGGCATCGCGGGCGCGCCCAACGCCTTGGAGCGCATCGTGGCCGGGAGCGACGAGCGGGCGGCCCTGCTCGACTTCATGCCCGCCTACGAGGAGCGTGAGGTCGCACTGGAGCAGTCGGCGGGGTCTGCGGCTGGGTCTTCGGCTGGGGCTGGCCGGCAGGCGTTCGTCACCATCATGCAGGGGTGCGACAACTTTTGCGCCTATTGCATCGTGCCCTACACCCGGGGGCGGCAGAAGTCGCGCCACCCGGACGCTGTGGTGGACGAGTGTCGGGCGCTGGTGGCCTCCGGGGTGCGCGAGATTACCCTGCTCGGGCAGAACGTCAACAGCTTCGGCATGGACAAGGGCGGGGCTGGCGTCACCTTTGCCCAGCTGCTGCGCCAAGTGGCCGCCATCAAGGGGCTTGACCGGCTGCGCTTCACCACCTCGCATCCCAAGGACATCGCCCCGGAGGTCATCGCGGCCTTCGGCGAGTTCGAGACCCTGTGCCCGTCGCTGCACCTGCCCCTGCAATCGGGCTCCGACGCGATGCTCAAGGCCATGCGCCGCCGCTACACCCTGGACCACTACATGGGTATCGTCGAGGCCCTGAAGCAGGCGCGGCCGGACATCGTCCTGACCACGGACCTCATTGTGGGCTTCCCCGGCGAGACCGAGGCTGACTTTCAGGCCACCCTCGACGCAATCCAGACCGTGGGCTATGATTCGAGTTTTTCCTTCAAGTATTCCGACCGCCCCGGCGTGGCCGCCGTGAACATGGAACCGAAAGTTGACCCCGAAGTGGCTGCGGAACGCTTGATGCGCTTGCAGACTCTGCAAAATAGTATTACTAGAAAATGTCTAAAAATGCTCGTGGGCACGAAAACCGATGTGTTTGTCGAGGGCCTGAGCCGCATCCAGGGCAGGGACGTTCCTTCGTGGAAGGGGCGCGATCCGGCCGGACGCGTTGTCAATGTGCGCATGGGAAATGGGTGCATGGGCAATGGAGACGCGGGCGAATTGGTGGGCATGATGGTGCCGGTCAGGATTACCGAGGCCAAGAAATACACGCTCATGGGCGAAGGAACGGGAACGCCGTGGTAACGATGGACATCTTCGGGCTCGCTCTGGACGAGAACAGCAAGGCGCCCATCCTCGTGCTCAAGGAGGCGGAGGGCGAGCGTGTGCTGCCCATCTGGATCGGGGCCATGGAGGCCATGGCCATTTCCGTGGCCATCAACGCGGTTCCCTTTCCCCGGCCCATGACTCACGATCTGCTGCTCGGGACCATTCACGGCCTTGGCTGGAGCGTTGGGGGCGTGGAGGTCACGGACATCCGCGAGGGCACATTCTACGCCGAGATCGTCGTGATCCAGGGCGACGAGGTCCGGCGGGTGGACAGCCGCCCTTCAGACGCCATCGCCCTGGCCGTGCGTGCCAAGTGCCCCATTCAGGTGGCCGGGCATGTGCTTGATCAGGGCGGCGGCGCCATGCAGCACGGCGCGGAGCGCGTCATCAAGACCGAGAGTGCCGACAAATGGGCGGAAGAGCTAGAGAAATTTTCTGAAGACGATATAAAATACAAGATGTAGGCCCCTCATGATAGACCTGCACACGCACACGGTCTTCAGCGACGGCGAACTCATCCCGGCGGAACTTGTCCGCAGGGCCGAGGTCATCGGCTACAAGGCCCTGTGCATGACCGACCACGCCGACGAGAGTACTCTTTACTTCACTCTGGAGAATATCCTCCGGTTCGTGAAGCACCACGGGTATTTCTATGACATCATCGTCCTGGCCGGGGTGGAACTGACCCACATCCCGCCGCCGCTCATCGGGGAGATGGTGATCAAGGCGCGCGAGGCCGGGGCGCAGGTAGTGGTCATGCATGGCGAGACCCCGGTGGAGCCCGTGGCCCCGGGGACCAATCTGGCGGCCATTGAGGCCGGGGTGGACATCCTGGCGCATCCCGGGCTGATCACCGAGGAAGAGGTGGCGCTGGCCGCCGAGAAGGGCGTGGCCCGGGAGATCACCACCCGTGGGGGCCACAGTTACACCAACGGCCATGTGGCCGCGCTGGCCCGCAGGCTCGGGGCCAAGCTGGTGGTGAACAACGACGCGCATTCACCGAGAGACCTCGTTTCCAAGGAGTTGCGCAGGACCATCGCGCTGGGCGCGGGCCTGACGGCCGAGGAATACCGCCAGACCGAGGCCAACGCCCGAGAGATCGTGCAGCGCTGCATGCGCGGGGCTGGCGGCGCGGCCTGATGACCAGGGCGCGAGTTTTGAACCAGTCGATTCGGACCAGACAGACACGGTCCGCAACATTCGTATTCGTGGGGTGACAGCATGAACATGCTTCCTGACAGCGATCTTTTCTCACTCCTGGCCGGGGCGACCCTGGCCGTGAAGATGGTGATGCTCTTGCTTGGGGCCATGTCTCTGTGGAGCTGGGCCATCATCTTTCACAAGTTCTTCACCATCGGCGCGGCCCGCAAGAAGGTCATGGCGGGATACGATGATTTTATGTTGGCGAACGATCTTTCTTCCGGGCTCAAGGCGCTCGGGTCCAGGGAGCAGTCGCCTCTGTCCCGGGTGAGTACCCTGGCGGTCAAGGAATTTCGCCTGCTCGAAAAGGCGGATGTCAACCGCGACCGCAAGCGGCTGCTGGTCAAGGATACCCTGCGCCGCGTGCTCAAGCAGGGCATTTCCAAGGAAATGCGTCTGCTGACGCACAACCTGCCCTTCCTGGCCACCTGCGCCAACGCGGCCCCGTTCATCGGCCTGTTCGGCACGGTCTGGGGCATCATGCACTCGTTCCACTCCATCGGGCTGACACAGTCCGCCGCCCTGGCCACAGTGGCCCCGGGCATCTCCGAGGCGCTGGTGGCCACGGCCATCGGCCTGCTGGTGGCCATCCCGGGGACGATTTTCTACAACTACTTCCTTGGCAAGCTCAATGAGGTGGAAACCGGAATGATCGATTTTGCCGGAGCGTTCCTCAATCGCGCCGAGCGAGAGATCACCTGGGCCACCAAGGGCGAGCAGTAGGAGGCCGTCATGGCTATCAAGACGGGCGGCGGTTTCCTCAACGAAATCAACGTCACCCCATTTGTGGACGTGATGCTCGTGCTGTTGATCATCTTCATGGTCACCGCACCGCTCATGACCCAGGGGGTGGAAGTGGACTTGCCCACCACGCGCACGGTCAAGAACCTGCCTCAGGATTCCGAACACCTCGTGCTCTCGGTCAAGAGCGACGGCAGCCTGTTTCTCGACGAGTACCAGGTGGCCGAGGACGAATTGGAAGGCCATCTGACACGACTGGTCACAGGGCAGATGAAGCAGCTCTATCTTCGTGCTGACGCGGCCGTGCCCTACGGCACCGTGGTCAGGATCATGGGCGAGATCAAGGCGGCGGGCATCGACCGGCTGGGCATCGTGGCCGAGGAGACCTCGGCCCGAAAGGCTCAGGATCAGAAAAAATAAGCTCCGGATGACACTTCCCTATGCGGCAAAGTCTCGGGTTCACGATTTCCTTTGTTCTCCACGCCTCGTTTCTGTCCTTTGCCCTGTTCTGGGCGGGCGGCCAGACGGTGCGGGTGAACATGGATCGGCCGGTCTATTCGGTCGATCTGGTGACGCTGGCACCGCCGCCGCCCGGCGGCCCGGCTCCTGTGGTGGAGGCCGTGAGCGCTCAGGAGACGGTGGCCGCGCAGACCCCGGTGCCCGTGGTCGAGGCCGCGCCCGAGCCGGTGGCCGAGATCCGGCCCGTGCCGGTGGTCGAGGCCAAGCCCGAGCCAAAGGACATCAGCCCGACCAAGGTGGACAGGCAGCCAGTCGTCAAGAAAGAAGAAGCGCCCAAGCCGGAGCCGAAAAAGCCGGAGCCGAAAAAGCCCGAGCCCAAGCCCGAGCCGAAAAAACCAGAGCCCAAACCTGAAGCCAAGCCGCAAAAGACGGCGGAGCAGATGCTGGCCGAGGGACTGGCCGCAGCCCAGGCCAAGACCACAGCCCAGGAAAAGCAGCAGGGCGCGGCCATCGCCAAGGAGCTGGCGGCGATCAAGAAGCGTGAGGGCGATCAGGTCTATGCCCATGGTGGCCAGCAGGGCGGTCAGGAGGGCGGCGTGGCCGGGGGCGTGGTCGGCGGCAGCGGGTCGGGTCTGTCCGAGGTCTATGGCCTCATCGTGAGCTTGGCCATCAAGAAGAACTGGCGCTACCCGAGCTTCGCGGGCGAGGCGAACAAGGTCGTCACTGTGGAGATAACCATCGATGGTGACGGCAGGATTCTCTCCTCCAGGGTCACGCAGTCGTCGAACAATCCCGAGTTCGACAGCTCGGCCCTGCGAGCCATCAAGGAAACCGAGATCGTGGAGCGGCCAAGGACCGACAGGGATCGCGTCCTCCGCATGAATTTCAACAGCCAGGAACTTTCAGAGTAAACCGTAATGAAACGCATTCTGACGCTTTGCGCCACTTTTGTCATCGCGATGTGCGTCGCGACCTCGGCCCTCGCCTCTGGACCGCTCACGGTGGATATCCACGGTCCGGGCCAACGCATGGTCAACATCATCCTCCTGCCGCCCAAAACGCTGGGTGGCAGCGAACTGCCCCAGGCCCAGGCCCGTGCCTTCGAGGAACTGGTGGCCACCAACTTAAGCTACATCCCTTTCCTGAAGATCATCCCCATGCCGGAGCTGCTCGGCGGCGACCCGAGCCGGGGTGTCGGGGCAGGCGACATCGACTTTCGGCCCATGCAGCTGGCCCGCATCGACCTGTGCATGACCACGGGCTGGAATGGACGCTCTGTGGAGGCGCGGGTGTTCGAGACCTTTGGCGGTCGCCGCGTGGTGGGCAAGGCATACAACGACGTGGGCGAGATCACCCTGACCCAGGCCGCCGACCGCTTCTGCTCCGCCTTCCTCGAAGCCCTGACCGGCAAGAAGGGGTTCTTTGACTCGCCGGTGGTCTTTGTCAAGCAGGAGGGAGAGGGCAAGGAGATCTTCACCGTGCTCCCCCAGGGGCGCGAACTCAAGCGCATCACCAAGCTCGGTGGCTTCAACCTCAGTCCATCCTGGTCGGCCGACGGGTCGAAGATCATCTTCACCCACATCGGCAAGACCCGTCACGAACTCGGGGTGTACGACAGCAAAACCCAGAAGATCACCCTGTATTCGCAGGGGCTCGGGCAGACGGTCATCAGCCCCATGTTCGGCCCTGGCGACAGGCCGGTGGCGGCCCTCAATCTCACCGGCACCACGGACATCCACGAGCTTGACGAGTCGTACCGGCCCAAGCGCAAGCTGGCGCAAAGCCCCTATATCGAGGTGTCGCCCAGCTTTGACCGCACCGGTTCCAAGATGGCCTTCACCTCGGGGCGGGCGGGCAATCCGCATATCTACCTGATGGACATGAAGACCGGCGAGATCCGCCGGGTGACCATGACCGGCACGTACAACACCCACCCCTGCATGAGCCCGGACGGGCGCTACATCGCCTACACCGCTCGTACCGGAAACGGCCATCGGATTTTTCTGCACGATCTTTCGACAGGACGTGAGAAACAGTTGACGTTCGGCCCCGGAAACGATGAATATCCGGCATTCGACCCGGATGGATATTTCCTGGCCTTCGCCTCAAGCCGCACCGGAGAGTTCAAGCTCTACCTGACCACGCGGCATGGGGACACGCCACGGATGATCTCCACTGGGTCGGGGCAGGCCTTCGCCCCTGCGTGGGATACGGCGTTGCAATGGTGAATCGTCACTGAATCAGGGTTGATTTTTCACGGTGAAAGGGTACAACCTAACTTGGAAAACCCTTTCTCCGGGCGGCTCAAACGTCAATGGCCGAACAAACGGCCCTACCTCAAGGAGTGGGCATGAACTCGAAATGGTATCTCATGGCAATGATTCTTCTGGTCCTCGCGCTCGGCGTCGGGGCCGGATGTTCCAAGAAAACGTCGACCAGCACCCCCCCGGGTACTCAGGTCGAGGTGACGGACGAAAGCAAGTGGACGCAGCCGTCCACGTCCGGGCAAACTTCCGTGGACGAAGCCACGCTGGCCTCCGAGGCCGAGCGCCGCGCCAAGGCAGAGGCAGTGGAAGAGTTGACCAGCGTCACCATCCGCTTTGCCTTTGATTCCTACGAGTTGAATACGGAGGCCCGTTCCGTCCTGGCCCTCAAGGCCAACATCATGCGTCGGTTCACCGATGTACGGGTCGTCATCGAGGGGCATTGCGACGAGCGCGGCACCGAGGAATACAACCTCGCCCTGGGTGAGAGACGGGCTCGCGCCGCCTACGAGCATCTGGTCATCCTCGGCGTTGACCCTAGCCGCATGAGCATCGTCAGCTTCGGCGAGGAGCGTCCCCTTGACTCCAGCCACAACGAAACCGCCTGGGCCAAGAACCGCCGGGCCGAGTTTGTTGTCCGGTAAAAGCCGCATGCATGGAATCACTGGCCGTCCCCGCGAGGGGGCGGCCTTTTTATTTGGGCTTGCGAGGGAAGTGCTTGAAGCGCTGGTGTGGAAGGGTGTGCGGTGAAGAACCTCAAAAAAACCAGGCGATCAAGTGCAGGCAGAGCAGGGCGTAAAGCCCGGCCACGCCGTCGTCGGCCATGACCCCGAGCCCGCCAGGAAAGGCTGTCTCGGCCCACTTCACTGGCCAGGGCTTGAGGATGTCGAAAACCCGGAAGAGGACAAAGGCCAGCCCCAGATACCAGATGGGCATGGCCGTCAAGAAGAGCAGGGTCAGCCATTGGCCGAACAACTCGTCGATGATCACGCAGCCCGGGTCTTTGCGGTTCATGGTCCGTTCGGCCACATCGCAGGCCCAGATGCCGATCGCGAAGATCACGGCCAATGCGGCCAGCCGTCCCCACAGCGGCAGGGGCAGGAAGAGCCAGGGCGCGGCGACCACCGCAGCCAGTGAACCCCATGTGCCCGGAGCCTTTGGAAAATGCCCGATGGGGCCAAGGGTGGCCAGCGCCGTGCCCAGGGTGTCGAGGGGGGATTTGGATTTCATTCTCGTGCTCTCTTTGAGGGATGCTCACCGTCGCCGTGTCGTCACGCAGTGTCGCCACCCTGTGTACACGCATGTGTCGCAACTGTACAATAGGAAATGGATGTGCTCCAAATCATTCGATCTTGTGTGCAAGGGACGCCATCGAAAGGCGTTGCCGAGAGGCGAAGCGTTTGGCCTCTTGGGTCGTGTCCTTTGATGGGCCTTCTTTCCGCTGCCGGGCGACAATTCGCGGAAGGCTGGGGGAAAAAAGCATCCCGGCGGGCGGCCGTATTTACACCGTCCGGGGAGTGGATTAGGGTCCATGGCTGTCATCACCGATTCAGCGAGGGGCCGACATGGCTTTCAATACGTGGTTCGCCTATTTCCTGCTCATGACCGCCATCGCCTACACGCCCGGGCCCATGACCATGTTTTCCATGTCGTCGAGCGTGCGCAACGGGTTTGCGCGGACGCTGCCAGCCATCGCTGGCGGCTCGTGCGCCTATGTCACGCAGATGGTCATCGTCTATCTTGGCCTTGGCGTGGTGGTCCAGGGGTCGAGCATGGTCTTCAATGTCATCAAGTGGGTCGGCGTGGCGTATCTCGTGCTTCTCGCCGTCAGGAACTGGCGGCAGCCGCCCGTGGACGCCGTATGGGTCGAGGCGAGGCCGACCACACCCCTGCTGCGATTGTTCTGCCTCGGCTATGCCACCGGCATGTCCAACCCCAAGTCGATTCTGGTCTTTACCGTACTCTTTCCGCAGTTCATCGATCCGGCCCACTACACCGGGCATTTCCTCATCCTGGCGGCGAGCTTCTTCGTCATCCAGGGCAGCAGCGCCGTGGCCTATGCCCTGTTCGGTGCCCGAACCTTCCGCTGGCTGCGCGAGCGATGCCTGACCCGGCTCCAGAACCGAGTCACCGCCGTGATCCTCTTCTGTGCCGGGGGCTTGCTGGCGGTGAGCGAAAAATAGCGGTCCGACGGGGCTCGGGGAATTTTTCGTTGAGATAATTCCCCGGCTCGGGTATCGGGATAGCTCATGACCGCCATGGGCGATGGAGCCTTGCGTGGTCAGGACGGGCGTTTGGCAGCGGCATGGCGGTTATCACAATGAATCGAGGAGATGTCATGGGACTTCTGGAATACATCAAGAAATCGCCGCTTTTGCGGCCAAACTCCTTCCCGAACAGCCACAATCTGGCCATCGTCTGCCGCGCCTCGGCCATTGATCACATCCCGGATTCCCTGATGCAAAACGCCCGAGGGGTATTCGTGGTCGATCACAAACAGAACCTGCCGGGCGAGACCGGAGCCGACAGGAGCGGCCAGCCGATCAAGATATTCCCCCTTAGGGAGCTGTCAGACAAGGTCTCCTTTGACATCGTGCATTTTCACCATACATATGAATACGGGGTGCTTGCATGCTGCGCCAAAGTCCTGGACCGGGCTGGCTACGACTCATTCTTCAACTTCATGCCGATTCCCTACAACGCGGCCATCTCCACGACACACATTCCCAATTATTTCAATGACAATAAGGAGCCTCTGGAATTCGTGTTCGACCAACTCGAAGACGAGAAGAGCCGGGAGGTGTTCGCGGCGCGGATTCGGGCCGTGGAGACCGGCAATGTGGGCTACCTGAAGGTTTCCGAGTTCCCCGAGTATTTCCACCCCAGGGTCAGGCCGGAAGAGGGCGACATCGTCATCGACGGCGGCGTGTCCGAATCTGTCGGCGCGCAGTTCCAGTTTTCCACGGCCGTGGGCGAGCAGGGAAGGATTTTCGGCTTTGAGCCCGATCCCGTGGGATTCTGCAAGGCCAACGACGCCCTTGGTGAGAAATGCCCCAACTACAAGGTCGTTCCCCTGGGGCTGTGGAGCCGGAAGGAGACCCTGTATTTCAACTTGGCGGGCCAGGGCACGCATGTGTCAAGCGGTGGCGGCCAGGGCTCCGTACAATGCGAGGTGATCTCTGTTGACGAGTTCGTCAAGGCCAGCCGCCTCAAGCGGGTGGACCTGATCAAGCTCGACGTGGAGGGCGCCGAGGCCGAAGCCATCAAGGGGGCCATGGGTACCATAGGCAAATTCACGCCGAAACTGGCCATATCCCTCTACCACACGCCAAGGGACCTCTATCACCTGCCCAGGCTGATCAGCGAAATATCAAGCGACTACACCTATTATGTCGGCCACCATCATGCGGCCCTGCACGAGACTATCCTCTACGCTTGTCCATCAGGGAAGTGAGGGGCTGGGCCGGGTTCTCGAACTCATCGGAATCCGGGCCCTTCACATTTTTCTGGGCTGGGCGAGCCCCCGCTTGATAAGCGCCTCCAGCACCCGGGCCACGGGCAATCCTACCACGTTGGTATATGACCCCCTGATGGCTGTGACCAGGAAGGTGCCCACGCCTTGGATGGCGTAGGCTCCGGCCTTGTCCATGGGCTCGCCTGTGGCGATGTAGGCGCGCAACTCGGCTTCGGTGGAGACGCGCATGTCCACGTCGGTGGTCACGGCGCGGGTGAGGGCGTCGTGGCCGGGGGCCGTCAGGCAAAAGGCGCTGATCACCTGATGGGTCCGGCCCGAGAGGGCGGTGAGCATGGCCAGGGCCGCGTCAGGGTCGGCTGGCTTGCCCATGATCCAATCATCAAGGACCACGATGGTGTCCGCGCCGAGCACGGTGCGACCCGGATGGCGCTCGGCCACCTCCATTGTCTTCATCTGTGCCATGCGCGTCGCGTAATCGGCCGGTCCTTCTCCGGGCAGGGGGGCGGGTTCCTCGGCCCGGCTGGGCAACACCTCGAAATCGAGGCCGAGATCGGCCAGTAGCTCGCGCCTTCGGGGGGAGGCCGAGGCGAGGACAATAGGAACAGGGGATGTGAAGGGACCGGGAGTGTGCTGTGTCATGATGGGCCTGAAACTGGCCCAGAACCGGCGGCGAGTCAATCGGGAAGCCGAAGCGGCGTGTCGGGGGAGTGTGCCAGGGTAACGACAAGCTACGGCTGCCAGGGCGACGGAATTCTGCCACTTGGCGCGGGATGGCGGGCGATGCCGCGACAGCTTGGGTGCGGAGTGTCGCTATTCCGAATGGTTGTGAACGTGGCGTGGTTCTTGCTTTGCCACGTGTGCGCACCAAGCGCGGCAGACCATGCGCAGGAGAACCATGC
Organism: Pseudomonadota bacterium; assembly: GCA_043824835.1. Taxonomy (GTDB): domain Bacteria; phylum Desulfobacterota; class Desulfovibrionia; order Desulfovibrionales; family Desulfovibrionaceae; genus Pseudodesulfovibrio. The sequence goes on along the minus strand of JBDRSO010000100.1, from coordinate 47,559 downwards.
GAGACATTGACGCCAACTTCACCAAGGGATTTTCCTCCTTCGAGCAGATCGAGGGAGCGCCTCGCGCCTCGGGCGTGAACGATTGGGCCGTGCCCTGGGCCGACCTGATGATGGTCATGTTCGTGCTCTTCGTGGTGCTGTTCATTTATGCCAGCACCCACCAGGACGTGCGGGTGCTGTTCAGCCGACAGAGCGCGGATGAGGCCCGGGACACGGGTGCCCTTGATCCGCTCATTGGGCTCATCGGCCAGTTGTCGAGCCGGGCCGATTCCCTTGGCTCGCGGGATACGGTGCTCATGGCCGACAACCAGGTGCTGTATCGCTCCCGCTCCGACGGAGTGACCGTGATCCGCGAGGGGGCGGGCCGTGTGCGCGTCAGCCTGCGCGGCGATCTCTTCTTCACCGCCGGGGAGCAGGGCCTCAGACCAGAGGCTGATGAGTATCTTCAGGAAATATCAGATGTTGTCCGTCTGAGCGTGGGCATGGTCCATGTGCTTGGCCATGCCTCCGAGGACGAGACGGACGGCGACGCCATGGGCGGCTTTACCCTGTCCACAGGCCGCGCGGCCGGGGTGGCGGATCTGCTCATGAACCGGTTCGGCGCGGACCCGAGGCGGGTGACCATCATCGGCAGAGGCTCGCTGCACCCCGAGCTGCCAGGGACGAGTGCGGGCAATCAGGCCATGAACAGGCGCGTGGAAATTCTCATCACCAACGAAATCTGAACCGGTCGGAGGATGGCATGAACAGGAAAAATCTCATCGGCGTGATCCTCAGCCTGTTGCTCTTTGTGGGCAGCTTCCTGCTGACAGGTGCCGCCTCGGCCTACTGGAATCTGGCCGCCTTCCTGGTGGTCGTTTCCGGCCTGTGCGCGGCCATGCTTGTCAGTTATCCGACGGCCCACATCCGCAACGCCTTCAGAGTGGCCAAGAATGCCTATACCAACGGCCACGCCACCTCAGAGGAGATCGTCAACACCTTGCTTGACCTCTCTGTCAAGAGCAAGGTGGACGGCCTGCTCTCGCTGGAGCGCAACGAGGCCAAGGCCACCAGCTCGTTCCTGAGAAACGGCCTGATTCTCCTGGTGGACAATTATAAAGAGGAGGAAATCCGCGAGACCCTCAACGCCGAGATGGCCTTCTTCAACCTGCGCCGCCAGCAGAGCGAGCGTTTTTTCCAGACCATGGCGCGCATGGCCCCGGCCTTTGGCGTGGCGGGCAGCGTCATCGGCCTCATCGGCCTGCTCATGGGCATCAACGACACGGCCGTGATCCTCAAGAACATCCCAGTGGCCTTCATCTCCACCCTCTATGGTCTGGTCCTGAGCAACCTCGTTTTTTCGCCCATCGCGGAAAACATCAACTATTCGACGCGAGTGGAGCTTTTGAACCAGAAGCTCGTCCTTGAAGGCATCGTGGCCATCAGCAAGGAGCAGAATTCCTACAAGCTGGAGCGCAAGCTGGCTTCATTCCTCAGCCCCAGCGAGCGCGAGGGCAAGACCGAGACCCTGCGCCGCATCACCCGCAAGTATGTGGAAAAGCGCAACAGCCCCCTTGACCTCGAAGATCTCGTCGCGCCCGATGAAGCGCGGGTCGAAGCCAGTGTCGAGGCGGGCCGGGTCGCATAGCCCGCAATCTTCATTCCACGACCGGGAGCGCCCGGTCGCAGAACGCATCGCGATGCATGAATCCGCCTCTGGGCGGATTCGTCTGTTTCGGGCGTCAGGGAGGGGCCGATTTTGTTGGTGACCGGCCAGTTGGGCTGGCTTTCGCGCCCGATTGTGCTAGGTTGCCTCCAAGACGGAGGGCTGGACATGGCAAGGATTCTGGCCGCCGACATCGGCGGCACGCACAGCAGATTCGCGGTCTTCGAGACGACGGGCGGCCCCCTTGACATGGAGGACTCCCGCTGGCTCGACACTCGCGCTGCGACGTCCTTTGTCCACCTGCTCGACCAGCTTCGCGACAGCGGCTTCCCCTTTGAGCACGGCTTCGATGCGGCCGTGCTGGCCGTGGCCGGGCCGGTGACGGGCGGGACAAGATCCCGGCTGCCCAATGTTCCCTGGACCGTGGATTTGGGCGATGCATATCTGGACGCCCGCCGGGCCTGCCTGATCAACGACTTCGCTGCCCAGGCCCACGCCTGCCACACCCGGGTCATGGACGGGGCGCGGACTCTTCAGCCAGGCAGGGGCGAAGCGGGTCCAGTGATCGGCGTCATCGGCGCGGGTACCGGGCTCGGGCATTCCGCGCTGATTTCTGACCGGGGGCGATGGATCGCCCTGTCGTCCGAGGCGGGACACATGGCCTTCCCCTTCACCGGCTCGGACGAGGTCGGATTCGAGGCGTTCGTGCGCCGCGAGACCGGGCGCGCCAGTGCCGAGGGAGATGTCGTGGTCTCCGGCCCGGGGCTGCGTCTGCTCCATGCCCACCTCACGGGCCAGTGGCTGTCTCCTGCGGACATTTCCGCAGCCATCACCTCCGAGAGCCCCACGGCCAAATGGTTCGCCCGGTTCTACGGCCGGGCGTGCCGCAACTGGGCCTTGGCGATCATGCCCCGGGGCGGGCTGGTGGTCAGCGGGGGCGTCGCTGCAAGGAATCCCATGCTCGTCACTATCCCGGAATTCCTTGACGAATTTCGCAACTGCGCCACCCATGCCGACTTTCTGCGCTCGGTGCCGGTGCTGCTCAATGCCGACGACAGGAGCGGCCTCTACGGCGCGGCGGCCTTTGGCATGCAATGGCTGGCGGATGAGGCGCTGGCCGGAGAGGCGTGAGCATGGCCATCACGCCGAAAAAATGGGTTTTGTCTTAGCCTGGATGGGCCTGTCATGGGCTCTTGATTAATCGGTCGAACAAGGGTAAATGCACGGTTCTTCCGTTCCTCCCCCTTGGGGAAAAGCCAGGAGATCGACCGTCATGGGTGACCAGAGCCGCTACCAGAAGATGTACCCCGTTTCCTGGGAACAGTTGCAGCGCGACTGTCGCGCCCTGTCGTGGCGGTTGATGGAGAAGGGGCCATGGAAGGGAATCATCGCCATCACTCGCGGCGGTCTCGTGCCTGCGGCCATCATCGCCCGGGAGCTTGATATCCGCCTCATCGATACCATTTGTCTCTCCAGCTATGACTGGAAGGAGCAGGGGAGCGCCACCGTGCTCAAGTCCGTGGACAACGACGGCGAGGGATGGCTGCTCATCGACGATCTCGTGGACACGGGTAGAACCGCCAAGATCGCGCGGGACATGGTGCCCGGCGCCCATTTTGCCACGGTCTACGCCAAGCCCGCCGGACGGCCCTTGGTCGATACCTATATCACAGAGGTCAGTCAGGACACCTGGATACTCTTCCCGTGGGACGCGGGCTCCCAGTTTGTCCAGCCCATCATCCAAGTTTCCGAGTAGGGTCGCAAAAATTGTTGTTCAAGTATTATAATGTGATGAAACTCGCTTCATGGAAGTGGGTGTTGCCCATAAAGGCATGCTGGGATATTGGCAGTTGATACAAACGCACATGGAGAGGTCCACGATGAAAAAAATGATGAAACTGTTCGCCGCATCTGCCGTTTCGCTGGCGCTGATGCTGTCCCTGTTCGCCTGTGCCGAGGCTCCCGAGGAGAAGGCCGAGGCTCCCGCCGCCCAGTCCGAGGCGACAACTGAAGCCCCCGGCGAGGCGTCCCCCGAGGCGACCTCGGAGACATCTGGGGAAGCCACCCCGGCCGAGGAGAAGACCGTCAAGGTCGGGTTCGTCTATGTCTCGCCCGTGGGCGACGCGGGCTACTCTTACGCCCACGACCTGGGCCGTAAGGCCGTGGACGCGCTTGACTTCGTCACCACCTCCTACGTCGAGTCCGTGCCCGAGGGCGCCGACTCCGAGCGAGTCATCCGCAACATGGCCCGCAAGGATTTCGACATCATTTTCACCACCAGCTTCGGCTACATGGACCCGACCATCAAGGTGGCCAAGGAGTTCCCCGGCGTTCGGTTCATGCACTGCTCCGGCTTCAAGAAGTCCGAGAACGTCAACAACTACTTCGGCCGCATCTATCAGGCGCGCTACCTGACCGGTCTGGTGGCGGGCGCCATGACCAAGTCCAACAAGCTCGGCTACGTGGCCGCCTTCCCCATCCCCGAGGTCATTCGCGGCATCAACGCATTCACCCTGGGTGTGCGCGAGTCCAACCCCGAGGCCGAGGTGCGCGTGGTCTGGACCAAGACCTGGTATGACCCGGCTCTGGAAAAGGACGCCGCCAAGAGCCTGCTCGACGCTGGCTGCGACGTCATCGCCCAGCATCAGGACTCCCCGGCCCCGCAGGAGGCCGCCCAGGAGGCCGGTGCCTACTCCGTGGGCTACAATTCCGACATGTCCTCCTTTGCCCCCAGGGCGCACCTGACCTCGGCCATGTGGAACTGGGCTCCCATGTACGTCAAGACCGTGGAGCAGGTCCGCGATGGCTCCTGGCAGGGTGATCAGGCTCTGTGGTGGTCCATGCAGGACGGCGTGGTGGACATCGCGCCCATGGGTCCGATGGTCCCCGAGGACGTCAAGTCCCAGGTGCTCGCCAAGCGTGACGAAATGCTGAATGGCGTTGACACCGTGTTCGCCGGTCCCATCAAGAACCAGCAGGGCGAGATCGCCGTGCCCGAGGGAACCTCCATGACCGACGGGGAAATGCTCGGCATGACCTGGTTTGTGGAAGGCGTCGTCGGTTCGGCCGAGTAAAGTCTCGGGCAGATGGCACTGAAAATACGAAAACGAGATGAACCCTGGAAGTGGGGCGCCCTGGTCATTTTCCTGGGCGCCCTGCTCTTTTCGCTGGTCGTGAGCGGCCTGCTCCTGGTTGGGCAGGGCAAGGACGCCCTGCACGGGATGTTCATCCTCTGGGAAGGGAGCTTCGGCAATCTCTGGGCGCTTGAGGGTGCGTTGCTCAAGGCCATCCCCTTGTTCCTGTGCTCCCTTGGCGTGGCCGTGGCCTTTCGCATGCAGATATGGAACATCGGGGCCGAGGGTCAGTTCGCCCTTGGGGCCATCGGGGCCACCTGGATGGCGCTCAGCTTCCCCGGGCTGCCCTGGTACGGGCTGATGCCGCTCATGTTCGTCATGGCCTTCCTGCTGGGCGGAGCCTGGGCCTTCATCCCGGCCGTGCTCAAGCTCAAGCTGCGTGTCAACGAGATAATCTCGACCCTGATGCTCAACTACATCGCCATCCTCCTGCTCGACTACCTCGTCTTCGGCGCATGGAAGGATCCGACCAGCTTCGGCTTTCCCATGACGCCCGAGTTCACCTCCGGGGCGGTCATCGGGGGCATCGGCTCAAGCCGGGTCCATTGGGGCTTGCTTTTTTGCGCGGTGGTGGGTGTCGGCCTGTGGGCCTTCATGCGCTTCACCCGCCTCGGGTTCGAGCTCAAGGCCAGCGGCGAGGGCGCACGCGTGGCCCGCTACGCCAAGATTCGCTACGGCATGCTGACCATGTTCGTCATGGGGTTGTCGGGCGGCTTTGCCGGGTGGGCCGGGTGCATCGAGACCTCGGCCGTGCTCAACCGCCTGCAACCCAGCCTTATGGTGGGCTACGGCTACACGGCCATCGTGGTGGCCTGGCTGGCCCGGCTCGAACCGCTTAACATCGCCTTTGGGGCGTTCCTGTTGGCGGCCCTGCGGGTGGGGGTGGAGAATCTCCAGCTTGAGTTGCAGATTCCTGCCGCCTTCGGGGTGATCATGGAGGGCATGATCCTGCTCACCGTGCTGGCTGGGCAGTTTTTCCTGACCTACCGCATCGAGCGCACCCCGCGTGAAGGGGGGGAGTGATGCTCATGTGGGAATTCATCATACCGCTCCTGGCCGCAGCCGTGCAGTCGGGCACGCCCATCCTCTACGCCACCCTGGGCGAGATGATGACCGAGAAGGGGGGCGTGCTCAACCTGGGCGTGGAGGGCATCATGGCCGTGGCCGCCTTGGCCGCCTTTGTCACCAGCTTCGCCACTGGCTCGCCCTGGCTCGCCTTTGTAGCGGGCGGCACGGCGGGCTTGGTCTTTGCCTCGCTGCACGCCTTTGTCTGTATCACCTGCCTGGGCAACCAGGTTGTCTCCGGGCTGGCCCTGACCATCCTCGGCCTGGGCGTGAGCACCTTCCTCGGCGTGCCCTATGTGGGGCTGGCCGCACCCGGATTCGACCCCTTCGCCTTCCCGCTGCTCTCGTCCATTCCCGTGTTGGGTGACATCTTCTTCCGCCAGGACATGCTGGTCTACATTTCGTTCGTCATCCCCTTTGTCTTCTGGTTCTTCTTCCGGCGCACCAGCCTCGGGCTGCACGTTACCGCCACTGGCGAGATGCCCGCCGCAGCGGCCGCAGCCGGGCTCAAGCCCGTGGCCCTGCGCTATTTCGCCGTGCTTGCAGGTGGGTTCCTCATCGGCCTTGGCGGGGCGTATCTCTCGCTGGCCTACACCCATCTATGGACCAATGGCCTGTCCGGCGGGCGCGGCTGGATCGCCGTGGCCCTGGTCATCTTCGCCTTCTGGCGGCCGGGCCGGGCCGTGATCGGGGCCTATCTCTTCGGCGGGGTGATGGCCTTTCAGCTCAGGCTCCAGGCCATGGGCACGCACATCCCGTCGTCGCTGCTCCTGATGCTGCCGTACCTGCTGACCATCCTGGTGCTCATCCTTTCGGCTTGGCGGGGCCGACGCATCGATGCCCCGGCCGCTCTGGGCACCAACATCGAGCCGGAGGCCTAGGGCATGTTCGAGTTGCGCTATGGCCGGCCCGCGCGGGGGAGGCCGCTGTCCGAGGGTGCCGTGCCCGTGGTCCGGCTCAAGGATGTGACCAAGCGGTTCGGCAAGGTGGTGGCCAACGATTCCATCACCATGGACATCCACCCTGGCCGCATCAAGGCCCTGCTCGGCGAGAACGGAGCGGGCAAGTCCACCCTGATGAGCATGCTGGCCGGGCGCTACAAGCCCGACTCAGGCACCATGGAGGTGGATGGCCGACCCGTGCGGTTCGAGTCGTCCAGGGACGCCATCGCCGCCGGGATAGGCATGGTCTACCAGAATTTCATGCTCGTGGACTCCATGACCGTGGCCGAAAACGTGCTCCTCGGCCAGGAGGGCAGCTTTTTCATCAAGCCCGGCGAGATGGAGGCGCGCGTGGACGCGCTGGCCACGGAATACGGGCTGGCCGTGGACGTCTCGGCTCGCATCAGCGACCTGTCCATGGGCGAGCGCCAGCTGGTGGAGATCCTCAAGCTGCTCTATCGCAAGAGCCGCATCCTCATCTTTGACGAGCCCACGGCCGTGCTCACCCCCGAGGAGACCATCCGGCTCTTCGAGGCCCTGTGGCGCATGACCGAGCAGGGCAAGTCCGTCATCTTCATCAGCCACAAGCTCGAAGAGGTCATCGCCCTGGCCGACGAGATCGCCATTCTGCGGCGCGGTCGGATTGAGGGCGAGCTGGACCCCGCGGCCATCGAGTCCAAGGCCGAGCTGGCCTCGCGCATGGTGGGCAAGGAGGTGCTGCTCGAAGTGGACCGCCAGCCCGCTGACATCGGCGAGCCGGTCCTTGAGATCAAGGGCATGACCGGCCTCGGGCTGACGGATGTCGATCTTGAGGTGCGCAAGGGCGAGATCGTGGCCGTGGTCGGCGTGGCTGGCAACGGGCAGAAGGAACTGGTGGAGGCGGTCACGGGTCTGGTCAAGCCACCTGTGGATACGGTTTTCATCATGGGCCAGCCTTGGCGCAAGTTTTTCGCCGAATCCACCTGGAACCGCTCCATGTGCTACATTCCCGAAGACCGGCTCGGTCTGGCCACCATGCGCAATCAGAACCTTGTGGACAACCTGCTGCTGACCACGCGCCTGGGGTTCGCCAGGGGTATGTGGCTCGACAGGCGGCGCGCCGAGCGCGATACTGAAGAGTTGATCAAGAAGTATGATATCCGGCCCGGCCGCATCCACGCCCTGGCCTGGCAGCTTTCCGGCGGCAACCTGCAAAAGGCCGTGCTGGCCCGCGAGCTCTACCGCCAGCCGCGCTTCATCGTGGCCGAGCAGCCCACCCAGGGGCTGGATGTCTCGGCCACCGAGGAGGTCTGGCGGCGGCTGCTGGATGCTCGCGCCATGGCCGGGGTGCTCCTGGTCACCGGCGACCTCAACGAGGCGCTGCAACTGGCCGACCGGATCGCGGTCATGTATCGCGGCCGCATCCTCGGCATGCTGCCCACCTCAGAAGAGGACACGCCAAGCCGGATAGGACCGCTCATGGCCGGGGTTCTGGACTAGGCCGCAGCCCCCTGAAACGGCGCCCGAAGCGCGGGAGGAACGAGTGGAAAACAGCTTCTACAACGAGTTCGACACCGAGAGCATCGGGCACGGGCAATCCCGACACGACAAGGGGCGCACCCCCTTTGAGCAGGACCGGGACCGCATCATCTACTCCCCGGCCTTTCGTCGCCTCCAGTCCAAGACTCAGGTCTTCCTGTCCGGCGAGTTCGACTTCTACCGCACCCGGTTGACGCATTCCATCGAGGTTTCCCAGATCGGGCGCTCCATCGTCAACCATCTCAACCGCTCGTCAGGCGAGCTTGGCGACGGGTTCCACATCGACCAGGATCTGGTGGAGTCCATCTGTCTGGCCCACGACATAGGCCATCCTTCCTTTGGTCATGCGGGCGAGGGGGCGCTCAACGGGCTGATGCGCGAGTCCGGCGGATTCGAGGGCAACGCCCAGAACCTGCGCATCCTGGTGGACCTGTTCTACCGCGACAAGGCAACCTGGACCGGCATGAAGCCCACCCGCGCCTTTCTCGACGGCATGCTCAAGTACAAAACCCTGTTCAGGGACTCGGCCGACAAGAAGAAGCACTTCCTCTACGACGCCCAGGAGGGGATACTCGATTTCGTCAACCCGGACGAGCGTTTCCGCGACCTCTTCGACTCCGAGAAGGCGCTGAACACGTTCAAGTCCCTGGAGTGCCGCATCATGGACTGGGCCGACGACATCGCCTACTCGGTCCACGACCTGGACGACTCCATCCGGGCCGGGTTCATTTCGGTCAAGAAACTGCGCAACTGGCGGGACGCCCATGCGTCCGGTCTGAACGCAGAGGGAATCCGGTTTCTCGACGAGTTGTCCGAGGCGGTCATGGAGGACGGTTTTGGCTCCTTCCTGGCCCGGCTCATCGGCGGGTTCATCCACGCCACCACCCTTGCCCGGCGCGACAACGCGCTGGCCGACCGCACCAATCGCTACCGCTACGACATCGCGGTGACCCCGGAGGCCCGCCAGCAGTGCCAGCTCATGCAGAAGCTGGCCGTGGATCTTGTTTTCCGCACCCCACAGGTGCACCAGCTCGAATACAAGGGCGGCACCATCCTGCGCAAGGTCTTCGCGGTCTTCGAGGAGGAGTATGTGGCCAAGCCCGAGCCCTCCCTGCGGCTGCTGCCGGACCATTATCACGCCGCCATTCTTGAACAAGACGACGAGCACCGCCGGCGGCGAATGCTCTGCGACTATGTCTCGGGCATGACCGACGGGTTCGTTATCCGCACCTACAAGCGGCTCTTCGACCCCGGCTTTGGTTCCATCATCGACCTGATCTGACCGGGCGGCGTCCTGTCGACGGCTGGGTCGGAGGATCGGCGCAAAAAAGCCCCCGGCCTGAAAGCAGGGGGCTGGTCTGCGGATTCGCGGCGATGGCGCTACTTGATCTGCTCCTGGATAACGTCCACATCAATCCGGTTGAGGATGACCTCCTCTCCTTTCTCGTCCGTGAACGTGTAGGTCTCGCTCTTCATGTCATATTCGGGCGCGCCCTGGGTGTGGAAGGTCTCGCCTGTCTTTGTCGTGACCTGATAGTTCTTGCTGCCGCAGGCGGCCAGCAGAGCCATCATGAGCAGTACGAGCAAGGCCGTGATGCACCGTTTCATTCCTGTTCCCCCCCCGGTTGAAATCCAGTGACGACTTCTCCATACACGTTTGCGGACAAGTTCATCAACAGCTTTTTGCCTGTTCATGTTCTTTTGGCCGCGCAGTGACGGCATGCGGGATGAGAATGTCTCCCGCATTGCTCAGGATGGCATCCAGTTCGCCGGACGAGAGGTTGAGTCGGTACTGGAGCCGCTCAATTTCGATCCCCGGATCAAAGAGGGGATAGTCGCTGCCAAAAAGAATGCGGCGGCTGCCGAAGGCGCGGTAGAGCCGCAGCAGCATGGCGTCATCCACAAAGGCGAGGGTGCTCGACGAGTCCACCAGCACCTCCGTGGTTGCCAGATGCTCCAGGGCGTACTTCCAGTGCCGGTAGCCCCCCATGTGGGCCGCGATCATGACCGGGGCCGGGAAGACCTTTCGCAGTTGGGCCAGTTTTCTCGGGCATGAGGGGTTGTCTTCGGGCGGCAGGGTATCGCCCACATGGAAGAGGCAGACGAAGCGGTCGCCGATCATCTCCATGACATCGTACAGGGCCGGGTCGTCGAGCCGATAACCCTGGAAATCAGGGTGGAATTTCAGCCCCTTGATGCCGCTTCGCTCCAGCCTGTCCAGCTCGTCCTCCATGCTCTCGAAGCCCGGGTGGATGGTGCCGAAGGGAATGAGCCGGGGATTGTCGCGCCCAACCGAAAGGGACCAGTTGTTGGCCGGGATGACCTGGGCCGGGGTGGTGGCCGCGGTCAGGACCACGGCCGAGTCCAGGCGCGCCCTGTTGAGCCGCGCAATCAGATCGTCCACCATGCCGGTGCCCACCGGGGCGATGGCATAGTGATCCTTAAGCTGGGCAAGCACCTTGTCCGCGATCTTGGGATGAAACGCGTGCATGTGGACATCGATGAGCATGGGGAAACTGTGCCAGACGGTCGCTGGGATGTAAACGGTTGTTTGAGATGGCTCCGAAAAAGAAACAGCCGCGATTCCAGAGTGTTCAGACAAAAAAATGAAGAATTGAACCGATCGGGGAACAGGCGCTTGATCAGTCGAACAGTTGGCGCAGCCAGTCGGGCACGCGCACTGGTTTGCCCGTTGAATCCACAGCGGCGTGCTCGGTCATGCCCGTGGCGTGGAGCACGGTCCTGTCGCGGTTCATGACCTCGTAGCTGAAGGTCATGGAGGCTCGCTTCCACTGGGTGATGCCGACATGGACGAGGATTTCGTCGTCGAATTGGACCGGGACTCGGTAGCGGCACTGGGCCTCGCGCACGGGCAGAATGATGCCGCGCCCCTCGACCTCGGCGTAGCTCATGCCGTGCTCGCGGATGAAGAAGCTCCGGGCGCGCTCAAAGATGTGCAGGTATTCCGCATAGTAGAGCACGCCCATGGTGTCTGTCTCGCCATAGGAGACAAAATGCCGATACCAACTGGACGAGGCCGGAAACTGCACGGCCACGCTCATGGCCGCATTCCCAGAGTCTTGAGGGCAAAGGGCAGCAGTTCGTATCCCTTGTCCATGACGAGGCCGGTGCTTGCAGCGGTTTTCTCGGAGAAACCGTCCACGCCCGAGGCCGGGCAGCCGGGGCCGTTGATGATGAAGGGGACCGGGTCTGTGGTGTGAGTGCGTTCGGCAATGGGCGTGAAGTGGTCGCAGGTGACGATGAAGCCCACGTCATGGCCCGTGAGGGCGGCTCGCAGCGGGCCGACCACTTGTGCGTCGAAACGGCTGATGGCCTCGACCTTGTCGGCCGAGTTGCCTCCGTGGCCGCATTCGTCCGGGCCTTCGAGGTGGACGAATGCGAAGTCGTTGTCCTTGAGGAAATCGAGGGCGGCGTCCACCTTGCCCTGGTAGTTGGTGTCGAGCAGGCCGGTGGCCCCCTCAATGTCGAGCACGCGCATGCCCGAGGCATTGCCCAGTCCCTTGATCAGGTCCACGGCCGAGATGACCGCGCCGCGCAGGCCGAATGTCTCGGCAAAGTCGGGCAGCATGAGCGGTCGGCCCTGGCCCCACGGCCAGATGGCGTTGGCAATGCTCATGTTGATGTCCCTGTCAGCCAGCAGGTCTGCCGCCTCGAACACGAGGTCCCACAGCGGGGAGCTGCGCGAGAAGGCGCGCAGGTCGTACTTGATGGGCTTGTCCGTGATGTCGTGGGGCGGGTTGATCTTGAGCTTGGCGTCATCGGTCAGCGCGCCGCCCTTCTGGACCAGCAGGTGGCGGTACTGGATGCCGGGATAAAAGACGTAGGTCTCGTTGCCGAGTCTTTCTTGCAGGGCCTTGATGACCGGGCGCGAGACTTCGCTGGGGATGTGACCCGAGGAGTAGTCGCGCATATAGCCATCGATTGTCAGCTTGGAGACCGTGACCAGGTTGAGCCGCCAGACGAGGTCGTCCGGGTCGAGGACAAGGCCCTGGGCGGCCGCCTCGATAGGGCCGCGCCCGGTGTGGTGGCTGGCCGGATCGAAGCCGAGCAGGGACATGTTGGCCACGTCCGAGCCAGGGGGCATGTCCACGGGCACGGTCTGGGCGCGGCCGACCACGCCGGTTCTGGCCAGCTCGTCCATGTGCGGCGTGTGCGCCGCCTCCATGCAGGTCTTGCCGCCCAGTTCCTCCAGGGGCCAGTCGCCCATGCCGTCGGCTACGAGATAGAGAAGTTTCATGAATAGTCCCGTTAGAGGATTCTGAAGCAGACGCAGGGTTCGACGCTGAAGTCCATGGCGTCCACTTCGGCGATGACCGCCTCGGCGGCCTCGGCCCGGGTCTCGTGGCTGATGATGACCAGCGGCACGCCCTTGGCTCCGGCCTCGCCGTCCTGCACGGCCTGGGCGATGGACACGCCGTGCACGGCCATGGAGTTGGCGATGGCGGCCATGACGCCGGTGCGGTCGGCCACGGTGAAGCGGAAGTAGAACTTGGATTCCGATTCGCCCGGCGGCACGATCCTGGCCCTGGGGATGGGCTGGTTGCGAAAGCCGGTGTTGTCGAGCATGTCGCAACGGCCGCCGGTTTGCCGAGCGAGGCTCATGATGTCGGCCAGCACGGCGCTGCCTGTGGGCAGGTCGCCCGCGCCCTGGCCGTGGAGCATGATCGGCCCCACCGCGTTGCCTTCCAGGCGCACGGCGTTGTAGTTGCCGCCCACCCGGGCCAGCAGGTAGGTGTAAGGCACCAGGGCCGGGTGAACGCCCGCTTCGAGCTTGTCGTCCACCACCTTGGCATGGGCCAGCAGCTTGACCCGGTAGCCGAAGCGGCGGGCGAACTCGATGTCGAGCGGCGTGACCATGGAGATGCCCTGCACGGGCAGCTCGTCCAGGGGGTAGTCCACGCCAAAGGCCATGCGGATGAGCACGCAGAGCTTGTGGGCGGTATCAAACCCCTCGATGTCGAAGGTGGGGTCTGCCTCGGCGTAGCCAAGGGCCTTGGCCTCGTCCAGGGCGGTGGTGAAATCCATGCCTTTGGTGGTCATCTCCGAGAGGATGTAGTTGGCCGTGCCGTTCATGATGCCGAGCATCTTGACGATCTCGTCACCGGCCAGGTTTTCCTTGAGGGTCTGGACGATGGGGATGCCGCCCGCGCAACTGGCCTCGAACAGCAGACCCGTGCCGCTGGCGTTGGCCGCCTCGAAGAGTTCGAGGCCGTCCACGGCCAAAAGGTGCTTGTTGGCCGTGACCACATGCTTGCCCGCGGCGAACGCCTTGAGGATCAGCGCCTTGGCCGCGTCCAGCCCGCCCATCAGCTCGACCACGATGTCGATGTCCGGGTCGTTCACCAGGGCGTCGGGATCGGTGGTGAAGGTCACTCCCGGGCCGGGATCAAAGGCGCGCTGCTTGGCCGGATCGCGCACGAGCACGCGCCTGATTTCTATGCGTTTGCCGAGCCGCTTTTCGATGCGGTCGCCGTTGGTGTCCAGTATCCGGGCCAGACCGGAGCCCACGGTGCCGAAACCGGCCAGGCCGAGTCGTATCACGTCCATGAAAGCCTCGATTAACCTTTTCCGAAGAATTTCCGAAGATTGCGCACGGCCTGATTGGTGCGGTGGCGGTTCTCCACAAAGCTGAAGCGCACATGATCGTCGCCGTACTCGCCGAACCCGAGGCCGGGCGAGACGGCCACCTCGGCCTCCTGCAGGAGCATCTTGGAGAATTCGACCGAGCCCATGTGCTTGAATTCTTCGGGGATGGGCGCCCACAGGAACATGGTCGCCTTGGGCGGGGTCACGGCCCAGCCGATGCGGTTGAGCCCCTCGCACAGGGCGTCGCGCCGGTCGGTGTACACGGCCATGATGTCCCTGACAGCCTGATCCATGTCCTCGACAGTGAACTTGGGATTCTCGCCCAGGTCGCCGTTGAGGGCACAGGTGGCCGCGATCTGGATGGGCTGGTAGATGCCGTAGTCGAGATAGCTCTTGATGCGGGTCAGGGCCTGGACCATGTCCGGGTTGCCCACGCAAAAGCCCACACGCATGCCGGCCATGGAGTAGCTCTTGGTCATGGAGAAGAACTCCACGCCCACTTCCTTGGCCCCCTCGGCCTGCATGAAGCTCGGGGCGACGTAGCCGTCGAAGACGAAGTCGGCGTAGGCGAGGTCGTGGATGACAAAGAGCCCGTGCTCGCGGGCGAAATCAACGATGCGCTGGAAAAATGGCAGCTCCACGCACTGGGTGGTCGGATTGTGCGGGAAGTTGATGATCAGGAGCTTGGGCTTGGGCCATGTGTGGCGCACGGCCGTCTCCAGGTTCTCGAAGAAGTCCTGGCCCGGCCCGATGGGCACGCGGCGCACGTCCGCGCCCGCGATGATGGAGGCGTAGGGGTGGATGGGATAGGCCGGGTCCGGGGCGAGCACCACGTCGCCAGGGCTGAGCATGGCCAGGGCCAGATGGGCCAGCCCCTCCTTAGCCCCCATGGTCACACAGACCTCCTGGTTGTCGTCGAGCGAGACATCGTAGCGGCGCAGATACCAGTCGCGAATCGCCTTGCGCAGACCTTTGATGCCCTTTGATGCCGAATACTTGGAGTTTCCCGGTCGATATGCGGCTTCGGTTATCTTGTCGAGAATGGGCTTGGGGGTGGGCACGTCGGGGTTGCCCATGCCAAGGTCGATGATGTCCGCACCCGCGTGGCGCATCTTCATCTTCAATTCGTTGACCTGGGCGAAGACGTAGGGGGGGAGTCGATCAACTCTCGCGAATTTGGACATGGCAAGAAACTCCTGAAAAAGTATGGGTGCAAGAGTAGTTTTCTTACTCTCGACGCCCATGCCTGTCAAAATGAAATTCCGGGGCGGCCGTCATCGTGTCTTGACCTTGTTGTCGCTTTTTCATACTTTTCATTTTTTACTCGTGCATTGATGCGGCTTGCTGCCACACACTTCCCAAGGAGCGAATTTCATGGTCCAGAAATCGGAAACCATCTGGTTTGATGGCGAACAGGTCCCCTGGGACGAGGCCAATGTCCACGTCCTGACCCATACACTGCACTACGGCGCGGGCGTCTTCGAGGGCATCCGAGCTTACCAGTGTGCGGACGGAAGCTCCGAGGTCTTCCGCCTCGAAGAGCACATGATCCGGCTGGTGAACTCGGCCAAGATACTGGGTATCAAGGTGCCTTACACCGCCACCGAGCTGTGCGAGGCCGCCATAGAGACCCTGAAGCGCAACAAGCTGGCCGGGGCCTACCTGCGCCCCCTGGTCTTCATCGGCGAGGGCGTCATGGGTGTGCATCCGGGCAACAACCCCATCCGCGCCGTCATCGCCACCTGGCCCTGGGGCGCGTACCTGGGCGACGAGGCCCTGGAAAAGGGCATCAAGATAAAGACCAGCACCTTTGCCCGCCATCATGTCAACGTCATGATGACCAAGGCCAAGGCCTGCGGCAACTATGTCAACTCCGTGCTGGCCAAGACCGAGGCCATTGCCGACGGCTACCACGAGGCCGTGCTGCTCGACACCACCGGCCATGTGTCCGAGGGCTCGGGCGAGAACATCTTCATGGTGGTCAACGACGTCATTTACACCCCGCATTCCGACGGCGTGCTGGGTGGCCTGACCCGCGACTCCATCATCAACTTGGCCACGGACCTGGGCTACGAGGTGCGCGAGGAGCCCATCACCCGCGACATGCTCTACATCGCGGACGAGGTCTTCTTCACCGGCACCGCGGCCGAGCTGACCCCGGTCAGCTCCATCGACCGCCGCGAGATCGGCGAGGGTAAGGCCGGGCCGGTGGCCAAGCTGCTCCAGACCGAGTACTTCAAGATCGTCAAGGGCGAAAATCCCGACTACGAGCACTGGCTCCACCGCTACACCATCTAGTGGCAAGTCGGCCCGTCATCTGCTAGACAAGGGGGAAATCCGGCGCGACTGGTCGGGTTTCCCTCATTTCATGCGCATTTCCGGGACTTCGCAGCCGCGCACAAGCATCAGGCAGGCTCATGAGCACATCGAATCTCACCGCCAAGTACCGCCCCCAGACCTTTGCCGATGTGGCCGGTCAGGAGGCCATCAAGGCCATCCTGTCCAGGGCCGCCGGGCAGGACCGCATCGCCCCGGCCTATCTCTTTTCTGGCACGCGCGGGGTGGGCAAGACCACCATCGCCCGCATTTTTGCCAAGGCGCTCAACTGCGTCAACGCGCCCACGGCCGAGCCGTGCAACCAGTGCTCGAACTGCAAGCAGATCACCGCCGGAGTGGCCGTGGACGTCATCGAGATCGACGGCGCGTCCAACCGGGGCATCGACGACGCCCGCCGCCTCAAGGAAGACATCGGCTACGCGCCGGTGGAGTGCCGCTATAAGGTCTTCATCATCGACGAGGCGCACATGCTGACCAAGGAGGCGTTCAACGCGCTGCTCAAGACCCTTGAGGAGCCGCCGTCGCGCGCCACCTTTGTCCTGGCCACCACCGAGCCGCACAAGTTTCCGGCCACCATCATCAGCCGCTGCCAGCACTACACCTTCAAGATGCTCTCCCAGCAGGGGCTGGTGGACCATCTGGAAAAAATCATGAATGCCGAGGCGCTGCAATACGAGCCGGGCGCCCTCCAGATTATCGCCAAGCGCGGCGCGGGCAGTGTGCGCGACTCCATGTCGCTGCTCGGCCAGGCCCTGGCCATGGGCGAAGAGGTGCTGCGCGAGGAGAGTGTGCGCGGCTTCCTTGGCCTTGCCGGGCAGGACGTCTTCTTCCGGCTCTTGGAGGCCATGCACTCGCGCGATCTCGTGGCCGTGGGCATGGTTCTGCGTCAAGTGCTCGACCAGGGCCTCGATCTCGGTTTCTTCCTGCGCGAGTTGACCACCTGCTGGCGCAACATGTTCCTGCTGCGGCAGGCCGGGCCGGATGCGCTGCCATTGCTCGGACTCTCGGACGACGAGAGCCGGGCCTGGATGGACTGGGCCGGGAAGTTCTCGCCCGCCCACATCCACGCCTGCTGGCAGATGACCCTGGACGGCCAGCGAAAGGTCATGACCAGCCTTGAACCCGCCCTGGCGCTGGAGCTGCTGCTGCTCAATCAGGCCAGCCTGCCCGACCTGATCGACCTTGAGGCCATGACCGGCCCGGCGACGCAGGGGGGCACCCCCGGCCAGGGTACACCGCCGCGCCGCGCTCCCGGATCAGGCCCGCCGCCATCCGGCTCTTCTGGCCCGGGGCAGCGTTTCGCCCCCCCCCGGCAAGCGCCCCCGTCCCAGGCTTCCCCGACCCAGATGCCCTCTCAGGCAGTGCCCACGCGCCCTGCGCCGTCCGCGCCCCAGGGCCGGGCTCCTGGCGGGGGAGGGCAGAGGAGTGACCCGGATGCCTCCGCAGGGGAGCCGTCCGCCGGTCCTGTCGATTCACAACACGGCCCCGGCACTCCCCCGGTCGCAGTCCCGGCGACATCTGTTCCACTGACTTCTCAACCGACTTCTCAACCGACCTCTCAACTGGCCTCTCCGCTGGCCGCTCCGCTGGCCGCTCCGCTGGCCGCGTCACTGGTCACCCCGCAAGCCGCCCCATCGGCCATGGCCGCAGTGTCACCCGGGAAGCCCGAGCAGGTGCCGCCGTCATACGACGACGGGCCGCCCGATGACCGGGATTGCCCGCCCGAGGCCACGGCCTCTGGGTCCGGCAATGACCAGTGGGATGCGGCCCCTGGCCCGGCCCACACGCCATCGCCGTCCGCGCCTGAGCCATCCCGGGTGGAAGTCCCCCCGTCCCGACCGGCTCCATCACGACCGGTCCCCTCGCGACTGGCCGGGCCGCGCGACTGGAACGGGTTCCTCGACTTTGTTGCCGAGCGCAACGGACAGGCCGGGGTGCGGGTGGCCATGCTCCGCCTGACCGAGGGCCGGGTGGACGAGACTGGGTTGGTCATCCGCTGCAAATCGCGGATGCATTGTTCGCAACTCTCTGACAATGCGACGTTTTCATCTCTGGCGAACCTTGCCGGGGAATATTTCGGCCCCGAGGTTGAAGTTCGCGTCGAAACAGGCGATATTGCCGTCCCCAAGACGGACAGGCAGCTTCAGGAGGAGGCCGAGAACCATCCGGGCGTGCTCAAGGTGATGGAAACCTTCAGCGCGCAGATGCTCTCGGTGGGCCACCGCAGGCAGTGATCGACACGCATCGGGCAACCCCCATTCAGACACAACGGAGAATTCCATGAAAAACATGAACGAGATGATTCGTCAGGCGCAGATCATGCAGCGCAAGATGAGCGAGAAGCAGGAGCAGCTCAAGTCCATGACCGTGGAGGCGTCAAGCGGCGGCGGCATGGTCACGGTGACGGTCACCGGCGGCCAGGAACTGGTCGGGGTGTCCATCGAGCCGAGCGTGGTCGAGGCCGGAGACGTGGAAATGCTCCAGGACCTTGTCTTGACCGCGGCCAACGAGGCACTCAAGAAATCCAAGGAACTCATGGAGAAGGAACTCTCGACCGTGACCGGCGGGCTGAACATCCCCGGGATGTTCTAGCGTCGCGTCCACAGAGAGTGTTGCTTTATTTCGCGACCTTCACACGCGACACGTCAGCCTAGCCAATGCCTAGCTCGCCGTCACCGGCGGCGTAGCGGTCTTCCGTACGGTATGGCTTTGCGTATCGTGCTGATATCACACGAGGAGAGACATCGTTGCAGAATATTCCCGGTCCCCTCAGGGAGGTGGTGGAGCAGCTCTCAAGCCTCCCCGGGGTCGGTCCGAAATCGGCCCTGCGCATTGCGCTGACCCTGCTCAAGATGCCGCGCGAGCGGGCCAACGGCGTGGGCCGGTCCATCCTCGACCTGCGCGAGAACCTGTGTCTGTGCGAGGAGTGCGCCTGTCTGGCCGAGGCCAGCCCCTGCGCCATCTGTGCGGACCCGGGCCGCGAGGCGGACCAGCTCTGCGTGGTGCCCGAGTGGGACGCGCTGCTGGCCATGGAGGATATGGGTGTGTACCGGGGTCGCTATCTGGTCCTGGGCGGTCTGCTCTCACCGCTGGATGGCGTGTCCCCGGCCAATCTGGAGACCGACCGGCTGCGCCGCCACCTGCGTAGCGGGCATGTGCGTGAACTCATCCTGGCTCTGGGCGCGACGCTGGACGCCGAGGCCACGGCCTCGTTCATCAAGAACATTGTCGAGGCGGAGTTTTCCGGCGTCAGTGTCAGCCGTCTGGCCCAGGGCATCCCCATGGGCGGCGAGGTCAAGTTCATGGACCGGGAGACGCTCAGGCAATCCCTGGTCCACAGGCAGAAAGTGTGAGCGGCGGGCAGCGGCCATGAGCGACGACCAACTGACATTCCTCTCGGGTGCCGAGGTGCAATCCGTGGTCTACCACAACATGGAGAACGGCTACGCCATCGCCCGCTGCCGCATGCGCGACGAGCCGGGCCAGTTCTCCATCGTGGGCACCATGGGCGAGCTGAGCGCCGGGTCCACCCTGGACCTGCACGGTGTCTGGACCACGCATGCCAAGTTCGGGCGGCAGTTCGAGGTGCGCACCTTTGAGCAGGCCCGGCCCGCTACAGAGAACGGGGTCATCCGCTTCCTGCAATCCTCCATCAAGGGCGTGGGCGAGAAGACCGCGACACGGCTGGTGGAGGCCTTTGGCGTGTCCGTGCTGGACCTGCTCGACGACGACCCGGAGCAGCTCCTGACCATCAAGGGCATCTCCAAGAACAAGCTCACGGACATCATCGACTCCTGGAGCCGCCAGCGCGAGATCAAGAACCTGCTCGTCTTCCTCCAGACCCACGGCGTGCCCACCACCTTTGCCGGGAAGATCTTCCACCTCCACGGCGCCCAGGCAGAGCGCAAGCTGCGCGACAACCCATACGACCTGGCCTACGAGATTCGCGGGGTGGGCTTTCGCACCGCAGACCAGATGGCCATGAAGCTTGGCTTCGCCCCGGACTGCGCCCAGCGGCTGGAGGCGGCCATCGCCTACACCCTGTTTACCTCCTGCGAGCGAGGCGGGCACCTGTTCATCCCCAGGGACACGCTGCTGGCGGAGGTGGCCCGGATGCTGGACACCACGGACTTCGACCGGCTGGAGCTGGCCCTGTATTCGCTTGAGGAAAAGAAGCGGGTGCGCATCGAGACCCTGGTCGGGCAGAGCGTGTCTGACGCGGTCTACCTGATGCATTTCTATCACTACGAGAACGAGATAGCCCAGCGGCTCCACCAGCTTGTCAGCCATCCCACGCCCGTGAGCCGCAAGAAGGTCGAGAAGACCCTGCCCACGGTGGAGGACAGGCTCGGCTTCAGGCTCTCGGACGAGCAGCGCAGGGCGGTCTTCGAGGCGTGCAGCAACAAGGTCTTCATCATCACCGGCGGGCCGGGCACGGGTAAGACCACCATCACCAAGGCCATCACCCTGACCCTCAAGGAGCTGGGCCTCAAGATCAAGCAGGCAGCGCCCACGGGCCGCGCGGCCAAGCGCATGGCCGAGGCCACGGGCCACACGGCCCTGACAGTCCACCGCCTGCTTCAGTACCAACCAGACGGCGGGTTTCACTACTGCGAGGACCAGAAGCTCAAGGCGGACGTGCTGGTGGTGGACGAGGCGAGCATGGTGGACGCGCACCTGTTCGTGTCCATCCTGCGCTCCCTGCCGCACACCTGCCGCCTGATCCTGGTGGGCGACGTCAACCAACTGCCCAGCGTCGGCCCGGGCAACGTGCTGGCCGACCTGATCAACTCCGAGCGCGTGCCCTGCGCGGTGCTGACCCACATCTTCCGGCAGGCCCAGGAGAGCTTCATCGTGGTCAACGCCCACCGCATCAACAGCGGGCAGTTCCCGAGGCAGCACCCGTGTCAGGCTCCGCAGGCCGATTTTTTCTGGATACCTCAGGAAGACCCGGCCAAGGTGCAGCGGCTCATCCTCGACAGCGTCTGCGAGCGCATCCCCGAGCGCTATGGCCTCGACCCGCTGCGCGACATCCAGGTGCTGACACCCATGCACAAGGGCGAGGTGGGTACCCAGGCCCTCAATGCGGCCCTGCAGGAGCGGCTCAATCCGCCCGGTCCGCACGTGCGCGAACTCAAGCGCAAGTTCGCCACCTACCGGGTCGGCGATCGGGTCATCCAGCTCAAGAACAACTACGACAAGGAAGTTTTCAACGGCGACCTCGGCTGGATCGTGGATGCGGACACCGAGGCCCAAGAGCTGTTCGCGGAGTTCGACGGCAACCATGTCCACTACGAGACCTCGGAGCTGGATGAACTGGGGCTGGCCTACGCCGTGAGCGTCCACAAGGCCCAGGGCAGCGAGTACCGGGCCGTGGTCATGCCCATCGTCACCCAGCATTTCATGCTCCTACAACGCAACCTGCTCTACACCGGGCTGACCCGCGCCAGGGAGCTGGCCGTGCTCATCGGCAGCGAGCGGGCCTTCCAGATCGGCCTGAACAACGCCACGGCCGGGCAGCGCAATACCAATCTCGCCCACCGATTGCGCGACAGGTTCGCCCAGGCCAGCCTCACCTGACGCGTCGACTTCTTCGCATTCTCTTGCAAACCGGCCAGAAAGGTGGTGTATTGCTAGATGACGTATCACGTCACGCAGCAATGCCAGGCCCGTTGTCAGACGGGCCGGATCAACCAACCAATCCGCCGCAAGGCACGGGAGTCTTCATGCTCAGCGAAAAAATGCAGGACGCGCTCAACGCCCAGATGAACTGGGAGATTTATTCGGCCCACATCTACCTTTCCATGGCCTCTCATTTCGCCGGGGCCGGGCTGGCCGGGATTTCCACCTGGATGAACGCCCAGTACCAGGAGGAAATGTTCCACGCCATGCGCTTCTTCAACTACATCAACGGGGCGGGCGGGCAAGCCAAGCTCGGCACCATTGAGGCCCCGCCCTATTCGTGGGAGTCGCCCCTGGTCGCCTTCGAGCAGGCCCTGGAGCACGAGCAGGGTGTGACCGCCCGCATCAACGCCCTGGCCGATCTGGCCATCGAGGAGCGCAACCACGCCGTGGGCATCTTCCTGCAGTGGTTCATCTCCGAGCAGGTGGAGGAAGAGGACTCGGTGGGCGACATTGTGGGCAAGCTCAAAATGGTGGGCGACGGCGGCGGGTTGTTCATGCTCGACCGCGACCTGGGCACCCGGGTGTTCACGCCGCCGACCAACGCGTAAACGGTTTGAATCACAAGGCCGGACGGTGCATCCATCCGGCCTTTTTCTTTCACGGACAGCCACTGGAGGCAGCCATGCCGGACACGAGCATCAATATTGTCATCGGCGGCGAGGCCGGGCAGGGATTGGCCACGATGGGCCGGCTCATGGCGCGCGCCGCCACACGCGCCGGGTACCATCTGCTGGTCAATCAGGACTACATGTCGCGCATCAGGGGCGGGCACAATTTCTTCTCCATCCGCATGGGACTCAAGCCGGTGATGGCAATCGCCGAGGGGATCGATGTGCTCGTGGCCATGGACGGGCGGACCATCGACGAGCACCGGGACCAACTCAATCCCGGTGCCGTGGTCATCGTCGGTGACACCATCGACTCCGCCGGGCTGAACGCATTGCGCGTGCCCTTCAAGGAACTGGCTTCCAAGCCGCTGTTTCATAACGTGGTGGCCCTGGGCGTGCTCGGCGCGGCCGTGTGCGGTGATGTGACCATTCTCGAAGACCTGCTGCGACAGACCTTTGGCAAAAAGGGCGATGCCGTGGTCCAGGCCAATATCGATGTGGTACGCAAGGCCTACGCCTGGGTCAGGGAGCAGGAGTTCGACTTCTCCTGCATCGCGCCGCCCCAGGAGAATCCGGGCAGGCGGTTGATGCTGAACGGCAACGAGGCCATCGCCATGGGCGCGCTGGCCGCCGGGTGCAACTTCGTCTCCTTTTATCCCATGACCCCGGCCACCACCGTGCCCACCGCGCTCATCGCCAAGGGAAGCCCCCTCGGGCTGGTCCACGATCAGGTCGAAGACGAGATCGCGGCCATCAATATGGCTATCGGCGCGTCCTATGCCGGAGCAAAGCCCCTGGTGGCCACCTCGGGCGGCGGGTTCGCCCTCATGGTCGAGGGTGTCAGCCTTGCCGGGGTTTCTGAGACGCCGCTGGTGGTCGTGGTGGCCCAGCGGCCCGGCCCGGCCACGGGCATGGCCACCCGCACCGAGCAGGCGGACCTGAATCTGGTGTTGTATGCCGGGCATGGTGAATTTCCCCGGGCTGTCTTCGCCCCGGGCACAATCGAGGAGTGCTTTTCCCTGACCCATCGCGCCTTTGATCTGGCCGAGCAGTATCAGACGCCCATGTTCGTGCTCACGGATCAGTTCCTGGCCGATTCGTACCGGGCCGTGCCGCCCTTTGACCTCGACGGGCTGCCAGAGATAGCACAGCCGCTGCTGGACGCCCCGGCCCCCTACAGCCGCTACGCCCTGACCGACGACGGCGTGTCGCCGCGCGTGGTGCCCGGCTTTTCCGAGGTGCTGGTGCGGGCCGACTCCCACGAACACGACGAGCAGGGCCGCATCACCGAGAACGCGGCCAACCGCGTGCTCCAGAACGTCAAGCGGCTGGACAAGGGCAACGGCCTGATGCAGGACGTTATCGGCCCGGAATATTATGGCCCGGAATATTCTGGCCATGTCGAGAGCGACAAGGGCGCGGACCTTGTGCTCATGTGCTGGGGTTCGTCTCTTGGCGCGTGTCTTGAGGCGGCCGAAAACCTGAATGCGGAGGGCCTTGCCCGCACGGCCGTGCTCCACTTTAGCCAGGTCTATCCGCTGCGCGAGGAGCAGTTCATGGACTTCCTCGAATCAGCGGGGCAGGTGGTGGCCGTGGAGGGCAACGCCACGGCCCAGTTCGCCCGGCTGGTGGCCCGGGAGACGGGCTTTGTCGTCACCGGCTCGGTCTTGCGCTTCGACGGCAGGCCGCTCAGCCCACAGTATGTCCTCAAGGGACTTGAAAGCATCATCTAGCAAAGGGAGCGCACCCATGACCTCCATAGAACAATACGGCAAATTCGAGACCTCCTGGTGCCCCGGTTGCGGCAATTTCCCGCTGCTGGAATCCCTCAAGAAGGCGCTGGTCCATCTTGATCTGCCCCCGCACCGGGTCATGGTCTCGTCCGGCATCGGTCAGGCGGCCAAGGCCCCGCACTCCATGCACTGCCACATGTTCAACGGTCTGCATGGCCGCTCCCTGCCCGTGGCCCAGGGCATGAAGATGGCCAACCCGGAGATGACCGTCATCTGCGAGTCGGGCGATGGCTGTGTCTACGGCGAGGGCGGCAACCACTTCCTGGCCGCCATCAGGCGCAACATGGACATCACCCTGCTGGTCCACGATAATCAAATATACGGGCTGACCAAGGGGCAGGCCAGCCCTACCACCCAGCGCGGGCATGTGACCAAGACTCAGCCCGAGGGCGTGCCCTCCGAGGCCTTCAACCCCGTGGCCGTGGCCGTGGCCATGAAAGCCGGGTTCGTGGCCCGCGCCTTCACCGGCGAGCCCGAGCACCTGACGGAGATGATCGTCCAGGCCGTCAGCCATCCCGGGTTCTCCCTGGTGGACATCTTCCAGCCCTGCGTCTCCTTCAACAAGGTCAACACCTTTGGCTGGTACAAGGAGCGCTGCCGCGTCATCGAGGACCACGACCCCACGGACTGGGCCGCGGCCATGGTCCTGGCCGACGAGTTCGGGGAGCGCATTCCCCTTGGCGTGCTCTATCGCGGCGAGCGGCCGGTGCTGGCCACACCCGGGCCGCTGGCAAAGCATCGTTACTCGGCAGACGACCTGCGGGGCGTGCTGGAGTCCTACGCCTGATCGGCGGGCGGGCGGCTGGCGAGGTGGCCAAGGATATCCCTTTACAAAGGGCGGCTTCTTTGCAAAAGCTCTTGCCCACGAGACAACCCTTTTTATGAGGTGATAATGAGCAACGAGTCGGAAAAGATCATCTACTCCATGTACAAGGTGACCAAGCGTCACGGGCAGCGTGAAGTACTGAAAAGCATATCCCTGTCCTACTTCCACGGCGCCAAGATCGGCGTGCTCGGCCTCAATGGCTCGGGCAAGAGCTCGCTGCTCAGGATTCTGGCGGGCGTGGACACGGAGTTCGAGGGCGAGACGCACGTCAAGGAAGGATACACCGTGGGCTACCTGGAGCAGGAGCCGCTGGTGGACGAAACCCGCACCGTGCGTGAGGTAGTGGAGGAGGGCGTGGCCGAGATCATGGCCATTGTCCGCGAATACAACGAGATCAATGAGAAGTTCGCCGAGCCCATGGAGGCGGACGAGATGGACGCCCTCATCGAGCGCCAGGGCAGGGTCCAGGAACTGATGGACGCCAAGGGCGCCTGGGACATCGACTCCAAACTCGACATGGCCATGGATTCCCTGCGCTGCCCGCCGTCGGACACCCTGGTCTCGGTCATCTCCGGCGGTGAGCGCCGCCGCGTGGCCCTGTGCCGCCTGCTGCTCCAGGCCCCGGACATCCTGCTCCTTGACGAGCCCACCAACCACCTGGACGCCGACTCCGTGGGCTGGCTGGAAAAATTCCTGTCCCAGTTCCCGGGCACGGTCATCGCCGTGACCCACGACCGCTACTTTCTCGACAACGTGGCCGGCTGGATTCTGGAACTGGATCGCGGCCGGGGCATTCCCTGGAAGGGCAACTACTCATCCTGGCTCGAACAGAAGCAGAACCGGCTCAACCAGGAGAGCAAGTCCGAGTCGGAGCGCCAGAAGACCCTTGAGCGTGAGCTTGAGTGGATACGCATGTCGCCCAAGGGCCGCCGGGCCAAGGGCAAGGCGCGCATCAACGCCTATGAGTCCATGCTCAGCCACGAGAGCCAGCGGCTGGCTGATGATCTGCAGATATACATCCCGCCCGGGCCGCATCTGGGCAAGCAGGTGGTGGTGGCCGAGCATGTGGCCAAGTCCATGGGCGACAGTCTGCTGGTGGAAGACATGAACTTCATCCTGCCGCCCAACGCCATCGTGGGCATCGTCGGTCCCAACGGCGCGGGCAAGTCCACCCTCTTCAAGATGATCGTGGGCGAGGAGAAGCCCGACTCGGGCGAGTTGATCCTCGGCTCCACGGTCACGCTGGCCTACGCCGATCAAAACCGCGCATCGCTGACCCCGGGCAAGACCGTGTACGAGGTCATCAGCGGCGGGGCGGAGTTCATCAAGCTGGGCGACCGCGATATCAACGCCCGTGCCTACTGCTCGCGCTTCAACTTCGCCGGGCAGGACCAGCAGAAGCCGGTTGACGTGCTCTCCGGCGGCGAGCGCAATCGTGTCCACCTCGCCCAGATGCTCAAGTCCGGGGCCAATGTGCTGCTTCTTGACGAGCCCACCAACGACCTTGACGTGAACACCATGCGCGCACTTGAGGACGGGCTGGACAACTTCGCCGGCTGCGTGCTGGTCATCAGCCACGACCGTTGGTTCCTGGACCGCGTGGCCACCCACATCATCGCCTTTGAGGGCGACTCCCGGGCCGTCTTCGTGGAGGGCAACTACACCGACTACGTGCTGGACCGCAAGAAGCGGCTGGGCGTTGACGCGGACCAGCCCCACCGGATCAAGTTCCGCAGGCTGACCCGCTGATCCTTCCGGACAGCGTGAAATGACAGGCCCTTCGTCGTCCGCGACGGAGGGCTTTTTCTATCGACCGGTTTCGGGGGAGCCCAGGGGCGGGCGGCGGTCCATGGCCACAGAGTTGCCCTCCTGGGATTTGGCGTATTTCTTGACGTGGGCGGCCCGCTCGCCGATTTCCATGAGGGAGCATTTGCCGCATATCTCGATGACACCAAGGGAGATGCTGACCAGGGGGTAGTCTCGCTCCTTGCCATCGCGTCCAACGGCCGTGATCCACCCTCTGGCGCGATCTTCGGGGCAGTAGCACCGCTTGATCAGCCTGCCGAAGCAGCGATGGATGGAGCGACAGATACGCTCTACCGACTCGGGTGGGGTGATGAGCACGAAGTCGTCGCCGCCGATGTGGCACACCCTGGCTTCCTGGCCCGCATGTTTGCGTGCGGCCCAGCTCATGATGTCTGCGGCCAGCTTGAGGACGCCGTCGCCGTTCTTGAATCCGTAGGTGTCGTTGTAAACCTTGAAGTGATCGAGATCGGCGTAGATGATGCTGAAGCGCCGGTTCTGGGCGATGCGGCTCTCCACCTCCTGTTCGATGGCCACGTTGCCGGGCAGGCCGGTGAGGGGATTGGTTCCCTTGGCCATCTCCACCTGGATCTTGGCCATGGCGTTGAGCAGGGTCTGCACCGAGACAATACCGTAGAGGCGGCCCTTCCTGGTGATGATGATGTCGTCATAGGCCTTGAGATGCTCCCGCTTCATGGCCTGGTGCGCCGCCTGTTCCACCGGGGTGTCCAACTCGACCAGGAGCGGGCTGGCGTCCATGACAGCTTCGATGGGACGGCGGTGGTACAGGGCGATACCATATTGCGACGAGAGCTGGCGGTTGAGGTGGTATTCCATGACCAGTCCGCGCGGGATGTCCTCTTCCGTGACCACGATGCTTGAGAATCTGCTGTTGTTCTTGAAGAAATCCTGCGCGTCCGAGACGAGGTAATCAGCCGGTACCGAGTGGGGCGGATGGGCAAGGTCGCCAATGGGCAGGGAACAGGTGATGGATCGCGAGCTCACTTCGCTGATGGACTGGATGCCCAGGCACTCCTTGCTCAGTTCTGGCTTGGGCATGGCCGGTCTGGCCAGGAAATACCCCTGGCCGCAGTGGACGCCGATGTCCTTGAGGCAGAGGGTCTGGGCCTTGGTCTCGATGCCCTCGGCGATGATGCGCGCGCCGATCTTGTCGGCGAAGTTGACGGTGGTTTCCACTAGGGCGCGCTTGACGGGGTCCTTGTGAATTCCGTCGATGAGGGATTTGTCGAGCTTGATGAACTCGGGCTGAAGCTGGGCGATGAGGGTCAGGCCCGCGTACCCGGCCCCGGCGTCGTCCACGGCCACGCGAAATCCCTGGCTGCGGTAGTGGTCCAGCGTGCGATAGAAAAGGGCGAACTCCTGCACGCTGTGCCGCTCGGTGATCTCAAAGACAATGTCGTCCGGGGTCAGTCCGACCGAGGTCAGGACTTCCAGAGTCCTGCCCGGGGTGAATTCCGGGTCGGCCATGGTCTTGGGGTGGATGTTGATGAAGAGCTTCTGTCCATCGCCCAACGGGCCGACATTGGCTATGGCCGACTCGCGGCAGACCCGCTCGAGGGCAAAGAGCCGACCGAACTGCTCGGCGGTCTCGAAGAGGATGACCGGTGAGCGGAATGACGTTCCCTCTGGTCCCCTGGAGAGCGCCTCCCAGCCGAGGATGGAGCCGGACTTGAAGTCCAGGATGGGCTGGTAGTGGGTGGTGATCCGCTTTCGGGCCAGGATGTCGTTGTAGGTGTTGGCTATGGAAAGGCCCTGCATGTCCAGCGGGGTGCGCAGGATGCGCCTGGCCTCGCGCAGGGCCGCGTCGAAGCGGATCGAGTCACTGGTTCCGACATCAAGGGCCGCGAACCCCATGCCGAGGTCGATGCCGATGCCGGTGTGGTTGAACATGGTCCGCTTCAGTCCGTTCTGGGCCTTGAGTTTGTACTCATAGGCCATGTCTGCCGGGGCGTTCCTGCGCGGTATGATGAATGCCACCTCACCCGAGCCGACCGTGAGCACGGCCATGTCGCGGCAGTCTTCGTTGTCCTGGGCCGTGGCGGCCAGAGCGTCCTTGAGCTCGTGTTCGAGCTGGTCGATGAAGCCCTGGCCGTACATTTCAGTCAGGACGGCGAAGTCCCTTATGGCGATGAGCACGAGGGTATAACCGCTCTCATTGCTGACGGTTCTGTCGATCTGGGCATTCTCTGGGAGTTCGTAATGCATTCCTGCGCCTTGGGCGTTATATGTCATGTTCCGCATGAGTCGTTCGAGTAAGGAGCCGGTCATGATGATCCTCCCATGTTCATGAGGCAAGATCGTCCGCGCCGACGCATGACCACGTCAACGACATGGAATTTCTACATGGAGTGGGTGGGTAGTTGTTACCTGCGGGTGACGATTGTGGGGAGATTGTGAGGGAAAAAGGGGCGGCCGCATATCGCGGCCGCCCCGTGGATGGTGTCGGCGTCTGGTGTCCAGACGCGAATCAGCGGTAGTAGAGGTTGCGGCCGCCGATGGTCTGGAACGCCTGCTGGAGGTTCTTGCGGATGTCCTTGCGGCTCCACACGCCCTGGATGTGGCCCCGGGAGAGGGCCTTGAAGCAATTGTGGTAGTCGGGCGGGATTTCCACGCCGGTGGTCTCCTTGATCACGCCGGGGCCGGCAAAGCCGAGCCGCGAGGAGCGCACCGCGTACTGGTAGGGGGAGCAACCGAGGAACGAGGCCACAGGCCCTGCGTAAGAGTTGGTGTCGTAGAGGACGATGTAGAGGCCGCCCTCCTCGATGTATTTGCGCACGGCCATGGTGCAGCGCGGCATCTGGATGAGGCCGTTGACGCCCTCCTGGATGCGGATGCCCGCCGTGCCGTGGACATAGGCCAGGAAGGGCTGGTGCTTGGATTGGGCCAGTTCCAGGGCGCGGATGAACTTCTCGCCCTCGGCCGCGCCCACGGAGCCGCCCCGGAAGTTGGCGATGAGCGTGGCGCAGGTGAGGCGGATGCCCTCCAGGCTGGCGTTGAAGGTCATGCAGCTGCTCTTGAGCCCGGTCTTGTCCCTGGCCGTCTCGATCCGCTTGTCAAAGCCGGGGAAGCCGGTGGGGTTGCCCGCCACGATGTCGCGGTTGAACTCGCGGATGGACCCCTTGTCAAAGACATTGTGGAGATACCACTGGTACTCCATGGGGAAGTTGTAACCGCAGTGCGGGCAGACCCCGGAGAAGTCGGTGAACAGGTCGCGCGCCCAGATGTCGAGGCAGCCGCGCTTCTCGGCGTGGGGGCAGGAGATTTCCCGGTCCGCTCGCGCCTGGGGGCTGACATAGTCGCAGCCATTGTCCGTGCAGGTATCGCCTGAATCGTTCCGGGACAATCCGGTCAGCTCCATCTCCTTTTGCCGGTCGCCGGTGGACTTGACGCCCAGCTTCTTGAGCGAGGACCGGTAGAGGGAGTCCAGCTTGGCGGTGACCACGTGGATCTCGTCCATGGCCTCCTCGATGATGCGGCCCACCTTCTGCCTGAATGGTTTGACCAGGCCGTAGTTGACCGCCGAGGTGGTGGAGGAGACGATGTCGCTGCTGGTGGCGCTGAGCTTGTCGAGCAGGGAGCGCTCGTCGATGTAGGCCTGCGTCCCCAGCTTGCGGTATTTCTTGAAGCGGCGCGCAACGAGGCGCTCGCGTGCGTTCTCGGTGAGATTCCAGCGCACGATGATGTCCGTGTTCTTGTGGAAGTGGCGCATGGTGAAGGCCCGGACCAGCCTCAAGCCGCGCACGGACAGTGTGACCTCGTCCGTGGCCCGGACCACCTGCTCGCGCAGCTGTTTGTAGAAGTCGAAGTGGTCAGGGCGCGCGCCGAGGGGCGGCTCCTGGATGATGGCGTCGATATAGCCGTTTCTTAAGTTGTCCTGGGCCGTGATCTGCTGGGCGATGGCGCAGGATTCGATGAGCTCTGTCGGGGCGCGCTCCGAGCCCTTGATGCGCCCCTCGATGGCGGCCGCACCCTCGGGCGAGATGACCGAATAGTAGCCGTGGGAGAGCATGAGGCGCTTGTCGGCCATGCCGATGGCCTCGGCCCCGCCCGAGCCGCCCTCGGAGAAGATGGTGATGACGGGCACCGACAGGCCTGCCATCTCGTAGATGTTCTCCGCGATCTGCTGGGCCGCGCCTGGAAAGTCCTCCACCGGGTAGGAGCCCGGGGTGTTCACGTAGGTATGGATGGGGATCTGCTCCCTGGCCGCTACCTTCATGTACTTGAGGGCCTTGCTGTTGCCCCAGGGCTTGATGGAGCCGCCGTTGCGGAACTCCTGGCCGTGGCCCTTTTCCTGGCCCACCACCATGACCGGCTGGTTGATGATCTTCTTGCCCTTGCGGCGGGTGATGTAGGCCCTGGCGATGAGCATGCCGGGATCGATGGAGTGCTCGTCCTTGCCGCCTATCTCGGTGTAATTGTCGTAGACGTTTTCAAGGATGTCCTTGAGGCAGATGCGCTGGGGATGGCGCACGATGCGCACCTTGTCCATGGCCGTGAGTTGCGCGTCGATGGCCGTCTCCATGGTGGAGATGCGCTTTTCGAGGGACTGAAGGGCGCGCATGGCCCGGTCGTCGGCCACGACGATGTTCTTGTCGGGAAACTCGGCTATCTCCTTGGCAAAGGCGTCCAGTTCGGGCCGGTCCTTGTTGCCGAGGATGTCGCGGGCGTAGTTGATCCGCTGCATGAGTTCCGTGAGTTTTTTTTCTATGCTCATGATGTGGTTGGCTAGAATTCAAGCAGGTTTTCGGTGCGATCCTGCAGGAAGGGGATGTTCGACTTCATGGCTCCGCCGCCGGAGTCCATGCCCGCGAGCTTGAGGTCGGCCAGGAAATCGAGCCCGCGACGCTTGGCCTCCTCCAGGTCCGCGCCCCGGATGATGGCCAGGGCCAGGTTGGGGTCGTACTCGGTGGGAATCTGATAGGGCCGGTCCAGGGGCACATGGGTGTGCACGGCCAGCCATTCGCGCGGCGTCCATTGCAACTCGTTGATGCGGCCCACCCATGGGGCGAAGCCGTTCTCGGTGTCCTCGGCGATGAGCCGGTATTCAATGCTCACGCCGTCGAAGGAGACGTCCTTCTGGGTGTAGCCCAGGGGCTCGCCAAGGCCGATTCGGATCTGCTCGCGGATGAGGTTGACGTTGCCGTCGCCCCTGACGGACGCGATATCGGCCGACACACCGTTCTCCACCTGGATGCGGGTGTTGACCTCCATGAGAAAGGGCTTGCCATCAGGGGTGACGATCCACTCCCAGGTGCCCACGTTGTCATAGCCGATCTCTCGGGCGATGGACAGGGAGTAGCCGGTGATGTCGTCGATCACCCTGGTCGCGTCGAATTCGTAGCGCAGGGCCTGGGGCCAGAAGCCCGGGGCCACCTCGATGCGCTTTTGCAGGCCAGGGCTCTGCACCGAGCAGTTGCGGGTACCGAAGTGGACCGGGTTCTTGCCACTGCGGTCGGACACGATCTGCACTTCGAGGTGATTGAAGTTGAAGACACGCTGTTCGATGAGCACGCCTTCGTCGTTGAAGGTGCGCAGGGAATAGTTGCGAATGCGGCGGTATGTCTGGCGGAAGCGGGCCATGTCCTCGACCTCGTCGATGCCCATGCCGCCGCCGCCAGCCGACGCCTTGACTAGGACAACGGGCCGCTTGATGCCCATGTTTGCCTGGAATTCAAAGAGATTCTCGGCAATGGTCTCGGCCTCCATCTCATCATAGATGGCGCGGTCCGAGCCCGGCACCGTGGGCACGCCCAGACCGCGGGCCAGCCGCTTGGTGTTGATCTTGTCGCCCAGGTCGCGGATGACCCGCCAGGAGGGGCCGATGAAGGCCATGGGCCTGTCGCGCTCGCTGACGCGCCGGGCGAAGCGGTAGTTCTCCGAGAAGAATCCGTAACCCGGATGGATGGCCGTGGCCCCGGCCTGATCAGCCACCGAGAGGATGTCGCCCGCGTCGAGATAGTTGGTGATGCGGTAGACGGCCTTGTCGCCGCCCAGCCTGCGGGCGGCGTCCACATGGCCGGAAAGCCTGTCTTCTTCGGTGTAAAGGGCCACGAAATCAAGCCCGAGGTCGGTGCATGCCTGCATGATCCTCACGGCGATTTCGCCCCTGTTCGCAATAAGTACCGTGTTGCCGTGTATGCTCACTGTGGGTCCTTCGTCTCCTCGTGGTGAATGGAAGGTGTTGTAAATAGCGTTTCTCACGCCTTCTGGCAAATTCTTTGATCTGGCAAAAAGCCTATTTATTTCAGTTTATTAAATAGAAACATGTGTTTGAATTAAATGTTATGGATTTTTGGAAAAAAAATGAGTAATCAGAGATTTCACACGATTTTGTAGCCTGTTTTTACAAAATTAGAAATTTATTGAATGTCGACGACAGGGGGAACCATATGGATTACGTAATTGTAGGAAACGGTGTTTCTGCCATCGGTGCAATCGAAGGAATTCGACAACATGACGCCGAGGGCCGGATTCTCGTCATCAGTGACGAGGCGGTGCCCACTTACGGGCGGCCGCTCATCTCCTACTACCTGTCCGACAAGATCAAATTCGAGACGCTCCCCTACAGGCCCGAGGCGTTCTACACGAAGAACAAGGTAGAGATGAAGCTCGCCTCCCGCGTGGTCTCGGTGGACACTGAGGCCAGGAAGGTGATTCTTGAAGGCGGGGAGACCGTGCCCTATGGCAAGCTGCTGCTGGCCACGGGTGGCGCGCCAGCCAATCCCGACCTGCCCGGCATCGACGGGACGGGCGTGTACAATTTCACCACCGTGGCCCACGCCGAGGCCCTGCGCGAATTGGTGGACAAGGTCAAAAACGTCGTGGTCATCGGCGCGGGTCTCATTGCGCTGAAGGCCGCCGAGGGGTTTGCCGAAAAGGGTGTGGGCGTGACCATCGTCGTGCGCTCCCGGATCATGCGCACCTATTTCGACGAAACGGCCAGTGACATCATCGTCGAACACCTTGAGAAAAACGGCATCCGCTTCATGCAGGGCACCGGCACCAAGGCCATTGTCCGGCACGGCGACGGCACCATCCGGGGTGTGGAAACCGACCAGGGCATGGTGGATGCGGACGTGGTCATCGTGGCCGCTGGCGTGCGGCCCAACATGGGGCTGGCGGTCGAGGCGGGCATTGTCACGGGCAAGGGCATCCGGGTGGACGACCACATGGCCACCAGCGATCCCGACGTGTTCGCGGCGGGCGATGTGGCCGAGGCAAGGGACATGCTCACCGGCGAGTTCACCGTGCGGCCCATCTGGCCCAACGCCTATTCCCAGGGCCGCTACGCCGGGCTGAACATGGCTGGGGCGGCCAAGCCCTACACCGGCGGCCTGTCCATGAACTCCATCACCTACTACGGCCTGGCGACCGTCTCCGTGGGCCAGACGAACCCGGAAGAGGGGAGTGAGATGGAAACCTTCCTCGACCGTGAAAGGAGCGTCTACCGCAAGCTCGTCTTCAAGGGCGACACCCTGGTGGGCTGCATCCTCATCGGCGACATCGACGGGGCCGGGTTCTACACCAGTTTCATCAAGAACCGTTTCACCCTCGACGCCAACGCGCGCAAGCGCCTCGTTGAGGGCGATCCTTCGCCAGCCCTCTGGCCCGACGAGTTCATCGAGTCCATGCACAACAACCCCTAGCCGGGACCGTCACTTCATGAACAACGGGCCGCGCATCGTCATGCGAGGCCCGTTCTCTATTTGGTCTTGTGAGTGAACACGCCGTCCCAATCCGCGCCCGGCGGATCCTCGACCAGATGGCGGCAGCGCTCGACGTACATTTCGTAAAGCACCGGCTCCAGGCCCCGGGTCAGAAGCTCCTCGAACACCGCAACCGCCTCGTCGAAGCGTTGGGCCAGATACAGGTCGTGCGCCTTCTCGTAGGCTGCCAGTTCATCATCGCGCTGGCGGGCCTCGTCAGCCGTGTAGGCGGTGAAGATGGTGACCGGCTTCTCCTTGCCCTTGACGCGCACGCTGTCGAGGATGCGGAAGCGGTAGGCATCGCCGCATGCATCGACGATGGCTTGGCTGACCACCAGCTTCTGGCCGTAATACTTGGTCAATCCCTCCAGGCGCGAGGCGAGGTTCACGTTGTCGCCGATGAGGGTGTAGTCGAAGAGGTCGGCGGAGCCCATGTTGCCCACCCGCACCCGGCCGCAGTGGACGCCGATGCCGACGGCAATGGGGAAGCCGTACTTATCGACAAAGAGCTTGTTCAGGTCGTCGAGGCGGTCAAGTTGCTCCAGGGCGGCCTGCAACGCCTTGAGCTGGTGGTTTTCGATGTCCAGCGGCGCATTCCAGAAGGCCATGACCGCGTCGCCTATGAACTTGTCCAGGGTTCCCTGGTGGCTGGTGATGATGCGGGTCATGGGGGTGAGATAGTCGTGCAGCAGGTTGGTCACCTGGGTCGGGGTCAGTTTTTCCGAGAGTGAGGTGAAGCTGCGCACGTCCGAGAACTGGATGGTGATCTCCTTTTCCTGGCCATCCAGGGAGAGGGAGTCCGGGTCGTCCATGATCTGCGAGATGACCGATGGCGCGAGATAATGGGCGAAGGCGCCGTGGATGAATTTCTTGGCGTGTTCCTCGCGCCAGAACTTGATGGCCGTGAGCAGCAGGAAGGTCAGCCCCAGGGTGATGAAAGGGTAGAGCGGGGAGATGAACAGAGAGTGTTCGGTGTAGAGCCGGACCGTGGCATACCACATGGCCCAGCCAAGTCCCAGCAGCGGCAGCGCCAGCCATGCGGCCCTGGCCCACATGAGTAGCAGGGTGGTCAGCAGCCCCATGGTCAGGATCATGGCCAGTTCCACTCCCTTGGCCCAGTCCGGGATCGTGAGGAACTGCTTGGAGAGGATGTTGTCCACCACAGTGGCGTGGGCCTCAACGCCGGGGTAGCCGGGATCGAGCGGGGTGGCGCGGATGTCCTTGAGCCCGGCGGCCGAGGTGCCGATGATGGCGATCTTGCCCGCCAGCGCCCCGGCTGGGAGCCGCTTGGCCAGGACGTCGGCCGCGCTGACGTACTCGAAGGTCTTCATGCCGCCGCGAAAGTTGATGAGCATGCGGCCACGCTCGTCCGTGGGAATGACGGTGGTGCCCAGGCGCACCGACTCCACGCCGATGGACGACATCTTCAGGACCATGGATTCCATGCCCGTGGCCTCCATCAGCGCGGCCAGGGCGAGGCTTGGATAGAACTCCTCGTTCCAGCTGAAGAGCAGGGGCACGCGGCGGTAGACGCTGTCCTCGTCCGGGGCGATGGTGATGAAGCCGCTGCGCCGGGCCGCCCTGGCCAGGACGGGCAGGGGGCAGATGGCTTCCTCGGCCTTGAAGAGCACATCGTGGGGCGAGGGCGCGCCGGGAGGGGCGAGCACGGCCACCTTGGTCGGGGTGATGGCGCACTCCGGGCTCGGATGCGCGCCGTCCTCGCGCTCAAGGGCTCTGGTCATGAAGTCGAACCCGAGCACGAAGGGGCCGGTGGCGATATTGCGGGCCAGCAGCTCGTCATTGTCCTCCAGAGCTGGCGGCAGACCCTGGATGGTGATGTCGATCTTCATCTCCTCCTTGAGCTGCCTGATCAGGACTCGGGGCGAGGTCCGGTCCTCCTCAGCGAAAAGAATATCGGTGGCCACCGCGGCCGCGCCGTATGCCTGGAGATATTTGAGCAGCATGGCCATCCGGTATCTGGGCCAGGGGAACTGCCCGAGTTCGTTCAGGCTCTTCTCGTCGATGTCAATGATCACCGGGATATTGGTGGCGTTGGCTTCGTGATAGCTGCGCAGGTACTGGTCGTAGACCTTGTGGTCGAGCAGGCGAAGAAACGTCGGCTGGACGATGAACAGGGCCACCATGAGGGCGGACCCGGTCAGACCCGCTCCAAGCAGGATGATCTGGTCTTTGCCCAACGCCTTTTTCAGGAATGTGAACATTGTAACCACCCGTGGCTTCTCCCTGTGGTGTCAGGCGCATAATCTTGCCATATCCCGGGAGAAAATGAAATTTTTGTTGAAATAGTCATTGCAATAATATATTGTACGCCTGTTTATAAGGGCTATTGTGGAGAGTTTCTGAATTTTTTCGCCGGATAAGCCCACCAGGCTTCCCGGAACATACACACGGAGTTTGGTTTTGAAAAGTCGCCACACGTGTCCTTGTCTTGGTTTGATCGTCTTGGCTTGTCTTTTCTTCTCCATTGCTCCGGCCGCCGCCGGACAGGAGAGAAACCTCGACATCAATGCCCTGCTGCGCGAACTGGTGCAGACCCACGACCGGGTCAAGGCCGCTGAGGCGCAATATGAGGCGGTCAGCCACCAGTACAAGCGGGCCCAGGGCGGCTGGTATCCCAAGGTGGATGCCAAGGCCGAGGGCGGGCGCGAGAACCTGACCAAGCCCATGGAAACCGAAACCCAGATGAACCGGAACATGCAGAAGCTCACGGCCACTCAGCGGCTCTACGACTTCGGCGCCACTTCCGGTACCATTGACTCCGCGGCCGGCCGGGTCTTGGAATACGAGGCCCTGCTCGACCGGACCAAGCAGGTGGTCATCGCCTCGGGAATCACCGCCTATCTCAGGATCGTGCGCTCGCGCGAACTGCTCAAGTACGCCCGCCGCTCCGAGCAGAGCATGGTCGAGCTTTCCGGCATGCAGGAGGTGCTGGTGCAGCGCGGAGCCGGGTATTCCTACGAGGAGTTGCAGGTCAAGGGTCAACTGGCGGGTGCTCAATCCTACCGGGTCACCCAGGAGCGCGAGGTTCAGATTTCCCTCAACAATTTCAAGTCAGTGTTCGGTTTCACTCCCACCCAGGAAGAAGTGGACCGGATGAACGCCATCCCTCTGCCAAGACAGTTCATTCCCGCCACCCTGGACGAGGCCGTGGAAGTGGCCTTTGAAACCAACCCGGTGTTGCTCGAAACTGCCTACACCATGGACAGGCTCCAGGGCGACCTCAAGGCCCAGGAGGCCACCTATTATCCCCGGTTCGACGCCGTGCTCGAAGGCGAGCGCAAGGAAAACGACCAGGGCAGCACCGGTGTGCGCTCCGAACAACGCGCCTCGCTCATGATGACCTACAACCTTTTCTCCGGCTTCCAAGATGCCGAGGCCATCAGGTCCATCAAGTCCGAAATGACCGGGGCCAACCGGACCCTGCTCGACCGGCGCAGGACTGTGGAAGAGAGTGTTCGCAACGCATGGCTCGAACTGACGACCCTGCAGCAAAACTCCGAACTCTACGAGAATCAGGCCAACATCACCTGGGAATTCCTCGGACTGGTCAAGAAGAAGAAGGCCACGGGCGAGGATGTCCGCCTGCTGGACATCCTGGTGGGCGAACGCGACTACATCTCGTCCATCAGCGCCAAGGTGGCCACGGACATCGACATCATCATCGCCGCCTATACGTTGCTCTACGAAATGGGCGTCATCACCGAGGATACCACGAGAATGTAAGGTCAACGGAACGCGCCCTCCTGGGTGCGTTTTCGTTTTTCGCACGGCACAGGCAGGCACGGGGAGGGGGCATGCACGAGCTATTCAGACGCCTTTTCCGGTCCAAGCCTTTGGCGGTGCAGATTTTTGTGGCTTCGTTCTTCGTCAATCTCCTGTTCCTCGCCTCGCCCATCTTCGTCATCCAGATTCTCAGCCGCTACATCGGCTACGGATTCGACGGCACCCTTTACACCCTGACCGGCGGCATGCTCATCGCCCTGGTTCTGGGCATGGCCTTCACCGCGATCCGCACCCGCATGTGCGCCGTGGTCAGCGAGGAGCCGGACAGCAAGTTGCAGGCTGCGGTGCTCGACTCCCTGGCGCGTGTCAAGGCTTCGGCCCTGGACCGAGTGCCCCAGGCCAGAATCCAGGAGATCATGGCCGGGCCGCAGGTGGTCCAGAGCGCCTACGAGGCCTCGCACATCGCCGCCGTGCTCGACATGCCTTTTTTCCTGCTCTTTCTGTTGGCCATCACGGCCTTGAGCCCTTGGCTGGGGCTGATCACGTTGCTGGCCGCCATTGCCACGCTGGTGGCCGGGCGCATGAACATGACCCGCGCCAGGGCCACCGACGCCATCCTGCGCGAAGAACTGATCCGCCATCGCGGGACCGTGCATTCGGCCATCCAGGGGGCGGAGACCGTGCGCGCCTTCCATGCCGCTCCGTTTCTGAGCAGGATATGGACCGATCAGGTCGGGCGACTCATGGACCTCAAGGCCCGTGTCGTCGGTCAGAAAAGTTGGGGACTGGCCATGGTCCAGGGGCTCAGCGCCCTGCTGCGGGTGATGATCTACGCCGTGGGTGCCAAGCTGGTGGTCTCCGGCGACCTGACAGTGGGGGCGCTCATCGGTATCAGCATCCTTTCGGCCAAGGCCTTGCAGATTTCCACCGGCTTCATGCAGTCGGTCCAGCTCATGGGGCAGGCGGACGACTCCATGCGCATGATCCGCGAGTTCATGAACCTGCCCAGGGAATCGGCCGGGGGCACGGCCATGAAGCAGTTTTCGGGCCGCCTGGAGTTCAAGGACGTGGCCATCGCCTTTCCCGGAGCCACCGGGCCACTCTTCGAGTCTCTGAACCTCGTGGTGGAGCCGGGAACCGTGGTGGGCGTGTTCGGGGCCAACGGCGCGGGCAAGACCACCCTGGCCAGGCTCGTGGCCGGACTACTTGAACCCGGTCGGGGACAGATCCTGGCCGACGGGGTCGATCTGCGTCAGCTCGCGCCGGAATGGTGGCGCAGGCAGGTCATGTACATGCCCCAGGAGCCGACCCTGCTCAACGGCACTTATCGTGACAACCTGACCCTGCTCGACCCGGAGGCGGACGACACCCGGCTCAACGAGGTGGTGCGCAGGGCCGATCTGCGCCGCTTTCTGGACGCCACGGCCACCGGCCTGGACACGCCCGTGGCCGAGGGCGGGCGCAGCCTGCCCCTTGGCATACGCAAGCGGCTGGCCATTGCCCGGGCCCTGGTAGCGCGTGGCAGGCTGGCCATCTTCGACGAGCCCACCGAGGGGTTGGACGCCGAGGGGTGCGAGGCGGTCTTCCAGATTCTCAACGGTCTGGCCCGGGATGGGGTGACCCTGATCATCGTCTCCAGGGACCCCAGCATCGTCAAGGGCTATGGCATGGTAATCGACCTCAACTCAAAGCCTGTGCCCAAGATCGGTCTGGTCCAGAAGAAACCCGTGGCCCCTGAACAGGCCACCTCGAAATCGTAGGCAATCCCATGGCAAACGCTGACGGCAAACACGAAATCGACCGCGTCACGCGGACATTTTTCCATTTGTGCGTGGGCTTTTGCGTCAGCTTTTTCGTCTGGGCCTCCTTCAGCCCGCTGGACATCGTCAGCGACGCCGTGGGCGAGGTCATCCCCAGCTCGCGGGTCAAGCGCATTCAGCATCTTGAGGGCGGCATCGTGCGCAGCATCCTGGTGCGCGAGGGCGATCTGGTGGAGACGGGCCAGCCCCTGGTGGAGCTTGAAACCACGGCCAGCGACTCCACGGTTGGGGAAATCAATATCCGAATCAATTCCCTTGAGGCCGAGGTGGCCCGCCTTGAGGCGGAATCGCGCTGGTTCGCCGCGCCTTCAGCCCCCGAGATTTCCGCATCGGACAACGGGGCGGCGACTGAGGGTATGGAGAGCGAGAACGGGCCTGACAAGAACGGTGGCAACGTCATCCGCCAGCCCGCCTCGTCGGACGCTGTGGCCTTCAAGCCCGAGCTGCGCGTCGATCCCTATGACGTCAACATCGAGTTTCCGGCCCGGCTCCTGGCCAAGGCGCCGGGCGTGGCCGAGCAGGCGCGCGAGTTTTACGAGGCGCGTCGCGACAGGTTCATCAATGACCTCAACGCCCAGCGCGAGAAGATCACCCAGCGCGAGCAGGACGTGCAGGAGATTTCGGTCAGAATCCGCAACCAGAGGCAGGGCTTGGCTTATGTGCGCGAGCAGATCGCCATCAGCGACGAACTGCTCAAGGACAAACTGACATCGCGCTACAAGCACCTGGGATTCCTCAAGGAGGAGTCGAACCTCGTCAGCCGCATCCAGGAGGACGAGGCAGCCATGATCAGGGCCGGATCAGCCCTCACGGCCGCGCGCGACAGCCTTGACCAGTTGTTCAACGCCTTCCATGAGGAGGTCCAGGATACCCTGCGCAAGTCGCGCCGCGAACTGCTGGAATTCTCCCAGCGGCTGCGCAAGATGTCGGACAGCCTGGATCGGACGGTCATTCGTTCCCCGGGCAACGGCATCGTCAAGTCCGTGTACATCATGGGCGAGGGCGAGGTGGTCCAGCCTGGCATGACCGTGCTGGATATCGTCCCGGCCGGTGACAAGCTGGTCATCGAGGCTCATCTTCCCCTTGGCGACATTGGTTACGTCCAGCTGGGGCAGGCGGCTACGGTCAGGCTGCCCACTGGCGACGCCCGCATGTTCGGCAGTCTGGAGGGCCTCGTCACCGGCATCAGCCCGGATGCCATCACCAAGGAGGACGTGGGTACCTTCTACAAGGTGCTCGTGGAGACTGAGAACGACCGGTTCGAGAAGGACGGCCGTCGCTACCAGCTTTTTCCCGGTATGCGGGTGCTCGTGGGCATCAAGACCGGCGAGCGCACCGTGATGGAATATCTTGTCTATCCCTACTTCGACACCCTCTACCACGGCATGCGCGAGCGTTAGCCACCGTTTCCGGCGAAAGGCCTGGGACAGCATCGTATTGTCAGGGGCGGGGAGGCCTTTGGCCCCAGGTGTTCCCGCCGATCAACCGGTGTATTTTTGCGGCAAAGAGAAAAAAGGTTGCATCAAAAATGTGTCAGGGGGTATAGGTGTGGCAGTCATGAGCGTGTCAGAAATTCACCCAATTTGATCCAGGAGGTTCCAACATGGGTATCGTCATTGACCCGGATGAATGCATTGGCTGCGAATCCTGCGTGGAAATCTGTCCCGATGTCTTTGAGATGGACGGCGACGGCGAAAAGGCCATTGTGACCACTCCCGACTCCACTGCGGATTGTGTTGATGAAGCCATTGAGACCTGCCCCAACGAGGCGATTTCCAGGGATTAGTCAATCCCGACCCAAACAGAAACGGCCGCTTGAGCGGCCGTTTCTGCGTTCTGCGCCGGTCAGTTGCCCCGGCGACTGGTGAAGACTTTCCGCAGTTCCTCCACGCGGTTCCGATTGGCGTCGAAGTCCATCTGGCCGATGCGCGAGGCCGAGCGGACATCAATGACGCCCTTTCCCTCGTCGTAGTAGCACTCCAGGTCATCCACGAAACGGAGCACCCGGCTGGTGAATTCGGCCCGCAGGTAAGGGCCGTCCATTGCCACGACCTTGCCGCCAAACATGGACTCGATGGCGTTGGCCAGATCCACCATGACCACGTCTGGGTTGCCCCGTGCCGCGATGGGCTCGACGCGCTGCTCTGGGTCTTTGGCCTGTGATGAGACGCAGTTGGCGCTTGCCGGGCAGGCCGAGAGTTTGCCGTCGTGCACACCGAGGGGTTCTGGTGTCTTGCCGGAACAGGCGAACAGGAACAGAGCGGACACGGCCAGGAGGAGAGGGATGTATGGTTTCATGCCTTATAATCTATGGCAATCGACATGAGAAAATCAACGCTTTTGATGTGCAGGGCAATCATCGCCGCCGTGTGGCCAGCACCACGCCGGAAAAGATCAGCACGAATCCGATGCCGTGCCATGGCGTGATGGGCTGGCCGAGCAACAAGGCGGCGGCAAGGCCGCTGAACACCGGGGTCAGGTATTGGAAGAGCGAGGCCGTGCCGGGGCCGATGAGCGAGACCGCCGAACTCCAGAGGAAGAAGGCGGCAAGGGACGCGCCAAGTCCCGTGTAGAGCGCGGCCCCGACGATGCCGGGCGTCAGCTCCCAGGCGGGCCGGAATCCTTGCTCGATGATGGCCGCCGGGATCAGGGGAATGACGCCGATGAGGAAGGTCACGCCCAGGAAGGACGGGAGGCTGACGCTCTGCGAACGCCGCTTGATCAGGATGCTGTAGACCGCCCAGAGCAGTCCGGCCAGCAGCATGGTCAGGTCGCCGGGTCGAAACCTGAGCTCGCGCAGCACATCGAGATCGCCCCGGGTGGCGATGGCAACCATGCCGCAGATGGCCACCAGCAAACCCATGCTTCTGAACAGGCTGATCTTTTCACCCAGGAACAGGCGGGAGAGCAGTACGACGAACACCGGCGTGGTCCCGGCCAGCAGGGCCAGGTTGACCGTGTCGGTGGTCCTGGCGCTGATGTAGATGAGGGTGTTGAAGATCGTCACCCCGGTCAGGGCGGAGGCGCACAGCGGCAGCATGTTCTCGCGGATGGCGGGCCATTCCCGACGCATGCGGCCGATGACAAAGGGCAGGAAAAACACTGTGGCCGTACTCCAGCGCAGAGCCGCCAGGGTGATGGGCGGCAGGGCGTCCACAAACCCGCTGGCGATGACGAAATTGCCGGACCAGATGATGACGGCGAGCAGGGCGTGGACAAATCCGAGGGAGCGGGGTTGCAGCATGATGGGCGAGTGATAGGGAATCCACGGCCGGATGGCAAGAGGGGAGGCGAAGTGCCGCTCTGGCGACTCAGGCACCACAAGCCCAATGCAGAGTGGTAATCAGGGAATACCTTGAGGATTTCGAAGATTTCTCATGGGCATTATCTTCAATGATACTGTTTGTTACGAGAATTATATCGGAGTGTCTTAACTTGCTGGAGAGCAATGGTGCGAGGATATATTCTGCATGCCTGAATCCGATTTTCAACAGTGCCATTAATGCGGATTGAGCCTGGATTCCGTCAGTATTTGCCTTCACGGAACAAAAGTAATGAAATTCTAGTGGATATTTTTGGATTGCCACTTGCTATTACCCGATTAGAGGCATACAAATAGAATAGGATAGTAGAAACCGATATATGAATATGTGCCAAATCGTTGTTCGTGTTTGGTCGGCCAGGGACATCCTGGCTGAAATGGGCTTACGGACGAGGCGTGTTATCTCTTTTGAATAGTTTAAATTAACGTATTGAATCGGGGGGCTGTCATGGAGTATGTATTACCTTTTGGACTGCTGGCCGCTGTCATCGCCTTTGGTATCTATTTTTTCATGAAACAGAAATAGGGTCGCAAACTAGCATCGGAAAATCTGCCGTGGAAGGAGAGCCTGCCTTCCGCTGAAACGAAACCGCCGTCTCGCGAATACGCGAAGCGGCGGTTTTGATTGTGTCAACGGTTGGAGTCTCTGATCACACGGTGATTTTCCTGTCCGCCACGGCCTTGGAGACGGCGGCGGAGAAGTCAGGAAATATGTTCTCCACGCCGATGAAGGTGTCTGTGCCCATGCGCTGCATCACGTGGAGTGTTCGATCATTCACGCCGGAGAGCATGACATGAATGCCGAATGATCTGGCCCTGCGGATGACAGTCTCCAGCGCATCAAGGCCAGAGGCATCCATGACGGGCACGTTTCTCATGCACAGAATCAGTATCTTCGGCCTCTTGCGCGTAAAGTTCAAGATGTCCACAAAGCGCTGGGCAAAGCCGAAGAAAAGCGGGCCGTTGATCTCGTAGACCACCACCTGCTCGTTTCCGCCAAATTCGTCGTGCGCTTCCTCTTCAGGCAGGCCCGAGTCGATGTCATGGATCTCGGTAAGCTCACTCATGCGCTTCATGAACAGCAGCGCGGCCATGACCACGCCCACCTGCACGGCCACCGTGATGTCCACGAAGACCGTCAGTCCGAAGGCGATGATCATGACGCTCGAATCGGACTTGGGAGCGCGCAGCAGGCGGCGGACCTTGTGCAGCTCAGACATGTCCCAGGCCACGAT
Source organism: Pseudomonadota bacterium (assembly GCA_043824835.1). GTDB lineage: Bacteria > Desulfobacterota > Desulfovibrionia > Desulfovibrionales > Desulfovibrionaceae > Pseudodesulfovibrio. The sequence goes on along the minus strand of JBDRSO010000100.1, from coordinate 2,749 downwards.
CATCAACACGGCGGAGAGGCTGGCCAGCGGAATGCGCGCGGCCAGCGGCGTGCAGACCAGGATGAAGAGGAGCACTGTCAGCGAGTGGATGATGCCGGAGAAGGGGGAGAAGGCGCCGGATCTGATGTTGGTGGCCGTGCGCGCGATGGCCCCGGTGGCCGGAAGCCCGCCGAACAAGGCGCAGCACACGTTGGCCACGCCTTGGGCCACCAGCTCGGTGGAGGGATTGTGCTTGTCGCCGCTCATGCCGTCGGCCACCGTGGCGCTGAGCAGGGATTCGATGCCTGCCAGCAGCGCAATGGTCAGGGCGTCGGGCAGGATGTCGGCGAGGCTGAAATCGAAATTCCAAAACGGCGTCAATGACGGCAGGGACGAGGGAATGCCGCCAAAGCGGCTGCCGATGGTCTCGGTGTCCACATTGAAGGCGAGGCAGGCCAGCGAGGCCACGACAATGCCCACGATGGGGGCGGGAATGCGCGGGGAATATCGGCGCACGACAAGCATGCTGACCATTGCCAGCGCGCCGATGCCCAGCGTTGGCAGGTGCAGGGATGTGACGTTGTCGAAGCAGGCCCTGGCGATCTCCACCACCCCCGAGGGGGAGTTGGGAAAGGTGAAGCCGAAGAAGTCCTTGATCTGGGTGATGAAGATGATCGTGCCGATGCCCGTGGTGAACCCGGCGGTGACCGGATAGGGAATGTACTGGAGCAGGCGGCCCAGCCCGAACAGGCCCATGACCACCAGCATCAGCCCGGCCAGTATCGTCGCCACCACGAGGCCTTCATAGCCATGCCGGGCGATGACGCCGGAGATGATGACCACAAAGGCGCCGGTGGGGCCGCCTATCTGGAAGCGGGTGCCGCCCATGGCCGAGATGACGAACCCGGCGATGATGGCCGTGGCCAGCCCGGCCTGGGGCGTGGCCCCGGACGCGATGGCAAAGGCCATGGCCAGCGGCAGGGCGACGATGCCCACGGTCACGCCCGCGGCAACGTCCTTGCGCAACCCGGCCACGGGATAGCCGTCCTTCAGGAATGAAAAAAGGGTCGGAAGACCATAACCACATTTCTTGATATACGATACCATTGAGAAAACTCCATTACGGTGATCTCTCCGTGGGGCGCAGTCGGTGGTTTTGCGAAAAGAAACCAGAGGCTGGAGGCTCGCGCGGAAAAGCGACTTTGAGCGCTCATTGACAGAAAAGTCAACCTAAAAAATGATATTGAAAATTGATCGGTTGGGGCGACTTCTCAACAGAAAGAAAAAAAGAACTTCGGGCTGTTGCCGGAAGTCCTTTTTCTTTCCATGGCGGAGAGGGTGGGATTCAAGAATCAGACCATGTATCCGTTGAAATCATTAATGTTGTTTGTCCGTTGTTCTGGCTCTGGTGTAGCAGCCCGGTGTGGCAGTTAGCAACTCTGTTTCACGCCCAAGGAGATCAGGGTGGCGTAAGTCTTAAAATGGTCACTACAAGCTGCTCATGGGATTCCATTCGCTCAGCCCACTTGCACGCCCAAGGTCATCCAAGGGGAAAGTGGGCTTCTAGTACCCGGTGATGGTGTGGAAATACACCTTAGGAGACACTTATAGGCATTGAATTGAAAAAAACTAGAAGATGTCCAGCGCATGTAAGTAAGCATTTTGCATGAATTTTTTTTACTCGATTGCTTGGAGTCAGCCAATTGTTGTTGTCAAGGTCAACGTATAATCCCCATTGCTTGAGATCGTTGACACTATTGTTTTTTGCAATATTTTTGAGTTCGACGTATGCTTTCTGTATCTCGCCGTTTGGTAAACTAAACTGTTCCAGCATTTCCAGTATGGTAAGTTTTTTGTTGTGGCCCATGAGAGCCTTTTTCTGCTCCCGTTCGTTGTCCGGGTTGGCTTTGGCTACATCCATGTAGCAAAGTATTTTCCCTAGTTCTTCGACGGCCAGAATTGCCACCGAACAGGCTGTTGGATATCGGTTGTTTTCATAGAGTAGCAGCGCATCATGATACAGTCGCACTGCATTTTCAATCATTGGACCAATGCCATTGTTGACCAAATCTAATGAAACCTTATCAGCTTTTCGACTCATAGCTTGCCTCCCAAAAGACTGATACACCCCAAGAAAGAAACACGCAAAGAGAAAGCCCGTCTAGCAAGGTAGCCAAGGCGGGTCTGGGTAAACGAAAAAAGCCCTGAGCGCAAAACTCAGGGCTTTCTTCATTCCAATGGCGGAGAGGGTGGGATTCGAACCCACGTACGGGCTATTAACCCGTAACTCGATTTCGAGTCGAGCGCGTTACGGCCGGACTTCGCTACCTCTCCGGGTGGGGCGGTGCGCAGGGGCGCGCCGACGTGGATGGCTTATAAACGGACTCGGCGCGGCTGGCAAGTGGTTTTGCCAATCGCGCCGAGTCGTATGGGGAATGCTGCCGCCTGTGTCGAGGGGTATGGCGGCATGGTCGCGGCCCGTCTGGATCAGAGGTGAGGCGGGCACACTGGGGTTCAACACCCCTTGCATAGCATGACTGGAATAAATGTAAAGAAAATCAAGAATTTCAGAGCGCCGTGGTGGGAAATTCGCGAAGCGGGTCACCATGGAGTGGTCAAGGCTTTCTTCTTGGGGCTGTACCAGATAACTCCTCTGGGTTATCGGTATGGCAATGCGAAAAAGTCGTTTGAGTCAGAAAAAGCAGCTCCGATTGATTGAGCATTTTGTAGCTGGCACCACTGCCCGCTGTGCAGCTGATCTGGTTGGAGT
>JBDRSO010000099.1:0-3429 GCA_043824835.1 Pseudomonadota bacterium | reverse complement strand
TCGGCGCCTTGCTGCGACGCCATTTTACCGATTTCAGGAGGTTTCACCGACCACATGACATTCAGCATACAAGTCTCAGGGCGGGGGCAATAGTCGTTGATAACGGCGTTTTGCCCCCACTCCGCTGCTGTGTCGATGGTGCGCTGCTGCGGGCCCCGCGGGGGCCCGCAGCTCCATCAACGGCCACTCCTGGAGTTTTTTCCCGGCGCGGGAGGGACCAGCTGCTTGACGGGCCGCTTTTTTTGTTGCACAATCTGGTACGTGAGGAATAACCAATCACATGCCAGGTACAGCCAGGCCCTCGGCCGCTTGCGCCGGCAGCTGCGAGACATCCAGGCCCAGAGGCAAAGATTGGAAGCTGCTTTGATGGAGCGAATGCCATTGGTGGAGGGGTCTCTGGTGGTGGTCCGTAAGGTCTGCGGAAAGGCCGGTTGCCGGTGTGCACGTTCCAAGCGACATCGGCACGGGCCGTTTCTGTATCTTTCTCTTTCTCGTCAGGGGAAAACGCGAACGATCCATTTGCCCAAGAGATGGGAGGAGACGGTAAAAGCAGGGGTAGGAGCTGCACGGCGTTACCGCAAGACCCGTCAGCAGTGGCGCGCCCTGGCGAGGCATTTCGAGACTCTCTGGAAGAAAGTGGAGCGGTATCGGAAACAATCTTTGCCGTATGAGCCGAAGAAAAAAGGCCGGTAAAAGGCAGCGGGCACAAGCGCGCGCCCGGAAGCGAAGACCCACACACTGGACGGCTGAGCATCTGACCGCCCTGGCGGACACCAAACCGCGCAGACTGGTCCGGATCGTGCTCGGCCTACAAGCTCGTCTCCAAGAACTTCAGGCGCGCCTGGCGCTCAACAGCCGCAACAGCAGCAAGCCCCCTTCTTCCGATGGCTATACCAAGCCCGCGCCCAAGAGCCTGCGTAAAAAGACTGGGCGCAACTCCGGCGGCCAGCCAGGACATCCGGGCCACACCCTGAAGCCCGTCAAGAAACCCGACCACGTCATTGTTCATCCCCTTAAGCGCTGCCCCTGCGGCTGTGGCGGCTCCCTGCGCAAGGAGACTGTGATCCGCTATGAGAAAAGACAGGTCTTCGACTTGCCTCCGCAGAAGCTCGAAGTCACCGAGCACCGCGCCGAGGTCAAGTGCTGTCCCCATTCAGGCCAGGAGGTGTGCGCCCCCTTCCCGCCTCACGTGACGGCCCCCACGCAGTATGGACTACGCTTCTTCGGCTGGCTGACCTACTGCCGCGTCCAACAACTCTTGCCCCTCAAGCGCATCACCCAGATGGTCAAGGACCTCTTCGGCCACCTCATCAGCGAGGGTACCGTGCAGGCCGCCATCACCCGCACCCACAAGTCCCTGGCCGATTTTGAAACCCTGGTGAAAGATCTGCTCGCGCGTGCTGTTCTGCTCCACGGCGATGAGACCGGCCTGCGCGTAACCGGCAAGCTCCATTGGTTGCATATTCTATGCACACAACTTCTGACTTGGTATGGCGTTCATCGCAAGCGAGGCCACGAGGCCATGGATTACTTCGGCATCCTCCCGCGCTTTACCGGCAGACTTATCCATGACTTCCTGGAGTCCTACTTTCACTACCTCTTCGACCACGGCATGTGCAACGCACACATCCTGCGCGAACTCGTCTTCCTCCGCGACGAACTCCATCAGCCATGGGCCGGGAAAATGTATGACCTGCTGCTGGAAATGCACCGCTTCGTTGCCAAGCTAAAGTCATGTACCGACAAGCCCACCAAAGCGCAACTCGCAGCCTGGCTGCGTCGCTTCCGTACCCTACTAAAGGAGGGTTTCTCGAAAAATCCTCCTGCCAAACCCGTCCCCGGCAAGCGTGGCCGCACCAAGCAGAGCAAAGCCTACAACCTCTTACACCGCCTCCAGGAGCATGAACGCAGCGTCTTGGCCTTCCTCCATGATTTCAACGTGCCCTTCACCAACAACCAAGCCGAGCAAGATGCACGCATGAGCAAAGTGCAGCAGAAAGTTTCCGGCGGCTTTCGCACGCTTGAAGGCGCCCGAATGCATGCCCGCATCCGCAGCTACACCTCCACCGCGCGCAAGCATGGCATCGATGTCTTCCAGGCTCTTATCGACGCGCTCGCCGGCCAACCCTTCATGCCCCGCGCGCCCACTTGAAAACCCGGCCAGTGCCCCAGAAAGCTAAAATGTCTGGCATCAGGCTATGGATTACGCCGCCTTTTTGGATGTCTTGGACAAAGTCTCCCTATTTGATCTGTGGAGACTGAATAGGGCTATTGCCCGGGCCATGGAGGACCCGCACAAAAACGAAGCTATCCGCGCCAAGCTATGCGCCGGTCAAACCATACGCTACTTTGACGCCCGGGAGAATAGAGAGATTTCCGCCTGCATCGTTGCAGTTAAACGCAGTCGCGTTCTGGTCCGGAATGAACACGACCAAAAGCTGTGGAATATCCCCTTCTACATGATCAATCTTCAGGGGACGGATGTTGATCTCCATTTTCCCCGAATTCACCAGAAGGTCCATCGCGATTCGCTCAGGGTGGGAGACTCGGTCGGCTATAAAAGCCGGGATCATCACGAAGTCTATGGCGTCGTGGTCAAACTCAATCGCAAAACAGCGACAGTTCGACTTACTGATGGCGAACAGTGGAGGGTTTCTTACGGACTACTGTTCTACGTCCTTGATGCGCAGACAGGTACGATCGAAGGCATGCTAGATCACCAAGTCACGACCGGAGAGCCTGCGACCGAAGAGTGTCCCCACGCTATAGAAACTGATTCAGCACCTGAGTAGTTACCTTAATTTATAATAAAGGAGGAGCAATGTCTTCAAAGAGAAAATATATAACAATCGGGAAAATGAATAATAAAAGGGCAATGTGGCTGGTGATATGTGCAGTCTCTATCTTTCTCAATTGCCGCTTGGCAGGATTGGCATTGGAGAGCGACACCCCGTCCTGGATAGAGGGATTTAAGAAATATGAAAAAAACCCCATTATGAAGCCTTCAGGGCAAGGCTTTGATGCAAGCCTGGCATTCAATCCTGCCGCCATACTTGTCGGCGACACAGTGTATCTCCTTTACAGGGCGGTCAATCTATCAGAGCATTACGAGGGAGTTTGGGCCAGGTCGACAATAGGCCTGGCGGAAAGCAAGGATGGCGTAAATTTTGCAAGAAAGCCAAAGCCCGTGATCGTTCCGGAACATGACTATGAGCTGCCCGGCGGCTGCGAAGACCCCAGAATCGTAAGAATAGGAGACACGTTCTACCTTACATACACAGGATACAGCCTCAAGGGCACGCCCTCCTGCCTGGCCTCATCCAATGACCTTTACCGTTGGAAAAAGCACGGCCCCATAGTTCCGGCCAAATCCGCCGCCATCCTCTCCACCCCCATAAACGGAAAATACTGGCTTTACTACGGGGACAC
>JBDRSO010000098.1:0-48531 GCA_043824835.1 Pseudomonadota bacterium | reverse complement strand
AGCTTCGTGATTACGACAAATACCTATACAAAATTAGGCACTTGGTTGAAAATGCATTTCTCCACCTGAAGCGTTGGCGCGGCATAGCAACTCGGTATGCGAAGAATTCAGCCTCGTTCCTTGCGGCTATTCACATCCGGTACATTTCCCTTTGGGCTGGAATCTCGTGACTACACTATCTAGAAAGGGTAGGCCAGTGTGTCCGCAGCCTTGCTCTGGCCCATTTTTTTGTCGATGGCGTCGATGCGGGCCTTGGCGGCCTCGCGCTGTTCCTTGCGATCGGCCCGGCTGACCACGGTGGTCAACAGCCGCTTGGCCGTGTCGTAGTTGCCCTGGCGCTCGTAAATGATCGAGGCCCGGTACATGGCTGTCAGCGCCCAGATGTTCTCCTGGGGATACTGCCAGGCGAGGCGCAGGTAATAGTCGAGCGCCTTTTCGGTGTTGCGCATGGCCTGTTCACCCTCGCCGAGCCAGAACAGGGTTTCGGCCTGGAGGGTGGTGGTCAGCCCGGGGCTGTTCCACAGCGCCATAAGGTGATCGCGCGCGGTCTCGAAGTCGCGCTTTTGCTGGTAGAGCAGGGCCATGCGCAGCCGGGTCATGACCGGGACCGGGCCGCCCGAGGCTGCCATCTGCCGGAAGGTCTCAAGGGCCGCGTCTTCGCGTCCGGATTCGAGTTCCAGCCGGAGCCGGACATCGTACCACTGCATCCGCTGGTCAGGAGGCAGGGTGTCCGGCTTCAGGGTGTTTAGGTAGAAGGCCCCGAGTTGGAGCTGGTTGGCCCGCACCGACTGATCGGCCAGATACAGGGTGCTCTCGATGCCAAACGCCGTGTCGTTGAAGAGGTAGGCCGAGCGTCTGGCCAGATCGGCTGAAGGCGACCGGGTGAATTCCTCCTGCCAGCTCGCCAGCAGAAGCAGCTTGTCCATGGGCCAGCGTTGCGACAGTGCCTTGATCTTGTCCTTTGGCGCGGAGACCCAGAAGGGGGCCTCATCGGGCGCGGTCTCGTAGCCTCCTGCGCTGCACAGGGCCGAGAGGATGGGGTGCAGGTTGAGGGCTTCGGCCTGAGTGTCGGGCAGGAGATTGTTCAAGTTCTCCTTGAAGCGCAGCGCTCCGGCCAGTTGCAGGGCCAGGGGAAGACTTTGTTTTTTCGTTTTGTTCCAGGCTGTTGCAGACGAAATGAAATCACCGTTGGCCATGGCCAGGGCGAATTTGAAGCTGTTGAGCAGGGTGGCGGTCTGCTCGGAGATGAGCAGGGAGCCAAGCTCATTGTCGATGGTTTGGTTGGCCTCGGACACGGGCATGGACAGGATGTTGTTGCGGAACGAGGTCCACGGTCCGGATTCCGGGTTGCCCAGCAGCCAGCCTGCGCGGGACACGGAGTAGGGGGCGAGCAGGTTGCCTTCCCAGAAAGCCCGGGCCTTCAGGGAGTCGCTCGCATCAAAGATGGCGATGTCGGTCGGGAGTCCGCCTGATTCGAGAAAGTCGATGAGCATGCGCCAGAAGGCGCGGACCTCGTCCCGCGACACGGACGCGACGGCGCCCCGGGCATCCTCGAATTTCTCCAATGATGCCAATGCGAGAGCCGTGACAATGGCGTCAGTGTCCGCCGATGTGACCAGGGACTGGCCAGCGGGTGCGGGTATTCCGGCTTGGTCGCTGGCGGCCAGGGCTGCAGTTGCCGATGTCCAGTAGCTGCCGCCCCAAACCTCGCCGCCCAGCTCCTGAATCCGGCGCAGGGTGTCGCGCTGGGCGTCGCGCGCCAGGGTGACGTTGGCCCGATATGCCCAGAAACGCTTGAGCCAGACATCCATCCAGACGCTCTCCAGGCCCGGCTCGGCCTTGAACCGCCGGATGGCCGCGTCTTTGTCGGGTGCGAGGGCGGCGGACTGGCTGAACCAGAGCACGGCCTTGGTCAGGTCGCCCGTGGCGCGATGGGCCCGGCCACCCAGCCAGAGCCGGTCTGATTCGGTGGCATTGTCCGCAAAGGCGGGGGTCATCTCAATGATTTCAATGGTCTTTGACGGGGTGCTGAGGTTCAGGAAGACCTCGGCCCGCTTGAGGATGACCTCCGGAGAGTCGTCGGCAGACTCTGTGGCGTATTCTTGCTCCAGCCGATCCCACGCGCCGTAGCGCTCAAGCCAGCCCTCGAAGGAATCAGGAGCAGCGGGCTGGGCAGGACAGTAGGACGCCAGCCCTTGAAGGAAGAAGACGCAGACCGCAACAATTATCGCAATTCGTTTCATGGCTCTCACGCGCCGCAGGGCGGCATTTTGGGTGTTTTTGAATGCAATCCCTTATCAGGGTCCGAAAAAAGTCTCAATAAGAGCATATGGGCTTCGGCCATCCTTCGATGGAGTCCCGCCGTTTGGCTCGACTCAACCCAGACAATAGGCTCGATTCAACTCTGATTCAGTCGGCACGATCCAGACGTCTCGAATCCATTGAGCCTTCAGGTTCAGCTTGAAGGAAACTCCACCGGTTCCGCAACAGGAATCGTGCGCCTCAACCAGGGTGGCATCATCGGCAGAGGGAAGAGAGGGGCTTTCCAGAGGGTCTTATTTCACCTCCATTTTTAAAAGTTTACATAATTTACATTATGAGACACTTGCGTATGTGGCTGATATGGTGTGATTTAAATATGCTTTAACTTTTGTATCGACGTGCTTTTTCGATTCTCTCCCCGGTCTGTTCGTGCGGTTGTTGTCGAAAATTCCTCATGAGGGATTTAACTCCTGTTCCCCGACCTATGACTCATCTGGAAGCCTTGGATCGCTTGTCGAGCTGTTGTGAGTGAATTGCGGACTATCCAACTTGAACCGTGGACTCACCGGTTTCGTTGCCTGACTTGTCCATGTGGATGCGAATCGACCAAGCGCCCTCCCGAAACTCCAGCACATATGACACACGAAAACGGGGCCAACGCTTGCTGCGTCGGCCCCGAAATTGAAGGCTGTGTCAATGCCGCCGCCCGGTCAGGCGTGGTCACTTCTATTTCATGGCGGAATGCCGCCGATCAGCTTCCGATCAATCCTTGTCCTTGGGCGTCTCTGGTTCAACGGTGATGGCGTCGATCTGCTTGAGATAGAGATCGCGGCATTCGTAGGAGCAGAACACCCGAACCTTCTCCCCTTCCCTGACCCGGATGTCGCCATCCTTTTCCACATAGGTGCCGCAGACCGGGTCCTTGACCATTTCCCCGGCCGCGACCTTCTGCTTGGTGGTTTCCTTGTGCTTCGTCTCCTGCTTCTTCTTGTCCCCGGTGAAGAGCTTGTAGATGAGGAACAGGGCCACGCCTATGATGATGAATTTCCACATGCTGGCGCTCCGTTGGTTATTCGGAATCCTGCCATATCTTGAGCCCTTCCTGCCGGTAACTGATGGCGGCAAGGGCCTCGTCCACGGTGGTTCCGTCCGGGAAGGTGAAGTCGGGCGCGATCTCCTTGAGCGGGACGAGCACGAACGCCCTTTCCCTGGCCCTTGGGTGCGGCAGGGTCAGGAAATCGGTGCTCATGACCGTGTCGCCCCAGGCGATGATGTCCATGTCCAGCGGCCTCGGGCCACCGGGAACCTGCCGAATCCGGCCCAACTGCGCCTCAATGGCCGTGCAGGTGGACAAAAAGCCAGCCGCGGCCCAGATTTCCGCATCGATCTCAAGCTTGATCAACTGGTTGGCGAACCAGGGCTGATCCTTGACCGCGCCCTGGGGCTCGGTCTGATAGATGCTCGACATGGCCTTGAGCGAGATTTCGTCGCCGTATGTCTCTAGCCGCGCCAGAGCCTCGTTCAGGTTCTCCTCGGGGTTGCCCTCGTTGGAGCCGAGGCTGACATAGCAGATCACAGTTTCGATATTCTGGATACCGCCTCCTCAAGTTTTTCGTTGTTCACGGTCAGGGAGATGCGGAAATAGCCCTCGCCTGGGGTGCCGAAGCCATTGCCCGGAGTCAGGACCACGCCGGTCTGCATGAGAACATTGGTAACGAATTCAGAAGACTTGAAGCCGTCTGGCGTGTTGCACCACATGTAGAAGGAGGCATCGGGAACCCGGTGCCTGATGCCCGCCTTGGTCAGAGCCGCGCTGACCACGTCGCGCCGCTCCTTGTAGATGGCGCGGAACTGTTCGGCATAGGGCTCGCCATCCCTGAGGGCGGCGATGCCCGCTTCCTGCACGGCCTGGAAGATGCCGGAGTCGCAGTTCTCCTTGACCTTGCCGAGCCCGGCCACGAGGCTGGCGTTGCCGACAGCCATGCCGATGCGCCAGCCGGTCATGTTGTAGGTCTTGGACAGGGAGTGGAACTCGATGCACACGTCCTTGGCATCCTTGCATTCGAGGATGGACATGGGCTTGTCGTCGGGATTGTAGTATATCTCGGTGTAGGCTGCGTCGGAGATGACGATGACTTCGAATTCCTTGGCCTTCTGGATGAGGCGCTCGTAGAACTCCCGGGTGGCAGTGGCCGCAGTCGGGTTGTTCGGGTAGCAGACGAAGATCATCTTGGCCCTGGCCCAGGTCTCGTCGCTCACGGCATCGAGATCGACGAGGAAGTCGTTCTCTTCGAGCAGGGGCAGGTACTTCACCTCACCACCGGCGAAGTTGGTGGCGATGCCGTAGACCGGATAGTTGGGCGTGGCCACCAGGGCCAGATCGCCGGGGTTGATGAAGGCCAGCGGGAAGTGGGCGATGCCCTCCTTGGAGCCGATCAGGCTGACCACCTCGGTGTCGGCGTCCAGATCGACATCAAAGCGCTGCTTGTACCAGTCGGCCACGGCCTGACGGTAGTTTTTCATGCCGATATAGGAAGGATATTGGTGATTTCTGGGATTTCTGGCACCCTGGCACAGGGCCTCGATGATGAAATCCGGGGTAGGCAGGTCGGGGTCGCCGATGCCGAGGCTGATGATGTCCATGCCCTTGGCGGCCACCTGGGCCTTGGCCTTGTCGATGGCCGCGAACAGATACGGTGGCAGGGTCGAAAGGCGATCGGCGAGGGTGAAATCTGACATGTGGTGAACTCTCCTTGCGGTCTGATCTAAGAAGTGTCTTTCATAATTGGGCGGTGTCCCACTGTCAATGTGAACCATTGCTCTTTGTGCGGCCCCTTGATAGCTATCAGGTGAAGGCATGGCCCGCCCGGGGCCGCGACGTGATCCCGGGCGTTGGTTTATTGGACATGAGGCTTCTATTTCATAAACTTGCAATGATTGTGGCGTGATCATGGTCCGGGAAGCCAAATTCGGGGGGAACTCCCTCACCACACATCCGTGGGTGGACAGATATCTCGAACACGTCCTCATCGAAAAGGGACTGTCCGAGAACAGCCTGTCCGGCTATTCGGCCGACCTCGCCTCCCTGCTCGCCTTCCTGGAAGACAAATCCTTCCGGCTCGAAGACCTGACCGAGCGCACCCTGTTTCTCTACCTGACCCACCTGCGCGCCCGAGGGCTTCAGAGCCGGTCCCTGGCCCGGCATCTCTCGTCGCTGCGCGGCTTCTTCGCCTTTGCCCTGGACCAGCGGTGGTACAAGGAAGATCCGGGACAACTCCTCGAAAACCCCAAGCTGCCCAGGAAGCTGCCGGAATTCCTGACCCGGGAGGAGATCTCGCGCATCCTCGCCCTGCCCGACACGGCCACCCCGCTCGGCATGCGCGACCGGGCCATGCTGGAACTGCTCTATGCCGCAGGCCTGCGCGTCTCGGAACTGACCGGGATGCGGGTGCTTGACTACGACGCCCAGACCGGACTGCTCCGGATCTTCGGCAAGGGGTCCAAGGAGCGGCTGGTGCCCATCCACTACACCGCCCAGGAGGTGCTGGGCCGGTACCTGGATGGCACCCGCCCCTCGTTGCGCCCGTCAACGGACTTCATGTTTCTCAATCGATCGGGCAAGGGGCTGACCCGCCAGGGGGTGTGGAAGATGATCAAGGCTTACGCGGCCAAGGCGGACATCAGGCGGAGCATCTCGCCCCACACCTTCCGTCACTCCTTTGCCACCCACCTGCTCGAAGGCGGGGCCGACCTGCGCACCGTGCAACTGCTGCTTGGCCACTCGGACATCACGGCCACGGAAATCTACACCCATATCCAGGCCGGGCGGCTCAGATCCATCCACCAGCAATTCCACCCGCGATCGTCCATGTGATCAAAACGACTGGCAACAGCATGAATAAAAAAGATAAAATACGCGCCAAGACCGTGATCACCGCCCACGCCAATGCGGACTTCGACGCCCTGGCCGCCATGGTCGCGGCTGGCAAGCTCTACCCCGGCGCGGTGCTCATCTTCCCGGGCAGCCAGGAAAAGAGCCTGCGCAATTTCTTCATCCAGAGCACCACGTATCTCTTTAATTTCAAGGCGTTCAAGGACATCGACCCCGATGAAGTGGAATTGTTGGTGGTGGTGGACACGCGCCAGCGCTCGCGAATACCCCAGGTGCGCCCCCTGCTCGACAAGCCGGGGCTGCGCATCCATCTCTACGATCACCACCCGGACACGGACGACGATCTTGAGGCCGAGTTGAGCGTGGTCAGGGACTGGGGCTCCACCACAGCCATCATCGTGGACGAAATGCGCAGGCGCGATGTTGTCCTGACCGTCGAGGAAGCCACCCTGCTGGGGCTGGGCATCTACGAGGACACTGGCTCCTTCGGCTTCAACACCACCACCCCGCACGATTTCGAGGCCGCTGGCTGGCTCAAGGGCCAGGGCATGGACATCGAGGTCATCTCGGACCTGCTCTCGCACGAACTGTCGGCCGAGCAGGTGACGCACCTGGGCGAGCTGCTCCAGAACGCCGTTACCCACGACATCCACGGCGTGGACGTGGTCATCACCGAATTGTCCACCGACAGGTTTGTGCCCGATTTCGCCCTGCTGGTGCACAAACTCATGGACATGGAAAACCTCAAGGTGGTCTTCGCGCTGGGCCGCATGGGCGACCGCATCCACGTGGTGGCGCGTTCCAAGCATCCGGATGTGAGCGTGGGCCAGATTTGCACCTCCTTTGGCGGCGGAGGCCACGCGGCGGCCGCCTCGGCCACGGTCAAGGACAGGACCCTGGCCGAGGTGCGCGACGACCTCTTCGCCCTGCTCTACTCCCAGATCAATCCGCAGATCGTGGTGGAGAGCCTCATGTCGCGCCCGCCCGTGGTCATCGAGGACCACAAGACCATCAGCGACGCCGTGGAACTGATGACCCGCTACGGCCTCAAGGACGTGCCCGTGGTGGACGCCGCCATGCGTTGCGTGGGCATCGTGGGCCACCAGACGGCGGACAAGGCACTCTCCCATGGTCTGGGCAAGCTCGGCTTAAGCGAATACATGAGCCGCAAGTTCGAGACCGTGCAGGCGGGCACTGACCTTTACCGGGTCATGGAGATCATCCTTGGCAGACGCCAGCGCATGCTGCCCGTGCTGGAGGACGAGACCCTGATCGGGGTCATCACCCGCACCGATCTCATGAACATGCTCATTGACGAACCGGCCCGGATTCCGGACTCGCTGCTGCCCGAGCGGCGCAGGGAGCGCAACATCGGCCCCATGGTCGGTAGCCGGCTGCCCCGGGAAATGCTCGACCTGCTCAAGACAGCGGGCGAACTGGGACTCGCCATGGGCTGGGAGGTCTACGCCGTGGGCGGCTTCGTGCGCGATATCCTGCTGAGCCGTCCCAACCTCGACCTTGATCTCGTGGTGGAGGGCGACGCCATCGCCTACGCCAGGCGCTTGGCCGGACAACTCGGCGGTCGGGTCAAGCCCCATGTCAAATTCAAGACCGCCGTGGTCATCCTGGCCGATGGCCAGCGGGTGGATGTGGCCACCGCCCGGCTCGAATACTATGAATACCCGGCGGCCATGCCCACAGTGGAGCTTTCGTCCATCAAGATGGACCTGTACCGGCGAGATTTCACCATCAACGCCCTGGCCCTGCGCATCAACCCGGGCCGCTTCGGCCAGTTGGTTGACTTCTTCGGCGCGGAGCAGGACATGAAGAACAAGGCCATCCGGGTGCTCCACTCATTGAGCTTCGTGGAAGACCCCACCCGCATCCTGCGCGCCATCCGCTTCGAGCGGCGGTTCGATTTCCAGATCGGCGGCCAGACCCTGCGCCTGATCAAGAACGCCCTGAGCCTCGACCTCTTCAGCAAACTCTCGGGCACGCGCATCCTGCACGAGCTGCAATTGATCATGGCCGAGGAGAATCCCCTGGCCTGCCTGGGCCGCATGCAGGAACTGGGCATCCTCGAAGCCATCCACCCGCTGCTCAAGCTCACCGCCGACCGGGTGCAGGTGCTCATGGAACTGGTCAAGGTCAACAACTGGTACAAACTCCTCTACCTTGAGTCCGAGGCCGTGCCCTGGAAGCTGCATCTGCTGGGCCTGACCATGGGCGTCAAGCGCGAACAGATCGGCCAGATCACGTCGCGGCTGCGCTTCTCCACCAGGGAGGAGCGCGACTTTCTCCACCTGCGCGACCAGATCGGGGATGCGCTCATGAAACTCATGAGCTGGCGCGAGGATCGCTCCAGGCTGAGCCGGTTGTGTGCCATCCTCAGGCCAATTCCCCTTGAGGGTGTGCTTTTCCTCATGGCCCGCAGCAGGAAGGAGCAGATCCGCCGCAACATTTCGCAGTACCTGACCCGCCTGCGCGATGTGACCAGCGACATCACCGGCGAGGATCTCAAGGAACTGGGCATCAGGCCCGGCCCAGCCTATGCCACGATCCTGTCCCGGGTGCTGGACGCCAGGATCGACGGTCGGGCGACCTCGCGGGATGAGCAATTACGCCTGGCCGAGAGGCTGTGGCGCGGCATCGAGCGCCGCGGCGGGGCCCAGTGCGATGGCTCGTGAACACGTGCTGGCGATATGGCCGGGCAATGGAGACTCCATGCTGAGTCCGGTTTCATGCTTGCCCAAAAGCCGCAAGGCGTGTAGATAAATCAAGCCGTTGATGATGTCCGAAGGAGTTCCCGCATGAGCATCAGGCAGGTATCCGTCGTTGGTTCGGGCCGTTGCGGCCAGGATCGGGATGGGCGGGCACTGTACGCTGCCGCCGTGGAGCTGGGCGGACTGCTTGCCGGAGCCGGATATGCCGTGGTTTGCGGCGGGCTGGCCGGAGTCATGGAGGGTGTGTGCCGTGGCGCTCGCAAGGCGGGCGGCCGGACCATCGGCATCCTCCCTTCCGACGACCGCTCAACAGCCAACCCCTGGGTCGAAATACCCGTGGTTACGGGAATCGGCCAGATGCGCAACATGCTCGTGGTGGCCAACGGCGACATCGTGGTGGCCCTTGGCGGCGGGTTCGGCACCCTTTCTGAGGTGGCCCTGGCCCGCAAGGCGGGCAAGCCCGTGGTGGCCATCGGCACCATGGCAGAGGTGGAGGGCGTGCACCGGGCCAGTGACCCGGCACACGCGGTAGCCATCGTCATATCTTTGCTTGAAGGAAAGTGATACGATTATGGACGTGTTGTGGGCGCCGTGGAGGCTTGACTATATACTCGGCCCCAAGCCCGACGAATGCGTGTTCTGCATTCCGAAGGACACGGCCGAGGACGAGGAGCGGTGCATCCTGGCCCGGGGCGATCACTGTTTTGTGATTATGAACAAGTTCCCCTACAACAACGGGCACCTCATGGTCACCCCCTACCGTCATGTGAGCAGCCTGCTCGACCTGAGCCCTGAGGAGTCCAACGACTGCATGCTCTGGCTGCGCCACTGCACCTCGGTGCTTCAGCTGGCCTTCCGCCCCCAGGGGATCAACATGGGGCTCAATCTGGGGGAGGCAGCTGGTGCGGGTATCGCCCAGCACATGCATTTCCAGATCGTTCCACGCTGGAATGGTGATGCCTCGTTCATGGCCGTGTTCGGGGAGACCACGGTCATTCCCGAGCATCTTTCTTCTACCTATGCCCGGCTTCGGCCCCTGTTTGACGAAATCACACCGTAAGGAGTTGTCGTATGCGTTTCATCAAAGTTTTGTTCCTGCTTGCACTTTTCGTCTTTTCCATCCTTTTCTTCAGTCAGAACAACGATGTGTTGCTTCAGGGCCTAACCCTGAAGCTGGAAATTCCCTACGCCATGACCTTGCACTCCATCCCCCTGCCCTTTGGTGTGCTCATCCTGGCCGCTTTCGTTGCCGGAGCCCTGTTGACCATGGTTTACTTCGCCATCGACAAGTTCCGGGCCGGGTCCAAGCTGCGCGAGTGCAAGACGCGCATGGCCAGCCTGGAGCAGGAGCTCAATTCCCTGCGCAACATGCCCATCAATGAGGCGCGCCCCTACTCTGCCGAAGAAAAGGTCGAAGGGGTCAACTAACCGGGACGGTATGATTATGGCTTGGCACTGGTTCAATCGAAAGAAATCCTCGGATTTCCACAAGAAGATCACGGCAGCACGCGACGTGACCGGCGGCGAGGCATTCCTCGTCCAGGATACCCGCGCGGCCATCGAGGAACTGAGCCAGGTCGTCAAGAACGACCCGGAAGCGGTGGAGATCTATCTTGCGCTGGGCAGTCTGTACCGCTCCCAGGGCGAGATCGAGCGCGCCATCCAGATCAGGAACAGCCTCATCGTCAGGCCGGGGCTGGCCCGCGAGTTCAAGGCCCGTGCCCAGTTCGAGCTGGGGCGCGATTTCAGGCGCGGCGGATTCCTCGACCGCGCCGAGAAGTCCTTTGAGGAGGCCCGCTCCCTGGGGCATGACGCGGTGTCCATCCAGCACGAAATGGCCCGGCTGGCTGCCGAGCGCGGGGCCTTTGAGCGGGCTGCCGAGACCTTTGGCCAGTTGGGGCTCCCCCTGCCCCAGGCCCATTATCTGGTGCGTCTTGCCTCGGACCATTTCAAGGAAGGCAGGGAGTCCCAGGCGCAGCGGTCCCTTCGCCACGCCATCCGTGCCTATCCCGGCGCGGTGGAGGCATGGCTTGAGCAGATGGTGCAGGCCTACAGGTCGGGCAGCGAGCGCCGCGTGGCCGATACCCTGCGCGATGGGCTGGACAGCGTGGCCCCGGATCTGCGCTTCGTCCTGCTTGAGGGGCTGCTCCAGGCGCTGGACAAGGCGGCCAAGGCCCGGGAAAACCCTCTTGTCGAGGATTCGCAGTGGGCCAGAGCCTGCCAGGACAGGGCGCTGGTGACGGCCGTGATTCCGGTGATCGAGTCCCAGGAGCCGGACGTGCTCCTGCTCTACTACGGGGGCGTGTTCCTGATGCGCGTCGGCGACACCGAGAACGCCAGAAGCTGGTTCGAGAAGACGCTGGTCATGCAGTCCGACTTCTGGCTGGCCCGGCTCGAACTTTTTGAACTGTCTCGGCCAGACCAGACCCTGACGCCCTTCTTCAAGGAACAGTTGAGTTTTTTCATCGACCGGGCGTATCAGGTGCGCCGGTTCTTCTGCCGTCGCTGCGGGCTCAAGCGCGACCACCTCTTCTTCAACTGCCCCCGCTGCCGCAGCTGGCACTCCATCGGCTTTCGCAAAGATTTTTCGCAATAAAAACGAACAGACCATTTCGTGGATACGCAAAAACTGACCCCCATGCTGGAACAGTATCTCCGCTTCAAGGAGGAGAATCCGGGCTGCCTGCTGTTCTTCCGCATGGGCGATTTTTACGAACTGTTCTTCGAGGATGCCGAGACCGTGGCCCGGGCCGTGCAGATCACCCTCACCAGCCGCAATCCCAAGGACGCCAACCCCATCCCCATGTGCGGCATGCCCCACCACGCGGTGGAGCCCTACCTGACCCAGCTGCTGGACAAGGGGTATCGCATCGCCATCTGCGACCAGATCGAAGACCCCAAGGAGGCCAAGGGGCTGGTCAAGCGCGCTGTCACACGCGTGCTCACGCCCGGCACCGTGGTCGACGATTCCAACCTCAGGGCCAAGGGCAACAATTTCCTTGGCGCCCAGTTCTGGGACTCGGAAAAGAACGCGGGCGGCTTCGCCTGGATCGATTTTTCCACCGGCCAGTGGTCCGGCCTGCATGGCCGCCGCGAACCCGAGCTGTGGCAATGGGTCGTCAAGATCAACCCGCGCGAACTGCTCCTGCCCCAGGGGCGCAAGGTGCCCCCCCAGTTCGGTGAGCTGGAGTCGCAGGTGACGAGCGTGGCCCCGGCGGCCTATTTCGACCCGGCCGTTTCGGCCCGGCGCATTCTGGAGGTCCAGGGCGCGGCCGGACTCGACAGCCTCGACCTGGGCGACAAGCCCGAGCTGGTGCGCGCCTGCGGTGCCTTGCTCACCTACCTTGAGCATACCCAGAAGTGCCCACTGACCCACCTTGGCGAATTCAGGCCGCTGAACCTTGGCAAACACCTGCTCCTGGACGAGGTGACAGAGCGCAATCTAGAAATCTTCCGGCGGCTCGACGGCCGGGCGGGCAAGGGAACCCTGTGGTGTGTCCTTGATCGGACCATGACCCCCATGGGCGGCCGTCTGCTCGAAAGCCGGTTGCGCCAGCCCTGGCGCGAGCTTGCGCCCATTGGCCGCTCTCTGGACTGCGTGGATTTCCTCTTTGCCCGCGACCAGTTGCGGGCCGACCTGCGCCGGGCTCTCGACTCCGTGTATGACCTGGAGCGGCTTTCCACCCGAGCCGTGCTCGGTCGGGCCACGCCCAAGGACTTCGTGGCCCTGCGCCGCAGCCTGCCCATGCTGCCAAAAATCCGCGTACTGCTTGAGGAAAGTGGTTCAGAGACTCCGCCAGACCTGAAGCGGCTCCTCACAAAATGGGATGATCTGGCCGATCTGGCCGAGTTGCTCGAAACCTCCTTTGTGGATTCCCCGCCCCCGGCCATCACCGACGGCGGCCTGTTCCGCAAGGGATTCGACCTGGTTCTCGACGAACTCATCGAGTTGCACGAGCACGGCGAGGACAGGCTTGAGGCGCTGCATCGCCGGGAGCTTGAGGCCAGCGAAATTCCCAAGCTCAAGCTCGGCTACAACAAGGTCTTCGGCTACTATTTCGAGATCTCCAAGGCCTACAAGGGGCAGGTGCCGGACCATTTCGTCCGCCGTCAGACCCTGGTCAGCAGCGAGCGCTACATCACCCCGGACCTGAAGGAGCTGGAGGACCGCATCATCTCTGCCTCGGAGGAGCGCAAGGGGCTGGAATACCGTTTGTTCCAGGATCTGCGCGAGCGCGTGGCCCGATCCAGGACCCGTTTCCTGTTCATGGCCGACATCGTGGCCAACCTGGACTACTGGCAGGGACTGGCCGAGGCCGCCCGGGTCAACGACTGGCACCGCCCCGAATTGCACGACGACCTGGACATCGAGATCGAGGCCGGGCGGCATCCCGTGGTGGAGGATGCCATGGGCCACTCAAACTACATCCCAAGCGACCTGCGCATGGACCGCGACAAGCGTATCCTGCTGATCACCGGTCCGAACATGGCGGGCAAGTCCACGGTTCTCAGGCAGGTGGCCATTCTGATGATCATGGCCCAGATAGGCTCCTTCGTGCCCGCGCGCCGGGCGCGGCTCGGGCTGGCGGATCGCGTGTTTTCCCGGGTGGGCGCATCAGACAACCTGGCCCAGGGCCACTCCACATTCATGGTCGAGATGACCGAGACCGCCCGTATCCTGAGGCAGGCCACCCAGCGCAGTCTGGTCATTCTTGACGAGATCGGCCGGGGCACCAGCACCTATGACGGCCTCTCCCTGGCCTGGGCCGTGGTCGAGGAACTGTCCACCCGCGCCCGAGGCGGCATCCGCACCCTTTTTGCCACCCATTACCACGAGTTGACCGCCCTTGAGGGCCGCGTCGAGGGCTTGCGCAATCTCAACATCGCGGTCAAGGAGTGGAAGGGCGACATCGTTTTCCTGCGCAGGCTCGTGCCCGGCCCGGCCGACCGCAGCTACGGCATCGAGGTGGCCCGGCTGGCCGGAGTGCCCAGGCCGGTGGTGGACCGGGCGAGGGAAATCCTTGCGAACCTCGAAGAAAAGTCGCAGGATAGCCGCTGGAAAGGGGCCGTGGAGCGCGCCTCGCAGACCCTGCTTCCCGGGCTTGTGGTCACGTCCGAGGACCGGACTGTGCCCGGTGCCCAAGACGCTGCTCCCGCAATGGAGCATCCGGTGGTCAGCCAATTGACGGCGCTGGATGTGGACGGCATGACGCCCATCCAGGCCCTGATGCTCCTCAACCGCTGGAAGGAGATGATCAAGGAATGATCCGCCGTGGAACCATCGTGCGATGCCTTGTCGTCCTGCTTGTCCTGGCCCTGCCCGCCCTGACCGGGTGTGTGCTGGGCGTCAAGGATTGGCCGCAGCCTGTCAAGGCGGAGGATGCCTTCACCCTGGAGGTCATGGCCGCCATGAAGACGGACACCTGCCTGCTGCTGACCCTCTCCGTGGGCGGCGCGGTCGAGCGGCTGTACCGGGCCAGCATTCAGTACGAAGCCGTGGGCGACGGTGACGGTCAGGGCTGCGAGGGTTGCCCCTTCGTGCCCCGCAACGCCGAGCACTTCACCCGCGAGCAGGGTGCCTTCGATCTTCATGGCTCCACCCTGAAGCTGAGCCTGTGCGGGCTGGACCCGCAGACGCGCTACCGCTTCCGGGTGGCCGGGAAGAACGATCTGCCCGCCCTGCCCATCGTCTCTACTGAAGTCTTTGTCACCACGCAGTAATATTCAGTTGTTTCAAGGAGAAAGAACGCATGCATCATTTCGAGTACCGCGACGGCGTCCTCCATGCCGAGAACGTCTCCGTCCCGGACCTTGCCCGCCAGTACGGCACGCCGCTCTACATCTATTCGGCGGCCACCCTGACCCGACATTTTCAGGCCTTTGACTCAGCCTTCGACGGGCTGGACCACCTGACCTGCTATTCGGTCAAGGCCAATTCCAACCTCGCCGTGCTCAAGCTCCTGGCCGGACTGGGCGCTGGCATGGACATCGTCTCCGGCGGCGAGCTCTACCGCGCCATCAAGGCGGGCGTGTCGCCCGAGAAGATCGTCTACTCCGGCGTGGGCAAGCGCGCCTCGGAGATCCGCGAGGCCCTTGAAGCCGGGATTCTCATGTTCAACGTCGAGTCCGTGGCCGAGCTGCGCAAGATCGACGAGGTGGCTGGCAGCATGGGCAAGGTGGCCAAGGTCAGCTTTCGCATCAACCCCGATGTGGACCCCAAGACCCATCCCTACATCTCAACAGGCATGAAGAAGAACAAGTTCGGCCTGGACATCGAGAACTCGCTTGAGGCTTACGCCATGTGCGCGGGGCTTGCCAATATCGAGCCCGTGGGCATGGATTGCCACATCGGCTCGCAGCTCACCAGCATCGCTCCCTTCATGGAGGCGCTGGACAAGCTGCTCGACTTCCACGCCAGGCTCAAGGCCATGGGCATCGACATCCAGTATCTCGATCTGGGCGGCGGGCTTGGCATCACCTATGACGAGGAGGAGCCGCCCCACCCCACCGAGTTCGGTCAGGCCCTCAAGGAGCGGCTGGCCGGCGTGCCCCTCAAGGTCATCCTCGAACCCGGCCGCGTCATCGCTGGCAACGCGGGCATCCTGGTGACAGAGGTGGTCTACACCAAGTCCAATCCGTCCAGGAATTTCCTGATCGTGGACGCGGCCATGAACGATCTGGTGCGCCCCAGCCTCTACGGCTCCTTCCACCGCATCGGCGAGGTCGCGCCCAAGGGCCGCGATTCCCTGACCTTTGACGTGGTCGGCCCCATCTGCGAATCCGGCGACTTCCTGGCCCGCGAGCGCGTCCTGCCCGCCGTGGAACAGGGTGAACTGCTGGCGGTCTTCTCGGCCGGGGCCTACGGCTTCACCATGGCCTCCAACTACAACTCGCGGCCCAGGGCCTGCGAACTGCTGGTGGACGGCGACACGGTCACCGTGGCCCGCAAACGCGAAACCTACGAAGACCTCGTGGACAAGGAACTCTAGCCAACCGGCCGGGGTTCGCCCCGGCCTTTTCATTTGGGAAACAGACCATGGCGCGCCTCAACTCCTTTCATCTCCCGCCGGGCGACTGGCCCGTGGCCGTGGGCGAATCCGTCCGGCTGGCCGGTTCCGAAGCACGGCACATGCTGACCGTGCTGCGCACCGCACAAGACCAGACGGTCAGGCTCTTCGACGGCCTGGGCCGGGTCGGCCTGTTCACGGTGGTGGACACGGACCGCAACACCGCCCTGCTCAGGGCCGAGAGCCTTGAGCGTCACCCGGTGCCGGACGCGGGCGTAACCCTGGCCATCGGCTGGGGCAAGTCCAAGCGGCGTGAGTATCTTTTTGAAAAACTGGTTGAACTTCATGGGCTTGGCGTCGCCTTCTGGGCTGCGGCTCGTAGCCAGGGGCAGATGCCGGACACGGTCAAGGAGACCTGGATCGACAAGTGCGTCCAGGCCGCCAAGCAGTGCGGCAATCCGCTGCTCCCGGCCATTTCCGTCCTGCCCGGCGGGCTGGACGGCCTGATCGACTTTGCTCGTGGCTTCGACGCCTGCTATGTTGCCTGGGAGTCGAAGGACGTTGACACCCTGCTCGCCCCGGACCATCTGGCCCAGGGCCACAGCCTCGTGGTCATCGGCCCGGAAGGCGGGTTCGACGATGTCGAGGCGCGGGCGCTCCTGGCGGCCGGTCTGGTCCCGCTGACACTGGGCCGCAGCATCCTGCGCTGGGAAACGGCCGCAACCTACTGCCTCAGCCTCGGCTGGTTCGCACGACAGGGCGTGAAATGAAACTGGTAATCGAAGACACCCAACCGCTGGCCGACCGCATCAGGCCGACCACCCTCGACGAGTTCGTGGGGCAGAGCCACATCCGCAACCGCATCGAGGCCTTTACCAAATCCAAGCGGCTGCCGAGCCTGCTGCTCTTCGGCCCGCCCGGCTGCGGCAAGTCCACCCTGGCCCTGCTCCTGGCCCGGCTGACCGGCAAGAAGAGCCTGCGCGTCAGCGCGCCCGAGGCCGGGTTGACCGCCCTGCGCAAGCAATTGCCGGGCAACGACATCCTCATCCTCGACGAGTTGCACCGGTTCTCCAAGGCGCAGCAGGATTTCTTCCTGCCCATCCTGGAGTCCGGCGAGATCATTCTGCTGGCCACCACCACCGAGAACCCGTCTTTCAGCGTCACCCGGCAGCTGTTGTCGCGGCTCCATGTGCTCCGCCTGCGCCCCTTGAGCCGTGAGGAACTGCTCGACGTAGCCCGGCGCGGTGCTCAGACCCTTGACCTCGAACTGGAAGAAGAGAGCTATTCCCTGCTCGCGGCCATGTCCGGGGGGGATGCCCGGACCCTGCTCAATCTCTTGGAATACACGGCCCAGCTGCCCGCGGCCAAGCGCAGCCCCGAGGCCCTTCGCGAGTCCCTGCCCGAGGTCGTGGTCCGGGGCGACCGCGACGGCGATTCGCACTACGAGCTGGCCTCGGCCCTGATCAAGTCCATACGCGGCAGCGATCCTGACGCCGCCCTTTACTATCTGGCCTGCCTGCTCGAAAGCGGCGAAGATCCGCGCTTCGTCACCCGCCGCCTGATCATTTCCGCCTCAGAGGATGTGGGGCTGGGCGATCCCCGCGCCCTGCCCCTGGCCGTGTCCTGCCATCAGGCCGTGGAGGCCATCGGCATGCCCGAGGGGTTCATCCCCATGGCCGAGACCGTCGTCTATCTGGCCCTGGCCCCCAAGAGCAACGCCACCTACGCCGCCTATCGCACCGCCCAGAAGGAGGTACGCGACAACGGCCCCAAGCCCGTGCCTCTGCACCTGCGCAACGCCACCAGTTCGTTGCAGCGTGAATGGGGGTACGGACGCGGCTACCTCTATCCGCACAACTTCCCCAAGGCCTGGGCCGACCAGGACTACCTGCCCAACGAACTGAGCGGCCGCCGGTTCTACCATCCCAAGGACCAGGGCGAAGAGCCGAAGCTCCTGGCCTGGCTCAAGCAGTTCAAGAAATCCTGACAACCATTTGAAAATACATGAAGATCATGCTCACCTCCCTGTGGAGGCGAGCATGATCTTCATGTATTGCTTGAGGTTGTTCAGCCGCGCTTGGTGTAGAGCTTGCGCCACTCGTCAAGGAAGAGGATGGCCGTGTCCAGCTCCGACAAGGTTCCCTGCTGCTGGCGCAAACCCCAGACGAGATCTGCAAAGGACACGTCCTCGGGCAGGCTGAGGCAGGCCAGCAGCCGGTGTAGTTCATCGCGCAGTTCAGGCGGAAAATCGGGGTCGGGCGCGGTCGAGACGCGGCTGCGGGGCCAGCCTTGGATGCGGCTTGCGGTAAAGTCGAGTAGCGCCTGCATGCGCGTGTGGTAGGTGTGGTCCTTGAGCACCCGCGCCCTGCCTCGCTCGGTGATGGCTTGGCACTCCTCAGGATTGGCGAGAAAATGGTCTATTTTTGCAATGAGTTCATCCATCGAGGTAAAGGTCGCCAACTCGTCGTCGGCAAAGGCCTCGCCCAGCAGGGAGCGGGTGTCCACAAGCTGAAACGCGCCGCAGGCGGCCAGCTCGAAGGTGCGCGGGTTGACGAAGTCGTCCCCGGTCACCAGTTGGTCGGCCTGGATGCTGGAATGAAGGTTGAGGTTGATGCGCGTGGCGTTGAATATCTTCACGCACTCCTCGGATGAGACGCGCGCCCCCCGCATCTGGACCAGAGGTTCGAGAACATGGTCGCCGTCCCACTCGGTGCCCCAGAGTTTGAAGTCGAGGTGGACCAACTGGCGGAATGCGGCCCTGCGGTTGGGATAGCCAGCGCCCATGAAGGAGACGTCCGAGCCGAATCTGCGCCGCTCCACGGGATCAAGGTCAATGGGGCGGTGGAAGTCCGGCAGCGCGGCCAGGGGCAGATAGAGCGCGTTTGGCTGGCCTATGGCCTCAAGATCGCTCAAGAACGGTTCCTTCTGGATGACGGCAAAGATGTCGTAGAACGGGGCAAAGGACTTCCAGTAGGTGAAGAGGCGGTGATCCTCCACGAACCACATGGCCGTGGTCACGCCGTCGCGGCGCAGCCGCTTGAGGGCCTGATGATTCAGCGGAGCCTGGGCCATGGCCAGCACAAGGTCGGGCTCGAAGGTCTCGGCCTTGGCCAGCACCGACTGGCTGACCACGTTGAGAAACGAATTCTGGAGGTAGTCGAGTCGGTCGGTGGTCACCCGGAGTGTGCGCAGCGAATCGTAGGCCGAGTTGAATTCCGGGGCCTCGAAGATTTCCACGAGGTGGCCCATGTCCTTGAGGGCCGTGGCCACATACCGGCCGATGGGCAGGGAGCCGCCATACAGGGGCAGGACAACGAGGATGCGCAGGGTTTTCATGCTTTCATTCCGTGATTGTTCGCATTGGGGCGGTGGTGATCCAGTCCCGCTCGCGGTGTACGCGCTGGGCCATGAGCGTGTCCATGTCCGAAAGTCCGCTCCGGATGGAGTCGTGGTCCCCGGTCAGGTGGCTGAGGATGAACTGGCGGAACCCGGCCCGCTGCTCCGCATCCGGGTCGCTTCCGGTCATGGGAGCATAGGTCTGGCCCAGGGCGTCGAACCGCGACTGACAGGCCAGCAGGCCGCCGGGCGCGTGATCGGGGTTGCCCGTGGCCAGAAACCGGGGATAGCCGGGGTCGGCAAAGGGACCAAGGCATTGCAGGCCGTGGTCGCAGGGACGGGTCTCCAGGCACGGCAGACAGGGAGCCGTGGCCTGATGGACCACATGCCCTTCGCCGTAAGGCCCGGTCTCGAAACACCATGCCGAAGACAGGAAAAAGGCGAGCACCGGCGTGCCCAGGTGGGCGGCCAGATGCATGGTTCCGGTGTCGGGCGTGAGCAAGAGGTCTAGGGAGCCGACGATTTCCACGAGATCGGCCCAGCCGGTTTGTCCGGCCATGTTGCGCGTCATTGCCTGGACAGCGGGCGGCAGTTCGCGCAGGACGGCTTGCCCGGCCGAGTGTTCACCAGGGCCGCCGAGCAGGACGACCCGCTTGGCCCCGTGCGTCCTGGCCACGGTGCCAACGACGCGGGCCAGCACCTCTACCGGCAGCGAGCGGCGCGACTCGCGACCCGCCAGGACCACGCCCAGGCCGCCTCCCCGGGCCGAAACAGGTGGGTTGACCCGTTGCGGCGCGATGGCGTCCGGGCAGTAGGCGGCCCAGAAATCCACAAGATTGATGGACAGCCGCCTGTGGTCCGACCAGCGCATGGCCATGGCCGCCCAAGGGGCGATTAGCTCTTGCCCGTCCTTCCAGGCATAACCCTCCACCCTTTCCGGGTCGAAGAGCGCGGCCAGCCGGAAGTTGAGGCCCGAGAAATTGAGGTTGTAGACCCGCTCGAAGCCGACGGCCCGCATATCGGCAAAGGCGCGGCGATTGTCCACCAGCATGGCGCGCACGGCCTCGGCTCCGTCAAGGCCGGTGCCGTGGGCGGTCACGGGATGCAGGATCGCGTCCGGGTACACCAGCCGGGCCAGCGGCTCCAGGGAGCGGTCGAGGCAGAGGTGGACACGGCTGTCCGGCCGGACGGCCAGGGTCGCCACCAGCCGCTTGGTCTGGACGAGGTCCCCGAATCGGGCCAGTTGTATGACGAGATAGTGCTTCATTGCTCCCCTGACGGTGTCATTTTTCTAGCGCATGCCGGGTGGATATTGCAAGAACCGGGCAATTGCATTTTACATGCGGGCTGGCACTTGCTATCAAGTGTCCATGCGATACTACCCCATTTTCGTGAACCTTGAAAACAAGGGCTGCCTGGTGGTGGGCGCGGGCGAGGTCGGCAAGCGCAAGATCCAGTCGCTCATCGACTCGGGCGCGGGCACCGTGACCATCATCGACACCCGCCCCGCAGACCCGGAGATGGCGCCGTTGCTGGCCCTTGGCAACGTTGCCTTCGAGTGCCGCGAGTTTCTCGATACGGACCTGGACGGCAAGTTCCTGGTCATCGCCTGCACATCGAGCGAAGAGGTCAACTGGCGCATCAGCAACCTCTGCGCCCAGCGCGCAGTCCTGTGCAACATCGTGGACCAGCCCGAGAAGTGCAGCTTCATCGTTCCGGCCACTGTCAAGCGCGGCGACCTGACTGTGGCTATCTCCACGGCCGGGCGCAGCCCGGCGATGGCAAAACGCATCCGCAAGGAATTGCAGGAGAGTTTTGGCGAGGAATACGCCAGCCTGCTGACCCTCATGGGCCGGGTGCGGCCACTGCTGCTCGGCCTTGGCATGACCACGGCCGAGAATACCGCTGTGCTGCGCTCGCTGGTCAACTCCGATCTTCTGGCCCGAATCCGGGTCGCAGAGCTTGACGCTGTGGCGGAAATCCTTAAAGAATCATTGCCCCGACAGTTGCACGTCAACATCCCGGAGCTGCTTGATGGGCTTGTTTGAAATTCTTCGCATCCTCATAATCGGCCTGTACGCGCTGGGCACACTGCTGTTTCTCACCGGCGTGTGCTCGGGCAACCACAGGCTCAAGAAGCTGGCCGTCTGGCTGGCCGTGGCCGGGTTCGCCCTCAACACCGTTGACCTCGTCCTGGCCCTGACCGGCGATGCCACGGCCTTGAGCTCGGGCACCTTCTACTTCAACATCCTGGCCTGGTGCGTGCTGGCCGTGTATCTCTTCCTCTGGTGGCGGCTGCGGCTCGAGTTCCTGGCCATCACCGCCCTGCCGCTGGCCCTGCTTCTCTATGTGTCCTCCCTGGCCCTGGGCGGCATCACCGTGGTCATGCCGCCCGAGTTGACCGTGCTCTTCTTCGGCCTGCACATCGGCACCCTGATCCTGACGCTGGGGGTGATGATCATGGCCTTTGGCGCGGCCGTGGCATTCATCCACTACAACCGCAAGCTCAAGACCAAGGCCGGACTGACCAGCATGGGCCAGGGCGTCCCTTCCCTCGACAAGTTCGACGCGGTCAACAGGTTGGCCGTGACCATCGGCTTTCCGCTCTTCACCCTGGGACTGTTCTCCACCTATTTCTGGTATCTCATTGATGCCAAGCCCTCCTTTAGCTGGGACATCATGAAGATCGGCTCGTTTGCAGTCTGGTTCCTGTTCGCCTTCCTCTTCCACCAGCGCGTGGTGCTCGGCTGGCGCGGGCGCAAGCCGGCCATCCTTGCCATCTGGGTCTTTGCGGGCATGTGCGTCTCGCTCAT
The DNA here is from genome assembly GCA_043824835.1 of Pseudomonadota bacterium. Classification (GTDB taxonomy): domain Bacteria; phylum Desulfobacterota; class Desulfovibrionia; order Desulfovibrionales; family Desulfovibrionaceae; genus Pseudodesulfovibrio. The sequence continues at coordinate 26,498 of JBDRSO010000098.1, read as the reverse complement.
TCATCACACCATCACCTTCAGGGCCGTGCCATGAACGGAAAGATCATACTCGTAGGCCTCAACCACCGCACCGCGGGCGTGGACGTGCGCGAGCGCTTTGCCCTGACCGACGTGGAAAACTTCGAGGCGGGCCTCATCGCCCACTGTCCCCTCTCGGAATGTATGGCGCTCTCCACCTGCAATCGGGTGGAGATCGTGGCCGTGGTCAAGCGGGCCAGCGAGCGTCAGGCCATCGACGCGGTCATCGGGTACTGGGCCGGGGTCTGCCAGGGCTCGCCCGAACTGCTGGTGGAAAACACCTACCAATACACGGACCTGGAAGCGGTCGAGCATCTCTTCACCGTGGCCAGCAGCCTCGATTCCATGGTCATGGGCGAGCCGCAGATCCTGGGCCAGCTCAAGGACGCCTACCGCAAGGCCGTGGAAAAGGGCACGGCCCGGACCATCATCAACCGTTTGCTGCACAAGTCCTTTTCCGTGGCCAAACGGGTGCGAACCGAAACGGCCATCGCCTCAAGCGCGGTGTCCATCAGCTATGCGGCCGTGGAGCTTGCCAAGAAGATTTTCGGTGCCCTGGACGGCACCCGGGCCATGCTGGTGGGCGCAGGCGAGATGGCCGAGCTGGCCGCCACCCACCTGCTCCAGAACGGCGTACGCGACATCATCATCGCAAACCGCACCCTGTCCCGCGCCCGGGAACTGGCCGCGACCATGGGTGGCAAGTCCATCCAGATCGAGCAGTTGTCCGACCACCTGCACGAGGTGGACATCGTCATCAGTTCCACAGGCTCCCCGGTGGCCGTGATCAGGGCCAGGGACGTCAAGGAAATCCTCAAGAAGCGCAAGAACAAGCCGATGTTTTTCATCGACATCGCCGTGCCGCGCGACATCGACCCAGACGTGAACAACCTGGACAACGTCTATCTCTACGACATCGACGACCTCAAGGAGGTGGTCGAGGAGAACATGGCCCAGCGCCAGGGCGAGGCCATCAAGGCCCGGGCCGTGGTCGAGAACGAGACCCAGGTCTTCGGCAACTGGCTGCGCTCCCTCGCGTTGCAGCCGACCATCGTCGACCTGGTGGACCGCAGCGAAGATGTCGCCCTGCGCGAACTGGCCAAGACCCTCAAGAAAATCGGCCCCGTGGACGAGGCGACCAGACGGTCCCTTGAAACCCTGGTCCTTTCCGTAGGCCGCAAGGCGTTGCACGAACCCATCTGTTTTCTCAAGCGCCGGACCCAGGAAGAGGGATCGGCCGACCAATTCATCGATCTGGCCCGGCGCATGTTCAACCTCGACGACGAAACAGTGCCGCCCGATGCCCACATGAACCGCAAAGCCTCGGCCTGCGCACCCGATGACATCGACATGCTCATCGACGCCTCCAAGAACAAGGAACAATGATGCGCACCTACGTCATAGAAGACCTGTACGACACCGATTACGACACGATTCTCAAGGCCCTGGACGAGTTGGAACTGAGAAGCCAGATCGAGGGCATGTATTATCTTCCCCTGCCCGAGGATCTGCTCCAGCCCGAGCAGCGCGAGCATCTATCCGAGTGCGGCCCCTACTTCATGGCCCTTGAGGCCGTGCGCAACCCGGCTGGCAACCAGCTTCGCCTCGAACTGCTGGTGCGGGGCAGGATGAAGATCCGCTGCTCCTGCGTCTGCTACGCGACCACACCCCAACGCAAACACATGATCGAATACCTCGACCAGTTCATCGAGGAGCTAGAGATCACGGTCTGACATGCCTGATGCGCCCCGCTCCCTGCCTCGATCCCTTCAGGATCTGCCACCCCGGTGGGCGCATTTTTGTCTTGGTATCGAGCGCTTTGTCGCCGATGACCTGGGGGTGGAACTGGCAGGAAAAAGGCTGGCCGTCGGCCTCTCCGGCGGGGTTGATTCCACCGCCCTGCTCTTGTGCCTGCGCTGTCTGGCTGCCCGTGGCGGCGGCCGCGTCATGGCCGCGCATCTCAATCACCGCTTGCGGCCCGAGGCCGACGATGACGCCCGCGGGGTCGCTGACCTGTGCGCTGCCCTGGACGTGCCTTGCGTGATCCGTGAGGTGGATGTGGCGACCGTGGCTGCCGACTTGGGCATAGGTGTCGAGGAGGCCGGCCGCTCGGTCCGATATGCCCTGTATGCCGATGTCCTGGCCGACCACGGGGCGGATTTCGTGGCCCTCGGGCATCATCTGGACGACTTGGCCGAGGATGTTCTCATGCGTTTGGCCCGAGGCACTGCCTGGCCCGGGCTGGCGGGTATGCCAGGCCGCGACGACGCCCGCCGCCTGCTGCGCCCCCTGCTTCTGACCCCCAAGGTCGAACTGGTCCGGTTCCTGACCGACCTCGGCGTCTCCTGGCGTGAAGACACCACCAATGAAGACGAACGCTGGTCGCGAAACCGCGTGCGCGCCTCCCTCGTGCCCCTGTTCCTGCGCGAGAATCCCAATTTTCTCGACTCCATGGCCCGGCTGTGGCGGGTGGGCGAGGCCGACCGCGACTACTGGTCAGCCCAGACCGCCAGAGTTGGCGAGCAAATTCTGAATGCGACCCTGGTCGCGGCCCATCGTGCCCTGCGGCTGCGCCTGTACAAGGCGGCGCTGGACCGTCTCGGCCCCGGCCAGGCGCTGGCCGATACTCTCTTCGGCCTCGACAGGGCGTGGCAGGACCGGCGAACGGGGGCGGTCTTCCAGTTTCCCGGCGAAAAGACGGCCGTTGTCACTGGTTCTGGAGTGGTTTTCTCCGCCAAGCATTGACTTCCACGGATGCGCGGTATAAGAGCATGTGATCTTTTGCACAATGTATTTGCCGCCTGTGCGGCATAGCGATTCATCACCAGGAGGGATTTTCATGAATATTCTGATTTTCGGCCCCAACGGCTCCGGTAAAGGCACCCAGGGTACCCTGGCCAGGGACAAATACGGCCTGGATCACATCGAGTCTGGTGCCATCTTCCGCAAGCACATCGGCGGCGGAACCGAGCTGGGCATGAAGGCCAAGGCATTCATCAACAAGGGCGAGTTGGTTCCTGATGACATCACCATCCCCATGGTTCTTGATGTCCTGGCAAGTTCCGACAAGAACGGCTGGCTGCTCGACGGCTTCCCCCGCTCCCTGGTCCAGGGCGAAAAGCTCTGGGAATCCCTTCAGAAAAGCGGCGAGAAGCTCGACTACGTCATCGAGATCAAGCTGCCCCGCGATATCGCCAAGGCCCGCATCATGGGTCGCCGCCTGTGTGAAAACAATCCCAATCACCCCAACAACGTCGGCATCCCGGCCATCGCTCCTGACGGCGACAAGTGCCGCGTCTGTGGCGGTGCCCTCTCCGCCCGGCAGGACGACCAGGACGCGGCCGCCATCGACCAGCGCCACGACATCTACTACGACGACAAGACCGGCACCATGGCTGCCTGCAACTTCTACAAGAACATGAAGGACGGCGGTTTCAAGTACATTGAGCTTGACGGCGAGGATTCCATCACCGCCATCAAGGAATACCTGATGAGCAAGCTCGTCTAGCTTACGCCGGACACGATCGCTTCGGCCCCTTCGGCATCTCGCCGAAGGGGCTTTTTCGTGCCCGCTCGGCAGAGCCATTTTCTGGCGGTGTGTTGAAGCCATTGCGGCAAGGGGGCGGATACTGCTCACAGCGCGGCTCGCTGTTCGGATCGCCCCATGGCGAGTCCGGTCGTGAACCGCCTGGAACATCGCACGAAAAAGGGGGAAGGACCAAGCGGTCCTTCCCCCTTGGGGTGTTTGCGTGATGTCGGCTTAGACTTGGCCTTCACCCTCCGCCACCATCGAGGGACCAAAGCCCATGAGGATGGGGCTGGCCACGAAGATGGAGGAATAGGTGCCGACCCCGATGCCGATGAGCAGGGCCAGGGCGAAGTCGTGAATGACGCTGCCGCCCAGCACGAACAGGCAGGCCACCACCATGAGGGTGGTCAGCGAGGTCATGAGGGTGCGCGACAGGGTCTGGTTGATGCTCTCGTTGATGATGGAGCGGAACCGCCGGGGGTCCTGCTGCGCCCGCGTGTTCTCGCGGATGCGGTCGAAGACGATGATGGTGTCGTTGAGGGAGTAGCCGATGATGGTCAGGAGCGCGGCGATGATGGTCAGGTCGAACTCCTTGCCCAGGATCGAGAACACGCCCACGGTGATGGTCACGTCATGGATCAGCGCGACCACCGCGCCCAGAGCGTAGTTGAGCTTGAGATACCAGCACAGCCCCACGGTGATGAGCATGGCCATGATGATGAGCCAGCCCATGTCGAGCCCGAGCAGACCGATGCCGTAGATGCTCCCGCCCAGGACGGCGGCCATGATGGCGGCCACGGTCCAGCGCTGCTCGAAGCGGCCGGAGATGTACACCGCGATGATCAGCACGGCGTAGAACAGCGCTTCGAGCGCCTTGGCGCGCAGGTCCGCGCCCACCTTGGGGCCGACCATCTCAAGGCGCTGGATTTCGTATCCGCCCTCGCCCAGCGGCCCGGACAGGGCTTCGGCCACCAGGGTCCGCACCTGCTGCGAGGAAATGTCGGAGGTCGAGGTGCGGATGAGGTATTCGTGGTCATCCGCCATGCCCAGAGTCTGGACCACCAGCCCCGGCAGCTGGGTCTGCTCCAACGCCCCCTTGAGCTTGCCGAGTTCGACGTCCTTGTGCACCTTGATCTGCACGATCATGCCGCCTGCGAAGTCGATGCCGTACTGGGGGCCGCCTTTGGCGAGCAGCGAGCCCAGACCGGCCAACACGATCACGGCCGACAGGATGAAGGCGATCTTCCTGAAGCCGATGAAGTCGATGCGCGTATCGGGTTTGATTATCTGAAGTCCCATATCGTCCCCTTAAATGCTCAGCTTGGCGCTTTCGGCGCGGCTTTTGGTGTACAGGTCGAACAGGATGCGCGACACGAAGATGGCCGTGAACATCGACGAGAGGATGCCCAGCGTCAGAGTGATGGCAAAGCCGCGAACCGGCCCGGTTCCGAACTGGTAGAGGATGATCGCCGCGATGACCGTGGTCACGTTTGCGTCGAGAATGGTCAAGGTGGCGCGCTCGTACCCTTCAGCGATGGCGGCCCTGACTGTCAGCCCGCGTCGCATCTCTTCGCGAATGCGCTCGAAGATGATGACGTTGGCGTCTACGGCCATGCCGATGGTCAGGATGATGCCAGCGATGCCCGGCAGGGTCAGGGTCGCGCCGAACAGGGCCAAGCCGCTCATGATCAACATGATGTTCAGGCACAGCACTATGTCGGCCACCACTCCGGCAAAGCCGTAGTAGACGACCATGAAGACGAGCACGAGGGCCATGCCCACCAGGGCGGCGGTGACGCCATTGTCGATGGATTCCTGGCCCAGGGAGGGGCCGACCGTGCGCTGTTCCAGGATGACCACCGGCGCGGGCAACGAGCCAGCCCGCAGGACCACGGCCAGATCGCGCGCCTCTTCATTGGTGAAGTTGCCGGTGATGGACGCCTTGCCACCGCTGATACGCTCCTGGATGACCGGGGCCGAGTGGACCTTGCCATCGAGGACGATGGCCATGCGCTTGTTGACATTCTCGCCGGTCAGGTTGGCGAAGATGGTGCCGCCGCGCGCGTTGAAAGATATGGAGACGTAGGGTGAGTTCCATTGGTCGAGCTGCACACGGGCATCAGTGACGTATTCACCGGTGAGCACGGCCTCACGCCTGAGGACTATGGGCGATTCAGTCTGGCCTCCTCCGGCATGGGTGGTGACCAGGGTCGAAAGCTCGCGGCCCGGGGCGAGCACGCCGCCAATGGCCTTTTCGATGTCGGCCGAGTCGTCCACCATCTTGAATTCGAGGTGGGCGGTCTGGCCGACTATGTTGATGGCCCGTTCGGGGTCTTGGAGTCCGGGCAGCTGCACCTGGATGCGGTTGTCCTGCTGACGGCGGATGTCCGGCTCGGCCACACCGAACTGGTCGATGCGGTTGCGGATGGTCTTGATGGCCTGATCCATGGTCAGCTTGGTCAGCTCGTCCCGGTACTGGGGGGAGACGGAGAGCAGGTACCTGATCTTGCCGTCGCCCATGTTCTGCGTTTCCTCGATGGCGAAGGGGCTGTACTTGTCGATCACCGCGTCAAAGCCGATTTTTTGCTCGCCTTTGATCAGCACCATCTCAAGCCTGGAGGACGAGAGCACGGTCGGGCGCAGGACAAATATTTCCTCGTCCCGGGCCGTGGCCCTGAGGTCGTCACCAAGGCGGGAGAGGTTGTTGTGCATGGCGGTGTCCATGTCGACGCCCAGCGTCAGGTGGATGCCGCCCTTGAGGTCGAGGCCGAGGCTGACGGAGTTGTCCGGCAGCAGCGCCCCCAGCTGCGATTCCTTGACGCTGGGGATGGACGGCAGCATGTAGGCCAGTCCGAGAGCCAGAACGACCAGGGTTGCGAAAATTCTTAGGCGCAGACTCTGCATGAAAACTCCCTATGATGCGAACACGTTGCAGCCGGAGCAAGGGGCCTGGACCAACACAAGCGCGGACCGGGCCACGTCGGTCGTGGTCCGGTCCGCACGGAAGTCCGGATTGCCGGCTGTCAAGCCTACTTCTTGTTGTCTGCTGCGGAAACGCCGTCCTTGTCGGCGACGAAACCGCGCTTGATCACGACATTGACACCGGCAGCGATCTCGATGGTGAGGTTGTCGCCGTCGATATCGACGATGGAGCCGAGAATGCCGCCATTGGTCCACACCTTGTCGCCCTTCCTGAGGGAGTCGAGCATGGCCCGGTGCAGTTTTTGCTTCTTCTGCTGCGGCCGGATGAGCAGGAAGTAGAAAATGGCGAACATGAGTACCAGCATCGGCAGCGGGCCGCCGAGGATACCGCCGAGGCCGCCGGCCTCTCCGCCGCCAGAGGGCGGGGCCATCGCGTGGGCTATGGAATCGAAGAACATGGTTCCTCCCGGGAAGGGATAAGGGGTTTCACTGTCTCGAAGCGACTAACAGGGAACGTAGAGGTTGCCGTAGGGCCGATGCGAGAACGGTCGAATTTTGACGAAGTTCTCGCTCATAATTTCCTTGCTGTCCAGCTTCAATTCCTTGGCGTAGTCCTCGACTAGGGCACCGATGACCTTCAGGTCCTCGGAGTCCACGGGCTGCGCGTGCAGGCCGGGTCCGAGCTGGTGTTCCGGGACTTCGCCGCGAACATAAATCACGCCGCCATGCATGCCCGTTCCCAGACTCCGTCCGGCAACAGGCGCATCAGGCTTATCAGAAAACATCCCCAAGAGCAAAATAATTCCGCCAGCCATATATTCTCCGAGAAAGTCCCCGGCCTTGCCGCCGACCACGATCTTGGGCTGATGGTCGAGGTACGCCTTCATGTGGATACCCACCCGGTAGCCGACATCGCCCTTGATGAATATCTCGCCCCCGCGCATGGCGTAGCCGATGACATCGCCCGCAAGGCCCTCGATGATGATGCGCCCGCCATCCATGGTGTTGCCCACGCCGTCCTGAGCGTTGTTGTGGACGCGGATTTTCGGCCCGCGCATGAAGGCGGCCAGATCCTGGCCGGGCACGCCGTGTATGTCGAAGGTCAGGTCGCCTTCAAGGGCCGTGGCCAGATAGCGCTGGCCGTTGCACTCCCTGATGAAGAAATCCGTGACCCCCTCGCGGACCAGGGCGCGGATTTCCTCGTTGAACTGCCTGTAGTAGGTGCGGCCCGCCGCCAGGGTCCTCTGCTCTCTCTTGGTCATGCTAGCCCTCCAGATCCACGATAACCGGTTCGCCCGCCTTGGGCATCCAGACCCTGTCCAACTCGGGGCAGACGTCGCGCACTGCGGACTCCTCGCTGCACATGAAGACCATGTCGTCCTTTTCCGCCACCAGCAGGGGCCGCAGCTTGATGCGGTCGTTGAGCCCCATGAGCCGGGTGTTGTCGGCCACCAGGATGGCGAAGGGGCCGTTGAGCATGGCCGGGCCGTAGGTGGCGCGCAGCGCGGTGTACAGCTCCCTGTCGTCCTCATCCATGCGCGCTATCTCGTCCCAGAAAGGCGGGGCGAAACACTTGGCGGCCATCTCCCAGGAGAGGCCGTGCTTGCGGATGAGCATGTCCAGCTCGTAGGCCACCACCTCGGTGTCGGTCATCATGGTGCACAGGTAGTCGTTCTCGCACAGGTAGCGACGGTTGATGCCGTAGGACGATATCTCGCCGTTGTGGACGATGGACCAGTTGAGGATGGTGAAGGGATGCGCCCCGCCCCACCAGCCCGGGGTGTTGGTGGGAAACCGGTTGTGGCCGGTCCAGATGTAGGCGCTGTATTCCTCCAGGCGGAAGAAGTCGGCGATGTCCTCGGGAAAACCCACGCCCTTGAACGCGCCCATGTTCTTGCCGCTTGAGACCACGAAGGCGCCGGGCACCGAGGTGTTGATCTTCATGACCACGGCCACCACGTAGTCCTCTTCGGCCAGTTCAGAGAACTCGTTGACCGGCTTTTCGGTCACGGTCACGAAATAGCGGTTGAACTTCGGCGGCCGGGGAATGGAGAGCACCCGGCGCGTGGGGATAGGCTCGAAGTGGTGCAGGTCGAAGTAGGCGCGCAGCAGCTTCTCGGACCCCTCGATGGCCGACTCGTTGTCGCACATCATGTGGAAGCAGTACTTGTCGGCGTGGTCCGGGTAGATGCCATAGGCCGCGAATCCGCCACCCAGGCCGTTGCCCCGGTCGTGCATGCAGGTCATGGCCGCGATGGGCATTTCGCCGGGAATCAGGCCGCGCTTCTTGTGGATGACGCCGAATATCCCGCAGCCGGAAATATCCTTCTGGAAGTCATAATATCGTTCAGGCGCTTTCATTCTATTGTCTCCGTTCGTCCCGTGCGGGACACTGGGGTCTTACTCGGGAGTCCCGGGGTTCCACGTCTCTTGGAAGAAATCGTCGGGCCACATGAGCACGTCCGGCTCGCCCGCCAAGAGCTGCCTGCGCGCCTCCTCGGGGATGGGCATCTGGAACTTGACGAACGCCGTGTACATACCCGCCATGTCGATGTCGCCCACCAGCACGTAGCCCACAAGGTGGTCTCCCTGAAACACCAGCTTGCGGTAGCTTTTCTTCTTCTCGTCCAGAACGGCCGACACCCGGTAGGAGGCGTCGTCCTCGGGCGGGTTGACCATGCCCACCGAGATGGTCGGCAGGCCGTAGAAGCTGATGGAGTTCATGGCCAGGCTGCCCAGGAAGCGGACATCCGCCCCGGCCATGTTCTTGCCCGCGCAGAATCCCTGGTTGTAGGCGTTGGTCCAGATGGGGATGACCCGGTCGTCGCCGTAGAGCAGGTCCCTGGCCTGGGCCACGTCGCCTGCCGCGAACACGCCGGGCGCGCTGGCGCGCATGTGGTCGTCCACCTTGATGCCCCGGTCCACCTCGATGCCGGATTCCTTGGCCAGCCCGTAGTTGGGCACCACGCCAATGGCGATGACCACCACGTCGGTCTGGAGGAAGTCGCCGTCGGTCAGATGCACGCCCTTGAGATTGCCCGCGCTGTCGCGCTGGATCTCCTTGGCCGACACACCGCAGCGCACGGCAAGGCCCACCTCGGCCAGCCTGCCGCCCGCGAGGGATGCCGCGTTTTCGTCAAAGGCGAGGCTCAAGATGCGCGGCGAGAGTTCGAGGATGGTCACCTCCACGCCCCGGTCAAAGAGCGACTCGCCCGCCTTGAGCCCGATGAGCCCGCCGCCGATGACCACGGCCCGCTTGATCTCGCGGGCCTTGGAGATGAGGGTCTGGGCATGGGCCAGATTGGTGAAGTTATAGACGTCCGGCCCGTCGGCCCCGGGAATGGGCGGGGTGAACGGGATGCCGCCGGTGGCCACCAGCAGGTTCTCGTAGCCGATGGTCTCGCCCGCGTCGGTGGTCACGGTTTTGGCCGCCGTGTCGATGGCCGTGACCGTGGTGCCGAGCTTGAGGGTGACGTTGCTCTTCTCGTAAAATTCCACAGGCCGCAGCGCGAGCCTGTCCGGGCCAATCTTGCCCGCCAGCAGGTAGGAAATGAGCGGGCGGCCGTAGGCCGGGGAATCCTCGGCTCCGATGACCAGAATCTCGTTGTCGGCATCGACTTTTCGGATGCCCTCGATGGCTCCGATGGAGGCGATGCCGTTACCTATGATGACGTATTTCATTGATGACCTCGCGGGTTGCTGTCGCCGGGCTAGCGTTCTTCGTACTTGAGCGCCGCGTTGGGGCAGGCCTGGACGCAGGCCGGGCCTTCAGCCCTGCCCTCGCACAGGTCGCACTTGACGATCTTGTTCTCGATGGGGTGCCTGCGAATGGCACCGTAGGGACAGGCCATGAGGCATGACCAGCAGCCCACGCACTTGTCGCGGTCGTACACGGTGCGCCCGGTCTCCGGGTCTTTGTGCAGGCCGCCCGAGATGCAGGCCGCCACACAGGAAGGCTCGTCGCAGTGACGGCAGCTGATGGCCACGCAGGTGTCGCCCTTCTCGAAGACGCGCTTGCAGGGCGAAAGCCCGCTGGCGGCGCGCTCGTCGCGGTAGGCGATGATCAGGTCCTTGCTCGCGGAATGGGCAGTGATGCAGGCCAGCTCGCAGAGGTGGCAGCCAATACAGTATTCCTTGTCCGGGTAGACTCTTTTCATGGCGTTCTCCGTCTAGCGCCCGGCGTGCTTGATGCCGAGGATGTCGAGTTCGGTGTCGGAGAGGCCCACCCCGCGCAGTTTGTCGCGGTTGCCGCGCAGGCTCTCGATGGAATTGAGCCCCATGCCGCCGAGCATCTCCTCGATCTCGTGGCCCCAGGCGTGGATCAGGTTCGTCAGCTTTTTGGCCGCGATGTCCGGATTCTGCCGCTTGGAGAGCTTGGGATCGTTGGTGGCGATGCCCCAGGGACACTTGCCCGTGTAGCAACGCCCGCAGATGGTGCAGCCCACGGCGATGAGGGTGGCGGTGCCGATATACACGGCGTCTGCGCCCAGCGCGATGGCCTTGACCACGTCGGCCGAGCAGCGGATGCCGCCCGCGGCCACGATGGACGCCTGATTGCGGATGCCCTCGTCGCGCAGCCGCTGGTCCACCTGGGCCAGGGCCAGTTCGATGGGAATGCCCACGTTGTCGCGGATCATGGCCGGGGCCGCGCCCGTGCCGCCGCGCATGCCGTCGATGGTCACGATGTCCGCGCCCGCCCGGACGATGCCCGAGGCGATGGCGGCCACGTTGTGCACCGCCGCGATCTTGACCGCCACAGGCACCTTGTACTCCGAGGCCTCCTTGAGGGCGAAGATGAGCTGGAGCAGGTCCTCGATGGAATAGATGTCGTGGTGCGGGGCCGGGGAGATGGCGTCGGACCCGATGGGCACCATGCGCGTCTCCGAGACCTTGTCGTTGATCTTTTCGCCGGGCAGATGGCCGCCAATGCCGGGCTTGGCCCCCTGCCCCACCTTGATTTCGATGCCGACACCCGCCTTGAGGTAGTCAAGGTGGACGCCGAAGCGGCCCGAGGCCACCTGGACGATGGTGTTTTTGCCGTACTTGTAGAGGGACTTGTGCAGCCCGCCCTCGCCGGTGTTGTAGACCACGCCCGTTTCCGTGGCCGCCCGGGCCATGGCCTGATGCAGGTTGAAGTTGATGGCCCCGAAGCTCATGGCCGCGAACATGATGGGCACTTCAAGCTCGATCTGTGGCGACAGCTTCGTCTTTAGGGACGGTTTTCCGTTTTTGTCATTTTCAACAGAAATCTTCCTGGGCTTGGCCCCGAGGAAGGTCTTGAGCTCCATGGGCTCGCGCAGGGGGTCGATGGACGGGTTGGTCACCTGGCTGGCGTCGAGCAGCATGCGGTCCCAGTAGACCGGGATGTCGACAGGCGAGCCCATGCCCGCCAGCAGGACGCCGCCGGTGTCGGCCTGCTTGTAGATATTCTGGAGAAAGACCGGCCGCCACAGCTTGTTCGCCCGGAAATCCGAGGGTTTGTTGCGTATGTTCAGCGCGGCGGTGGGACACAGCGCCTCGCACCGGTGACAGCCGATGCACTTGGTGTTGTCGTGCACAACCTTCTGCCGGGCCTCGTCAAAGAAATGGGCCTGGTAGGAACATTGACGCACACAGACCTTGCAGTTGATGCACAGGTCCGGATCGCGATCAATGCAAAACTCATGGTAGTTCTTGTTGACGGGTTGAAACAGCAAGGCGGGTATCCTCTTTGCGTTTGGTTGCCAAAAAAGTCATCGTTTGCACCGAATGACGGCGGCACCGTTTCTGGCTTTTCACAATTCGGGCAAAAACCTGAATTGTAAGGGGAGCAACAAAAGCACAACTGGACCAAAGCTGTCAAGAAAAGTTTTAATTGCTTGAAATAGATAGATATAATTTTGTCAATTTCGCTCCACCCGAATGCGTCGTGTCGCCGCTCCGCCTTGGTTCTGGCGATTCACCTCCTGCTCCTACCCCTGTCGGCTGGCCCATCGGGCCATTCTGCGGGGGCTCTTGCTACATATTTGTCGTTACCGGCCCCCTGTGCCATCGCCTCCATACCTCCGCCACCAGCCTTTACTATAATAAATAGCCCCACCGAGGATGCAGGCAATGATATTGTCGGCACCAGATGGGGCTTGGCCCTTGACACGGGGTTCTGTTTTGCGTAAACACCTGCGCATGAACTCCCACCACAACCGCTTCGGCTTCTTTTTCTTTTTTGGCTTTCGCTTTTTTAGAAGCGCCAGCGGTCTTGGGGTGTGCGAGTAGTCACTAAAAAGGGATTTACAGACACAACGAGGGCCGCGGGCATACAAGCCGGCGGCCCTTTTCTTTTGACTTCGCCGGCTTGACCGGGGCGCGCAACACGAGGAGTGATCGACATGATGATGGGACTTGGCAGCGTCGAGATAGCCCTGGCCTTCTGGCTGAGCATCGGGTCAGCGGTATTGTGCGTCGTTTACGGAATTGTGAACTGGAACAACAAGGGAGCGGAGCCGGGACGGACCGTGCCTGAGGAGGATGCGTAGGTGGAAGGCAAGATACTCGGCATCCTCGTCTACCTGATTGGCATCTTCTACCTCGGCTACAAGGCGTGGAAGGTCACCAGAAAGCCCACCGACTACATGCTCGCCGGGCGCCAGATGAGCCCCTTTGTGCTGGCCATGTCCTACGGGGCCACCTTTGTCTCCACCTCGGCCATCATCGGGTTCGGGGGTGTGTCTGGCATGTTCGGCATGTCCATGCTCTGGCTGACCTTCCTGACCATCTTCGTGGGCGTTTTCATCGCCATGGTGGTGTTTGGCAAGCGCACCCGGCGCATGGGGCTGGCGCTCAACTGTCAGACCTTCCCCGAGCTGCTCGGCAAGCGCTATCGCTCCAAGTTCATCCAGCAGTTTTCTGGCGTGCTTATCTTCCTGTTCATGCCCATCTACGCGGCGGCCGTGCTTATCGGCATCTGCCGCATGCTCGAAGTGGCCTTCCCCATGGTCAGCTACGGCGCGTGGCTGCTCGTCGTCACCGCACTGGTGGCCATGTACGTTGTCACAGGCGGCCTGCGGGCGGTCATGTACACCGATGCCTTCCAGGGCAGCATTATGGCCGTGATGATGCTTATCCTCATCGTCACCACCTATGCCCTGCTCGGCGGTGTAGGCGACGCCCATCAGGCCCTGACCGACATGGCCGCCCTGGTGCCCGAAAAGCTCACGGCGGGCGGCATGAACGGCTGGACCCAGGGGCCGGACATCAAGTCGCCCATCGGCCTGACCATTTACACGACATTGGTCTACGGCGTGGGGCTTGGCGTGCTGGCCCAGCCCCAGCTGGCCGTGCGCTACATGACCGTGCCCTCGGACCGTGAACTGAACCGGGCCGTGGCCATCGGCGGCATCTTCATCCTGCTGCTGACCGGCGTGGCTTTTGTGGTCGGCGCCCTGTCCAACGTGGTCTTTTACGAAAGATTCGGCGAGATCGCCATCACCACGGCGGGCGGCAACTTCGACCGGATCATTCCCATGTTCATCGACCGGATCATGCCCGGCTGGTTCTCGGGACTGTTCCTGGTGGCCATGTTCGCGGCGGCCATGTCCACCATGAGTTCGCAATATCATGTGAGCGGAACATCCCTGGCCCGCGATTTCCTTGAGCAGCACGTCACCATCGGCAACGGAGACTCGTCAATGAAGCTCAACCAGCTCGGCGTGATCATTGCGGTCTTCGCCACCCTGGTCTGGGCCTGGGTGCTGCCGGGCAACATCATAGCCCGGGCCACAGCCTTCTTCTTCGGCCTGTGCGCTGCCTCGTTCCTGCCCATCTATCTGCTCGGCCTGTACTGGAAGGGCATGACCAAGATCGCGGCCAAGGTCTCCATGGTCGGCGGATTCGCGGCGTCCATGTTCTGGCTGCTTTTTGTCCATCTCCAGGAGTCGGCGGCCATAGGCCTGTGCCAGGCTCTGACCGGTCAGCCCTCCCTGGCCGCTGGCGGCGAGCCGGGCTCGTGGCTGTGGCTGATGCAGTGGGTGGACCCCAATGTGGTCGCCCTGCCCGTGTCCATGGCCCTGGCCGTCGGCGTCAGTCTGGCCACCCGACGCATGGAGAGCAAGCACCTCGACCTCTGCTGGGACGGCCTGTGTTGATTTGTTGCCACTGGTGACACAACAGGAGCGCCGGTGCATGACAGCCCGGCGCTCCTTTTGTTTCCACAATTGACAGCCGCGCGGATTCGGCCCAATAAACAACGCATCAAAACTCAAGGATCGCGTAAGCATCGCACCAGGACCGCACAAGGACCGACAGTCATGAAGAAAATCAATGTCAATGTCACATTCTCGCACCCCGTATGGGAAGAGCACGATCTCGCCTACGCTACCGATTTTTCCGCCGGGCTGGACCTTCGGGCCTGCATCGACGAGGACGAGCTAATCATTGGCCCAGGCGAGAAAAGGACTGTTCCCGCCGGGCTGGCCATTGAGATCCGCGAGCCGAGCGTGGCCGGGTATGTGTTCTCGCGCAGCGGTCTTGGCACCAAGGACGGCCTGACCGTCAGCCAGGGGGTTGGTGTCATCGACCCCGATTATCGCGGCGAGATCAAGGTCTCCCTGCTCAACACCTCGGGCGAGGTCCGACGAATCAGGCGCGGTCAGCGCATCGCCCAGCTGGTGTTCATGCCCGTGTTCCAGGCCGTCATCAACACGGTCGGTGAACTGGGCGCAACGGACCGCGGGGCCGGGGGCTTCGGGTCCACAGGAAACCATTAATCGCCAAAGAGAATACAATGAGCAGCAAATTCGACGCCATAGTCACCAGGGAACAATCCCTGCTGTGCAATACCTACGGCCGGTATCCCCTGGCCGTGTCCCGGGCCAAGGGAAGCAGGCTGTACGATCTCGACGGCCGGGAATACCTCGATTTCCTCTCGGGCATCGCCGTGTGCAGCCTGGGTCACAGCCGCGAGGATCTGGCCGACGTCATGGCCGAGCAGGCCCGCAAGCTGGTCCACGTCAGCAATCTTTTTTATCAGGAGCCGCAGCTTGATCTGGCAGAAAAGCTGCTGGCCACCTGCGCGGCGGGCAAGGTCTTCTTCTGCAACTCCGGGGCCGAGGCCAACGAGGGGGCCATCAAGCTCGCCCGTCGCTACATGCACCGGGTCAGGAACGAGGACCGCCACGAGATCATCACCCTCGAAAAATCCTTTCATGGCCGCACCCTGTCCACCCTGACCGCCACCGGGCAGAGCGGACCCATCAAGGACGGCTACGATCCCCTGCCCGAGGGGTTCGTCACCGTGCCCTTTGGCAACGTCAACGCCCTGCGGGGAGCCATCGGTGCCAACACGGCGGCCATCATGATCGAGATGGTCCAGGGTGAGGGCGGAGCGCGCCCCCTGCCCTCGGACTACGCGGCCGACATCGCGGCCCTGTGCCGTGAGAACGGCCTGCTGCTCATCGTGGACGAGGTTCAGACCGGCATGTGCCGCACAGGCCGCTTCTGGGCGCACCAGCATTACGGCCTGGTCCCGGACATCTTCACCTCGGCCAAGGCCCTTGCCAACGGCCTGCCCATGGGCGCGGTCCTCTGCTCGGACAAGGTGGCCAAAGGATTCACGCCCGGCTCCCACGCCACCACCTTTGGCGGCGGCGGAGTCGTCTCGGCCGTGGCCGCCAGGGTCGTGGACATCATGGTCGAGGAAAAAATGGCCGAACGCGCCCTGGACATGGGTGCTTTTGCCCGCGTCCAGGCCGAGGGGCTCATGGTCAGACATCCGGGCAAGATCGTGGGGACGCGCGGCCTTGGCCTGCTCTTTGGCATCGAACTGTCCTGTGACGGCCCAGCCGTGTGGAAGGGACTGCTTGAGCGGGGCATGGTCTGCAATCTGGCCCAGGGAACGGTCCTGCGTCTGGTACCGCCCCTGACCATCGAAAAGGCAGACATCGAGGCGTTCATGACCGCCCTGGACGAGGTGCTGACCACCGTGGCTCCGGCAGCCTGATTTCTCGCGCCCCGGCCTGCCTTGACCCTGCCGGGGCGAGCGCGTAATGATTGATGGAGGAGAGCGGCATGAGCATCATCAATCCCATTGATCCCACGGGCGGATACGCCCCCCTGGCCGCTGAGGAGCGCAAGGCCATGCTCTCGCCCGCCCTGCGCAAGCCGGAAACCACCATGCCCGACGAGCAGACCCTGGCCCCGCTGGCCAAGGCCAGGGCAGAGAGCCGGGACCAGCAGACCACGGTGCAGCAATTCCAGTACACCGGAAAAGGCGCGTTCATCGACAAGGTGTTCTAGATGACCGCAGTATCGCAACGACAATCCGGCCGGGAACGCGCGTTCCCGGCCGCGTCATGTTTCACAGCCGGAGGCGATTCCATGTCCACCCTTCTCAAGATCGAATTCACCATTGCCGAGGACGAGGCCGACGAGGCCGGGGTCTTCATCGCCGCCAGGGTGCCCCACGGCTGGGAGGAAACCCCAGGCGAGGGTGTGCGCCGGTTCACTCTTTACCTGGAGGACCATCCCCTGGGCATGGAGATGGTCCGGGCTTTTGAGGCACATTTCCCCGGCTCGGGCGTGCGCTGGTCCGAGCAGGAGTCCGAGAACTGGGCCATGGCCTGGAAGGACTTCTTCAACCCGGTCAACTGCGGCGGGACCTTCACCATCCTGCCGCCCTGGCTGGAGGACGGCAAGGAGAACGGCACCACCCACATCGTCATCGAGCCCAAGATGGCCTTTGGCACCGGCCACCACCCCACCACCTCCCTCTGCCTGACCACCATCGGCGAGCTTTTGGGACAGGAGGCCATCGCCCCTGGCGGCACCTTCCTTGACCTGGGCACAGGCTCCGGCATCCTGGGCATCGGCCTCGCCAAGCTCGGGCTCACCGGCATCGGTCTGGACATCGACCCCCAGGCTATCATCTGCGCCAAGGAAAATGTCGAGGCCAACGACGTGGCCGGGGCGATGCGCACGGCCGTGGGCAGCATCGACAGCCTGGAGCCCAGCATGAACTTCGACATCGTGGTCGCCAACATCCTCTCCGGCCCGCTCATCGAGATGGCGGGCGACATCCTGGCCCATGTCCGGCCGGGCGGCTGCCTGATCCTCTCGGGCATCCTGGCCGGGGCGCAACAGGACGCAGTGGCCGAGGCTTACGAACGCCGGGGCATCGGCGAGCCAATCATCGCCACTGAGGGAGAATGGGCCTGCCTCGTCTGGGAGCAGATGAGAGGCGACGGGCGGGCATGAGACGGGCCGAGACCATAACCGCCATGTACGAGGCCATGCTCGCCGCGCTGGGACCCAGCCGGTGGTGGCCGGGCGACTCGCCTTTCGAGATCGCGGTCGGGGCAATCCTCACCCAGAACACCAACTGGGGGAACGTGGAAAAGGCCATGGCCAACCTCAAGGCGCGCGACCTGCTCTCGGCTCGGGCCATGCTCGCCCTGGACCCGGCGGCGCTGGCCGAACTCATCCGCCCGGCGGGCTACTACAACCTCAAGACGGTCAGGCTGCGAAATTTCCTCAATTTTCTTAAAAATGAAGCTGACTTCGAGATCGAATCACTCAGGGTTCACGCACTGGATGAACTTCGTGACATGGTCCTCTCCGTCAGCGGCATCGGGCCGGAGACGGCGGACTCGATTCTGCTCTATGCGCTTGATATGCCGACATTTGTCGTGGACGCTTACACCCATCGTCTGATGCGTCGCCACGGGCTGGCTCACGAGGGTATCGATTACCATGAACTGCGTGCCCTTTTCATGGACGCCCTGCCCGAGGATGTGGCACTCTACAACGAATACCACGCCCTCATCGTTCGCACGGGCAAGGAGTGGTGCCGGAAACAGGCCGGGCTGTGCGCAGCCTGCCCGTTGCAACCCTTTCTCGACCAATGACCATTATGATGCGCACCCTGCTTGCCCTGCTCTGCCTCTGCCTCGCCTGGACCCCGGTCCTGGCCGAGGAGACCGGGCAATCGTTGCATGAGAGCCTGCAACAGGAACATCGCCGCGCCGATCAGCGCGAGCAGGAGGTGCGCAAGCTCACGGAACAGGCCGGACAGCTCTCCACCAGCATCACGGGCATCGAGCGCGAGATGGCCGATCTGCTCAAGCGGATCTCGACCCAGGAGGCTGCGCTAGACACCATCCGCCAGTCCGAGCGTGCGGCCCGCGAGGATCACTACGCCCTGGAAGAGGAGAAGCAGCGCATCTCGCGCGAGTTGGCCGGGCTGGTTCGCGCGCTGTGGCCAGTGCATCTGCAATCGGTGCGTTCGCGGTTCGAGGGAGTGGACAGCTGGGACGAGTTCGACCGCCGCCTGAAATGGCTGGCCGACATCTACGAGGCCACCCAGGCGCGGTTTGAGGAAGCCAGAATCAATGCGGAACGCATCGCCAAGAACCTGGAGCGTCAACGAACCCTTGAACAGGAGGCCGAGGCGCAGCTTGCCCGGGTCAACGTCACCAAGGACCGGCTCCTCGACCGGCAACACGCCCTGCGCCGCAACTTGCGCACCGTTACCCGGCAGCGCGAAGGCGCCGAGACGGAGCTGACGGACATCCTTTCGTCCATTGAGAGCCTCAAGTACCAGCTCCAGTCCCAGAAGACCAAGCGGTTCGATCTCTACAAGCGGACCCTGCCCTGGCCGGTGCGCGGCCGCCTCGTGGCCGACTACGCACCGGGCGCGAATCCGCCGGTGCGCGGCCTCGGGTTTGGGGCGCAGGAGGCGGACACCGTTCGCTCCGTCTTCTGGGGCAAGGTGGTGCACAACGACACCCTGCGCGGGTTCGGGCATGTGGTCATCGTCTATCATGGACATGACTATTACAGTTTGTATGCATACTTATCTGACACGCATGTGAACACCGGCCAGGAAGTCGAAAAGGACGAGCCCCTGGGCGTGGTGGGCTACTACCCGGCGGCCGATGGCCCGGGACTGTATTTTGAATTGCGTTTTCATCAAAAACCAATTAACCCGAAAGTTTGGTTAACGTCGCCATAATGAATTATGCGAGTCGCGTGCATCAGTCGCGCGGCCTGCGGGAGGCTTCATGCGCATATCGCTCTGGATTGTCACGTTTCTTCTTCTTTTCACCCTCACGGTGGCCCCCGGCCCGACCATGGCCGGAAAGGACGACCACTTCGAGGCGCTCAAGCGCTTCTCGCAGGTTCTCGACATGGTCGAGAGCTACTATGTCAAGCCCATCACCCGCAAGGAACTCATCGATAATTCCATCAAGGGCATGATCGAGCAGCTCGACCCGCATTCCGCGTTCCTCTCCCCCGAGGACTACAAGGAGATGCAGATGGACACCTCGGGCAAGTTCAGCGGCATCGGCATTGAAATCAGCCTGGAGCAGGGGCGGCTGATCGTGGTCTCACCCATTGAGGACACCCCCGCCTACAAGGCAGGACTGCTCTCCGGGGACCTGATCCTCGAAATCGACGGCGAATCCACCCAGGACATGACCCTGCTCGACGCGGTCAAGCGCATCCGGGGCGAAAAGGACACCACCGTCACCCTGCTCATCCTGCACAGCGATTCCAACAAGCCCCAGGAAGTGGCCATCGTGCGCGGCACCATTCCCATCACCAGCGTCAAGACCCAGTCGCTGGAAGATGGCTACCTCTATCTGCGCCTGACCAAATTCCATGAGTCCACGACCAAGAACATGCGCGACGAGATCGCGCAGTACCAGAAACAGCATCCCCTCAAGGGCATCGTGCTCGACCTGCGCAACAACCCCGGCGGCCTGCTCGGTCAGGCGGTTTCGGTGGCTGACACCTTCATCGAAGATGGCTCCATCGTCTATATCCAGGGCAAGGACGAGGCCAGCCGCAAGGACTTCTTCGCCGCCAAGACTTCCGACGAAATCAAGGTGCCGCTGGTGGTGCTCATCAACGCCGGTTCCGCCTCGGCCTCGGAGATCGTGGCCGGTGCGCTCCAGGATCACAAGCGCGCCCTCATCGTGGGCGAGCGCTCCTTTGGCAAGGGATCGGTTCAGACCATCATCCCCATGGCCGACGGCTCGGGCATCAAGCTGACCACGGCCCTCTACTACACGCCCGGCGGCCGCTCCATCCAGGCCATGGGCATTGAACCCGACTTGAAAATCGCCTTCCTGGCACCGCCCAAGGACGAGGAGCGGAGCATGCGCGAACGCTTCACCGTCAGGGAGCAGGACTTGAGCCGCCACCTGGAAAACGGTGAGAGTTCCAAGGGCGGCCAGTCCATGGCCGAAAAAGAAGTCAAGGAAATGCTTGAGCGTGACAACCAGCTGCGCATGGCGCTGGAACTGGTCAAGAGCCTGCCCAAGCTCAAAGAAATCCAGTAAAGGACGATACGTTTCTCGATGGACGACCAATCCAGGGACGAAACCAGAGATGAGACCAGCAAAGAAGGGACCGGTCCGGACAGCCTCTTGACGAGGCTGTATCGGCCCGGTCCCCTTGTGCTGTTCTTTGTCCTCGGCGTGGCTGGCCTGCTCGCCCTGGGCTATTTCATTCTGACCGACGATACCCCGCCAGACGTCATGTCCACCCAGGTAGGAGCCATCCAGCCTTCACCGCAGCCAAGGGTCTACGAAGAGGACTCGGCTGGCGGCATGGAGGATAAGGTGCGCCAAGCCGATCTGGCCATCATCGAGGCCATGCGCGCAAACCGCATGGACATGACCGGCCTGGACCTGCTTGATGTGGAGCTTCGCAAGCTTGACGGCCGCCCCTACCACTATCAGGTGCTCCAGATTCCCCCGATCAAGGAACGCCAAGCCTTCTTGGACGCCCTGCACGAAAGCCTTGGCAGGCGTGTGCCCGAAGCCGTGCTGGCCGAGGTTGGCGAGACCGAGGCGACCATCGCCATCAGCGGCCTGACCTCCCACCGCCTGCTGCTGGAAAGTGTCCCGCTGGCCCTGCCGCGTCCCAAGACCAATGGCCCGGGCATGGCCATTGTCATCGACGACATCGGCGAGGACATCCGCGTGCTCAAGGGGCTTTTGGCTCTGGATTTCCCCGTGACCCTGGCCGTATGGCCCAATGCCGGCCAGACTCGGGAATCGGTCCGACTCATCAAGAATTCGGGGCACGACCTCATCATCCATTTTCCCATGGAGCCCATGGGCTACCCGGCCTACGACCCGGGGGGGGATGCCCTTTTCACCACCATGTCCGACGAGGCCATCCGGCAGCGCGTGGCCGAAAATCTCGATCGAATTCCCGAGGCCATTGGCGTCAACAACCACATGGGGTCCAAATTCACCGCCCATGCCCCGGGCATGCAGGTCGCCCTGGCCGAGTTGCGGCGGCGTAGCCTCTTCTTTCTCGACAGCCTGACCACGTCCCGGAGCGTTGCCCGCGCCACGGCCCGCAAGATCGGTATCCCCTTCTACGAGCGCGACATCTTCCTGGACAACGTCAGGGATGTGTCGGCCATCACCCTGCAACTGCGCAAGGCGGAAAGCGTGGCCCTTAAAAACGGCTCCGCCATCGCCATCGGCCACCCCTACCCGGAAACCCTGACCGCCCTCCGGGAATGGTCGGCCCGAAAAAATGTCCAGGTCAGGCTGCTTCCCCTTTCAGAACTCGCTTCTGAGTAGCCCGGCTCCAACCCCCTGCCCTCGCCCCAACCCGCCGGGCGCCCCCTCGCCCCACTCCTGCTGCATTCTGAGGCAGAACCAATTGCAAAAACTTGATTTTTCTTTGAACAAAGACCTTCCGCAGCGCGATTCTGGAAAATCTTTAGACTTTTTCGAGGTCAATGACGGTCTGCCCGCAGCCCGCTCTTGCCTTCCCACCCGGCCGGATGGTATAGGAACATAAAGCGAAACTGGCGGCAGGCCGAGAAAATTGTGGCGAATCAGGCCCGCTTTTTGCTAATAGTTACACGATGTTCAAAATCCCGGCACGACCGGGGGCAAGCGGGCCGCTGTGTCGGCCGATGAATGAGGCATTTTCCAGATGAGCAAAATCCTCGAACAAGATGAAGTTGATGCCCTGCTTCGGGGCCTTTCCGGGGGGGACGTCGAGACCGAGACGGAAATACCGGAGGACGACTCCGGGGTAGTTTCCTTTGACCTGGCCAACCAGGACAGGATCATTCGCGGCCGCATGCCCGTCCTTGAGATCGTCAACGATCGCTTTGCCCGGCTATGCACCAACGCGCTGGCCAACACCATGCGCAAGCGGGTGGATATCAACCCCATTTCCATCGACATGTCCAAGTTCGGCGACTTCATGCGCTCTCTGCCCGTGCCCACCTCCATTTCCATCTTCAAGATGGACCCGTTGCGCGGCAACGCCCTGCTGGTGGTGGATTCGCGCCTCGTCTTCGCCCTGGTGGAGAACTTTTTCGGCGGCGCTGGCAGCCAGCCCAAGGTGGAAGGCCGCGACTTCACGCCCATCGAGCAGGCCATTGTCGAGCGCGTGGTCAAGATCGCCCTGGCCAACATGGAGGAGTCCTGGAAGCCGGTGCACGAAGTGCATGTGGAGATGATCCGCACCGAGGTCAACCCCCAGTTCGCGGCCATCGTACCGCCATCGGACGTGGTCATCGTGGTCACCTTCGAGGTGGAGCTTGAAAACGCCATCGGCTCCCTTGTCGTCTGCCTGCCCTATGCCACCATGGAACCCATCCGCTCCAAGCTCCACGCCTCCTTCCAGTCCGAGCGGCTGGAGGTGGACCATATCTGGATCAATCGTTTCAAGGAGCGGCTCATGGAGACTCCTGTGGAAATGGTGGTGCGCATGGGCCGTACGACCATCAGCGGCCGCCAACTGCTCTACCTCCAGGAGGGCGACATCATCCTGCTGGACACCGACGAGGGAGAACTGCTCGAAGCCGAGATCGAGGGCGTGCGAAAGTTCCAGGGGCTACCGGGCCGGGTCAAGGGTAACAAATCCTTCCAGGTGGTCAAGGAAGAGGAAATCCGCTTTTGATCCGAGTCCGCTCACACCACAATCAAGGGGCCGCTCACGCGGCCTTTTTGTTTGACCAGCCGTTTGATACACCTTGACTTGGCGCGGTTTTCGGGTCCACTATCCGTCAAAATTCTCTGCCGGAGGACCCTTGCCATGACACGTCTTCTCTTGACCCTCGCCGCGCTGTGCCTAATGGCCGTCAACGCCCTGGCGGCCGGACCGTTCACCGTCTCGGTGACCCAGATCGTCGAGCACCCCGCCCTGGACGCCATGCGCCAGGGGGTTGCCGACCGGCTCAAGGAGCGCGGCGCAGATGTCTCCTACAACGTCCACATCGCCCAGGGCAACATGGGCACCAACGTCCAAATCGTCAACCAGATCAGGGGCGAGAAGCCCGACCTTGTGCTGGCCATAGCCACCCCGGGTGCCCAGGCCGCAGCACAGAAGATTAAGGACATCCCCATTCTCTTCACCGGCGTGACCGATCCTGTTTCGGCCGGACTGGTCAAGGATTTGCAAAACTCGGGCGGCGGCAACGTCACCGGCATGTCCGACTTCAGCCCCATGGACCAGCATGTGGCCCTGATTCGCGAGATCGTGCCCTTGGCCAAAACCATCGGCGTCATCTACAACGCAGGCGAACCCAACTCCGTGGTCCTGGTGGAAAAACTGACCGAAGAAGCAGGCAAGGCGGGCCTCACCGTGCAGGGCGCGACCATTGCCAACTCAAGCGGCGTGTATCAGGCCGCCAGGAGCCTTGTGGGCCGGGCCGAAGTGATCTACATTCCCACTGACAACACTGCTGTCTCGGCTCTGGAATCCGCAGTCAAGGTATGCACCCAAAGCCGCCTGCCGCTCATCGTCGCGGACGTGGACTCGGTGGATCGCGGTGCAGTCGCGGCCGTGGCCGTGGATTATTACAAAATGGGCCTGCAGACCGGCGACATGGCCTACAGGATTCTTGTCGAAGGCGTAGCCCCTGGCGACATGCCCGTGGAATTCCTCGAAGACCTCAACCTGCATGTCAACAAGAAGGCGGCCGCTGCCATGGGCGTGACCCTGCCTGACGCCACCATCGCCCGGGCCGCGAAGGTCGTCGAGTAGCCGCATTTGCGTATTTGACGCCAACAGTATACAAGGCGCGTTGTTCGCAACGCGCCTTGTTCGTTGTCGGGCTCACTTGGTTCGCTTGCGGGCCGCAGACCTCGGGAAAGAGTATGACCAGCTATGCATTCCTCGGCGCCATTGAGCAGGGATTCGCCTACGGCCTCATGGTGGTCGGCGTCTACCTGACCTTCAGGGTGCTCGATTTTCCGGACCTGACAGTAGACGGCAGCCTGCCGCTGGGGGCCTCGGTCTCGGCCGTGGCCATCACGGCCGGGCACTCCCCGGCGCTGGCCGTCCTCATGGCCTCGGGAGCCGGATTCATGGCCGGGGCCGTCACCGGCGTGCTCAATACCAAGTTCCGCATCCTCCACCTGCTGGCCTCCATCCTGACCATGATTGCGCTTTACTCCATCAACCTGCGCATCATGGGGCGGCCCAACATGACCCTGCTTGGCCAGGACACGGTGGTGGACTGGTTCGCTTCCATAAGCGGCCTCATGCCCCATGTCTCCACGCCCCTGCTCTTCGGCCTCGTCTGCGTTGCCGCCGTGGCCGTGCTCATCTGGTTCTTGCACACGGAGCTGGGCCTCGCCTTTTTGGCCACCGGCGACAACAAGCAGATGATCACCAGCCAGGGGGTGAACACCGACACCATCATCATCTTCGGCGTGGGCCTGTCCAACGCCCTGGTGGCCGCCTCGGGCGCGCTGGTGGCCCAGAATCAGGGCGCGGCCGACGTCAACATGGGCGTTGGCACCATCATCGCCGGGCTGGCCTCGGTCATCATCGGCGAGACCGTGTTCGGCCACAAGACTATCACCCGCGCCCTCATCGCCGCCCTGCTCGGCTCCATCCTCTATCGCGTGGCCATTGCCATGGCGCTGGGCCTGCGGCTGGGCGATTTCGCCATCACCCCGAGCGATTTGAACCTGATCACCGCGCTGCTGGTGGTCATCGCCCTGGTCATGCCCCAACTCAAGGCCAGAATGAAGCGCACCGTGGCCGGGAGGGCGAAATGATCACCATCGCCGGCGTGACCAAGGCGTTCCACAAGGGCGACGTCAATGAAGTCGCGGCACTGAACAACGTCAACCTGGACATGGCCGAGGGCGACTTCATCACCGTCATCGGCTCCAACGGTGCGGGAAAATCGACCTTTCTCAACGCCCTGGCCGGGTCATTTCCCCTCGACGCCGGGCGCATCGTGCTGGGCGATGACGATGTCACTGGCTGGCCCGAGCACCGGCGCGCCTCGCTCATCGGCCGGGTGTTCCAGGATCCGCTACTGGGCACCTGCGCGGGCGCGTCCATTGAACAGAACCTGGCCATGGCGCTCAAGCGCGGCCAGCGCCGTACCCTTGGCCTCGGCGTCAAGTCCAGTGACCGCGCCCTGTTCCGCGAGAAGCTGGCCGTGCTGGGCCTTGGGCTCGAAGACAGGCTCAAGACCACCACCGGCCTGCTCTCCGGTGGCCAGCGCCAAGCCCTGACCATGCTCATGGCCACCCTGGTGCGCCCCCGCCTGCTGCTGCTCGATGAGCACACTGCCGCCCTGGACCCCAAGACCGGGGCCATGGTACTCGACCTGACCGCCGAGATCGTGAAGTCGCAGAACCTCTCGGCCCTGATGGTCACCCACAACATGGCCCAGGCCATCAGCCTGGGCAACCGGCTGGTCATGTTCCATCGCGGCGAGATCGTGCTCGACATCGCCGGGGAGGAAAAAAGAAATCTCAAGGTCGAGGATCTGCTCCGCCGCTTCTCCGAGTTGCGCGGGGGCGAGGGCATCTCCGACCGCATGCTGCTCTGCTAGGCTGTTCGTGCAGCCCAAGCCTGAGCTGGCACAAATCGTCCGACACGTATACATTGCAAACCCTAGGGAGGCTCACATGGCTATCGAACAGACCTTTTCCATCATCAAACCCGACGCTGTCGAACGCAACCTCATCGGCGACGTTCTCAAGATGATCACCGACTCCGGCCTGCGCATCAAGGGCATGAAGATGATCCACATGGATCGCGCCAAGGC
>JBDRSO010000097.1:0-25125 GCA_043824835.1 Pseudomonadota bacterium | reverse complement strand
CAACCTGTCCAAAAAACCGCACCCACCTCTCAGGACACGCGCAGGGCCTCCTGCACGGCCTTGAGGGCCTTGACCTTGGACAGAGCGCTGTAGAGCTGGTCCAGGTCCTTGACCTCCACCGTGAATTCCAGCACCGAGGTGCCGTCCACCTTTGACTCGAAGCTGCCCGAATCGATGTTCACGTTCTGCTCGGCCAGCATGGAGCATATCTTGCCGAGCATACCGGTCTTGTTGAGACATTTGATCCGGACTTTGGCCGGATACGGCTTGTCCTCGACGCCCTCCCAGTTGACGCCGATAAGCCGTTCATCCTCGAAATTCTTGACGTTGTGACAGTCGATGCGGTGGACGGTCACACCCCGGCCCCGGGTGATATAGCCGATGATGGGCTCCCCAGGCAGCGGACTGCAGCAGCTGGCGAAACGGACCAGGACGTTGTCCACGCCGGAAATCTGCAACCCGTCCGTCTTGGGCTTCTTCTTGGCCTCGGGATGGCTCGCGGCGGCCTCCTCGCGCTCGCGGGCCTTGCGCATGTCCGCGCTCTCGCCGTGGATGAGGGCGTAAAGCTTCTTGACCACCTTGCGCGGGGTAAAGCGCGAGAAGCCCACCTGGGTCAGCAGATCGTCCACGCTGCCGCAGTTGAAGCTTTCCACCAGCTTGTGGAACTCGCCGTCCTTGATGGTCTTCTGGACGTTGATGCCCACCCGGCGCCCTTCCTTTTCCAGCAGCTCCTTGCCCAGGGCGATGGCCCGCTCGCGCTCCACGGTGCGGATGTACTGCTTGATGCGGGTGCGCGCCTTGGCCGTCTTGACGAACTTGAGCCAGTCGCGGCTTGGCATCCGGTTCTTGTCGGTGATGATCTCCACCGAGTCACCATTCTTGAGCGCGGTGTGCAGCGGCACGATGCGGCCGTTGACCTTGGCCCCGGCACACTTGTCGCCCACCTCGGAGTGAATGGCATAGGCAAAATCCACCGGGGTCGCGCCTTCTGGCAATTCCTTGATGTCCCCATTGGGCGTGAAGACGTAGACCTCTTCCTGGAACATCTCAAGACGCAGCGAGGCCATGAACTCGCGCGGGTCCGAAAGCTCGCGCTGCCAATCCATGATCTGCCGAAGCCATGTATAGCGCTCGGCGTCGCGGGTCTCAGCGCTCCTGGCCCGCTTGCTCCCCTTGCCCACTTCCTTGTACTGCCAGTGGGCGGCCACACCGTATTCGGCGATGCGGTTCATCTCCTCGGTGCGGATCTGCACCTCGATGCGCTCCCCGTCCGGGCCGATGACGGTGGAATGCAGGCTCTGGTACATGTTGGCCTTGGGGATGGAGATGTAATCCTTGAACCGGCCGGGAACGGGCCGCCAGATGGAGTGGATGAGCCCCAGCACGGCGTAGCAGTCCTTGATGGATTTCAAGATGATGCGAAAAGCGATGAGGTCGTATATCTCATCAAAGGTCAGCCCCTGCTGCTCCATCTTGATGTGGATGGAATGCAGGTGCTTGGTGCGGCCGTAGACGCGGCCCTTGATCTTGTTTTTCCCAAGCATGTCATCGACCAGGACGATAACTTTCTCGATGTAGGGCTCACCAGCGGCGCGGTGCTCTGACACGGCCTGGCTGAGCTGGTCGAAGACATCAGGCTTGAGGTAACGCAGACAGAGGTCTTCAAGCTCGGTCTTGACCCGGTGCAGGCCGAGCCGGTTGGCCAGGGGCGCGTAGATATCCTGCGTCTCCTGGGCGATGAGTCGCCGCTTGACCGGCTTCATGAACTCCAGGGTGCGCATGTTGTGCAGCCTGTCAGCCAGCTTGACCATGAGCACGCGGATGTCCTCGGCCATGGCCAGGATGAGCTTGCGGATGTTCTCGGCCTGCTGCACGGCCTTGGACTCGAAGTCCATCTGGCTGATCTTGGTCACGCCGTCCACGATGTCGGCCACGTCGGAACCGAAGAGTTCCTCGATCTCGTCCACCGAGGCCTGGGTGTCCTCCACGGTATCGTGCAGCAGCCCGGCGGCCACAGTGGCCTCGTCAAGCTGCATCTCGGCCAGCAGATAGGCCACGTTCATGGGGTGCGAGATGTACGGCTCGCCCGAGCGGCGGACAACACCGTCGTGCGCCTGGGCGGAAAATATGTAGGCCCGCTGGATCAGGTCCAGGTCAGGATTATCTATGTACGACGCCACCTTATCGGTGATCTGATTGATGCGAATCATGGGGCCTTCTTGATCATAACCTGTTGTTTATAAAATCTTTTATCAGGCTGTTCAAAAAAGTTCGAGTGCAAGGCGCGAACAAAAGGTCAAGGCCGAAGCGTACTCCCTGTACGCGAGGATTTGAACTTTTGGAGCAACGCAGCAATCGGACATTTTTCAACAGCCTGCTAGGGCTGCATTTGCAGCGATTTCGGTATCCACCACTCGGGGAAGTTGTAGGCAATGCCTGCCGGAGCGGCCTCGATATTCTGCACCCTGGCCTGCACGATGGGCAAGGATTTCGGCACATACAGAAAGCAGTAGGGCACGTCGTCGTGCAGGATGCGCTGCACCTCGTCGTAAATGGACTTGCGCTCCCCAAGATCGACCAGCCTGCGGCCCCGCTCGAGCAGGTCATCCAGCACGGGGTTGACATAGCGGGTGAAGTTGAGCCCCCGCTCCACGGCCTGGGACGAATGCCAGACGCTGTAGATGTCAGGGTCCTGGAGGATGTTCCAGCTCAGGATCACCGCGTCGAAGCGCCCCTTGTCCACGAATTCATTGATGAAAGCCGCCCACTCCACGGTGCGCAGCTCCACCTTGATGCCCAGATCCTTAAGCCGCTGCTGGATGATCACCCCGGCCTTGATGCGCTGGGTGTTCCCCTGGTTGGTGATGATGGAAAAGGCGAAGGGTATTCCGTCTTTGTCCAGCAGGCCGTCGCCATCGGTGTCGGCCCAGCCCGCCTCGGCCAGCAGCGCCCTGGCCCGCTGCGTGTCGTATTCACGCGGAACGACGGCCTCGTTGTATTGCCATGTGCCCGGCTTGTAAGGCCCATTTGCCATCTCGCCCAGGCCGAAGAGCACCCCCTTGACCAACTCGCGCCGGTCGATGGCGTGGTCGATGGCCAGACGCACCCTGACATCCTGAAAAAACGGATGTTTCATGTTGAAGCCGAGAAAGGCATAGCCGGACGCCAGGTACTCGAACTTGTGGAAACTGCCGTCCCAGCCCGGCCCGGAGGTCTGATAGAGATATTGCAGCGGAGTCAGATCCATGGTGTCGAGGTTGCCCGCCTTGAGTTCCAGGAACTGGGTGGAAAGGTCCGGGATCATGCGGTAGATCACTCTGTCGATATGGGGCCGCCCCTCGAAATAGTCCGGGTTGGCCTCCAGCACGATACGGGTTCCCGGCGTCCATTCCTTGAGCATGAACGGCCCGGCCCCCAGTGGCTGTCGGCTGTACTTGGTGTTCAGCAGGTTCTCGCCCTCCATGGCGTGCTTGGGCAGAATGTCCATGGCCCAGGTGATGAGCGCCCTGGCAAAGGGCTGGTCGTACTCCACCTCAAAGGAGTACGGGCCAGTCAACCGGAACTCCTTGACCGCCTTGAAATTCTCCGCGTAGGCCGTGGGCGTCTCCGGGTCGATCATGAGCCGGTAGGTGAACTCCACGTCCTCGGCCGTGAGAGGCTGGCCGTCGAACCAGCGGATGTCCTCGCGCAGGGTGAACTTGAGCAGCCTGCCCTCGTTGAGCACCTCAAAGGATTTGGCCGCATGGGGCACAAGCTCGATGTCCTTGTCATACTTGATGAGGGTGACATAAATGCGCGAGGCCACGGCGTGGGAGGCAGAGGTGGTGGAGAGCATGGAGATGAGGTTGTCCGGCTCGCCGAGCATGGCCTCGACGAGGGTGCCGCCGTCCTCGGGCTCGGCCGGAAGGGTCTCGATATCCACCGGCCGGACGGGCGTTGCAGGGCCGCTGCCCTCGCCGCAGGCGGCGACAAGGGACATGATCAGAGCGAGGAGCAGGAATGCGAGGACAGACAGTCTCATTTTTTCTTGCAAAACTACGGGGCTTGGACCATATAATCAGGAGAGCGTCGGCCACTTCATTCACTATGAACCAACAGGCCCGAAAAGCCAAGTGGACGAAAGGCTGCACATAGGTTTTTATTCAACTTGCCCAATGCCGTGGATACGGGTATGCACACGTGTTCAGCGATACCGGCAAGCGACAGAGAGTGCCCGAATGAGCAGCGGCGAAGAACAAATAGTCAAGTCAGTCCTCCAGAACTTCATCGGCGACAGCATCCCGGAATACATTCTGGAGAGTGCCCGGGAAGTCGTCGCGGCCAATGGGGTCTCCAAACTCGACCTCAAGAAACGCGACCAGTACTGGGATATTGACGGACAGGTGCAGGGAGACGACTTCCAGAACTACACCTCCGAGATCGGCGTCAACTTGAGCGACCGGAGCATCAATTTCTATTGCAACTGCCCGGAATCCTTCTCCGGCGTCTGCCGTCATGTGGCGGCCACCGCAGTCAAGCTACTCAAATCCATGAACTCGGAATCAGGGGAAAAGGCCCCGGTCACGCGCACGGACTGGCGCCAGACCTTCCGCCCCTTCTTCGCCACCGAGCTTGAGCCCGAGGCCGGGCGGCACTATCTCATCTACCGCATATTCCCGGAACTGGGTCGGCTCCAGGTGGCCTTCTTCCGCGCCCGGCAGAACAAGTCGGGCATCTCCCAGGTGCAAAACGAAGTCACCCTGGCCCAGATCGTGGAGAACCCGGACTGGTGCGACACCTCCCCGGCCCTGCCCGGCGTGGCCGAGCAGATCGGCCACTACCTCGACTACTGGGGCCACCGGGTCGAGATTCCTGCGGGCCTGCACTCCTGGTTCTTCCGCGCCGTGAAGAACGAATACTACCTCTACCTTCGCGAAACCGAACAGCCGGTGACCATCGAATCCAAGACCATGCAGCTCAAGCTCTCGCCCACCTTGAGCGAGGACGGGCTGATGTTCGACATCCTCCTGTCCCGGGAAGACAAGATGCCCTTCTCAATCACCAACGAGGAGGAAATATATTTCTACGGGCGGCTGCCGCTGTGGGTCTATTACAAGAATTCCTTCTACCCGGTGCAAACCGGCCTGGACCCCAAGCTGGTGCAGGGTATGGTGGAGAAAAAACCCATCGTGCCCCACGCCGACGTGTCCGAGTTCCTCGACCGCGTCTGGACCCGTATCCCGGTCTCGGACCTCTACGGCCAGGAGGACTTCCTGGAGCGCGTGGGACCGATATTCCAGAAGGCGGAATACAATCCCAAGCTCTTCCTCGACGAGGAGGGGAGCCTGCTGGTGCTCAAGGTCCAGAACATCTACGAGAACGAGCACGGCGAATTCGTCATGCCCGGCCCCAACCCGGACCTGCAGACCGGCAGCTACCACGCGAGCGGCAAGAGCTACCTGATCCGCCGCGCGCAGGATGAAGAGGCCAATCTGCTGGCCGAGCTGCAGGACATGAATTTCCAGCCCAGGAGCAACCACATCTGGTTCATGGAGCAGGAGGAGGCCATCAATTTCCTGCTTGACCACTATCCGCAGTTGGTGGAGGCCTACCGCGTCTACGGCGAGCAGAACCTGACCCGCTACAAGGTGCGCACCACCCAGCCCGTGGTGGTGGCTGAAGTGGAATCGGACGAGGAAGACAAGTGGTTCAACCTCGAACTCTCGGTGGAGTACGACGACCAGCGCGTACCCATCGACGAGATCTGGGAGGCATGGACCAAGGGCAAGCGCTACGTCCAGCTCAAGGACGGCTCATACACCAGCCTGCCCGAATCCTGGCTCGAAAAGCTCGGGCACAAGCTCAAGGCCCTGGGTTTTGATCCCGAAAAGGCACCCAAGAAGCAGTTCAACCAGTTCGAGGCCCCGGTTCTCGACAAGATCCTGGAAGACCTGCCCCAGGCCCACACGGACTCATACTATGTCAAGCTTCGAGATAAAATAAATAATTTCGACGAAATACGAGCTATCGAGCAACCAAAGAAGCTCCAGGCCACCCTGCGTCCCTACCAAATCCAGGGCATGAGCTACCTCAACTTCCTGCGCGAGTATGGTTTTGGCGGCATCCTGGCCGACGAGATGGGGCTGGGCAAGACCATCCAGACCCTGTCCTACATCCAGTTCCTGGTGGACTCCGGCGTGGATGGACCCAACCTGATCATCGTTCCCACCTCGGTCCTGCCCAACTGGGAGCGCGAGGCCCAGAAGTTCGTGCCCGAACTCAGGCGGCTGACCATCTACGGCGCCAAGCGCGACGACCTTTTCCAGCACATCAACAACTCGCACCTGGTCATCACCACCTACGCCCTGCTGCGCCGCGATCTGGACGAGTTGCTCAAGTACGAATACGCCAGCGTCATCCTCGACGAGGCGCAGAACATCAAGAATCCAAACACCATCACGGCCCGCTCTGTGCGCAAGCTCGAAGCGGGGCTGCGCGTCTGCCTCTCGGGCACGCCCATTGAAAACAACCTTTTCGAGTTGTGGTCGCTCTTTGAATTTCTCATGCCCGGCTTCCTCGGATCGCAGCATTCCTTCCAGCGCGGCATCGTCAAGCCCATCAAGGACGGCGACGAAGAGACGCTGGACTACCTGCGCTCCCGCGTGAAGCCCTTCATCCTGCGCCGCACCAAGTCCGAGGTGGCCAAGGACCTGCCGCCCAAGATCGAGACCACCCACTACTGCGAACTGGTGGACGAGCAGCGCGACCTTTACAATGCCCTGGCCAAGAAGCTCAAGGATCAGGTGCTGCGCGACGTGGAGGAAAAGGGCATGGCCAAGAGCCAGATGTCCATCCTCGATGCCCTGCTCAAGCTGCGCCAGATCTGCTGCCACCCGCGCCTGCTCAAGCTCGACATGCCCGGTGTTTCCACCAACCTGCCCTCGGGCAAGTTCGACGCCTTCAAGGACTTGGTGATTGACATCATCGAGGGCGGGCACAAGGTGCTGGTTTTCTCCCAGTTCGTGCGCATGCTCCATGTCATCCGCAGCTGGCTGCAAATCCGCGAGATTCCCTTCTGCTATCTCGACGGCTCATCCAAGGACCGCTTCGAGCAGGTGGACCGGTTCAACGACAGCCCGGACATCCCCATCTTCCTCATCTCGCTCAAGGCAGGTGGCACGGGCCTCAACCTGACCAGCGCCGATTACGTCATCCACTACGACCCGTGGTGGAACCCGGCCGTGGAGAATCAGGCCACGGACCGCACCCACCGCATCGGCCAAAAGCGGCAGGTCTTCGCCTACAAGATGATCTGCCAGAATACGGTTGAGGAGCGCATCCTCAAGCTCCAGGAGCAGAAAAAGGACGTGGCCGAGTCCATCATTCCCGGCCAGTCCGCCCTCAAGGGGCTGACCCGCGACGACCTTGAAATGCTTTTTGAGATCTGACGCGCCGCGCACGAGAAACAGGAAAGATTCCCGTTTACCGCTCCGCCTTGCTCTGCTACTTCTCTGATCTGGGCCGCTCCCCAGGTCCGCAACGCCGGGCAACCACCTCGACAGGACACGACGCATGCACGCGATGGACAAGATCTTCAACGGGGTCACCTACGTCTTCGACCCCCTGCACCATTTCTGGGAGAAGGACTCCACCCAGCGCACCGTGGGCGGCGCCCTCATCGCCATCTTCGTCCTCGCCCTGATCACCATCGAGCTGAACCGCCAGGGGCTGCTCACGGGCCGTCTGGCCGAGATGACCCCCACCAGCCACTACATGGCCATCAACCTGGCCTTCACCCTGGTCCTGGTGCTCGAAGTGATCAGCCTGATCTTCACCCTGCCCTGCTCCATCTCGAAATCCGTGGGCAAGCAATTCGAGATCCTGGCCCTGATCCTGCTGCGCAGCGCCTTCAAGGGGCTGGCCGATTTCCCCGAGCCGCTGACCATCGTGGGCTATGAGAGGGAATTGCTCGTCATTCTGGTCGATGGCGGCGGGGCCGTGATCATCTTCGCCCTGCTCGGGGTCTACAGGATGCTGCGCCAGCGCATGCAGGAAACGGGCATGGCCGGGCCGACCCTGTTTCGATTCGTGGCGGCCAAGAAGCTCGTGGCCCTGTTCATCCTGGCCATCTTCCTCGGCATGGCCGTGGAAAACTGCCTGCTCCTGGCCTCGGGCCGGATGCCCCACGCCTTTTTCGAGAAATTCTACACGGTCCTGATCTTCAGCGACATCATGCTGGTGCTCATCGCCCAGCGCTTCCTGCCCGAGTTTCGCGCGGTCTTCCGCAACTCCGGCTTTGCCCTGGCCACCCTGCTCATCCGCGTGGCCCTGACCGCGCCGCCCTACAACAACGTGCTCATCGGCATCGGCGCGGCCGTGTTCGCCTGCGCCCTGACCCTGGTCTACAACACCTTCTATTCCACCCCGGTCAAGCGCACCAAGGCCCCGCGCTGATTCCAAGCGACGACAAACAAAAAGGGTGGTCGAAACCACCCCCTTCGTCTCGCAATCCCGTGCCGCCGTGTCGCCAGCGCGGGCGGTTTCCCAAAACTCGCCAACACGCCCGGTCAGAACGGCACGTCGTCCATGCCACTGGCCTCGGAGGGAAAGGCAGGGCCCAGGTCCTCCTCGGGCTCCTGTTTGCGCGGCTGGGGCCGCTGGCCCTGGCCCGCGCCCTGTTGCTGATACCCGCCCTGCTGGCCCTGTTGCGCCTGGCTGTTCTGCTGGTATCCGCCCTGGCCCTGCTGATCCTGCTGCTCATAGCCGCCCTGCTGGCCGTCCGGAGCGCGATCGAGCCCCTGCACATTGTCGGCCACGATTTCGGTCATGTAGCGGTCCTGGCCACTGGTCTGATCCTGCCACTTGCGGGTCTGCAACTTGCCCTCCACCAGCACCAGTCGGCCCTTGGCCAGATAGTTGCCGCAAAACTCCGCCGTCTGCCTCCAGGCCACGATATTGTGCCACTCGGTACGCTCCACCTTCTGGCCGGTCTGCCGGTCCCGATACCCCTCGTCGGTGGCGATGGAGAATTTGGCCCGGGCCTGTCCGTTGGGCGTATAGGACAGCTCGGGATCGCGCCCGAGGCGGCCTATGAGGATAACTTTGTTCAAACTACCAGCCATATCAACTCCTTACATGTAAACACATTCTCTTCGATCTTGTCACCTATCAAAAATTGCGGGCAATGTCTTCCAGGGCGTCGAGGCATCCTTCGAGCTCGTAGGAGATGGTATCCGCCTCACTGGGCTGGCGAGCGGCCAGGGCGTCCTGAAGCTTGAAGCGCAGAGCCTCGACCTGTTCCGCCTTCTCGCGCAACGGTTCGCGCTGCTCCTTTGGGATGAGCCCGGCGCGCACGGCGTCGAACACGGCCTGGGCCAGTTCCGTCACACCCTTGCGCGGGATGTCGTCACCGCCCTCGCCCCACACCAGTTTCCACAGCGCGGGCCAAGCCTTGACTACTTCTTCCTCGCTGTAAGTCGATGCCGATACGCGAATCTGCAGCAGCTTGCCCATGCTCCCTCCCGGGTGTGTAGGTCCTGGCCACCACTCCCTCGCAGGAGTCTGGGGCCGACACGGTTACTCTTCTTCCCACTCGCTCTGAATGCGGGCGACCACGTCCTGGATGACCGACAGCTGGTCCTCGGGGCAAACCCCGATGAGCGGCTCGCCCTCGTCCACATTGTCGCCCCGGCCGAAGTACACGGAATAGATGATGCCTTCCGGGCCGGAGTACGAAAGCGGCGTCTCGCGCTTCATGCGGGAGACGATCATCAACTCCATGCCCTCGCGCACCTTGACGGAGCGCTTGCCCGAGACCTTGAGCTTCTGGTCCACCTCGGGCACAAAATAGTATTTGGCCCGCTCCGGGGCGCGGAAGAGATACAGCGCCTTCTGCAGGACCAGCTCGATGACCTCCTGGCGGGTCAGGAAGTGCTTGATGGTCACCAGCGGCTCACCGGCCTCGACGAATTTCCCTTCAAGCTCGGTGCGGATCATCCCTACCACACCCTTTTCAGGAGCGTGGATGGGTTTTTTGTTCTTTTCGCGGGTCAGGTTTCCGAGCAAGGTTCCGGGCTTTTCCTTGAAGTCGCCAAAGCGGCCGTGGACGCGGTCGCCCTTCTTGAGGCCAGCGAATTCCACCACCCCGGTGTGCGGCGCGTGAATGACGATCTCGCGATATGGCGAGGCTTTGACGGTATCGAGCAATTCCTTGATATTCAGCACGTACTATTCCTTGATTGCGATTATGGTGGCAAGCGCGCCCCGGCGGGCGGGCTAACGATAGTAAAGGTTGCGGCCACCCATGGTCAAGAGGGCCTGGTGCAGGTTCTTCCGAACCTCCCTGCGGTCCCAGATGCCGTGAATATGCCCGCGCGACAGCGCATGGTAGGCGCTGTGATAGTCCGGGGACACGACCATGCCCGTGGTCTCGGCGATGACGCCCGGCCCGGCGAAACCGATGTTCGACGAGTGCACCGCGAACTGATAGGGCGAGCAGCCGAGAAAACTGGCCACCGGCCCAGCATAGGAGTTGGTGTCATAGAGGACGAGGTAGAGACCTCCCCCGTCGATGTAGCGGCGCACCGCGATGGTGCAGCGCGGCATCTGGATGACGCCGTTGACGCCCTCCTGGATGCGGATGCCCGCCGTGCCGTGCACATAGGCGATGAAGGGCTGGCGCTTGCGACCGGCCCGCTCGGCGGCGCGGATGAATTTCTCGCCCTCGGCCGCGCCCACACTGCCGCCGCGAAATGGCGCACAGAACACCGCCACCACGGTCTCAACCCCGTTGATGGCCGTCTCGAAGGTGATGCAGGCAGACTTGAGGCCAGTGCGCTCCTTGGCCTGTTCAAGTTTGGCGTCGAACTGCTCGTAGCCCAGCGGATTCATGGATTCGAGCCGCTGGTTGAACTCCCGAGAGCGGTCGTAGTCAAAGACATTGTGGAGATACCATGGGTATTCCATGGGAAAATGGTGGCCGCAACTGGGGCAGACCCCGGCGAAATCGCCGTACAGATCGGGCACCCACAGGTCCGGGCAGTGATGAGTGCGCACCTCGGGGCAAGACACTGTTCTGTCTTCCTGGCTGCGTGGACTGATCCACGCCCACTCGCTGCCCACCAGACAGGCGCCGTCCTCGGGGCAGGAGAGCCGCGTCAGTCTGTCCCTGACCTCGTCGCCCTTCTTCTGCTGCTCCCCGTTGGCCACGGGCAGGATCCTGTCCATGACCCGCTTCAGCGGCATGAGCAGCTTGCGCCGCACGATGTGGGCCTCGGCACCCAGGTCTTCGAGCATGGCGTCCAGCCGTTTCTTCTGCCGGCCCAGCAGATCGTAGCGCAAAAAGGAATTGGCTGCCCAGAAGGTGCCCCTGGCCGAGGCGGCCATGCGCTTGATCAGCCCGGTGCCGTCCAGGCAGGCGTGGCGACTCAAGGCCCGAAACTTTCGCTGGCGCAGATCCACCAGCCGGTTCAGGGCAGAGCCAGAGAGATTCCAGCGCATGAAGACGGCCTCGGCATCGCCGACGCTGGCGCGCACGGCCATGGCCCGGAACAGCTTCATGGACCTGACCTCGCTGACGGCCTCGTTGGTGGCCTGGATCAGCTCGCGCCGCAGCTCGCGGAAAAAGTCGTAGTGCGTGGGCCGCGCCCCCAGCGGCGGTTCCTGGAGCACGCGATCCACATAGCCGTATTCGAGGTTGTCCAAGGCCGTGATGCGCAGCTGGCGGGCGCATTTCTCGATGAGTTCCGGCGTGGCCCGGCTTCCACCGCGCAGGCCGCCCTCGATGGCCGCCGCCCCCTCGGGCGAGATGACCGAATAGTAACCATGGGAGAGCATGATCCGCCGGTCGGCAAGACCCACAGCCTCGGCCCCGCCGGAACCACCCTCGGAAAAGACCGCAACCACCGGCGCCCTGAGGGCAGCCATCTCATAGAGATTCCTGGCGATCTGCTGGGCCGCGCCGGGCCAGTCCTCCACCGGGTAGGCTCCTGGCGTGAAGACGAAGGTGTGGATCGGAATATTCTCTGTCTCGGCCACCTTCATGTAGTGCAGCGCCTTGGCGTTGCCCCACGGCTTGACCGACCCGCCGTTGCGGAACGCCTCGCCGTGGCCCTTTTCCTGCCCGATGACCATGACCATCTGGTTGACGACCCGCCCCCCCACCCGCCTGGAGAAATAGGCCCGGGCAATGAGCATGCTCGGGTCGATGTTGAACTCACCCCGCCCGCCGATCTCGGTGTAGTTGTCGTAGACGTTTTCCAGGATGTCCTTGAGGCAGATGCGCTGCGGATGGCGCACGATGCGCACCCGGTCCATGGGGGAAAGCTGGGTGTCGAGCTTGCGCTCGGAAAAGGAGAAGAGATCTTCGAGCCGGGACAGCTCCTCGGCCTGGACACCGCCGGGAATTGCGGCATCACGATCGATCACCTCGCCGAGCTTGGCTGTGAGCAGCCGGATGTGATCGTCTTCCTTGCCGCCAAAGATGTCGCGGATGTAGGCGAGGCGGTCCTTGATGTCCTGGATTCGTCTGTCTGCGTCCATGGTCAGAACTCCAGGATTTCCCCGGTCATCCCGACAAGATACCGGATATTAGTATGAAACGCGCCATTCTTGCCCGAGACCGTGCCCTCAAGGACCAGCTCGTCGAGAAAACGCAGGCCGCGCGCCTTGGCTTCCTCCAGGTCGCTGCCCCAGACGATGGCCAGGGCGAGATTGGGGTCGTACTCCATGGGGATGTCGTAGGGCGCGTCCAGCGGCACCTGGGTGAAGACCCGGAGCCAGTCGTGTTCCTGCCAGGAGAGACGGGTGACGGTTCCGGCGCAAGGGGTGAAGCGGTTGTCAGTGTTCTCGGCCACGATGCGGTATTCGATGCCGACCCCCTCAAAGGTGATGTCCTCCTGCGAATAGCCGAGGGGCTGGCCAAGGGCGAGGCGCATCTGCTCGGTGATGATGTCCACGGGCTGGTCGTTCACGCGCGAGATCACGGCCGAAACACCGTTCTCCACCTGGATGCGCGTGTTGACCTCCATGAGAAAGGGCTCACCCCTGGGGGTGACGATCCACTCCCAGGTGCCGACGTTGTCGTATCCGGCCTCCCGGGCCATGGCCAGCGAGTATTCGGTGATGTCGGCCAGAACCTTGGCCGCGTCAAAGGTATAGGGCACCACCCCGGGCGCAAAGCCGGGGGCCACCTCCACCCTCTTCTGCTTTCCGGTGCTTTGGATGGTACAGTTGCGCGTACCGAAATGGACGTGATTGCTGCCGCCGCGCTCGGAGACCACCTGCACCTCCAGGTGGTTGAAATCAAAGATGCGCTGCTCGATGAGCACGCCCTCGTCGCCAAAATTGCGCTTGGCATAGTTGCGGATGCGCCGGAACACGGAGCGGAATTCGTCGAAGTTGCCCACCTCCTCGATGCCCATGCCGCCGCCACCGGCAGAGGCCTTGACCATGATCACGCCGTCGATGATGCCCTGAGTCGCCTGAAACTCGAAGAGGCTGGCCGCGATCTCGTCCGCCTCCATCTCGCTGTATACCGGCCTGTCCGAGCCGGGCACGGTGGGCACGTCCAGACTGCGGGCGATGCGCTTGGTGTTGATCTTGTCGCCCAGGTCGCGGATGACCCACCACGACGGGCCGATGAACTCCATGGGCCGGTCCCGGCGCACCACACGGCGGGCGAAGCGGAAATCCTCGGCAAAGAAGCCGTAGCCAGGGTGCACGGCCGTTGCCCCGGCCGCGTCGGCCACGGCGAACAACTCGTTGGCATCGAGGTAGGAGTGGATGCGATAGACAGCCTTGTCGCCGCCCAACTCCCGGGCCAGCAAGACATGGCCGCTATGGACATCCTCGGGCGTGTGGACGCAGACAAAGTCGAGGCCGAGCCCCGCGCAGGCCCGCATGACCCGCATGGCGATCTCGCCCCTGTTGGCGATGAGAACCTTGTGCCCGACTTCTGACATGGGCGGCCCGATCAGCCTTCCTGCTCACGCTGTTTCTTGCGCAATTCGATGAGCCGCTTTTGCACCTCAAGCACGAGCTTGTCGAGCCTGACCTGTTTCTGACGCTCCAAGTCCATGAAATTGATGCCAACGATACCGTTGTCGAGGACGCGCATGACCTGGGCCGAGGCCGTGGCAAGAAAGAGCTTCTTATTGATGAGCAGATCGACGTCCACGTCCTGTCCTTCCTTGAACCCCCGGGCCTGATCAAGGACGGCGAATCCGGTGGCACTCAGATCTTTGACCTCGAATATCCTGTCAAGGGTCGGGAACCGCGCGGTCAACCCTGGCACCTTGGTACGGAATGCCTTGCGCAGTTGATCGTCGTCGCTTGGTATGTCTAAGTCGAATCCCATGATCCCCCCGATGGTTGCATTCACGACTCGTCAGGCTGGAAGCCTAATTGCCGGTGACCCGTTTTTCAAGCACGAACTCCACCCGCCGGTTCCTGGACCGATAATCCTCGGACGTGTTCGGATAAATGGGGTTGAGGTAGGCCAGCCCCGTGGCGGTCAGCCGGGTGGATTCGAGGCCCATGTCGAGCAGTTGGCGCAGCACGTTGACCGCACGAAGGGCCGAGATTTCCCAGTTGTCCACGAAACGCGAGTTCTTGCTCGGATTGATATTGTCCGTATAGCCGACGATCTTGATGGTTTGGTCGCGATGCTGGATGAAGAAATCCTTGAGCGCGGCGACCACCTCGACGCCCCGGGGCGAAAGGGCCACCTGACCCGAGCCGAACATGACATCACCCGGCACCCGCAACGTGATGACTCCGTCCTCGAAATTGGCCGATACCAAGCCCTCCACGCCCTTCTTGGTCTGCAGGGTCTTGACCTCGGCGAAGACCTTGCGCTGGGACTCGACGATCTGCCGCCGCATGACGGCCTGATCAATGAGCACCCCGGCTTCTTCCTGCGTGATACGGCTGGTGGATACCTTTTCGAGCTTGCCCTGCAGAGCCTGGGTCACGGACGAGAAGGTCTTGGAGAATTTCTCCGTATCCAGGGTGGACATGGAATACAGCAGCACAAAAAAGACGAGCAGGAGCAAGGACAGGTCGGCAAAGGTTGTCAACCACTCCTGACCGGTCTCTTCATCCTCTTCGTGGATGCCTAGGAGGCTCTCGTAGTCTTCGCTCATTAGCGTGTCTCGCGCTCGTGCGGGGCCAGGAAAGAGGACAATTTTTCGTAAACGAGCCTCGGGTTGTTGTTCTCAAGAATGGACTTGGCACCTTCAAAAATGACTTCAAGATGCAGTTGTTCCTGCAGCGTTCTGGCCTTGAGTTTGGCCGCCATGGGTATGAAGATCAGGGTGGACATGGCGCTGCCGTAAAAAGTCGTCAGTAAGGCCACGGCCATGGCCGGCCCGATGGACTTGGGATCATCAAGCATGGAAAGCATCTGGACCAGACCAATGAGCGTTCCCATCATTCCGAAGGCCGGGGCCAGGGCCGCAAGCCTCTTGAACACGTCCTGCCCCACCTGATGCCGCCTGCGCATGGAACTGATCTCAATGGCCAGTGTGGTCCGTATCAAGGAGGGGTCGGCATTGTCCGCGATGAGTTGGCAGGATTTCTTGAGGACCATGTTTTCGGTCTGCACGTTCTCAAGCGCAACCAGCCCCTCGCGGCGGCTGATCTCGGCGACCTTGACCATGATGTTGACCACATCGCGGACCTTGGTCTTGCGCTGCACGAACATCTTGAACCCAGCGTTGAAGCCCTGTATGACCTCTTCAAACGGGAAAGCCACCATGATGGAGGCCAGCGTTCCGCCAAAAACGATCATCATGCCGGGAACGTTGATGAAGACATCGACAGCACCGCCGATGACAATGGCACCGATGATGAGTGACAATCCGACGGCAAGGCCAAGTAGCGTCACGATATCCATAAGAGCTGCCAATCCTTGAGTTCTGTTCGGTCGATCAGTGGGCAACCTGTCCCGATCCGGCCCGCAGTGTCACCACCGGATATGGGGAGTCCGCATGCAATACCATGATTTGGTACGACAGTCTGCCGCATACATACACGAAAAGCTAGGCAAAATTCAAGCCGGGAGTGCAGGGCTTGTCACCGGCACCGGGCTGGGCAACCTGACCGAGGCCATCGAGAACCAGAAAAGCCTCTCCTATGGCGACATTCCCGGCTTCCCACTCTCCACCGTGGCCAGCCATGCGGGCCGCCTTGTGGTGGGCACCGTCGAGGGCACGCCGGTCATCGCCCTGCATGGCCGCCACCATCTCTACGAAGGGTTCGACGCCCGACAGGCGACCCACGCGGTGCGCACCCTGGGCGAGCTGGGCGTGGGCGTCCTGATCTTGACCAACGCGGCCGGGGCGCTCAACCCCTCCTTTGCCACGGGCTCGCCCATGCTCATCGAGGACCACATCAACCTGACCGGCACCACCCCGCTGCGCGGCGACAATCACGACCCTTGGGGCGACCGCTTCCCGGACATGTGTGAGGTCTATGATTCCGGGCTGCGCCGACTGGCCGTGGACAAGGCGCTGGGCCTTGGCATCCGCCTTGAGCGGGGCGTCTACATGCAGGTCATGGGTCCGAACATGGAGACCCCGGCCGAAACGCGCATGTACCGCGCCATGGGCGCGGACGCCATCGGCATGTCCACCTGCGTGGAGGCCATCGCCGCCCATCACATGGGCATCCGGCTGCTCGGGCTCTCCTGCCTGACCAACAAGAACCTGCCCGACTGCATGCAGGAGGCACCTCTGGAAACCGTCATCGCCCGAGCCGAAGAAGCCTCGGCGACCATGTCCGCCTTGATCAGGGCTATCCTAAAGGAAATCCGAGACTTGACCGATGAGGCATGAGAACCACTGTGCGGCCGGCTTTCGGCACGCGCGGCGAACAACAACCGGCAGGCATTGCATGCACAAGACATTCCTCGTTTTCCTTGTCCTGGCCACCATCCTCCCGGCCCAGGGCTGCGGCAACAGATTCTGGGAGGACACCAAACGCTCCACGGGAAAGACCTACGACTACGTCTTCGACACCGCGCCCACGTCCCGCTCCTTCCACGATCAGGCTTCCGTGCCCATCGAGGAGATCAACTACCGGGCGGCCAACGTGCTCTACGCCAATGTCGGCAAGTATGAGCTGTCATCAAGGTCGCCGATATACGCCAAGCGGTTCGAGAACCACGATGACCCGACTGACACGACCATCTTCGGCACCGTGGTCATGGAGCAGGTGGTGGACAGGCTTGTGCAGCGCGGCATGGTCATCACCGGCGGCGACCCCAGGCCCACGGACTACTTCCTGCCCAAGGGCATTGAGCCAGAAAAATACGCCAAACCGACCACGGGCAGCCTCGAACACCTGCCACCCAGGGCGGCCATGCTCTCTGGAGCCTATGTCATTGGCGACAACTTCGTCTATGTTTCCGCCAAGATAACCCGGCTCGACGACCGGGCCGTGATCTCGGCCCACACCTGGACCATCCCGATCACGGACAATGTCCGCCAGCTCCTGCCCCAGCTGCGCAAGGACGACGGGCTCGACCCATCGGTCAAGACCTCCTTCAACTAGACCCGCCAAACGCGAAAAGGGGCACCGGTCATCCGGTGCCCCTTTTTTCTTCGCCATCGTAGCAAGGGCTAGTCTCGCTCGGAGTCTTCCACGCGCCAGACTTCTCCGGCGTCGTCGCCCCACGCCTTCTTGGCCAGGCGGTGGCCGAGGTTGAAGGCCTTGACGTTCACGGCCCGAATCTTGGCCGGGAGCGAGGATTCCAGACTCTTGCGCATGACCGACTGGCTGATGAACGGCAGCAGGTGCGAGAGGGCACCCAGGACCACGGTGTTCATGGCCTGGGCCACGCCCACCTTATCGCGGGCCAGACTGGTGAAGGGCAGGCCGAGGAAGCGGTTGGTGGGCGGCTGTTTGACCAGGTCGGACTCCAGCACCAGCGCACCGCCGGGCTTGAGATAGGGATAGTAGGCGTTGCACGCCTCCTGCGAGAGGGCCACCAGCAGGTCGAGGCTCTCGGCCTTGGGATAGCTGATGGGCTCGGAGCTGATCACCAGATCGCACCGGCTGGACCCGCCGCGCGCCTCGGGGCCGTAGCTCTGGGTCTGGGTGACGTTGTAGCCGTGGCCCAGGGCGAGTCCCTGACCCATGACCCTGCCCAGGGTGATGATGCCCTGGCCGCCTAGGCCGGAAAAACGAATCTCGAAACGGTGGAGTTGCTGCTGTTTCATCTACTTGCCCCCTTTGGCCCGCATCTGCGCCTGCAGGGCCAGGTAGCGCTCCTCGAATCCGGGGCGGTCCTCGGCCACGAACACGCCGATGGGCAGCCGGTCGCTCCGCTGCTCTTCGGTCATTTCTTCATAGCGATCAATGGGCACGGCGGCCTTCTTCAGCCATTTGTACATGTCCACCGGGGTCTTGTAACTGTTCTTGCGTCCGTACTGGGTGTGACAGG
The DNA here is from genome assembly GCA_043824835.1 of Pseudomonadota bacterium. GTDB lineage: Bacteria > Desulfobacterota > Desulfovibrionia > Desulfovibrionales > Desulfovibrionaceae > Pseudodesulfovibrio. The sequence goes on along the minus strand of JBDRSO010000097.1, from coordinate 6,701 downwards.
GCGTAATGGCCTCCACCACGCTGAAACCGGGCCGGGAGATGGCCTCGACCATGATCTTCTCAAGCCGCTTGACGTGAAAGACCGTGCCGCGCGCCACATAGTTGGCCCCGGCTCCCCTGGCCAACGCCACGGTGTCGAAGCTGGCGTCGAGCTGACCGTAGGGGTTGGTCATGGTGGTCGAGCCCTCGGGTGTGGCTGGTGAGCTTTGCCCGCCGGTCATGCCGTAGATGTTGTTGTTGAGGATCAGCGCGGTGACGCCAATGTTGCGCCGGGCCGCGTGGATCAAGTGGTTGCCGCCAATGGAAAGCGCATCGCCGTCGCCCATGATGCAGATGACATTGAGCCTGGGGTTGGCCATCTTGATGCCGGTGGCAAAGGTCAGAGCCCGGCCATGGGTGGTGTGGACAGTGTTGAAGTCCACATACACGGCCAGACGGCCCGAGCAGCCGATGCCCGCCACGATGACCACATCGTCCTTGGGTATGGCCAGCGTGTGGATGGACCGGATGAGAGTGCCCAGCACGATGCCGTGACCGCACCCGGGACAGAGCACGTGCGGGAACTTCTTGTTGTGCCGCAGATACTGGTGGATGATCTCGTTGCCTGTAATTTCGTTCATCTGGCTACCCCTGCATGATGACCTTGAGGATTTCCGAGGGAGTGACGATCTGGCCGTCGATGCGGTTGATGGTCCGCACCGACGCACGGCCCATGTTGACGCGCTTCACCTCGCGGGACATCTGGCCCATGTTCATCTCGGGCACCACCAGGGTGCGGGCGTGGGCCAGCACCTTTTCGGTGTGCCTGCGCGGATAGGGGAACAGGGTCTTGAGCTTGAGCAGCCCGGCCCGCACGCCGTTCTCGCGCGCCTGACGCACGGCCAGCTCGGCCGAACGGGCCACGCTGCCGTAAGCGATGACCACCACATCGGCATCGTCCGTCTCAATGGTTTCCACCAGCTGGATATCGTAAAAAAACTGATCGATCTTGCGGTGGAGGCGCTCCAGCAGCTCCACGATCTCTTCGGGCCGCTGGGTGGGGAACCCATTGCGGTCGTGGATCAGGCCGGTGACGTGGAAGCGGTAGCCCGAGCCCAGCGGCGGCATGGGCGGCACCCCGCGCACAGTCTCCTCGTAGGGCTTGTACCACTCGGGCGGCATGCTCGGCACCGAGCGCGAAAACACCTCGAACTCGCCCGGATTGGGGATCTCGATCTTCTCGCGGGTATGGGCCGTGACCTCGTCAAGCAGCAGGATGACCGGGGTCCGGTACTTCTCGGCCATGTTGAAGGCCGTGATGGTCATGTCCAGACATTCCTGCACGTTGGAAGCTGAGAGCACGATGATGGGGTGGTCGCCGTGGGTGCCCCAGCGCGCCTGCTGCACATCGCCCTGGGCCGGGCTGGTGGGTAGCCCGGTGGACGGCCCGCCACGCATGACGTTGACCAGGACCATGGGCGTCTCGGCCATGATGGCGTAGCCCAGGTTCTCCTGCATCAGCGAGAAGCCGGGGCCGGACGTGGCCGTGAGCACCTTGCGACCGGCCAGGGAGGCGCCGATGATAGCGCCCATGCTGGCGATCTCGTCCTCCAGCTGGATGAACACCCCATCCTCTGTGAGAGGCAGCCGGGCGGCCATGATCTCCATGATCTCCGACGATGGGGTGATGGGATAGCCCCCGTAGAAGGAACAACCGGCCAGTAGCGCGCCCTCGACCACTGCCTCGTTGCCCAGCGCGAAGATTTCCTTGCGTTTTCTCGGTCTGGCCATGGGTTATGCCCCCTTGTCCGTTGTTTTTGCGGCGCGACGCTTAGGGAGCTTGTCCGCCTCCACGAAATCCTTGTCCTGGACCACGATGGCGAAGTCGGGACAGTGCAGCTCGCAGAATCCGCAGCGGATGCAGTCCTGCTCGCGCACCACAATGGCCTTGCCCTGGCCGCTCAACTCAAGCACCCTGCCGGGGCAAAACTCGACACAGATGCCGCACCCCTTGCACCAGTCGGGGTACACGGTGATCTTGCTCTTACCCTTATTCTTGTTGGCCATAGCTCCTTCCAACGATGAAGGCCTGGGCGGGCTTACCGCCCGCGATTCATGAACATACTGACATCATCCCGGATTATCAGGACAATATCGCCACAGCAACACGCCGAGGCCACCCCCTGGTCCTCTTCATGGACCGGCCAGGAGATAGATAACAAAAAGAAGCAGATACGCCAGGAGCCGGGGGCCAACAGAATAAGCGTCGGCAGCACCGGCCCCGGGGCGACGTTTCTCCACCCGTATACGAAGAAAAAGAAGAAATCTAGGAAAACTCCCGGGCAATGATGCACAGGGCATTGATCACGCTGGCGGCCAGGGCGGACCCGCCCTTGCGTCCCTCGATGGCGATGAAAGGCACCGGGCGGCTCATAAGCAGCGCCTTGGACTCGGCGGCGTTGACAAAGCCCACGGGCATGGCCACCACCAGGGCCGGTGCGGGCATGCCTGCGTCCAGGCGCTCTACCAGCCTGATGAGAGCGGTGGGCGCATTGCCCACGACGAAAATGTTGGGCCTGATCTCGCCCACGGCCATGTCCACGGCCATGTCCACGGCGGCCGTGGCCCGGGTAATGTTCTCGGCTCTGGCCCGGGCGACCACGCGCTCGTCGTTCATCAGGCAATGCACGGACGCGCCCAGGGGGTCGAGCCGACGCACCGGGATTCCCTGCCGGGCCATCTCGGTATCGGTCACGATTTTCGCCCCGGCACGCAGCGCTTCCAGCCCGGATCGCACTGCATCAGGATGAAAACGGACGAGTTTGAGCAGCTCGAAATCCGCCGTGGTGTGAATCATGCGGCGCACGATCTGCCATTTTTCGCCAGAAAAAGGACGCGGCTGTGGTACCTCGGCGTCGATTATCCGCAGAGATTCGGCCTCGATTTCGTCCGGGGAAAAGAAATTCTGCAGCGGAAAATCCATCAAAAACCCTCTGGCTTTTTGGCGGAAACCATGGCCACCGAGGCCGATGCGCCGATGCGATTGGCCCCGGCTTCGAGCATGGCCAGCGCCTTTTCATAGGTAGATATACCGCCACTGGCCTTGACGCCCACCTCTGGCCCCACTGTGGCTCGCATGAGGCGGACAGCCTCCACCGTGGCCCCGCCAGGGCCAAAACCGGTACTCGTCTTGACGAAAACCGCGCCGGAATCCACGCAGATATTGCACGCCAGAACGATTTCCGCATCACCAAGCAAGGCGGTTTCGAGGATCACCTTGACCGCTGCCCCATTCGCGGCCCGGACCACGGCGGCCACGTCAGCGGCCACGAGGGCATGGTCGCCGTCCTTGAGGGCGCCGAGATTGAGGACCATGTCGATCTCTTGCGCCCCCTGCTCCACGGCCGTGGCCGCTTCCAAAGCCTTCACGCCCGCAGGCGAGGCACCCAGAGGAAAACCGACCACCGACACCGGCACGGGCGACTCCCCGGCCAGGCGGCGACTGACATGACCGATGCGCGCGGAGTTCACGCACACCCCGTAGAAACCGAAATCCACGGCCTGGGAGCAGAGTTCATCCAGCTCCCGGGCCGTGGCATCGGGCTTGAGCAGCGTATGGTCAATAAAACGGGCAAGCTTCTGCGGAGCAGACACCATCTAGTTCCCCCTGGCCTGATAGCGCGACAGGTGGGCCTCCATGCGGCGGCTGATAGAGGTCAGCACGTAGCAGATGAGGAAATAGAGCAAGGCGATGGTGATCCAGATCTCGAAGGAGGCGACCATCTCTCGGTTGTCCACCTGGACGCCGGTACGGGTCAGCTCGTTGACGCCGATGACCGATGCCAGGGAGGTGTCCTTGGTCAGGGAAACGAACTGGTTGACGAAGGACGGAATCATGTTGCGCAGCGCCTGGGGCAGGATGATGTAGCGCATGGCCTGATACCGGGACAGCCCGGACCCGCGCGCGGCTTCCATCTGTCCGTTTGGCAGCGCCAGCACGCCGGCGCGCACGATCTCGCCGATGTAGGCGCCGGTGAAGATGATGAAGCAGGCCAGCGTGGTTGAGAACGCGGGCAGGGACCGGCCCAGCAAAACCGGGGCCAGGAAGAAGAACCAGAAGATGAGCAGAAGAAGCGGAATCCCGCGTATAATCTCTATATAAATGACAGCCGGGTATTTGACCCACCACCTTCTGGACAATCGCATCAGACCGGCGGCAAGGCCGATCCAGAACGCGCCGATAATGCCGAAGAAAGCCAGGATGATCCCTGAAGCCATGCCGCCCACATCGTGAATAAAGGGAAACACCCAGTCCACGGAGGCACGCCCCCAGAGGAAATAGTCGAAGTTGTCTATGACGACGTCCCAATGCATATCCGCCCTCCCCTAGTACCTGATCTGAATCAGGAAATGCTTGTTGTACATGGTGATTCCGAAGGACACGAAGAGCGAGATCACCAAGTAGATCAGCAGGGCTGCGGAAAAGGCCTCGAACGGCGCGCCGTGGTAGGACTCCACCTGTCGCGCCATGAACATCAGCTCGGTCACGCCGATGACCATGCACAAGGATGAGTTCTTGATCAGGTTGAGCGACTGGGAAATGAGCGGCGGACTGACGATGCGCAGGGCCTGCGGCAGAATGACAAACCGATAGGCCTGGGTGAACGAGAGGCCCACCGCGCGGGAAGCTTCGAGCTGCGTCTTGGGAATGGAGAAGATGCCAGCGCGGATCTCCTCGGCGATAAAGGCCGAGGTGTACACGGTCAGGGCGATGACGCCGGTAATGAACTCCACGTTGAAGAGCATCCATTCGCCCACGAACTCCTGCCCAAACAGGGTGAATGGGCCTGGAAACCAGTGGTAGAGCGAGTTCATCCACTTGTTGATGACTGTGGGGATGACGAAATGGGATGCATTGTACCAGAAAAATATCTGCACCAGAAGCGGCGTGTTTCGGAAAAACTCCGTGTAGGCGAGGCTGAACCATTGCAGCAGGCGAAACGGCGTCACCCGTAGAACGCAGATGATGATGCCAAGCAGCATGGCGCAAACGAGCGAGATGGTCGCTATCTGTATGCTCGTGACAAACCCCTCCCACATCCACTGGGCCGGTTCGCCGGAGAGCATTATTTCCCAATTAAAATTGTAAGCCAAGGCGGTATCCGTCGGTTAGGGGTCAGACAAACGGGAAAGCCGGGAGCGCCGAAACGCTCCCGGCAGGACAAATCAGCGCAGAATTACATGGGCCACAGTTCCATCTGCCAACCGGCGGGCAGATCATACCCCATCCACTTCTTGAAGGTGGCGTGGTAGGTGCCGTCGAGCCACATCTCGTTGAGGCACAGGTTGACGAAGTCGCGGAACTTGGACTCGTTCTCGGGAACGCCGAGGCCGTAAGGCTCGGAGGCAAAGAACTCGCCGACGATCTCCCACTTGTCGGGATTGTCGTCGCCGGCCTTGAGACCGGCCAGGATGCCGGAGTCGGTGGTCACGGCCACGACCTTGCCCTGCTTCAGGGCCATGAAGGCCTGCGGGTATTCGTCGTAGGAGATGACCTGGGCGGCGGGCTGGGCGGTCTTGATGTTCTTCTCGGAGGTGGAGCCCTTGACCGTGCCGACCTTCTTGTTGGCCAGATCAGCAGTGGACTTGATGCCCGCGCCCTTCTCGACCAGCAGCTTCTGACCATCCATGAAGTAGGTGATGGAGAAGTCGATCTGCTCGTCACGGGAGAACTTGTGGGTCATGGTGGCGGCCAGGATGTCCACGGAGCCCTGCACCAGCATGGGGATGCGGTTGCTGGAAGTGACGGCCTTGAACTGGATGTCCACGCCCAGCTTGTTGGCGATGTAGCGGACTACGTCGATGTCGAAACCGACCAGTTCCTTGGTGTTGGGATCAACGAAACCGAACAGATTGGTGGAATCCCTGACACCGGCCACGAGAACGCCCTTGGCCTTGATCTCTTCGAGCTTGTTGGCATGGGCGGCAGATACGCCGACGATCATGGTCAGAACCAGAGCCAAAACGACTACCAAACGTTTCATACTTCCTCCTCTCTTTGCAATTGCACAATCGGATATCGGACCTAAAGAATTTCCTTCAGAAAATTCTTTGTACGCTGGTGCTGGGGGTTCTTGAAAAACTCGTCGGGCGGGGCCTGCTCCACCACCATGCCGCCGTCCATGAAGAGCACCCGGTCGCTCACCTCGCGGGCAAAGCCCATCTCGTGAGTGACGCAGAGCATGGTCATCCCCTCGCGGGCGAGGTCCTTCATGACGTTGAGCACCTCGTTGATCATCTCGGGATCAAGGGCAGAGGTGGGCTCGTCAAAAAGCATGACCTTGGGCTTCATGGCCAGGGACCGGGCGATGGCCACCCGCTGCTGCTGCCCGCCAGAAAGCTCGGCCGGATACTTGTGGGCCTGATCGTGAATGCCCACGCGCTCAAGCAGGGCCAGAGCCAATTCCTCGGCCTCGTCCCGTGGGATGCTCTTGACCTTCATGGGGGCCAGGGTGACGTTTTTGAGAACCGTGAGATGGGGATAGAGATTGAACTGCTGGAAGACGATGCCGATTTCGGCGCGCAGGCTGTTGATGTTGACGTCCTTGTCGTGGACGTCCTTGCCGTCAAAGAGGATTGTTCCCTTCTGGTATTCCTCCAGCCGGTTGATACATCGGATGAAGGTGGATTTGCCCGAGCCGGACGGCCCGCAGATAACCAGAA
>JBDRSO010000096.1:0-2039 GCA_043824835.1 Pseudomonadota bacterium | reverse complement strand
CCTGGCCCCGGGCACTGCGCCCTTGACCAAGACCAGGTTGTCCTCGGGGCGAACATCCACCACACTGAGATTGCGAGCCTGCATGCGCTCGTAACCGTAGTGGCCTGGCATGCGACGTCCTTTGACCACCCGGGCGGGATCGGCGCTTTGGCCGATGGAGCCGGGCAAGTCGTGGGTGGTGCAACCGTGAGTCTTGCGACCGCCGCTGAAGCCGTGGCGCTTGACTACACCGGAGAAACCACGTCCCTTGGTGCGCCCGGTCACATTGACCTTCTCGCCGCGGGCGAACATCGCCGCGGTGATTTCCTGGCCCACCTCAAATTCGGCGGTGTCATCCACCTTGAACTCTTTGAGCACCGCCTTGGGGTCAACCCCGGCCTTGGCAAAGTGGCCGCTGGCGGGCTTGTTAGCCCGGCTGGCCTTTTTCTCGCCAAAGCCCAGTTGCAGGGCGTTGTACTGCTCTTTGTCCGAGGTTTTCACCTGCACCACAGTGCAGGGCCCCACCTGGAGCACCGTTACGGGAACCGCTTTTCCCTCGTTGAGGAACAGGCGGGTCATCCCGATCTTTTTTCCTATAAGTCCCTTGAGCATGAGTCGCCTCGCGACGCTTACAGCTTGATTTCCACATCCACACCGGCGCTCAAGTCCAGCTTCATCAAGGCGTCCACCGTTTGCTGGGTGGGCTCCAAGATATCAAGCAGGCGCTTGTGGGTGCGGATCTCGAACTGCTCCCGGCTCTTCTTGTCGATGTGCGGGGAACGCAGTACGCAGAACTTGTTTATCACCGTGGGCAGCGGGATAGGCCCGGCCACCTTGGCCCCGGTGCGGCGCGCGGTCTCCACGATCTCGGCTGCGGACTGGTCCAACAGCTTGTGATCATAGGCCTTGAGCCTAATGCGGATCTTCTGGTTCTGGATCATGAGGCCAACTCCTCGGCTAACTCTATCTCGCGCGCCCTAGCGGCGGACTGAAAGTCTCCCTACTCGATGATTTCGCTGACCACGCCCGCGCCGACGGTACGACCGCCTTCACGGATGGCGAAGCGAAGCTCTTTTTCCATGGCGATCGGGGTGATCAGGTTGGCCTCGATGGCCACGTTGTCACCAGGCATCACCATCTCCACACCCTCGGGAAGCTCCACCACTCCGGTCACGTCGGTGGTCCGGAAGTAGAACTGGGGGCGATAGCCGTTGAAGAAAGGAGTGTGACGGCCACCCTCCTCCTTGCTCAGCACGTAAACCTCGGCCTTGAAGCGGGTGTGCGGCTTGATAGAGCCCGGCTTGGCCAAAACCTGGCCGCGCTCAACGTCGTCGCGCTTGACACCGCGCAGCAGAGCGCCGATGTTGTCGCCCGCCTCGCCGGAGTCCAAAATCTTGCGGAACATCTCCACCCCGGTGCAAACCGTCTTGGTGGTGTCCTTGATGCCCACGATCTCGACCTCGTCGCCGATCTTAACCTGGCCGCGCTCGATACGCCCCGTTACCACGGTGCCGCGGCCGGAGATGCTGAACACGTCCTCGATGGGCATCAGGAACGGAAGGTCGATCTGGCGAACCGGCTGGGGAATGAAATCGTCCACCGCCTGCATCAGCTCGAAGATCGGCGCGCAGTCCGGGCAATCCGCCTTGCCGCAGCCGCAGTTCAGGGCCTTCAGCGCGCTGCCCTTGACGATGGGGGTGTCGTCGCCAGGGAACTCGTACTTGTCCAGAAGCTCGCGAAGCTCCAGCTCCACCAGCTCGATGAGCTCCTCGTCGTCGACCATGTCCACCTTGTTCAAGAACACCACGACGGCGGGCACGCCCACCTGACGGGCGAGCAGGATGTGCTCACGGGTCTGGGGCATCGGGCCGTCGTCGGCGCCAACCACCAAAATAGCGCCGTCCATCTGGGCCGCGCCGGTGATCATGTTCTTGATGTAGTCCGCGTGACCAGGGCAGTCAACGTGGGCGTAGTGACGGTTTGCCGTCTCATACTCCACGTGCGCCGTGGCGATGGTGATGCCGCGCTCGCGCTCCTCAGGCGCTTTGTCGATCTCGTCG
>JBDRSO010000095.1:0-32844 GCA_043824835.1 Pseudomonadota bacterium | reverse complement strand
CTTTTCTTATGCGGCCCCATGTCAAGGACTCCCCTTCTTCTTGCTTTTACCATTTCATAGGGCGCACTCGTCCCTCACCCGATGGCGTAATTATCAAGTATTCCTTTTCTTATTCGTGCTTTGAGGCACCAAGTACCTATTCGGTACAATGAGAGATCGCCATTTCTTTGTCGTAGTCTACGCTACCAAGGGCCCTTCGCGATGAGTTAGGCTGTTGCCGTTGGCAAACTGAGTTTCCACAGCAATGCAGCCAGCTTTCGGGCAAGCGCGGCGATTGCCTTTTGTGGCACGCCGTGCCTGCTCAAAATTCGGTTGTAAAAGTCTCGCGCCCTTTCATCCCGCTGTTTCCACATCCATGCAGCTTCAATAAGCAAACTTCGCAATCGCCGTTGTCCTGCGGGACGCAGACGAGCGGTTCCCTTGCCCAGGCCGCTTTGCCGGATCACCGGCGCAAGCCCCAGATACGCAGTCACCTCCTCGCTCCTGTTGAACCGGCCTGGCCTGAACACCTCCGCCGCAAACGTGGTGGCCACGACTTCGCCGACTCCCGGAACGGACCTCATGGCGGCAATGCGTCTTGCCTCGTCCTGTTCCTGGGAAATGACTCGCAGTCGCAGATCGACACGCCTTTGGGCGGCAACAAGAAACTCAAGCTCCTCAATGAGACTTTGCAATGTGTCGTTTGCTCCTGGGGGCAATGGCAGCGTCTTGAGCGCATTCATGGCGACTTTCCCCCAGTGGTCAAGGTTGTGCGGCTCCGCCACCCCCGAGGACAGCAATAATGCACGAATGCGTTGCTTTGCTTTACGAAGCGAATCAGTGAGCTGGTGGCGGCGGCGTTCAATCGAGCGAAAAGCTTCCTCGTTTTCTGTGGGGAGGGCAATGGAGCGAATGAGGCCCGAAGCGGCGTACTCAGCCAGCTTGCGGCAGTCGAGACTGTCCGTTTTGTTCGTCGGAGAGACCGGGCGGGGTATGCGGCTTGGCGCTGCCACGATGACCTTGATATCTGCCGCCCTTAGACTGCGCGCCAAGCCGTAACCGGTAGGCCCCGCCTCGTAGCAGACCGCCCCGATTTCAACGGGAAGCGAAGAAAGTGTTTGAGTTATCAGCGCAACTTCGGCAGAGCAGGACCAGTCCTTTATCATGCCGTCCGGACGTAACAGCGCGACACTGTATGTCTTCTTGTGGACGTCCACACCGACGAAAACACGCTGCCCAACAAATGCTTCCACAAATCGGCAAACCGATGATACCTTGATTCTAGCCATGTCGGCCCTCCTTTGAGCTTCACTTTCTGGTACACATACCAGCTTAAGCTAGGGAGTGCCGACATGGTATTCTTTGGTTACTTTCTTTTGGGCCAGCAAAAGAAAGTAACCCCGCCGGGAGGGCAATCAAAAACTTGGAGGAGCGACAGCGACGGCTCTCCTCCCCTCTCCCGCCCATGCACAGCCTCTCCCTTGCCACCCCTGCCCATCCGCTGTATTTTGCGGGCACAACCACCCAAGGAGAACCCATGAAGATCGGTATTCTCGGCGGCAGCTTCAACCCCATCCATGTGGGCCATGTGCGCGCGGCCATCGAAGTCCTGGAACGCCTCGGGCTGAACCGGGTCGAACTGGTCCCGGCCAAGCAGCCGCCCCACAAGGAGGGCGCGGACATCCTGCCCTTTGCCCTGCGCATGGAGCTGGTGGACCGGGCCATCGAGGGCATCCCGGGGCTTGGCTCCAACCCCCTGGAGGGGGATCGGCCCGGCCCGTCCTTCACCTGCGACACCCTGACCTGCTACCGGGTGGAGCAGCCCGCATCCGAGATATACTTCATCCTGGGGGCGTCCACCTTCCTCGATCTGCCGTCCTGGCAGCGCGGGCTGGAGATTCCGTCCATGGCCTCTTTGGCCGTGGTCAACCGCTGGGAGGCGGCCGACAAGGTGGCCGGGTTCATCGAAACCCAATGGCCCGAGGCCGTGCGCGAAACGGACGACTTCTGGACCTTCCCCGGCGGCCGTACCGTGCGCGTGCTGGACATCCCCCGCCTCGACATCAAGGGCGGGCACATCCGCCGCCGCTGGCTTGAGCGCCGCTCACTGCGCTATCTCGTGCCGCCGGGCGTGGAAGCCCTGCTCGACGAGCGGGCCGACGAGGTGGCGGCGCACTGGGGCGCTCGCACCTAAGCCGTTCTCTTGATGATGGACAATGATGGGAACGCCGACAGACGCGCTCCGCTGGAGGTGTCGCTGCCAGCGGGAGCGGCGGCTATGCCTTGCGGGCGGCCAGCATCTGCCGGATGACGACCATGACCGCCTCGGGCCGGATGGTGGTGAGGCATGACTGCGCCTTGTCGCAGGGCTTGCCGCCGTGCAGGGAGCAGGGTCGGCAGTCCATGTCCGCCTCGATGATCCGGTCGTTCGGCCCGGCCGGGTAGAAGCCCCAGACGCGGGCGGTGGGGCCGAAGAGCGCGGCCACGGGCGTGCCTACGCCGCTGGCCAGGTGCATGGGGCCGGAATCGGCTGTGACCAGCAGATCGGCCCGGGCCATGAGGGCGCAGGTTTCGCGCAGGCTGGTGGCGTTGGTGTAGTCGCGCCGCTTGTCGCGGACAAGGGGGGCGTCGTCGCGCCCGACCACGAACCAGCCCATGCCCGCCCCGGTCAGCAGGCGGGTCAGCTCCTGCCAGTGTCCACGCGGCCACTGCTTGGCCGGATGGGTGGCGTAGGGATGCAGGGCGATGCGCGGCTTGTGCCGGTTCATGCCGGAGAGCCGCTGGTCCGCCCCGGCCAGTTCTGTCTCGGTCAGGAAGAGGCGCGGACCGATGGCCGCAGCCTCGGGCGGCTTCGGATCGCGGGCCAGGGCGTAGCGTTGGGGCACGGTGGTGGCTTCGAGTTTTTCTCTCAACCAATCCGAGCGGGTCAGGCTGAAGAGCCGCCGCGCGATACCCTGCTTGGGATAGCGGCGCACCGGGCCGCGCCAGAGCCAGCCGAGCACCCGCGAGCGCAGGGTGCCGTGCAGGTCGATCAACTCATGCCGGGGGAACTCCCGGGCCAGCTCGCGGGCCGTGGCGGGCCATGCGTCCTTGAGGTGACGGTCTTCGAGCGTGACGACCCGGACCACGGCGGGGTGCTGGTCGAGCAGAGGCGCGTTGGCCGCCTTGGTGACGAAGACAAAGGAGTCGCCCCGGGCGGCGTGCCAGTGGGCGAGCACTCCGGTGGCCAGGGCCACGTCGCCAAGGTGGCCCAGGCGGAAGACGACGCTGGGCGTCGCGGCGCTGGAGGGGTTCATGCCCCATCCGTTCGCCTCAATCCTCGCGGAAGTCAAGGCGATTCCGTATTGCGCCGCCGGTTCGCTTCTGGTATGTTTCAGGCTCCAGACTCCGGCCCGACCCGGACTGGGCAGGAAGTGATTGAGCCGTATGATTGAACTCATAATTGCGGTCGGCGTTGCCGTTTTCGTTTCCATGTTCTGCTCCGTGGCCGAGGCCGCACTCTATTCCATGAGCTGGGCGGACATCGAAAAGCTCATGGCTTCCGGCAGCAAATCGGCAAAAGTATTGCACAAACTGCGCACGAAGGTGGATGAACCCATCACCGCCATCCTGACGCTGAACACCTGTGCCCACACGGCGGGCGCGGCCGTGGCGGGCTGGGCCTGGGCCAATGTCTACGGCAAGGAAACCCTTTGGCTCTTTACATTGGGCTTCACAGTAATTATTCTCGTCTTTACGGAGATACTGCCCAAGACGCTCGGAATCATGTACAGCGACCGCATCGCGCCGCCCCTGGCCAGACCGCTCACGGCCTTGGTCTGGTTCTTCCGGCCAATCATTGTGGTCATGCGCCTGCTTTCGCGAGTCGTGAGCCGGAAGAAAGACGGCCCGGACCACACCGAGGACGACATCCGGGCCATTGTCTCGCTGACGCGGAGGTGCGGCTCCATCAAGCCGTACGAGGAGCAGTCCATCCGCAACATCCTGCTGCTGGACATGAAGACAGTGGATGAGATCATGACGCCCCGCACGGTGGTCTTCTCGCTTCCGGCGGAGCTGACCGTGGCCCAGGCGCGCCAGCAGCATCCGGAGTGGCCCCACAGCCGCATCCCTGTCTGGGCCGACGACCCGGAGGACATTGTGGGCGTGGTCTACCGGCGGCAGGTGCTCGAAGCCCTGGCCGACGACCAGGACGACATGCGACTGTCCGACATCATGCGGCCCATACGCTTCGTGCTTGAGAGTGTTACCCTGGACAAGCTGCTGGTGAAGTTCCTGGGCAGCCGCAACCACCTCTGCGTGGTGCTCGATGAATACGGCGGCGTGGCCGGTGTCGTCACCCTGGAGGACGTGCTGGAGGAAATCCTGGGTAGCGAGATAGTGGACGAGACAGACCGCGTGGTGGACATGCGGGAGTTCGCCAGGGCGCAGCGCAACGCGCTGACCACCTTGGGCGACGATACCGTGGACCAATAGGCGCGGCCGAACGCGCCCGGAGCAATACAGAATGGCAAAGAAGACGAACAAGACGGTATACGCGGTGGCGCTGACGCTCTTTCTGGGCGGGCTGGGATACCTGATTTTTTCTGGCCTGAGCCAGGACAGCGTGTATTTCCTCAACGTGTCCGAAGCCCTGGCCGTGGAGCCGGGGGAGGTGCGTCAGGCGCGCCTGTTTGGCAAGGTCTCGCCCGAAGGCCTCGTGCTCGACCCGGACAATCTCGGCGCGGCCTTCAACCTCATCGACAAGGTGGACCCGACCAAGACTCTGCGTGTGGAATACCGCGGCGCGCTTCCCGACACCTTCAAGGAGGACGTGGAGGTCATCGTGGAAGGCGGGCTCGACCCGTCGGCCACCGTGTTCACGGCGCGAACCCTGGTGACCAAGTGTCCGTCCAAGTACGAGGAGGAGAGCCGCCAGATGGATCAGGCCAAGGGCTGATTCTTCACCTGTGCAATCCAAGGTGGCGAGAGCGTTCCGAACGACAGCCTGTCGCCCGGAACGTCGCGGCAAAGCGGGAAGCCGCCACCCGGGATAGGGCGGCCATAAGACCAAATCAGGGGCGGGACGGATTCCGCCCTTTTTTTGTGCCCGGCGCGGTTGGTGAAAATTTGTTCACATGCTTGCCAAGGTGGGGATGAGGGGCCTATCGCCTCCTGACACTGGCCCGGGGCGTGTGCCCCGGCTTGCGGAGCGGGTTTCCGGCACCCGGAAAAAACTCATACCATCCCGGTGAAAAGTCGAGTATGCAGACCGGGGAACACGGGTCGGGCGCGCCTGCCGCGCCCACCGGGCGGGGGCTGGCCTCCGACGCAAACCGTGTCCGACCATCTGCCAAGGAGCCTTTATGCATCTGACCGGTTACGTGGCCCTGCTGTTTTCCCTGCTGGCCTTCCTCTTTCTCGCGGCGTGGGCCGGGTTCGCGGCATGGAGCCGCAAGGACGAGGCCCTGGTGCTGGTGGAGCGGGGCCAGATCATCGCCGCGGGGGGCGTGGTCTTCTCCTCCCTGCTGCTACTGGTGGCCCTGGCCACGCGCGACTACTCCTTCCGCTACGTCTACGATACCGTGGACAACGCCCTCTCCTTCATCTACACCCTGACCGCCTTCTGGGGCGGCCGCGAGGGGTCGCTGCTCTTCTGGGAGCTGCTCATCGCCGTGTCGGGCGTCATCTTCCTCTATTCGCCCAGCTACAAGATGCTGGCCCCGAGGACCAAGCTTTTCTTCTGGATGTTCTTCCTCCTGGTGCAGAGCTTCTTCCTGCTCCTGCTCACCGGGTGGAGCAATCCCTTCATCGAGATCATCCCGGCCCCGGCCGACGGCCGCGGCCTCAACCCGCTGCTGCGCAACCCGGGCATGATCTTCCACCCCCCGCTCCTGTTCATCGGTTTCGCGTGGTACACGGTTCCGGCCGCCTGCGCCCTGGCCGCCAGCATCGCGGGCGAGGAAAAATCCTGGGTCACCATCTGTCGCAACTGGAACATCCTGGCCTGGGCCTTCCTCGGCGCGGGCATCATCCTGGGCGGCTGGTGGTCGTACATGGAGCTGGGCTGGGGCGGCTACTGGGCCTGGGACCCGGTGGAAAACGCCTCCATCATTCCCTGGTTCGTGGGCACGGCCCTGCTGCACACGGCCCTGATCGAAGCCCGGCGCAACGCCCTGCAGCGGACCAATGTCTTCCTGATGTCGCTGACCTTCCTGCTGTGCATCTTCGCCACCTACCTGACCCGCTCTGGTGTCATCGACTCCCTGCACACCTTTGGCGAGTCGGCCGTGTCCGTGCCCCTGTTCTGGGGCATGGTCTTCTGGCTGGTGCTGACGGTGGTGGTGGTGTTCGTCAGCGAGCGCAATACCCACCGCACCCTGTCCGACTTCCTGAGCCGCCAGGGCCTGCTGGTGATCACGGCCTGGTTCCTGCTGGCGCTCGGCGCGGTGGTGACCATCGGCACCATGTGGCCGGTCATCAGCCGGATGTGGACCGAGCACCCCATGGGCCTTGACGCCAATTTCTACAACCGGGTCTGCCTGCCCTTCATGGCCGTGCTGGTGCTGATCTTCAGCTATTGCCCCTGGCTGGGCTGGAAGGGAGGCCTGCGCGACACCAAGGGCATCATCATCGTGACCGCAGCCCTTGTGGTCTCCCTGGCCGGATTCCTCGCCATGGGCTTCACCAAGCCACTGGCGGTCTTCACCGCTGCCTCGTCCGTGGCAGCCTTGGTCAGCATCGTGACCCTTTTCGCCCTTCACCCGGCCGTACGGGCCACGCGCCAGTCGTGGGGAGCATACAGCATCCACCTCGGCATGGTGCTCATGGCGCTGGGCATCGCCTTTTCCGGCCCCTACAAGGTCGAGCGCGAGTTCGTCATGGGCGAGGGCGAGACCGTGGTTCTGGAAGACTACGAGATCACTTACGTCAGTGTAACCGAGGACTCCACGCCCGAGTTGCGGGCCAGGGCCACGGCCGTGCTCGAAGTCTCCAGGGACGGACAGGTTGTGGGGCAGATGCGGCCCGACAAGCGCATCTACATAAACTTCGAACGCCAGCAATTTGCCGAGGCGGATACGGTCTTCAGCCTGGGCAACGAGCTGTACGCGACCCTGCTCGGGTTCACCGAGGACCACAAGGCGAGCTTCAAGCTCAGCGTCAATCCGTTGGTCAACTGGATCTGGATAGGCGGCACCATCCTCTGCCTGATGCCCCTGCTCATCCTCAGACGAATGAGACACCCGGAGGCGCGCGGCTGATGCTCCCTTCCGGCGGCGAGGCCCTGCTGTCCGTCAAGCGGGCGGCCAAGTTCTACGGCGGCAAGCTCGTGTTCAAGGACGTGTCCTGCGAGGTCCGGCCCAGCGAGATTCTGCTGGTGGCCGGCCCCAATGGCGCGGGCAAGTCCACCCTCATGCGCATGATGGCCGGGCTCTCACGGCCCTCGGCGGGCGAGGTGGTGCTGCGCGCCGAGCCGGAACGAACCGCCTATCTCGGCCACGCCACCTTCATCTATCCAGGCATGACCGCCCTGGCCAACCTCGGATTCTGGGGGACCATGTATGGCCTCAGTCCCTCGCGCGACGAGTTGATGACCCTCCTGACGCGGGTGGGCCTTGAGCGCGCTGCCGAGGAAAAGGCCGGGTCGTTCTCGCGGGGCATGGCCCAGCGGCTCAATCTGGCCCGGGTGTACATGGTGGAGCCGACCCTGCTCTTTCTCGACGAGCCGGGCACCGGGCTTGATCCCCGCTCCCTGGCCCTGCTGCGGCGCGAGGTTGTCGGATTTCGCGACCGGGGCACCGGTGTGGTCTGGATCAGCCACCATGTGGACAAGGACACGGCCCTGGCCGACACGGTTCTCGCCCTGGGCGGGCGCCGGGTCGAGTATTTCGGCCCGGCCGGGGAATACGCGGCGGAGGCCGGGTCATGCTGAGACGCTCCGCTGCCATGGCCGCCAAGGATCTGCGGCTCTCAGTCTCCGGCGGGCAGGGGCTGGTGCAGGCAATGCTCCTTGGCCTGCTGCTCATCTTCCTGTTCAGCCTGTCCAAACCCCTTGGCGGCGTGATCACGGCCCAGGCGGCCGGGGCCATCTTCTGGCTCGCCTCGGCCTTCGGGCTGGTCCTCGTGTTCAACGACCTCTTCGCCATTGAAGAGGCCAACGGTGCTCGCGTGGGCATCCTCTCGTCGCCCGCGCCGGTCCATGCGGTGTGGGTGGGCAAGGGGCTGGCCGGGCTGTGCCTGCTCCTGGTCTCGCAGCTGGTCTTTCTCCCGGCCACGGCGGCCTTCCTGGGCCAGACCGTGTACGGCCCGTGGTGGCTGCTGATCGCGACACTGATCGGGGCGGACATCGGGCTGGTAGTCATCGGCGCGCTGCTGGGCGCGCTCTCCCAGGGGCAGGCGGCCAGGGAGTCACTGCTCTCGGTCATCGTTTTCCCACTACTGCTGCCCGTGCTGCTGGCGGGCATCACCCTGTTCGCCATGTGTTTTTCCCCGCAGCCCGAGGGCGAGCCAGGCAGCTGGCTCGGGCTGATCCTCGCCTTCGACGCCCTGTTCGCCGGGGCCGGGCTGTTCCTCTTTCCCTTTGTCTACAGCGGTGAGGAATAAGCATGCGCGTTTCAGGCCTCACCCCCCGCACGGCACATACCGCGAAGCATCGGAGTTGCCCATGAAGGTGAAGATACTGGCCGCAGCGGCCGCCGTGGCCCTGCTGGCGCACCAGTACATGATCTGGTTCTACGCGCCCGTGGCCCAGTCCGGGCCGGTGCAGAAGATATTCTACATGCATCTGCCGTGTTCATGGTGGGCTCTGGCGAGCTTTTTCGTGGTCTTTGTCACCTCGCTGCTCTATCTCTTCCGGCGCGATCCCGCCTATGACCGCGCGGCAGGGGCAGCCGCCGAGCTGGGCGTGCTCTTCGCCACCTTGAGTCTGATCACCGGCTCGGTCTGGGCCAGGGCCGAGTGGGGGCACTGGTGGGTCTGGGATCCCAAGCTGACCACCTCGCTGATCATGTGGTACGTGTACGCGGGCTATCTGGTCCTGCGCTCAACACCCATGGGCCGCGAGCGCAAGGCCCTGGTCTGCGCCGTACTCGGCATCGTGGCCTTTCTGGACGTGCCGCTGGTCTTCTTCGCGGCCAAGCTCTGGGGCAGTGCCCACCCCGATGGCGTAGCCCGGGAAAGCTCGGGCATGGCCCCGCGCATGTGGCACACGATTTTCACCGGCCTTGCCGCCTTCGGCCTCGTCTGGGGGGCCATGCTCCTGACCCGCGTGGGCCAGCTGGCCCGACTGGCCCGGCTGGAGGCCATGCTGATCTGGGACGAGGAAGCGTGACCGGGCGCACTGTCGCCCCGGCCCGTCGAACACCATAAGAAACCCAAGGAAATCCAATGTCAGCAACAACCTATATCTTCCTGGCCAATTGCGCGGTCTGGCTCGGCGTGAGCGGATATCTCGTCTTCCTGGCCACCCGCTCGGCCGAACTCGAAAAGCGCGTGCGGCAACTCGAACTGCTCGGAGGTGGCGACAATGACCGCTAGCAATGTGGAACTCGGCCGCAGGGCCGTCATCACCATGGTGTTCCTGGGCGTGGCCGCCATGTTCGCGACCAGCTTCGCCTACCGGCTCAACAACCCGAATCTCTATGTGGCGGCCCGTCAGGCCCCCACCCAGGAGGTGACGCCGGGCACCATGCCCCCGGGCATGGAGCAGATGGGCGGCAACATGGCCCTGATCAAGGAATACATGGCCAAGATCGAGGCCGATCCCGACGACGTGGACGCCCTGGTGGGCCTTGGCAACTCCTTCCTGATGATGCGCGCCTGGGAACGCGCCGTGGTCCCGCTTGACAGGGCCAACGAGCTGCGGCCCGGCAACATCGAGGTGCTCAAGGGTATCGGCATCTCCCGGTTCAGCCTTGAGGATTATGTCAAGGCCTCGGCCGCCTACGACGAGATCCTGGAGGTCGACCCCGGGGACACCCTGGCCCTCTTCAACCTGGGCGTGATCTCCAAATATTACTTCGACAAACCCGATCAGGCCCGGTCCTATTTCGAGAAAGTGATCACGCTTGAGCGCGAGGATTCGGAGATGATCAAGCTGGCGAAACAGGAGCTGGAAAAGTAAAAATCCTTGAAATCCAGGATTTTGACGGCTGGACGACGGGGCGTTATCCTATTGACAAGATTCGCGAAACAACTACAATGTCACATTCATCCGCAGGCGTGGGTTCACGTGTTGCGGACTGTGGCTTTTCGGATGAAAAAGTCGTCAAGGAACAGTGTGTTGCTGTGAAAACTTATACTATTGAGGAGAGGAAGTATGCGCGCTAAACTGCATTTGATCGTGCTGTGCATCGCCATGGTCGCCATGCTGGCGGCCTGCGGCGCCGAAGAGAAGAAGGCTGATGAAAAAGCTGACGTCCAGACCGGCGAAGTCGCCCCGGCTGGCGACGTCGCTCCGGCCGGCAAGCTGGTTCTCGGCGTGGCCGGTGCCCACTCCGGCGACCTGGCCTCCTACGGCCTGCCCAGCGTCAACGCCGCCAAGCTGGTGGCCGCCAAGATGAACGCCGCTGGCGGCGTCAACGGCATGCAGATTGAAGTGGTCGCCCAGGACGATCAGTGCAAGCCCGAGCTGGCCACCAACGTCGCCACCAAGATGGTCTCCGACAAGGTCTCCATCGTGCTCGGCCACATCTGCTCCGGCGCCACCAAGGCCGCCATGCCCATCTATCTCGAATCCAACATCGTGGTCATGTCCCCCTCGGCCACCAACCCGCCGCTGACCCAGTCCGGCGAGTACCCGAACTTCTTCCGCACCATCGCCCCTGACGATGCGCAGGCCGCCCTTGAGGTGTCCTTTGCCAAGGGCCTGGGCCTCAGGAAGCTGGCCGTCATCCACGACAAGGGCGACTACGGCATGGGCTTCGCCACCTTCTGCAAGGAGTTCATCGAGGCCGACGCCGAGATGGAAGTGGTCCTCTTCGAGGGCGTGACCCCCGGCGCGGTGGATTACTCCGCCGTGGTCCAGAAGATCAGAGGCTCCGGCGCGGACGGCGTGATCTTCGGCGGCTACCATCCCGAGGCCTCCAAGATCGTCTCCGGCATGCGCAAGCGTGACCTGACCATTCCCTTCCTCTCCGACGACGGCGTGAAGGACGACACCTTCATCAGGGTCGCGGGCGAGTTCGCCGAGGGCGTGTACGCCACCGGCCCCATGGACTTCTCCACCAATGCCATCTACCAGGAAGCCCTGGCTGCCCACAAGGCCGAATTCGGCTCTGACCCCGGCCCGTTCTTCCCTGAGGCTTACTCCGCCGCCCTGGCCCTGCTCACCGCCGTGCAGAACGCCGGTTCCACCGACTATGCCAAGGTCGTCGAGGCTCTGCGCACCCACTACGTGGACACCGCCGTCGGCACGATCAAGTTCGACGCCAAGGGCGACGCCGAAGGCGTCGGCTTCGCTGTCTACCAGGTGCAGGACGGCAAGTACGTGGAAATCAAGTAGGTTGTCATAACCAAGTGCCTTTGCCCAGGGGACAGGCTTACGCCTGTCCCCTGGTGTATTTAACGTATAGGACCAGAACCAATGGATTATTTTCTTGAACTCTTTTTCGGCGGCCTGACCAGGGGGAGCATCTACGCCCTCATCGCCCTGGGCTACACCATGGTCTACGGCATTATTGAGCTCATCAACTTCGCCCACGGTGAAATCTACATGATAGGCGCCTTCACCGGCCTGATCGTGGCAGGCGTACTGACCACCTTCGGGTTCCCCGAGGCATCCATCCTGGTCATTGCCCTGATCTGCGCCGTCATCTGGTCAGCCTCCTACGGCTACACCGTGGAAAAGATCGGCTACAAGCCCCTGCGCGGTGCTCAGCGCCTCTCGCCGCTCATCTCGGCCATCGGCATGTCCATCTTCCTCCAGAACTACGTCATGCTCGCCCAGACCCCCGACTTTCTGCCATTCCCCTCGCTCACGCCCCAGTTCGATTTCATGAAGCCTTACAGCGCCATCATGAACTCCTCCGAGCTGGTCCTCATCGTGTCCACCATCACGGTCTGCATCGGCCTGACCCTGTTCATCAAGTACACCAAGCTGGGCAAGGCCATGCGCGCCACGGCCCAGAACCGCAAGATGGCCATGCTCGTCGGCGTCAACGTGGACATGGTCATCTCGGCCACCTTTGTCATCGGGTCGAGCCTGGCCGCCGTGGGCGGGGTGCTCATCGCCTCCCACATGGGGCAGATCAACTACTTCATCGGCTTCATCGCGGGCATCAAGGCCTTCACCGCCGCAGTGCTGGGCGGCATCGGATCCATTCCCGGAGCCATGCTCGGCGCGCTGGTCCTCGGGCTGACCGAGGCCTTTGCCACCGGCTACGTCTCCTCGGACTACGAGGACGTGTTCGCGTTCTGCCTGCTTGTGCTTATCCTGATCTTCAGGCCCGCAGGCATCATGGGCAAAGAAAAGACCCAGAAGGTGTAACGGAGCATTCACGGCGGCCCGGCCGCCTTGCCTTACAAGGAATATCTCGTGAACAACACAATCAACGAAACGGGCCACCAGGGGGCGCTGCGCCTCATGCTGTCGGCCGGGTGCCACAGCATCCCCCATGCCCTGCGGAAATCCGCCTTGGTGGCCGTTTGGTTCGCCTTTCTGACCTTCCCGATCCTGGTCATCAAGGTCAACCCCATCGAAAACACCGTGGCCTGGCGCTGGGAGAACATGGCCGCCATCGCGGTGGCCACCTTCTTCGGCTCCTATCTCTGGCGCTGGCTGCTGGCGCGCAAGGAAATCAAACGCGACGAGGAAAAACGCGAGGGCGTGGCCGAAAGACTGCTGACCAAGGTCCAGTCCCATCCGATCCTCAAGCTGGCGGGCCTCGCTGCCATCGCCGTGCCAGCCGTGCTTTACCCCCAGGTCTTCGATCTCTACCAGACCAACATCATGGTCTCCTGTCTGGTCTTCATCGTGCTCGGCCTGGGGCTGAACATCGTGGTGGGTCTGGCCGGGCTGCTCGATCTGGGCTACGTGGCCTTCTATGCCGTGGGTGCCTATGCCTACGCCCTGTGCAACATGCACTGGGGCATCGGCTTCTGGACCATGCTGCCGCTGGGCGCCGCGCTGGGCACCATCATGGGCGTCATTCTCGGCTTCCCGGTGCTGCGCCTTCGGGGCGACTATCTGGCCATCGTCACCCTGGGCTTTGGCGAGATCATCCGCCTTGTGCTCGAAAACTGGGGCGATGTGACCAAGGGTCCCTCGGGCATCTCCAACATCGCGCGCCCCGAATTTTTCGGCATGAAGCTAACCATCGCCGAATCCACCATGTACATGTACTACATCATGCTCGGCCTGCTGGTGCTGACCATCTTCTGCGTGGGCCGATTGCAGCATTCGCGCATCGGCCGGGCGTGGCTCGCCCTGCGCGAGGACGAGATCGCCTGTCAGGCCATGGGCATCGACAAGGTCAAGACCAAGCTCCTCGCCTTTGCCCTGGGTGCCACCTGGGCGGGCATGGCCGGGGTCGTGTTCGCGGCCAGAACCACCTTCATCAACCCGGCATCCTTCACTTTCTGGGAATCGGCCCTCATCCTGTCCATCGTGGTCATCGGCGGCATGGGCTCCATCCGGGGCGTCATCGCCGGTGCCATCATCCTCATCCTCCTGCCCGAATACCTGCGCGAATTCTCGGAGTTCAGGATGCTCCTGTTCGGTGCCATCATGGTCCTGGTCATGGTCTTCAGGCCCCAGGGGCTGATCAGCGCCAAGCGCAAGGTTTACACCTACAAGGGGGCAAGCGAAGCGGGGGCATCCAATGGGTAATCCGGTCCTCAACGTCAAGGCGGTGGACAAGGACTTTGGGGGCATCCGCGCCCTGGACGACGTCGATCTCGTGGTCCACCAGAAAGAGATTGTGGCCCTCATCGGCCCCAACGGCGCGGGCAAGACCACCTTCTTCAACTGCATCACCGGCATCTACACGCCCACCAGCGGCGACGTGCTGGTGGACCCGAAGGCCACGGGCAATGCCGTGCGCGTCAACGGCAAGAAACCCAACAAGGTCACAGAGCTGGGCATGGCCAGGACCTTTCAGAACATCCGGCTCTTCCCATCCATGACCGCGCTGGAAAACGTCATGATCGGCACCCACTGCCGGACCAAGTCCGCCGTCTTCGGGGCCATCACGCGCTGCAAGGCCACCCGCAACGAAGAGCAGGCGATCATCGACCGCAGCTATGAGCTGCTCAAGCTGATGGAGATTGAGAAATACGTCAACGAAACCTCGGCCAACATGCCCTATGGCAAGCAGCGCAGGCTGGAGATCGCCCGGGCGCTGGCCACCGACCCCTTCCTGCTGCTGCTCGACGAGCCTGCGGCAGGCATGAACCCCCAGGAAACCCACGACCTCGAAAAGCTGATCGTGGACATCCGCGACCGCTTTGACATCTCCATCATGCTCATTGAGCACGACATGAAGATGGTCATGTCCATGTCCGACCGCATCTACGTCCTCGACTACGGACGCATGATCGCAGACGGCACTCCCCGCGAGATCGCCGAAAACCCGGCCGTGATCAAGGCCTACCTCGGGGAGAGCGACGATGACTAGGATTCTCGAACTCAAGGGCGTCAGCAGCTTCTACGGGAACATCCAGGCGCTCTACGACATCGACCTGCACATCGACCGCGGCGAGATCATCACCCTGATCGGGGCCAACGGCGCGGGCAAGACCACCACCCTGATGACCGTGTGCGGCGTGGTCCAGGCGCGCTCAGGCGAGGTGGTCTACCAGGATGAGCTCATCACCAGGGTCAGCCCGGAAAAACTCGTGGCCCGGGGCATCTGCCAGGTACCCGAGGGGCGGTTGATCTTCCCGGAATTGACCGTGCAGGAAAACCTCGACATGGGCGCATTCCTGCGCAACGACCGCGACGGCATCCGCCGCGACATCGAGATGTGTTTTGGCCTCTTCCCCATCCTGGCTGCCCGGCGCAAACAGCAGGGCGGCACACTTTCGGGCGGCGAGCAGCAGATGCTGGCCATTGCCCGCGCCCTGATGGCCAAGCCGAAGCTGCTGCTCCTTGACGAGCCCTCCATGGGCCTGGCCCCGCTGGTGGTCCGCCAGATCTTCGACATCATCAAGAAGGTCAACGAGGAGCACAACACCACCATCTTCCTGGTGGAGCAGAACGCCAACCTCGCCCTGAAGACAGGACACCGGGGATACGTGATGGAAAACGGGAGAATAGTGCTCACCGACACCTGCGACAAGCTCCTGGCCAACGAGCAAGTGAAAAAGGCCTACCTGGGCCTGTAAAAAAAACGCCGCGAGGCCGGACCCCTGTCCGGCCTCTGGCATATGTGGCGACATAAAAGCTCTGGAGGTTTTTCGAAATGAGCAAGATACTCGACAAGGCCCTGACTTTTGACGACGTCCTTCTGCTGCCGGCCTACTCGAACGTGCTGCCGGACTCCGTGGACGTGTCCACGTACCTGACGCCCGGAATAAAGTTGAACATACCGCTCATTTCCGCCGCCATGGATACCGTCACCGAGTCGCGCATGGCCATCTCCATGGCCCGGCACGGCGGGGTGGGCGTCATCCACAAGAACATGTCCGTGCGCGAGCAGGCCCGCGAGATCGACCGGGTCAAGAAGTCCGAGTCGGGCATGATCACCGACCCCCTCACGGTCCACCCGGACGACGACCTGGCCAAGGTCAAGGCGATCATGGCCGAGTACCGCATCTCGGGCCTGCCCGTGGTCAAGGGCGACCATCTGGTGGGCATCATCACCAACCGCGACATCCGCTTTGTCATGGACGACGCCTCCCTTGTCTCGGAACTCATGACCAGCCGCGACCTCGTGACCGTGCCCGAGAACATTGACAGCGACGAGGCCAAGCGCAAGCTGCACCAGCACCGCATCGAAAAACTGCTGGTGGTGGACGGCGAAAACCGCCTCAAGGGGCTGATCACCATCAAGGACATCAACAAGCACAAGAAGTATCCCGACGCGGTCAAGGACAGCCGGGGCCGCCTGCTGGTAGGCGCGGCCATCGGCGTCGGGCGCGACTGCCTGAGCCGGGCCGAGGCGCTGCTCAGAGCCGGGGCGGACTTCCTGGTGCTCGATTCGGCCCACGGCCACTCCGAGAACATCCTCAAATCCACCCGCGAGCTGCGCGCGTCGTTCCCGGAGCTCCAGCTGGTGGGCGGCAACGTGGCCACCTACGAGGGGGCCAAGGCGCTCATCGAGGCCGGGGTGGACACGGTCAAGGTGGGCATCGGCCCCGGCTCCATCTGCACCACGCGCATCGTGGCCGGAGTGGGCGTGCCCCAGATCACGGCCATCATGGAGGCGGCCCGGGCCGCCCGCGAGGCCGACAAGTGCATCATCGCCGACGGCGGCATCAAGTACTCCGGCGATGTGGTCAAGGCCCTGGCCGTGGGCGCGCACTGCTGCATGATGGGCTCTGTGCTGGCTGGCACGGACGAGAGCCCGGGCGAATCCATCCTCTACCAGGGCCGCACCTACAAGCAGTACCGCGGCATGGGCTCCATCGACGCCATGAAAAAGGGCAGCTCGGACCGCTACTTTCAGGAGAAATCCAAGAAACTGGTGCCAGAGGGCATCGTGGGCCGGGTCCCCTATCGCGGCCCGGTGGGGGAGTCGCTGTACCAGTTCGTGGGCGGCCTGCGCTCGGGCATGGGCTACACCGGCTCATCCAACCTTCAGGAACTCTACGAGAACTCGAAGCTGGTTCAGATTTCTCCCGCTGGCCTGCGCGAATCCCATGTCCACGACGTGACCATCACCAAGGAATCGCCCAACTACCGGGGCGACGGCTAGCCCGCCCCCGGGACCGGACGGGGTTTCACCTTTTCATTTCCACTGATGTGAAGTAAAGAGAGACACATGCACGACAACCGAGTACTCATCCTGGATTTCGGCAGCCAATTCACCCAGCTCATCGCGCGCCGTGTGCGCGAGGCGGGCGTTTACTCCGAGATCCATCCCTGCAATGTGGACCCCGAGCGGGTCAAGGCCTTCAAGCCGTCGGCGCTCATTCTTTCGGGCGGGCCGTCGAGCGTGCTCGAAGGCGGCTGCCCAGACCTGAACATGGACTACCTCGACATGGGCGTGCCGGTGCTGGGCATCTGCTACGGCATGCAACTGCTGGCCCACAACATGGGCGGCAGGGTCGTGGCCTCCACGGACCGCGAATACGGCCGCGCCCAGTTCTCGGCCCAGAACGACTGCGTCCTGTTCGAGGGCATCGAGGAGAAGGACAACCTCACGGTCTGGATGTCCCACGGCGACCGGGTCGAGGCCCTGCCCGACGGATTCCTGCCCATGGGCCGGACCGACTCCATCGAGTTCGCGGCCATGGGCGACCCTGCCCGGCAGTTCTACGCCCTCCAGTTCCACCCCGAGGTGGCCCACACCACCGACGGCGCCCTCATCATCCAGAACTTCCTGTTCAAGGTGGCGGGGCTCAAACCCACATGGTCCATGTCCAGCTTCGTGGACACCTGCATCGCGGACCTGACGAAGCAGGTGGGCGACGCCAAGGTCGTGCTCGGCCTCTCCGGCGGCATCGACTCCACCGTGGCCGCCGTGCTCCTGCACCGGGCCATTGGCAAGAACCTGCACTGCATCTTCGTGGACAACGGGCTGCTGCGCATGGGCGAGAAGGACGAGGTGGTCGGCTTCCTGGCCGAGCACTTCGAGCTCAACGTCAAGTTCGTGGACGCTTCGCGCGAGTTCCTGGACAAACTTGTGGGGGTGACCGACCCGGAGCAGACGCGCAAGATCATCGGCTACACCTTCATCGACGTCTTTGACCGCGAGGCCAAGGCCATCTCGGGAGTCAAGTTCCTGGGCCAGGGCACCCTGTACCCGGATGTCATCGAGTCCGAATCCTTCAAGGGGCCTTCTGCGGTCATCAAGAGCCACCACAACGTGGGCGGCCTGCCCGAGAAGATGAACCTCAAGCTGGTGGAGCCACTGCGCGAACTGTTCAAGGACGAGGTGCGCCGCGCCGCCTACGAGCTGGGCCTGCCCGAGCACATCATCTGGCGCCAGCCCTTCCCCGGCCCGGGCCTGTCTATCCGCATCATCGGCGAGGTCACGGACGAGCGGCTGGGCATCCTGCGTCTGGCCGACCGCATCGTGCAGAACGAAATGGTGGCCTCGGACTGGTATCGCAAGGTCTGGCAGGGTTTTGCCGTGCTCCTGCCGCTCAAGACCGTGGGCGTCATGGGCGACGACCGCACTTATGAGAACGTCATCGCCCTGCGCATGGTGGATTCCATCGACGCCATGACCGCGGACTGGTCGCGGCTGCCCAGCGAGCTGCTGGCCCGCATCTCCAACCGCATCATCAACGAGGTCAAGGGCGTCAACCGCGTGGTTCTGGACATCTCGTCCAAACCGCCGAGCACCATCGAGTGGGAATAAAACGAATCAACGTCCTGTAACCCGGGTGGATATATGTTTGGAATAGGCGGTCCCGAGCTTCTGATCATCTGCGTTGTGGCCCTCATCGTCATCGGCCCCAAGAAACTGCCCGACCTGCTGCGCTCGCTGGGCAAGGGCATGGCCGAGTTCAAGCGCGTCAGCACCGACGTCAAGAGCACCCTTGACGACGAGGTCAAGAAGGCGGAGACCGCAGCCCGAAAGCGCGAGGTGGACGAAGAGATGGAACGCCGCAAGGCCGAAAAGGCGGCGGCAGCGGCGACTGAGCAAGCCGCGGCCGACCAAGCCGCATCGGTGCCCCCGCCCGCGTCCGAAACCCCGCCCACCGCGAACACGAAGACGGACGCCAAGGACAAGGCATGAGCCCGGACAAGGATGAGGTCAAAAACGGGACCACCGAGGAGCCGGACACGACGCCATCGGCCGGTGCCTCCACGGACGACCCCTCTCTCATGGAACCGGACGAGCCTGTGATTTCCGACGAGGCGCTGGCCCAGGCCAAGGAAAACCTGGCCCGTGAGACGGGGGATTCCGCCGTGCCCAACGGGGATGCTTCCGAGGCCGGTGTCCCCGGGCCGGAATCACAAAGCGCTGACCAAGGCCCGGGACAGGACGCCGAGACCCCGGGCGGCGGCGACTCCCCTCCCCCGGCCGTGCCTGGCGGCGGCAACGGAGACAACTCCGAGCCCGATGCCGATCCCGAAGAAGGGGAAGGCGCGCAGATGAGCCTGCTCGACCACCTCAATGAACTTCGCTCCAGACTGACGCGCAGCTTCATCGCCCTGGCCGTGGGCACTATCGCCTGCTACGGCTTTGCCGAACAGCTGTTCAACATCCTGATGCAGCCGATGATCACCGTGTTCCAGGATCGCATGGCAGACAAGCCCATGCTGCCCATCGGCTTCTACGACGACTTGCGGGTCGCTCTGACCAAGATGCTCGGCGAGCAGGGATTCCAGCACACGGACAAGATCGACCTGTTCGTGGACGCCCTGCAACACTCCCTGGTGCAGATGGCCCAGGAAGGCCACTTCCAGTATACATACCCGGCCGAGGCGTTTTTCTCGTACATCAAGATTTCCATCGTGGCCGGGCTCTTCCTGGTCAGCCCCTATGTCTTCGCCCAGATCTGGGGGTTCATCGCCCCGGGCCTCTACGCCCACGAGCGCAAATGGATGATCCCTATCGCCGTGATCTCGGCCGCCTTCTTCACCTCTGGCGCGCTCTTCGGGTATTTCGTCGTCTTCCCCTTCGGCTTCGAGTTCTTTGCCAGCTTCTCCACCGAGGGCATCCAGTTCACGCCCAAGCTCAATGAATACCTGAGCTTTTGTCTCAAATTACTGTTCGCATTCGGTTTTGTCTTCGAGTTGCCGCTGTTCATCTTCTTCATGGCGCGCATGGGCATGGTCTCGTCCGATGGACTGCGCAAAAAGCGCAAGTACGCCATCCTCATCGGCTTTGTGGTGGCCGCCATCCTCACCCCGCCCGACCCCTTCACCCAGTGCCTCATGGCCGGGCCCCTGATCATCCTGTATGAGGTGGGCATCTGGGTCTCGTACTTCTTCGGCAAGAACGAGAAGCGGCATCTGGAACGCAAGGCCGCTGCCGAAGCGGCAGCCAAGGCCGAGATGGACGCCGCAGCCGCCAGCAAGCAGGCCGAAGATCAGGCGGCCCAAGAAACGGAAATGGGAGCGGCACAGAAGACGGCCGAGGATTCAGGCAAGGCTTAGGCCGGATGGACCGGGCTGAACCCGACACGAATCCCGCAACTGCCCGGTTTCTTTTTCTAGAGTTTTGCTATACACTCTCGCCCGGAGAGTGACACTGCATCTCGCGCAACACAAGGAGTGGGCCATGGGCAAGCGCACGGCCACGGTCAAGAGAGCCACCAAGGAAACAGACATCAGCCTGACGCTGACCATCAACGGCGAGGGTCGGGTATCGGTGGACACGGGCATCGGCTTTGCCGACCACATGCTGACCCTGGCCGCCTTCTGGGCCGGGTTCGACCTCGATCTCACCTGCCGGGGCGACCTTGAAATCGACTCGCACCACAGCCTGGAGGACATCGGGCTGTGTCTTGGGCAGGCCCTGGCCGAGGCACTGGGCGACAAGCGCGGCATCGTCCGCGTGGCATCGGCCAAGGTACCCATGGACGAGGCCCTGGCCGAGGTGGTGGTCGATCTCTCAGGCAGACCCTTCATCGTCTACGACGACGCGCTCCTGCCGGACATCATCGCCGGTGACGAGAAAGACGTCTGGCGCGAATTTCTCAAATCGTTCGCCTACCGGGCAGGCATGAACCTGCACGTCAAATACGAATACGGCCAAAACGGCCACCACCTGCTTGAAGCCGCCTTCAAGGCCCTGGGCCTTGCCCTGGCCCAGGCCGTCCGGGTCGGGCGTTCGGGCGTTTCCAGCACCAAAGGGAGTCTCGACTGATGCGACGCACACGCCTTATCTCCACGGCCCTGGCCCTGTGCCTTGTCCTGCTCGTCACCGCGGGCTGCGGCACGCCCCAACGCACGGCGGCCATCCCCAGGCCCGAGGGCAAACTGGCCGTGGCCGGGTTCACCAACCCCATATACAACTGGCAGTTGCTGGCCGGGTACCTGGAGGAAGAAGGCATGGCTGTGCCCGACGGCACCCTCTCGGCCCTGGATTCGGTCCTCATCGACACCCTGCACCGCCATCAGGTCTATGACTTCATCACGCCCGATTCGTTGATCCCCTGCCAGGACGTGGTGGTCTTCGAGGAGTCGGGCATGCCCAAGCTCTCGGCGTGGAAGTATTGGCTGGGTGTTGGCAAGTGCATCCAGGCGGATGTGCTGCTGGTGCCTCAGGTCACCCACTGGCGCGAGCGTGAAGGCACCACCAGCGGTGTGACAACCGCCGCCTCGGTGGCCCTGGATTTCTTCCTCATCGACGTGAAGAATGAGCGCATGACCCGCGCCCGGTTCGAGGAGACCCAGGTGGGGCTCCTGGAAAACCTGTTCACGGCCCGCAAGTTCGCCGATCGCGGCGGCGCGTGGGTGACCGCCACCCGCCTCGCCTCGGACGGCATCGAAGAAAAGCTCACGGAACTTGGCTTATGATTCTCTTTCCCGCCGTTGACATCAAGAACGGCCAGTGCGTCCGCCTCGCCCAGGGCAAGGAGGACCAGGTTACCGTTTTTGCCGCCGATCCCGTGGAGCAGGCCCGCCGCTGGGCCGACCTTGGTGCCCGCTTCCTGCATGTGGTGGACCTCGACGGCGCGTTCTCAGGCCTCCCCCGCAACTTCGAGCTGATCCGCTCCATCTGCGCCGCCATCGATATCCCGGTGCAGCTCGGCGGCGGCATCCGCGACATCGCCACCGCGCAGAAATATATCGAGGCCGGTGTGGAGCGACTGATCATCGGCACCATGGCCCTGGAGTCGCCGGACCTGTTCTCCGAGCTGTGCCGGACGCTGCCGGGCCGCATCGGCGTCTCCCTTGATGCCGTGGACGGCAGGCTCAAGACCAAGGGCTGGGTCGAGGACGCCGGACTGACCATGGACGACGTGCTGCCCCGGCTGGAGCGCGACAGCATCCGCTTCATCGTCTACACCGACATCGCGCGCGACGGCATGCAGACCGGGGTCAACGTGGCCGGTCTCAAAGCCCTGTGCGCCAAGACGGACGTCCCGGTCATCGCGGCGGGCGGGGTGCACACCCTTGACGACATCAAGGCCCTGCATCCGCTGTGCGCCAATGGGCTTGAGGGAGCCATCTCGGGCCGGGCCATCTATGTGGGCACCCTGGACGTGCGCGAGGCCAACGCCTGGATCGACGCCCAGACCGCCTAGCCTTCTCTCCAAGAATATGGCGACGCTCCCCGGACCGGTCCGGGGAGCGTCGTTTCGTTTCCGGCTGCCACGCGAAACCGATCAGCAGGACCGGTCGCGGGCCAAAGAGTCACCCGTCAGGCACGGGCCTTGTTCAGGGCCATCTTGACCTTGTCCTTGAGCTCGGTCAGGTCCACGGACTTGACCACGTAGTAGTCGGCCGCGATGGACTTGAGATCGTGCTGGAAGGAGTCATAGGCCGTGGACAGAATCACGGGGATCTGCTGGTCCTCGGCGCGGATCTCCTGGAGCAGATCAAGGCCGGAGCGGTTGACGCCCAGTTTGATGTCAAGGATGATGATGGTCGGTTTCTCACGGTGGACGACATCAAGGATGTCCTCCTCGCCGTCCGAGGTGGCCACGGTGTAGCCTTCGGTTTCCAGCTCCTCCCGGTAGAGCATGCGTATGTGCTTTTCGTCATCGACCACGAGTATCGTCGGTTGGCTCATGGAATCCTCCTTGGGAATTTACCCTAGCTTCCACCCTAATAGATTATCCCGAACCGGGTCAACAACACGTCGCGTCTTTTTGTCCAATAATCATGTGACCCGTCCAAGGCCCCGCCAGTGGGGCCGCCACGGCCATCTTCCCTTGAACTCGGCCGCCATCGCGGGTAGGGTCCGCCTCACCCGCTGGCTGTCAAATGGCTGGCGAAAGGGGATTCCCATGATCACTGTCCACCTGGAGCCGGACAACGAGGTGATCGAGCTGCACGGGACCAAAACCGTGCTGGCCGTCCTCAACCGGCTCAAGCTTCGTTCCACCATGGCCATCGTGGCCCGCGAAGGCCAGTTGCTCACCTCGGACCGCCGCCTTGCGCCCGGCGACACCCTCATGGTCCGCAAAGTGACCTCCGCGGGATAGGGGCAGCATCATGAAATGCTCACGCTGCAAACAACTCGCCTGCGTCTCGCTGCCCAGCCACCACTCAGGCTTCTGCGCCGAGTGCTATCCGGTCTTCTTCACCCGCCAGGTGGAGACCGCCATCCGCCGCGAAAAGATGTTCACCCACGACGAGCGCATTCTGGTGGCCCTGTCCGGCGGCAAGGACTCCCTCTCCCTCATGCTCGAACTCTCCCTGCAGGGCTATGACGTCACCGGCCTGCATATCGACCTCGGCATCCCGGGCTCCTCGGCCAAGGCGCGGGCCAAGGTGGAGAACTTCTGCACCGCACAGGGCCTGAACCTCCAGGTGCTCGAAATGGAGAAGGAGGGGCTGCCCATCCCGGACATCAAGGAGCACGTCAACCGGCCGGTGTGCTCCGTGTGCGGCCGCATCAAGCGCCACCACTTCAACCGCATCGCCATCGAGGGCGGCTACGACGCCCTGGCCACGGGCCACAACCTCGACGACGAGGTGGCCCGGCTCTTTGCCAACACCCTGCGCTGGGACACGGCCTACCTCTCGGACCAGGGGCCGTTGCTGCCCGCGCGCGAGGGGTTCACGCGCAAGGTCAAACCCCTGTTTCGCTTGAGCGAATTCGAGACGGCCAACTACGCCTTCCTCAAAGGCATCGAGATCCACTCCGACCCCTGCCCCTATGCCTCGGGCGCGAGCTTCACCAGCCACAAGGAACTGTGGGGCGAGCTGGAGCACCGCAGTCCGGGCCAGAAATTCCAATTCTACCAAGGATTTCTCAAGAACGGCAAACCCGCCTTCGCCGCCCGCGAGGTGGAGATAGGCGAGCCCCTGGCCCCGTGCATCGAGTGCGCGTCTCCCACCAGCGCGGGCACCTGCTCGGTCTGCCGCATCAAGGCCGCAGTGCGCGTGAGCAAGGCCAAGGTTGCGGGGGGAGCCTGATCCATGACCGAGCCGGTGGTCACCGTGACCATGCCCTGCCGGGATTGCGAGGCGACCGTGGCCCGGGCCGTGGAGAGCGTCCTGGGCCAGACCCTGGACGCCATCGAGGTGGTGGCCGTGGACGACGGCAGCCGCGACGCCACGGGCGCGATCCTGGACGAATTCGCCCGGCGCGACAGGCGGGTGCGGGTGGTCCACGCCGCCCACGGCGGGGTGGTCGCGGCCGCCAACATGGCCATTTCGCTGGCCCGTGGGCGTTACATCGCGCGCATGGACGCCGACGACGAGATGCTGCCTGACAGGCTGGCCGCCCAGGCTCGACTGCTCGACGAGCGGCCCGAGATCGGGCTGGTTGGCTGCCGCATCCGCTTTGGCGGGAACCGCCAGAGCAGCGCCGGATACGCCCGGTATGTGGACTGGACCAACACCCTGCTGACCCACGAGGCCATCAGCCTGAACCGGTTCGTGGAGTTCCCGGTGCCCAATCCCTCCATCATGTGCAGGCGCCAGTGCCTCACAGCCCACGGCCCCTACCGCGACGGCGACTTCCCCGAGGACTACGACCTGCTCCTGCGCTGGCTCGACGCCGGGGTGCGCATGGCCAAGGTGGACGCCGAACTCATGATCTGGAACGATCCGCCCGAGCGGCTGTCGCGCACCCACCCGCGCTACCGGGTCGAGGCGTTCTACCGGCTCAAATCGGACTATCTCGCCCGCTGGCTGGCGCGGCACAATCCGCTCCATCCCGAGGTCCACATCCTCGGCTCGGGCCGGACAACGCGCAAGCGTGCGGACATGCTCCGCGAGCACGGGGTCCGGTTCGCGGCCTATTACGACGTGGACCCGCGCAAGATCGGCCACATGATAGGCGGCGTGGAGGTGCGCCCGCGCGATGCCATGCCGCCGCCCGGCAGCGCCTTCTGCCTGCCCTATGTGGCCAGCCGGGGCGCACGCGAGGACATCGCGCAATTCCTGGAGCAGCGCGGCCATGTCCTGGGCCGCGACTACCTGCCGGTGGCCTGACCCGACCGCTTCCAATATCCGGGCCTCTCTGGCATGATCGGCCGGGGCGACGGCCGCCCCGGCACATCGAACCGGAGTCCCCATGCCCCGATCCCTGGCCCCTCACGAAAACGATCCGCACCCCATCGGTGAAAACGCCGCTTTCAACAGCCCCGGCACCACGAACGCGCCGCGCAGGCCGTGGCTTGCCGCACTCCTCTCCCTGTCCGCCACAGGCGTGGGCCAGCTCTACAACGGTCAGTGGCGCAAGGGGCTGGCTTTTTTCGCGGCCGAGGTTGTGGCGGCCCTGGCCCTGATCCCGGCCATGGACACCTTTGCCGGAATGGTCACGGCCATGGCCGGACTGCTCACCTTCAACCTGCTGGCATCGGCCGAGGCGTATCGCGCGGCCCGACGCGGCGGGCTGCACCTCACACGACTCAACCGCTGGTGGGTCTATGTCCTGGCCGTACTTATCAGCAGCGGGGTCGGGGTGGCGGGCGAGCGGGTGGTCAAGAGCCGCTTCTATCAGAACTTCCAGGTGCCGTCCGGCTCCATGGAGCCCACCCTGCTCGTGGGCGACCGGTTCATGTCCGTGCGGCTTCATCCTGACGACGAGGTGATGCGCGCGGACGTGGTGGTATTCCTGGACGACGCCAGCGGCCAGCACTTTGTCAAGCGGGTGGTGGCCCTGCCCGGCGAGACGGTACGCATCGACGCCCGGCAGGTGTTCGTGGACGACCGCGCCCTGGACGAGCCCTACACCCTGCACGTGGGCCGCTCCATGCTGCCGGGCCGCGACGGATTCGGCCCACTGCGGCTTGGCCCCGGGGAATACTTCCTGCTGGGCGACAACCGGGAGCGCTCCCACGACTCGCGCTGGCTCGGGCCGGTGCAGCGGGAGCGGATCGTGACCCGCGCCCTCTACATCTACCTTCCTGGCGTGGCCAGAGACCAGAGCTGGATCGCCCGTCTGGGCGAACCCGTTCGCTGACCGTCAGGTGTATCGCCACGCCCGCCATCCGGGGCACTCCCCGTCGCGGGTTCGGCCCGCCTATTGGGTCTGGCCGATGGGTGCGGGGGTGGAACGATAGGTGGCCGGGCGCCTGATCTGGTATTTGACCACGGCCCGGTTGTGCTCTTCCAGGGTCTTGCTGAACTGGTGCGAGCCGTCCCCCCGGGCCACGAAATAGAGATAGTCGTGCTCCTCGGGGCTGACCGTGGCCAGCAGCGCCTCCAAGCCGGGCGAGCAGATGGGTCCGGGCGGCAGCCCCCGGTGGACGTAGGTATTGTAGGGGTTATCCGGGTCGCGCAGGTGGCTCCTGGTGATTTTTCCCTCATAGGCTTCACCAAGACCGTAAATGATGGTCGGATCGGCCTGGATGAGCATGCGCTTTTTCAGGCGGCTGTGGAAAACCCCGGCGATACGGGCGCGCTCGTAGGGGACCCCTGTCTCCTTTTCCACCAGCGAGGCGATGATCACCGTGCGGTGCACCTCGTTCCAGTCCGGCAGACCATCGGGCCAGACCTTGGCCGCGTTGACGAAGAACTCCCTGATCATGAGCTCGGCCATGGCCCGCGAATGATCACCGCGCGGCGGGGTGATGAGGTAGGTTTCGGGAAAGAGATACCCCTCGGCAGTGTCGGCCCGGATGCCGAACCCGGCAAGCAACTCCGGGTCGCTCACGGCTGCGGCAAAGGCGTCGTGGGAGCCGACACCGGCCTCTTCCACCACCTCGGCGGTCTGCCACCAGGTCAACCCTTCGCGCACGGCCACCCGGCGCATGATTCCCGCCGACGTGGTCAGCTCGTGCAGAATCCTGTCCGGCATCCAGCCCGTGTGCAGCAGGAACTCCCCGGCCCGGATGGAGGCGGTCTTGCCCTCATTCACAGCCATGGTCAGGAAACGGCGGTTGTCGGTGATCAGCCCGTCCGAGCGGAGCCCGGCCGCGATGACCGAAAAGGGCTGTCCCGGTTCCACCCGAAAGACCACCTCGCGGCCCGGTGCCTCGGGCGGCACGGTGCGGAACCGGTGGTCGAGCCACAGCTGATGGCCCTTGTACCCGCCAAAGGTCAGGGCGGCCAGTAGGGTCAGGCCGACAAAGGTCAGAAGGATTGTTCGTTTTCGAGCCATGAGCGCAGGATGATGACGGCCGCCTGACTGTCCAGGGCCATCTTCCGTTTGGTGCCGCGGAGGCCTGCGGCGTTGAGTTCGTCCTCGGCCTGGGCCGATGTCAACCGTTCGTCCATCAGATGGATGGGCACTGCCGTGCGGCGGCCCAGGCTCTGGGCGAAGTTGCGCACTTGGCGCGTGGTCAGGGTTTCCTCGCCGTCCAGGGACAGGGGCAGCCCCACCACGATGGCTTCCACGGATTCATTCTGAATGATTTCGAGCAGATCGTCAAAGAGTGTCTGGCGCGTCGTCCGATCAAGCGTCCGGCAGGGCGAGACCAGGATGCCCAGGCGATCGCTCAGGGCCAGCCCTACCCGCTTGAGACCGAAATCAATGCCCAGAGCGCGCATCACCCGCGCCCTCCACGCGCAGACGCACAGCCGATGCCGACCGGTGCATCGAGCCGGGCGCGACAATGGGCGCGACGATGGGGGCAACAAGGGGGGTGACAATGGCACGTCATGCCGCGCCCCTGACAGTTCGCGACTCGGCGGCCACCGCATCCGCCCCGCCCATGGGCAGATGGATGCTCACGCGGGCGTGGCCGCCTTGGGCATTGGCGATAGTGATGGAACCCTGATGCTCGCCCACCACGCGCTTGGCCCGGGTCAGGCCCATGCCCACGCCCACGGTCTTGGTGGTGTAGAAGGGATCAAAGGCCAACTCAAGCCCCTCGTCGGTGAAGCCTGGGCCGTCGTCGGTCACGGTGATAGTCACACCGTTTTCGCGCTCCATGGCGCAGACGATCACCTCGGCTCCTGGCCCGGCGAATTCGGCGCTGTTGAGCAGAATTTCGGCCAATGCGCGGATCATCAGGTCGCGATCCACGCGGATGTTCATGTCCGGGCAGTCGGTCTTCCAGGCAATGCCCCTGCCCTGCACCGCCGGATGGTCCTCGTTGCGGCGCTTGGCCTCCTCGATGACCACCCACAGATTGACCTGGACAATCTGGCCCACGGCGATGGTGCTGTAGTCGGCCACGGAGCGAACCATGGTCTCAAGCTTCAGGGTCTCCTCGGCAATGGCTTCCAGGGGCTGGCGGGCGACCTCGTCGGCGCGTCGCAGGAGCAGACGGGCGAATCCGGCGATGGCCATGACAGGGTTGCGTATCTGATGGGCCACGGACCGGGCGAAAGCGATGAGGCTCTGAGCCCGCTCGGCCGCCAGCCGGTGATTCTGGGCCAGGATGTCCTTTTCGCGCTGGTTGAGCAGCGTCAGCTCGGTCATGTCCTCGATGAGCACCACGATGGAGGTGATCTTGCCCTCCTCGCGCAGGGCCGAGGAAATGACCGAGAGGAACTTGCGCGCCCCATCGGGCGTGACATAGGGCGTGACCCGCTCGGTCCTTGGCGTTTCCTTCTGGATCGCCTCGATGACCACCTCGGAGAATTCGTCGTTGTCCTCGACCGAGAGAAACAGCTCGCCCCAGGTGCTGGCCCTGAAGGTTTGCAGCGAGCAGGCCATGATCTCGCAGGCCGCCCTGTTGACTTCCACGATGCGCCCATCAGGGGCGATGATGATCAGGCCCACCGGCAGGTTGGCGAGGATGGCTTGGACGAGTTTTTCCATGGTGTTTCCGGCCTTGAATATGCCACGGGCCGGGGATTATGGCAATCGATCAGCGCCCTTGCGCTCCACGCCGTCCATGAGGGCCTTGAGCTCGCGCCGCCACTTGCGCCCGCCTAGGCACTCGGCCAGATATTCCACTGTGTGCATGACCCGGTTGGGCCGCTTCATCTGGAGCATGGACCGCTTGATGCCCACCTTGCACGACGGGCAGCCCACCACGATGGGCCGGGTCCGGTCGTCGCCCAGGTCGGTATGCAGTTGCGCCTGCTTGCGCTCGCGCAACAGGTTGTAGATGGCCGGGCTGGTCATGGCCCCCAGGCCAGACTCGCCGCAGCAGCCGGGCGAGACCGACACCTCGGCCCCGGTCAGCCGGGCCAGGCCCACGCGGTACATCTCGGCGGCCTTGATCTTGGGCACGTCCACCCATTCGGCGTGGCAGGCCGCGTGGTACAGGACCGGCCCGCTCCCGCTCAGGGCGGGCAGCCGGTCCATGAGGAACTGGACCACGTCAAGAGGCCTGAGCGGTTCCACCAGCTCGCCGGAGAAATCATAGCTCTTGAGGGATTCACGGCAGGTGCCGCAGGCGGTGAGCAGTGTGGTGGCCTTGAGCCCCGCCTTGCCGGTCTTGACCAGCAGGTCCAGGAATTCGCGCACGTTGCGGTGGCGATTGGTCTTGTAGGCCTCCTCACAACCGCTGGCGAACAAGGGGTAACCGCAGCACATGTGGCGGTCGGGCAGGACCACGTTCACCCCGGCCTTGAGCAGCAGATAGACCGTGGCCATGCCGATGGAGCGCGAAAACAGCGCGGCCCCGCAGCCCGGGAAGTAGAGCACGGTCTCGTCCCAGACGGCCCGGCTGTTCTTGAGCACCGAGCCGGTATCAAGCGTGAGCACCTCATGCAGGTTGCGAAAATCCATGTGCGGGCTGCGGCCGGACAGAGCCGGGGACTCGAAGCGCGACAGCCAGCGGGCGGGCACCAGCCCCAGGGTCTTGTCCTGGATGGTCTGGCCCACGGAGAGGGCCTTGGCCGCGACAGGCAGGCTGCCCGACGGGTTGCGGGCAAAGGTCTTGAGGATGATCTGCTTGAGCGGATGGCCGGACTTGCCCTTGGAATCGAGGAACGCGCGCAGAGACAGGGCCGCCCCGGCCGAATCGATCTTCACCGGGCAAACGGCCGTGCACTTGCCGCAGGCCGTGCAGTGGTCCATAAGCTCGCGCAGTTGGGTCATGAGCCGGGGCGATGGCTCGCCGGACTGGACCTGGGAATAGTAGATGCCCTCGATGAGCGCGCCCAGGCTGATGTTCTTGTTGCGCGGATGGTGCATCAGCCCGCGCGCCGGGTAGTACATGGGACAGACCTGCTTGCACTTGCCGCAGCGGGTGCAGGCCTGGATGTTGCGCAGGAGCGCCATGAGCGCTTCCTTGTCCTTGAGGGCGGTCTTTTCCAGATCCTGGATGAGCCGGTTGAACGAAAAGGTGAAGGGCTGGCTGGGCAGCGTGCGGCGCACCAGTTTGCCGGGATTGAGCACATCGCCCGGGTCCACGCGCGTCTTGTAGGCGGCCAGGGCCTTGATCTTCTCCTCGCTGAGGAAGCCGATCTTGGTGATGCCTATGCCGTGCTCGCCCGACACCTCGCCCCTGAGCTCAAGCACCTTGCGCATGACCACCTCGGCCGCTTCGTGGGCCGAGGCCAGCATCTCCGGGTCGTTGGAGTTGACCGGCAGGTTGACATGGCAGTTGCCGTCGCCCGCGTGCATGTGGTTGGCGATGATGACGCGCTTTTGCTGCATCTCCTGCCACATGGCCTTGATCTCGCGGTCGAGCTTCGGGTAGGCGTCGCGCAGCTTGAGGAAGAGGAACCGGCACTGGGCGTCCTGCTCCTGGTCGGAGATGTCGCGGGCCGTGATCTCGCCCTCGATGATGGCCCGGGCGCGTGACAGGGCTTCGAGGATGTCCGGGTCATCGTAGTTGACGCCCTCCATGTCGCGCACCTTGTGCAGGGTCTTGCGATATATCTTGGCCAGATAGATGAGGTTCAGATTTTCCAGGAAGTCCGAGAACTCCGGGATGACCTCCAGCGGGATGACCACGTCCTCGTTGACCTTGAAGCCCGAGGTGCGCTTGGCGATGGCCGAGAGCTTGTGCCGGTCCTCCCAGTACAGCTCAGCCTCGCGCTCGTCGCGGGCGGTGAAGATGTCCACCCCTTCATAGGGCTGGGCCAGGGCCACGATGGTCCGGCAGGCGTCGTCCAGCGCGGCCTTGTCGTCGGAATCGAGCTGGAGCAGCAGCACGGAGATGGGGTCGCCCTCGTAGCGCATGGACTTGGCCTGATACTCGATGGCCTGCACGTATTTCGGCCCGAACTCCTCCAGGGCCGATATCTTGACCAGATCGCCCTGGCTGCGGATGGTGTCGCGCAGGCCGACCACGTCCTTGATCACATACATGGCGTTCTTCATGGACCGGCCGTAGAACTCCAGGCACAGGGTGCGCGAGTGGGCCGGAATCGGGTAGCAGACGAAGCTGGCCTGGGTGATGATGCCGTCCACGCCCTCCTTCTGCACTCCGGGCAGGCCGCCCAGGTACTTGTTGGACACGTCCTTGCCCAGGCCAGCGCCGCGTATCTCGCCGCCGTGCAGGCTGACCGTTTCCATGTACGCGCCGTGCTCGTCGAAGATGTCGAAGACCGCCACATCGTCGGCGTAGATCTTGTGGCGCGGGTGGTCCCTACGCCGCACCTCGATCAGCCCGCCATCGGGCGTGACCATGCGATAGCTGGCGATGGTGTCGATGGTGGTGCCATACTCGAAGGCAAAGGGTCCGCCCGAGTTCTCCGAGATGTTGCCGCCAAGGGACGACCCCGCCTTGGAGGCCGGGTCCACGGTAAAAAGCAGCCCCTGCCCGGCCGCGGCCCTGATGGCGTCGAGGGTGATCACGCCGGACTCGGCCGTGATGGTGCGTGCCTCGGGGTCGATGTCGATGATCCGCTTGAACCGGGCCAGGGAGAGGATCACGCAGCGGCTCAAGGCCGGGATGGCCCCGCCGGTCAGCCCGGTGCCGCCCCCGCGCGGGATGACGCCGAAGCGCAGCTCATTGGCCAGCCGCACCACCTGCCTGATCTGCTCCTCGGTCTCAGGAAAGAGCACCAGCATGGGCAGCTCCATGCGCAGGTCCGTGGCGTCCGTGGCCGATTCGATGCGGCAATGGGGCGCGTCGCCGATGGTCTCACGCGGCATGAAGGCCCCAAGGCGCTCGATGAGGGTGTCGCGAAAGGCCTGATCCGCGTCAAAGCTCTCCCAGAACAGATCGATGCCTGTGGACAAAATCTTGGCGAACCCCTTGGAGAGCATGGGGCGCGACATGTTCAGCCGCCGCTCCACCGAGGTGCGCACCAGTTGCGGGTCGATGAAGGGATTGTAGCGGACCATGAACAGCTCGGCGGCCAGGGTGGAGGCCAGGGTTTTCACGTCCTCGGGCCAGTGCTGGTAGCGCTCCATGTCGACCACGCCCAAGACGCGGGTGATGAGCTGTTCGTCGGAAATGGATATATGGGGGCCGAGTTGGGCCATGATCGACACACTCCGGGATGTTCGTAAAGTGGAATTGAGTAAGTGGTTTTCCCGTGGAAGGCAAGTATAGGGGGCTGGGGTGGGGTTGGCAAGGAAGGGGCGAAGAGGAAGAAGAGGGAAGAGAAGAGTCGTCGCTGGCGCTCCTCCAGTTTTTTGAATGCCCTCCCCTGCTTGATCCGCTTCGCGTCTCTCTGCCCTTCGGGCAGCGCACTTCGTGCGACGCTGGATTCCCTTCGGTCACCGGCGGGGTTACTTTCTTTTGCTGGCCCAAAAGAAAGTAACCAAAGAAATACCATGTCGGCACTCCCTAGCTTAAGCTGGTATGTGTACCAGAAAGTGAAGCTCAAAGGAGGGCCGACATGGCTAGAATCAAGGTATCATCGGTTTGCCGATTTGTGGAAGCATTTGTTGGGCAGCGTGT
>JBDRSO010000094.1:0-12816 GCA_043824835.1 Pseudomonadota bacterium | reverse complement strand
TCCGGGCTGTTCCCTTGCCGTGGAAGCGGCCCGGGCAAGGGGCTATTTCTTCGGCGGCCTGCTTCCCCAGTGGTATGACCGGGACGGGCTGCTCCTGCAAAAGGTCGCGGGAACGCCGGACTTCGACAAGATCAAGCTCTTTTCGCCGCAAGGACAGGGGCTGCTCGACATCATCAGGGCCGACTGGCAATCCCTGCACGCCGGGCGCTGACCCCTGCGGGCCGTCTCGTGGGCCGGGGTGCGGCCTTTCATGGCCCCGGCCGGGCTGCCGGTCATTCCTTTCTCCTTGGCAGGGGGCATCTGGTCTCTGCGAGAACCAGCCGCAGTTGGCGGCGCATCTCCTCCCTGTCCACGGGCTTGGACAGATAGCCGTCCATGCCTTCCTTGAGGAAGGCTTCCCGGTCCCCGGCCATGGCGTAGGCGGTCAGGGCGATGATGGGGATGGTCTGGCGGGTGTGTCCGGCCGCGCCGTTGCGGATGGCCCGGGTGGCCTCCAGGCCGTCCATGACCGGCATTTGGATATCCATGAGCACTACGTCGAAGCGGGCGGCGGACAGGGCGTCCAGCGCCTGCCTGCCGTTCTCCACCGCCACCACCGTGTGGCCGTCCTTTTCGAGCAGGCGGGCCACGGCCAGCCGGTTGACCCGCGAATCCTCGGCCACCAGGATGCGGCAGGGGGCGTCAGGGCACTCGTCGTGTCCGTCCTGGCCCGCTCCTGTCCATGTGGCGAGGGCCGGGGCGAAGGGAAGCTGGAAATGGACCGTGGTGCCGATCCCGAGTTCGCTCTCGATG
Organism: Pseudomonadota bacterium; assembly: GCA_043824835.1. GTDB lineage: Bacteria > Desulfobacterota > Desulfovibrionia > Desulfovibrionales > Desulfovibrionaceae > Pseudodesulfovibrio. Next base: position 12,024 of record JBDRSO010000094.1, on the reverse strand, counting down.
GACATTGTGCCGCCCATGAGTTCCACCAGCCGCCTGCAGATGGACAGCCCGAGGCCCGCGCCCTGGTGCTGGCGGCGAATGCCCTCGCTGACCTGGGTGAAGGGCTGGAACAGCTTGTCCTGCGCCGCGTCAGGAATGCCCGGGCCGGTGTCGGACACGCTGAAGAGCACCCGGAAGTGGCCGGAGAGCGCTTCGGGCCGCGCATCGGATGAGGCATCGGGCGAGCGGTGGAGCGAAGGTTCTGGCAGCAGTGAGGCCGCCACTGTCACCGATCCGCCACGGGTGAACTTGAGGGCGTTGCCCACTATGTTGCTCACCACCTGCTGGAGCCGGACCGCGTCACCCTCCAGCAGCGGCGGGATGTCGCCCGAGATGCGGAATTCGAGGCTGTTACCGGCCTGGGCCGCACTGGGCCGGAAGAGTTGTTCAAGGGAGTGCATCGTCTCGGCCAGGTCAAAGGGCTCGGCCAGGAGCGTCAGCTTGCCCGCCTCGATGCGCGCTAGGTCGAGGATGTCGCCGAGCAGCCGGGTCAGTCGTTTGGCGGCGTCAATGGCGAATCCCGCGTATTGGCGCTGTTCCTGGTCCAGCGGGGTGGTTTGCAGGAGTTCAAGCATGCCCTGCATGCCGCCAAGGGGTGTGCGGATCTCATGGCTCATGTTGGCCAGGAATTGGGACTTGGAGCAGTTGGCCGTTTCGGCCGCCTCCTTGGCCGCCCGGAGTGCCTCCTCGGCCTGTCTGCGCAGGGTGATGTCGCGCACTGCGGCCACGCGGCAGACCTCCCCCCTGAGTACGAAGTTTCGCGCCTCGATCTCGGCCTGGAAGTATGAGCCATTGCGCCTGCGCAGGCGCGCCATGTAGGGCGCAACCACTTCCTTGGCCATGCTCTGCCGGAGGGTGGCGTGGTCTTCCTCGTGGACAAAATCGAGGAGATTGCGGCCGAGCAGTTCATCGCGCGAGAATCCGAGCAGGCCGGCCATTGAGGCGTTCAGGTCAATGGCCGTGCCGCCTCGATGGACCACCACGCCCTCGGTGGTCAGGTCCGCCAGAAGCCGGTTGCGCTCCTCGCTTTCCCGCAGCCACTCCTCGGCGGTGTCCCTGGCCTCAAGCATGGAGTTGACCGAGGTGGCTATGGCCTTGAACTCGGCCAGGGTCAGCCGTACGGGATCGAGGCGGGTCTTGTGGGATGCAGCCCGGGACAGGAAGCCGGTGAGTTCCGTCAACTGGCTGCTGACGCGGGCAGACAGCAGGCGGGCCGCGTAAAGCGCCAGGCTCACAAGCAGCAGGCACAGGAGCGCGGCACGAGTCAGCCCGCCCAGGAGTTCGCCGTGCAGCTGCTCCCGGCGCGCCGCGATCTCGGACTCCACCTCGTCCACATAGAATCCAGAGCCGATGATCCATCCCCACTCGGGCACACCGCGCACAAAGGCGATCTTGGGCGAGGGGTCGGCCCCGTCCAGCTTGTGCCAGGAGTATTCCATGAAGCCGCCGCCGGGCAGCAGGGCCTTTTCATGTTGGCGTTGGATGACCTTGACCCCGTCAGGGTCGGTCATCTCCCAGATGGAAGCCTGGCCCCGGGTGACAATCCCGTTGGTGAAGAGCGGGGCTCCCTCGAAGGTGGAGCCGAAAAGGTAGCCGCTCTCGCCGAAGCGGATGCGGACCAGCCAGTCCAGCGTGGTCTGTTGAAGCTGCCGAGCATGGTCTGCCACATATTCACCGGTGCCGATGAAGCAGTCGAATGGCTCGAAATACTTGATGAAGGCGATCTTTTGGTGGTCGTTTCCCGCGGCGTCGGGCTTGGTCCAGGTGTATTCGTAGAATCCCTGTCCGCGCTCGCGGGCCAGGGCTATCATGTCGCGGATCACGGAGCGGCCGTCAGCACTGCGCATGTCGAGGAGGTTGACGCCCTCAAGCTCGGGTCTGTCGGTGAAGAGAAGCTCGGTGCCGTCCATGCGGGTGGCGAAGTAGTAGCCCAGCCCGTCGTTGAAGCGGATGGCCCGCAGGGTTTCCAGCACGAGCCGCTGAAGCGCGGTTTTGTCCATGCTTTTGCCGTGCCGGTCCACGAGGCTCTGGGCGATGGCTGCGGCCTCAAGGGTGCGGCCGCGCACTGAGTCCATGACTCGGCCGCGGGTCAGGGCGCTCTGGTGGGCGATGTATTCCACCGCCCGGTCCACTTGATAGGTGATCTCGTCCTTGCTCTGCTCCACGAACTCAAGGCGGACCCTCTGCGCCTCGTTGTGGAAGGTGTCGTATTTCTCCAAGGTCCACAGGGCGATGCCAGCTAGGGACACAACCACGGACATGGTCGCGATGCTAATGAAGATGATGGCCGAAAAACTCCGGTTTCTCAGCATGGCGCACCCCTGAATCGCTCCTGGGGCGTCGCGATTGCGATGCCTGTCGTGCTTGCGCGCGCTGGGCGGTGTCTGCGGCGCGCGCTGTGGTCCTTGCGTGTTCGCATGATCCTCCCGTGGTGGCACTATCCGCCGGACTCTCGATTTCGGCCCAAGATAGCACGAATCGTGGCGCACTTCCACCGCCAAGAGCATTGGCGCACCGTCTCACGATGGGGATGGCGTATGCGAAAAAAAGCCCGGGCCAGCGGCCCGGGCTTCAGATTGGCTCTCGTCATCGGCCTTGGGCCGAAGACGCGGTCATTACATGTCGATGATTTTCTTGGCGGTGTCGTCCATCATGTCGGTGATGAACTTGATGCCGGTCTCGCGCTCGGTCTCGCGGTTGCCCGAGGCGATGTCGCTGCGGGTGATATCCTTGAGGGAGAATTTGCGCGCGCCGCACAGGAGCTGCTGGATCTCGGCCGAGAGCTTGTCCACCAGACACCAGATGGCCACGGCACCCAGCGGCAGGTGGGCCATTTCGTCCTTGCCGACCTTCTTTTCCACGTCCTGGTAGCTGGCGAAGATCTCCTCGGGGCTGCTGCCGTAGGCGGCGACAGAGGCGGGCAGCTTTTCCCAGTTGCCGCTCAGCCGCTCGCGGCGGTCAGGGAAGAGGGCTCCCTCGATGTTGGAGCCGAGGAAGCCGGGGATCATCATGGCGCGGCCCATGCAGATGAGCTTGGTGTAGGGTGCGCCAAGGGCCAGGGCCTTGAAGATGGTGCTGCCCTTGGTGAATCCACCGGCAAAGGACATGTCCACCACACGCTTGCCCCGGGCGGCCAGTCGGCTGGCGTACTCGTGGGCCTTGGAGTGCAGCAGGATGGAGGGAACGCCCCAGCTCTCCATCATGTTCCAGGGGCTCATGCCCGTGCCGCCGCCCGAACCGTCCATGGTCAAAAGGTCAAGCTCGGCCTCGGAGGCGAACTTGATGGCCATGGCCAGGGCCTCCATGCCGTAGGAGCCGGTTTTCAGCGAAATGCGCTTGAAGCCGAGTTCGCGCAGGTACTTGACCGAGTTCATGAAATCGTCGTGGACTTGGTCGTAGGTGGAGAGGTTGGTGTAGCCCAGCCGGCTGTGGCGGGCAAAGTGCTTGACCGAGCCGCGCCGGTAGCCTTCCTGCACTTCGGGCTTTTCCGGGTCCGGGTCCACGAGGTAGCCGCGCTGCTTGAGGAACAGGGCGTAATCCAGGCTTGAGACCTCGATCTCGCCGCCGATGTTCTTGGCCCCTTGGCCCCACTTGAGTTCGATGATGACCTTGTCGCCATATTTTTCGGACAGATACTCGGCCACGCCGTTGCGGGTGTCTTCCACATTCATCTGGACGATGATGGCACCGTAACCGTCATAATACCGCATATAGGTGTCGATGCGGCGCTCCAGCTCCGGGGCCTTGGTGATGCGGCCGTTGGCCAGCACGGACTCGCGGTCCACACCGACCACGTTCTCGCCCACCACGATGGGAGCACCCACCAGGGCGCAGCCAGCGGCAAAGGAATCCCAGTATTTGGCGGCGATGAAGGTCGAGCCGAGCGCGCCGGTCATGAAGGGGACGCGACACTTGGTCGTTTCCTTGGCACCAAAGGAGGTCTCAAGGCTGACATCGGTGAAGAGCAGATCCTGCTCGGTGTCTACCGAACCCGTGGCACCGTAGTTGAGCCCCTGGATGCGCAGCGAGTTGTAGGACACGCCCAGGTGGGTGGTATTGCCGCTGCCTGCGGTGACCATGCCGAAGTCGCGCGGATAGAGCATCTCGCGGCCGCGCAGGGACGACATCCAGGTTTCGCACTTGCCCTGACAATCGGCCCGGCACAGGGTACACAGGCCGGACTCTATGGCGTTGCCGCGATTCACACTTCCAAGAACATCATTGCTTTTGAGCCAGTTCATTTGATTGGTACTCCCCTTCAAAAGTGTAGATTTTCGGCTGACACATTTAGCAATAAAGGCCCAACTTGTCATCAATAATCATCAGGTAAAACTGAAAAAGAACAAAGTTGTAGGAAGTGTAGTTTTTTATCTTTCCCATGGTTGCAATTTTGCACTTTTGTGAGAACAGCGCGTGCCGTGGGCAGCTTGGTCCGTCAAGACCGGCCCTGCTGGAGAGGCGCTTTGACAAGGCGGGCGATCTCGGCATACTCACCGACAGGTATGCTGTTGTCCCTGCGGTTCGGGCCCAAGTCGGAGCGCGGGTACGGGCAGAATCCCGGGCGCGGACCGGGGTGCCGTCCGCGTCGCATTATTCGTCGCCCTGGCGCGACGCACACTGAAACATTGGCAAACATACATTGCGCGCTCAGGGGCCAACGTCCGCCGCGCCGTGATCGTCATCATTGAACCCGCGCGCCCCTTTGGGCGGCAGGGTGGAAAAAATTCTGGAGAGCCCGGAGTCCCTGTTCGCGGGGCGTCCGGCAGCCGGAGGCACAGCATATCATGAGCAATCTGACCCCCAGAGAGATCGTTTCGGAACTGGACAAGTACATCATCGGCCAAAACGCAGCCAAGCGGATGGTGGCCATCGCCATGCGCAACCGCTGGCGCCGCCAGCAGCTGGACCCGGAGTTGCGCGACGAGATAGCGCCCAAGAACATCATCCTCATGGGGCCCACCGGCGTGGGCAAGACCGAGATCGCGCGGCGGCTTGCCAAGCTGGCCAATTGCCCCTTCTTCAAGGTCGAGGCCACCAAGTTCACCGAGGTGGGGTATGTGGGCCGCGACGTGGAGTCCATGATCCGCGACCTGATGGAGATCGGCGTGAGCATGGTCCGCGCCGAGGAGACCCAGAAGGTGCGCATCAAGGCCGAGAAGCACGCCGAGGAGCGGCTGCTGGACATCCTGCTGCCCAGGGCCAAGCCCACCGGCGGCCCGGCCGGGCTTTTCGCCGCTACCCAGTCGGGCGAGGTGGAGCAGAAACGGGAGACGGACGAGGACCCTACCCGCGAGAAGTTCCGCAGCATGTTCCGGGCGGGCCAGTTGGACGAGCGCGAGGTGGAGCTTGAGGTCAAGGTCCAGTCCGGTGCCCAGGTGGAGATCATGGCCATTCCGGGCATGGAAGGCATGGGTGCCAATTTGCAGGACGCCTTTGCCAACATGTTCCCGAGCAAGCGCAAGCAGCGCAAGATGAAGATCCGCGAGGCGTATCGGGTGCTGGTGGACGAAGAGGCGGAGAAACTGATCGACCCGGACGCGGTCAACGAACTGGCCCGCGAGCGGGTGGAGCAGCAGGGCATCCTGTTTCTGGACGAGCTGGACAAGATCGCCTCGCGTCACGATCAGGCGGGCGGGGCCGATGTCTCGCGCGAGGGCGTGCAGCGCGACCTGCTCCCCGTGGTCGAGGGCAGCGTGGTCAACACCAAGTACGGCATGATCAAGACCGACCATATCCTGTTCATCGCGGCCGGGGCCTTCCATTTTTCCAAGCCGTCGGACCTGATTCCCGAGTTGCAGGGCCGCTTCCCCCTGCGCGAGGAGCTTGACTCGCTCCACAAGGAGGAGTTCTACCGCATCCTGACCGAGCCGCGCAACGCACTGACCGTGCAATACAAGGCCCTGCTCGGCACCGAGGGCGTGACCGTGGACTTCACCAGGGAGGCGCTGGAAGAGATCGCGGCCACGGCCGAGAAGGTCAACGAGGAGAACGAAAACATCGGCGCGCGCAGGCTCTATACCATCATGGAAAAGATCCTGGCCAACCTCTCCTACGAGGCACCGGACAAGTCGGGCGTGACCGTGGTCATCGACCGCGCCTATGTGCGCGATGAGCTGGCTGGCATTGTCGAGGATCGCAACCTGTCGCGGTATATCCTGTAGGCGCTGGCGCGGTGTCAGCCATGAAACGCGAGATCGCCCTAGTGGGCGTTCCTTTGGACGAGAATTCGTCGTACATGCGCGGCGCGGCCGCCGGGGCCGCTGCGGCCATCAAGGCGGTATGGTGCGAGTCGGCCAATCTGTGGACCGAGACCGGCATGGACCTTGGCCCGGTGCTGGTGGATGGAGGGGCCGTGGATTTCGCGGGCGCGGGCTCGCCCGGGGAGCGCATGGAGCGCATCGAGGGAGCGGCGCGGGAGTTGGCCGAGTCCGGGCGGCGGCCCATCTTCACGGGCGGGGACCATTCCATCACGTATCCGCTGGTACGCGGCCTGCGTCAGGCCGTGGGCGAGTTCGACATCCTGCACTTTGACGCCCATCCCGACTGCTATGCATTGTTCGAGGGCAATCCCCTGTCCCACGCCTCACCCTTTGCGCGGATCATGGAGCAGGGGCTGTGCGCCCGGCTGGTGTCCGTGGGCATCCGCACGGCCACCGGGCATCAGCGGGAGCAGCGCGAGCGGTACGGCATCGAGTGGCTGGAGATGCGCCACCAGGCGGACTGGCCCGCGCTCTCGTTTACGCGGCCGGTGTATGTCAGCTTCGACCTGGACGTGCTGGACCCGGCCCATGCGCCGGGCGTGGCACATCACGAACCGGGCGGACTGACCACCCGCGAGGCCCTTGCCATCATCCAGGCCATCGACGCGCCCATCGTGGGTGCGGACGTGGTGGAACTGAACCCGGCCCGCGACCGCGACGGGGTCACGGCCATGACCGCAGCCAAGATCATCAGGGAGCTGGCCGGGATGATGCTGCTGCGCTAGGTCTGAGGTACTTCTCCCTGTGGCGGGCACGCAGAAGCCCCCCGGCACGTCACTGTGTCGGGGGGCTTCTGCGCGTTCAGGCGGCTGGGTCAGCGCCGGTCGGGGCTGGTGCTGGTCGGGGGCGCGCCTCCATCGGCGTTGCCCTCGGCCGTGCCCTTGACCGTGGCGATGGCCTCGGCATAGGCCTGGAACACGTCGTCGCGGTTGATCAGGCCGATGATTTCGTTGGTGTCGGTCTGGGCGACCACGGGAATCTGGCCGTAGTCGGTGTTCACGAAGCGCAGCAGGGCCTGATAGAGGTCATAGTCCGGCCGCACGTAGACGGGCCGGGACATGAGATCGCGCACCACCACCAGGGTGTGCAGGCTGTCGTCGAACATCCAGTTGCTCACGTTCTGGATGGAGACCATGCCCACATAGGTGCCATCGGCCTGCTTGACCGGGAAATAGAGCTGGCTTGAGTTGGCGATGACGTCGGTCAGCTCCTTGAGGGTGGTGGATTCCTGGAGCACCACCACCTCGCCGGGGTTGTAGAAGTCGGCCACGTGCATCTGCTCGAGGATGTTGATGGTGGCGTCCTCGGCGTGGGCCGGGGAGCTGAACTTGTTGTCCACCTGATGCTCGTAGAGCGAGACATTGCGGCACAGCACCAGGCACAGGGCCGAGGCGAGCATCAGCGGCGCGAGCAGGCCGTAGCCCTGGGTCAGCTCCGTGACCATGATCAGCGGGCCTATGGGCGCGCTGGCCACGCCTGCGAAGAAGGCGGCCATGCCCACGAGGATGTACGCGCCGGGCTGGGTGACGATGTCCGGGAACCATGCGTGGCCGAACTTGCCCACCAGACCGCCGGACATGCCGCCCACGAAGAGTGCGGGCGCGAACATGCCGCCGGACATGCCCGAGCCGATGGTGACCGAGGTGGCCACGGTCTTGCCCACGATGAGGTAGCACATGCCAAGGGCCGGAATCTGGCCGAGGATGGCAAGTTCGAGCCAGCCGTAGCCGCCCGAGAGCACTCCGCCGGTGATCAATCCGTCGGTGGCCGTGTAAGGGTAGAGGATGCCGATGAGCCCCATGGCCAACCCGCCGATGCCCATGGACCAGATCAGCCCCACCTTCTCCCGCAGCGGGAAGAAGATGTGGTATTTCATGAAGTAGAAGGTGCGCACATACATCCAGCCCGCGGCCGCGCAGACCAAGGCGAGCAGGGCGTAGAACAGAAGCTCGCGAGGATCGTGGAAGGTGAAGCGCGGGATGCCGAAGATGGGGGCCGTGCCGTAGAAGAAGGTGAAGATGGAGTAGGAGACCACCGAGCTCATGACCGCAGGCAGGATGGCCTCGGCCTCGAAGTCTTCGCGGTAGATGACCTCCACGGCTGTGAGGGCACCGCCCAGCGGGGCGCGGAAGATGGCGCCCAGGCCGCCTGCGGCCCCAGCCAGCAGCAGGATGCGCCGCTCCTTGGCCGAGAGGTCGAACATCTTGGCCAGCCACGCGCCCGCGCCCGCGCCCATCTGGGTGATGGGGCCTTCGCGGCCCGCGCTGCCGCCCGAGGCGATGGTCAGCACCGAGCACAGGCCCCGGATGATGGCCACCCGGCCCCGGATGATGCCGCCCTGGTTGTGGAAGGCGTTGATGGTGGCGTCTGTGCCGTCTGTGCCGCCTGCGATGGTTTCGGGGATGAAGCGACTGACCAGCCAGCCGGTGAGCAGGGCCGTGCCGGTGGTGAAGACCGGGATGATCCAGGGGCGGAAGGTTCCCACCGGGCCGTGGAAGATGCCCTCGCCCGCAGGCTCGGGCGAGACGATGCCCGCCAGGTAGTGCTGCACGAAATAGGTGCCCGCCTCCACCAGCAGGAAAAAGGCCACGGCCACCAGCCCCGACAGGCAGCCCGCCAGCACCCCGATGACCAGCCAGCGGAACGAGGTGACCGTCCGGTACGATTTGACGAAGGCGAGCCAGTAGTTGAGGAATCGGGTGAGGGGCGACATGGCTATGCGGGTCGGCCTGGGGTGATGCCGGGTTCAAGGAAGGGTCTGGTCAGACGGATTTCCGCCTCGGGCTGGGCCAGGATGCACCGGCCCAACTCGACGTCCTTTGCAATGCGTTGTTTCAGTTCATCAATGCCCGAGAACTTGCGCTCGTCGCGAATGCGCTGGACGAAATGGACGCGGATGTCCGCGCCATAGAGATCACCGCAAAAGTCGAGGATGTGGGCCTCCACCGAGAGGGCGTTGTTGCCGAAGGTGGGGTTGATGCCGATGTTGGCGACCCCCATGCGTACCTCGCCCGCCACTTCGACCCAGATGGCGTAGACCCCGAGCATGGGGAACAGCTCGTCCACCAGCTTGAGATTGGCGGTGGGGAAGCCGAGCAGCCTGCCGCCCCGGTTCATGCCATGCACCACCTGCCCCTTGACCTGATAGAACCGGCCCAGCAGCGGGCGGGCCTCCCAGACCCGGCCGGACTGGACCAGATCGCGGATGCGGGTGGAGCTGACCACCGCGTCGTCAATGGTGACCGGGTCGAGCCGATCCACGGTGAAGCCGTGGAGTGCGCCAAGCTCGGCCAGGGTCTCGAAATTGCCTGAGCGGCCCTTGCCCATGTGGTAGTCGTAGCCGATGATCAGCTCCTGCATGCACAGGCCGTCGAGCAGGTATTTGCGGATGAACTCCTCGGGCGTGAGCCGCGCCATCTCAAGGGAGAATTCGAGGAGCAGGCAGACATGCGGGCCGTGCTGGGAGATGAGTTCGAGCTTCTGCTCGGTCAGGGTGATGAAGGGTGGGGGCGTGCCCTTGCCGAGCACCTTGAGGGGGTGGGGGTCGAAGGTGACCACCGCGCTGACCAGCCCCTGGGTCTTGGCCCGCGAGCAGGCCAGCTCGATGAGCCGCTGGTGACCCTTGTGCACGCCGTCGAAGTTGCCGATGGTCACGCAGGCTCCGGCGACCGCGCCGCGTATTTCTTCTATGTCTCTTACGATGATCATTTTTCTGGTGCTTCTGGATGAAGGAGGGGAACCTACGCCAAATCGGCGCAAGGTTCAAGGCTCGCTTACATCGGCCCCTTTTCGCGCTCGTCCATGGCGGCGTGCAGGGCCTTGAGCTCCTCGCGCTGGGCGTCGGTCTGGGCGCTTTGGTCCGCCTGCTGGGCGTGGAAGCGCGCCTTGCGCATGTTGCTTGAATAGACCGAGGCGTAGGCGAGGTTGAGGTTGCCCCCGAAGGTGTCGCCGGACTCGCCGAGGATCATGCCAAGGTGGTGGTAGACCTCGGAGTCCTCGGGCACCAGTTCGAGGACCCGGCGCATGTTGGCCGAGGCCTGGGCATACTGCTTGCTCTCGGCCTGGAGCCGGGCCATGTAGAAGAGGGCCAGGGCGTCGCGCGGGCCTTTGATGACGGCCTTCTGGAGATAGGGCGTGGCCTTGGCGAACTCGCCCGCCTTGAAATAGAAGATACCCGCCTCGCGGACCACGATGGGGTCTTCGCCGTCGAGCCGCAGGGCCTGCTCGAAGGAGCGGGTCGCGGCTTCGCGGTTCTTGAGGCGTTCAAGGACAATGCCCCGGCCCACATGGTCGATGGGCGTGTAGGTGGTGATGTTCTTGTCGTCCCAGTAGGCCATGGCCGTGGTGGCGGGCGACATCTTGGCGCGCACCAGCATCTGCACCTTGACCAGGGTGGTGTTGTCGTCCTGGCGCTCGGTGAAGGTCTCGGGCATGCGCTTGATGCGGTCGGTGAGGTAGGAGATGCGCTCGCTTAGGCCCGGGTGGGTGGAGAGGTAGGTGGGCATCTGGGAGCCGGAGTCGAACCAGCGGTTCTTGAGCATGATCTCGAAGGTCTCGGGCATGCCCTTGGGGTTGTATCCAGCCTTGACCATGGAATTGAGGCCCACTTGATCCGCCTCGCGCTCGTCCTCCTGGGAGTAGTTGAGCATGGCCGCAGTGGCCGCCCCCTGGGAGCCGACCATCAGGGCCTGCCCCACCTTGGCGGCCGAGTTGTTGCCCGCCACGCCGAGGAAGACCCCGGCCAGCAGACCTGCCATGGAGAGCAGGGCCACCTTGCCCTGGCGCTCGATGCGGCTGGCCACATGGCGCTGCGAAACGTGCGCAAGTTCGTGGGCGATGACCCCGACCAACTGCGACTCTGAGGTCACGTCCTGAATCAGGCCGGTGAAGATGTATATGTAGCCGCCGGGGATGGCGAAGGCGTTGAGGGCGGGGTTGGCAATGACCGCGCTGGTGATGCGAAACGGCATCGGGCTCTTGGCTTCGACCACGGTTTTGACAAGCCGGTCCACATACTCGGTAATATACGTGTCGCCCACCATGGGCATCTGGGCACGGACGATGCGGTCGAAGTTGCGGCCCATCTCGTTTTCCTGGCGGATGGTCAGCTTGCCTTCGGGCAACAGTCCGGCGTGGGCCGTGGTCATGGGCGCCAGGACCAGGGCCAGGGCGGCCACAAGGGCCGGGAGTGTGGAGAGGCGGCGAAGACGCATGGTCGCTCCGTTGTTGCCGGGGTTTCCCCATTGTAACCATTTATGCCCCGGTGGCAACCATGTGCCTCGGGCTGCACAAAAATATCGTCCTGTCCCGAAACGACAAGACCGCTCGCACCGGTCCGGCGCGCAGCGGTCTTGGGCGGGTGCTCGGCGCGGCGGCCGGGCTATTTGCTCATGGAGTCGAGGAACTGCTGGTTGTTCTTGGTCCCCTTCATCCTTTCGCGCAGGAATTCCATGGAGTCGATGGAGCTCATGGGGGCGAGAAGTTTGCGCAGGATCCAGACGCGGTTGAGCACGTCCTCGCCAAGGAGCAACTCTTCCTTGCGGGTGCCGGAGCGGTTGATGTCGATGGCCGGGAAGACGCGCTTTTCCGCCAGATGGCGGTCGAGGTAGATCTCCATGTTGCCGGTGCCCTTGAACTCCTCGAAGATGACCTCGTCCATGCGCGAGCCGGTGTCGATGAGGGCGGTGGCGATGATGGTCAGGCTGCCGCCCTCCTCGATGTTGCG
>JBDRSO010000093.1:0-5188 GCA_043824835.1 Pseudomonadota bacterium | reverse complement strand
GCCTTCAGGGTGTCCTCAAGGACCGCGTTGCGCCTGCCGGACGAGCTGGTGTAGAGCACCCGCATGTCGAACCCGCGGGACATCAGGGCCATGGCCGTGCCGATGCGGCCCGCGCCGACAATGCCCAGGGTCTTGCCGCGCACGCCCTGGCCGATGAACTGGAGCGGTCCCCATCCCTGCCACGCGCCCGAGCGCATGACCCTGTCCGCCTCCACCACGCGCCGGGCCGTAGCAAAGAGGAGCGCCCAGGCGCATTCGGCCGTGGCGTCGGTGAGCACACCCGGGGTGTTGGAGACCGGGATGGCGCGGCGGGTGGCCTCGGCCACGTCGATGTTGTCGTATCCCACGGCGTAGTTGGCGTACCCCTTGAGCTTGGGCGCGGCGTCGAAGAATTCCGCGTCGATTTTTTCGGTGAGCAGGCCGATGACGCCCTGGCAGTCGGCCACCGAGGCCAGCAGTTCGGCCCGCGACAGGGTGCGGTCCTCGGGGTTGACGACCACCTCGGCCACCTCGGCCAGCATGTCGATGCCTGCGTCCGGGATTCGACGGGTGATGAAGATTTTCGGTTTGCTCATGGACGCCTCCTTGTGTTGTCAGGGTCGTTATAGTCCCTTTCTGGGGTCGAAGTCCTGGCCCAGCGCCGCCGGGGGATCGATGGACCAGCCTTGGGAGAGCCGTTTGAGGAAAGGATGGCGGCGGATCATGTCCTGCACACGGCCTGCGCGGCCCAGGTTCGCGGCCAGCAGGGTCAGGATCATCATGGGGAACGGAGCCACCTGGAAGACCGGGGCCGGAATGGACGGAAAGATATCCTGAAGGTAGATGCCCGACACTTGGAGGGCGGCGAAGAGGACCGCGCCAAGGGCCGCGCGCACCGGGTGCCAGCCGCCGAAGATGACGATGGCCAGGGCGATCCAGCCCGCGCCCTCGCACCCCTGGGGGCGGCCCCAGCCGGGCTTGACCGCCAGGGAGTATGCGGCCCCGGCCATGCCCACCAGCGCCCCGCCTGCCAGACAGTACCACAGTCTGACCAGCCGCACCCGGATGCCCCGGCCAAATGCCGCCCGGGGCGACTCGCCCACGGCCCGCAGCCGAATGCCCGCCTCGGTGCGGTACATCCACCACCAGCACAAAAAGACGGCCACGAGGCTTATGTGGACCACCGGCGAGCGCGAGCCGAAAATGGGGCCGATCAGGGCCACCTCGCCCAGGCCCGGAATGGTCCACAGGCCGAGGTCCGGCCCTGGCTGGCGCGAGAAGGAATGGCCCAGGAAATAGGCCAGGTCGCGGGCCAGCAGGGTGAGGATGAAGCCCACGGCCAGTTGCGACTGACCCAGAAATATGCCGATGACGCCGAGCAGGCCCGCGATGGCCGCGCCCACGGCCATGCCGCCGAGCATGCCGAGCCACGGACTGTCAAAGGTCACGGCCACGGCAAAGGCGGTCATGGCGGCCAGGAGGATGGAGCCGTCCAGCGACAGGTTGATGACGCCCGCCTTCTCGGTGAGGGTCTCTCCCAGGGTGGCCAGTATCAGGGGCGCGGCGGCCATGAGCACGGCGGCCAGGGCCAGGGCAAAAGTCTCGGTCATGCCGCCTCCCTCCTCTGGCGCAGCCACAGGCGCAGGCCGTGGACGATGAACACGGACAGGACCATGATCCCCTGGATAACCCCGCTCAAGGACGAATCAAGGCCCATTTGCAGGGGCAGCTGGATGGAGCCCACGGTGAGCACGGCGAAGAAGAGGCAGATGAATGGCACCGGCCCGAGCCGGAATGAGGCCATCATGCCCACCAGCAGGGCGGTGTAGCCGTAGCTCGACGAGATAGAGGGCAGCAGCCGGTGGTAGACGCCCAGCACCTGGATGGCCCCGGCCAGCCCGGCCAGCCCGCCGCAGAGCATGAAGGCCTGGAGCAGGCGGCGGCGCGGCCCCAGCGCGAAGAGGGTGGCGGCCTTGGGGTTCTCGCCCACGGCGCGCAGCCTGAGCCCCCAGGACGAGCGGTGGAGCAGCAGGCCCACCACGACGATGGCGGCCAGGGCCAAGGCCAGGGCGGCCCAGCTCACGCTCATGGAGCCGAGCCGGGGCAGCCACAGGGACACGTCGATGGGCTCGGTGCCGGACATGGAGGCCACCCCCGGCCGCTTCCACGGGCCGAAGATGAGCCACAGGGTCACCCCCAGGGCCACGAAGTTGAGGCCCAGGCCGGAAAATATCTCGTGAACCCGGCCAAAGACACGCAGCAGCCCGGCCAGCAGCGCCCAGAGCGCGCCGCCAAGGATGCCCGCACCCATGGCCAGGATGATCTCGGGCACGCCGCCGGTGTCAAAGGGGCGCAGGGCCGCGGTGCAGAAGATGGCCCCCATGACCACCTGTCCCTCCACGCCGATGTTCCAGAGCCGGGCGGTGAAGGTCACGAGCAGGCCCACGGCGCAGAGCGTCAGCGGCACCCAGCCCGCCAGGACGCGCCCCAGCTTGGACACCGAGCCGAGCCCGCCCTCCAGGAGCACCGCGATGGTCTCGAAAGGAGACGCGCCCGAGGGCAGGGTGACCAGGACGGTCAGGCCCAGGGCCAGGAGCAGGGCCGCGCCGAGCCAGCCCGCCTCGGCCAGTGCCGGGAATCGTGACCATGCCTGCGTCTTTTCCTGCGATTGTGTCCGCGATTTTTCCTGCGATGTCGCCCGCGACGTTGCCCGTTTCATTGCCCGCCTCCCAGGACTTGGTCGGGGTCCTTGCCTGCCATGAGCGCGCCCACCACCTCGGTGGTGGCCCGGGCGCGGTCCACCACGGCGGCGATGGCCCGGTCGTAGAAGACCAGCACCCGGTGGCTGTGCTCCAGCACCTCGTCGAGATCGGGCGAGAAGAAGATCAGGGTCGCGCCGGCCCGGCAGCGGTCGTGGAGATGGGTCCACACCTGCCGGGCCGAGCCCGCGTCAAGGCCGCGCGTGGGATGCTCCATGAGCAGCAGGACGGCATCGTCCGGGATGAGGGAGAGCAGCAGCCGCTGCTGGTTGCCGCCGGAAAGCTCGCTGGCCCGGGTCTGTGGGTGGGCGCGCAGGTTGAAGCGCTCCACGCACTGACTCTGGTAGAAGGTGTCCAGCTCGTCGGAGCGGCCCGGAAAGGCCAGGGCGATGTGCTCGCGCAGGGTCAGGGCCGGAAACAGTGCCATCTCCAGCCGGTCGGCGGGCACGAAGTGGACCCCGGCCCGGCGCAGCATGGGAAAATCGTTGGTGGTGTATGCCCGGCCATCCAGGGTCAGGGTGCCGCCGGGCATGCGGTCGAGCCCGCACAGGCCGCGCAGGAACAGCTCCTGGCCGCTGCCGTCCAGCCCGGCCAGCCCGATGCACTCGCCGGGCCGGGCCGAGAAATGCATCGGCCCCATGGAATACTTGGGACCGGCCATGATCACTTCGTCAAGGCGCAATCGGGCGGGCGCGGCGGATGCTGTTGCTGCGGGTGCGGTCGATTCGGGCACGGCCGCTGGGGGCGCGCTCACGGGCTGGGCGTCGGTCGCCTCGCCGAACATGCGCCGGACCAGCTCCCCCTCGTCATAGGGCGGGGTCAGGGTGGCCACCAGCGCGCCCTGGCGCATGACAAGGATGGCGTCGGCCATCTCCAGGGCCTCGGAGAGCTTGTGTGTGACCAGGACGAGGGTGTGGTTCTCCTCGCGGGCCAGCTTCATGAGCAGGTCGAAGAGGTCGCGCTTCTGCTCCGGGGTGATGCCCGTGGTGGGTTCGTCCAGGATCAGGGTGGTGGCCCCCAGGTCCAGCAGTCGGAGCAGCTCGAGCAGCTGGCGCTCGCCAACGGTCAGGGACGAGACCGTCTCGTCGGGCAGGAAGCAGGCGTCGAGCCGGTAGGAAAGCTCGCCGATGACGTCGATGACCTGCCGCTTGGTCCGCTTGGGCGCGCCCATCTGGAAGTTTTCCCAGATGGGCATGGCCGGGAAATCAAGCGGGTCCTGATAGAGCATGCCCACCCCGTGCTCGCGGGCCAGGGTCGGCGTGAGGAAAGCCACGGCGCGGCCGCACAGGTCGATGGTGCCCGAGGTGGGGCGGATGTGCCCGGCCAGCACGCGCATGAGCGTGCTCTTGCCCGCGCCGTTCTCCCCCACCAGGGCATAGATGCGGCCGGGTTCGAGGGTCAGGCTGATGCCGTCGTTGGCCCGAACCCGGCCGTAATGCTTGTGAATATCCTGTAAGACGATCATCTGCTATCTGGCGCTGGACAGTCCTGTCATGCCTTCAAGCAGCTGCTTCATGTACCAGATCTGTTTGTCCGTGGCCTTTTCACCGGGCTTGAGGAACACGGAGCCGTCCTGGTAGTTGAGGGGGCCGGTGAACAGGTCGATCTGGCCGGAGCCGAGCTGGGCCACGAACTCGTCGAGCTTGGCCTGGATCTCGGGGGTCATGCCCTCGCCGGGCATGAAGCCCAAGGCCGATTTGTCGTGGTTGTTGATGTCGGCCCAGTAGGGGGCGTCCCACTCGAAGGCGGGCTTGTAGCTGCCGTCGCGAACCTGGGTGGCGAGGCGCAGGAAGCCCGGCCCCCAGTTGAAGTAGGGCACGCCAAGACAGATGGAGCCCTGGCCCTCGCAGGCCTTTTCGTAGTCATAGGGCAGGGCGAAGACCTTGGCGCCCTGGCCGCTCTTCTGCCTGGCCACGGCCACTGCCTCGGGGGTGTCGATGCCCGAGATGACCACATCGTGGCCCGAGTCGAAGAAGGAACCGGCCACCTGGGTCGGGTCGGCGGTGACGCCGGGGATGTTGAACCAGAAGCCGATCCACTTGACGTTGAAGGCGAGGTCCTTGACGTCCCTGCCGCGCACCGTGGTCCAGGCGTGGGCCGCGCCGAGGTAGGCGGCGGCCACCAGACGGCGGGTCTCCTCGTTGATCAGGGGGCCGAGGTAGCCGATCTTGCCGGTCTCGGTGGCCAGGGCCGCGGTGAATCCGGCCATCATCTGGGGGTATTCCATGCGGCTGAAGAGGTTGCCCAGATTGGCCGGGGCCGCGCCGGTCCAGGTGGCGTCGCCCGAGACGTGGACAAAGGTCTTGTCCGGATGCATGGCTGCGGCTTCGAGGATGCCGTCCTTCATGTCGTCAGACCCGGCGATGATCAGGTCCGCGCCCTTCTCGACCAAGTCGTCCACCACCTGGGGCACGGTCAGGCCGGGGCGGTCGGCCGGGTTGACCTTGTCG
>JBDRSO010000092.1:0-3720 GCA_043824835.1 Pseudomonadota bacterium | reverse complement strand
CCTCTCCCCTTCCCCCCTGGACCCCCCATCCCCTCTCCCCTTCTAAACTTTTTGGTTGGGGGGCTGGGGTTCGCTCAAGGCGGTCCAAGGGTATATTTCATAAGCGAGGGGCAACGAATGCTTTCGTGCGGCTCCCTCCGCCGCTGTCCGGCCTTTGGCTCGTCTTGTCCCGCCTTGCGGCGGAGACCCAAAAAGTTCTGGAAGGGGGAGTCCAGAGGGGGAAACCTCTTTTAAGAGGTTTCCCCCTCTGGCCGCCGGAGGCATCGCATCCCGCCGTCCGTCAGCCCAGCCGTTTCAAGCCCTTGTCGGCGATGTCGCGGCGGAAGTAGCTGTTGTCGAAGTGGATTTTCTCCACGGCTTGGTAGGCGCGTTGTTTGGCTTCGGCCAGGGTGTCGCCCAGGGCGGTGACGCAGAGTATGCGGCCGCCGCTGGTCAGGGTCTTGCCGCTTTCGAGCCGGGTTCCGGCCTGGAAAACCTTGATTCCGTCCATGGCGTCGGCCTCGTCGAGGCCGGTGATTTCCATTCCTTTGGGGTAGGCCCCGGGGTAGCCCTTGGCCGCCATGACCACGCCGCAGGCGGTCTGCGGAGTGGAGCGCACCTCGATGGTGTCGAGCTTGCCGTCGATGCAGGCGAACATGATGGTCAGGAGGTCGGTTTCGAGGCGCATGAGCAGGGGCTGGCATTCGGGATCGCCGAAGCGGACGTTGTATTCGAGCACGGACGGGCCGTTTTCGGTGTACATCAGCCCGGCGTAGAGGATGCCCTTGAAGGGTTCGCCCTTGGCGGCCAGATGCTTGAGGATGGGTTTGATGCACATCTCGGCGGTTTCGGCGTATTTTTCCTCGGGCAGGACCGGTGCCGGGGAGTACGCGCCCATGCCGCCCGTGTTGGGGCCGGTGTCGCCCTCGCCCACGGCCTTGTGGTCCTGGCTTGAGGGCAGCAGGGCGTAGTTGTACCCATCGCAAAAGGCGAGGAATGACGCCTCTTCCCCCTTGAGGGTTTCCTCCACCACCACCCGCGCCCCGGCCGAGCCGAAGCTGCGCTTGACCATCATGTCGGTCAGGGCGTCCACGGCCTCTTCAACGGTAGCGGCCACCACCACGCCCTTGCCCGCGGCCAGACCATCGGCCTTGACCACGATGGGCGCGCCTTTCTTGCGCACAAAGGCCACGGCCTCGTCGTATTCGTCAAAGACGCGGAAGGGGGCGGTGGGCACGCCCGCCTCGTGCATGAGATTTTTGGAGAAGGCCTTGGAGCCTTCGAGATTGGCTGCGTAGGCGCAGGGGCCGAAGCAGGGGATGCCCTCGCGGTCCAGGGCGTTGACCAGCCCGAGCACCAGGGGCAGCTCGGGGCCGGCCACCACCAGATCCACCTCGCGGTCGCGGGCCAGGCCCACCAGGGCGGGGATGTCGTCGTCCTTGATGGGCACGTTTTCGCCCAGCCGTGCCGTGCCGCCGTTGCCGGGCGCGCACAGGATTGCGGTCACCTTGGGGTTTTGGGAAAGCTTCCAGCAGATGGCGTGCTCCCGCCCGCCGCCTCCGACCACCAGTATCTTCATGCCTGCCACCTTTTTCGTGTTGGGATGCTCATGGTGTAAGGAAAATCAGGGGATTTATCAAGGTCGGCCCGGCCCTAGCGGATGGCGTCGGCCAGGGTGCCATTGAGGGCGTATGGGATGCTGCGCTTGCCCAAGGTCAGTTCGCCCGAGAGGTCGAAGGTGGTGCGGTAGATGTCCGAGGGGTCGATGATTCCTCGCCCGGCGGTGCGGATGGCCAGGGGGCTGCCCATGGAGAAGTCGCGGACGATCATGTCCCGGTCGAGGATTTCTGCGGTAAAGGCGAGGTCGCCGATGATCTTGCCGTCGGGCAGCACCAGACGCTGGGAACGGATGTCGAGCCAACCGTTCTGGGGCAGAGTGGCCCCGGCGGGCAGAAACAGGCTGCCCGCCACATGGACGGCACCCTTGAAGTCCGTGTCGCCCAGCAGCGAGGTCAGGTTGAAGTCGCCCTTGATCTCCAGGGTGCCGTCCCGATACAGCTCCAGATCGCACTGCGAGCCGCTGGTGTCGAGCCGCACCTGGGCCAGGGGCGAGAAGCCCATGCGCACAGAGGCGCGCTTGATGGCGAAGCTGCCCGGCGTGTCAGCCAGGGCCACGCGCAACCCGTTGACGCGGAATCCCAGCGGCCCGTCGCGGTCGATGCTGTCCCAGCGCAGGCGCATGGAAGGCATCCGCTCGTCAAGCCCCACCAGGAGGCTGGTCCACAGCTTGTTCCAGGGCATGAACAGGGCCACGCCCACAAGAAAGCCAAGGGTCAGCAGAAAAATCCGGGCCAGGATGCGGCCGGGCAGCGAGGAAGGGCTTTTGCGAACAGCTGCCACAGCTCCCCCTACCTGACCAGCACGAGATGCGCGTCGCTTAAGCGCGGATCGTCCGGGTTTCGTGTCAGGGCGCAGTCGCGCGCCTGGAGCCCGGCCCGGTCCCGCAGACCGGCCAGCAGCCGGGCCATGGTGTTCAGGGGCAGGCCGGTCAGCGTGACCTGAAGGGCCGCATCACCCGGGCCTTGACCGTCGTCCCGCCCCGAAGTTTCCCGCAGGGACATCAGGTTCTGCTCAATGGCCAGATCGTCGATGATCCGCCACACCGCGTCTTCAAGGGGCAGATGGAGCAGATCGCCCTGTATGGCGCGCAGGGCGTGAATTTCTTCCACCAGCGGCACCACCCGGGCATACTGCGCCTTGCTCTCCTCGATCTGCACCGTCACCGTGCCGGTGAACAGGCGCAACCCGATGAACACGCACAAACCCACCACCACCGCAGCCTTGGGGGCCACCCGGAACAGCCGCTGCCGCGACATCTCGGGCCAGTCGCTCCAGAAATACCCGCGCCCGGTCATATGGGCTCCACCCTCAGGCTGAACTCGATGCCGCCAAATACGTCATCGCGCTTCTCAAGGGAGAAGTGAAACCGTTCGTCTCCAGACAAGTCGCTAACATACTTGTCGAAATCGTCAACATTTGGACCGAAGAACCCTCGCACACGCCCGGTCCGGCCCGTGACCGACAAGCCCTCAAGGCGCAGGCTCTCCACAGCCGGACGGCTCAAGGCCGCCAGCACGCTCAACGGGTCAAGCCCGATGCGCCGACCCGCCGCCAGCTTGCCATGCTCGAACTGCAACCGCCCATAGGGCGACTGGCCGATGTCCGAATCCAGCGCCGACACATACAAGGCGTCCGTCTGCTTCTGAATCTCGCGCAACTGACCAACATGCGACCCATACCGCACCGCCTGACCAGCCACGAACAAGCCGCAGATCACACACACCCAGACCATCTTGCGCACAAACCGCTCGGACTCGCGATCGCGAACAGGCCGCTTCCGGGACACGGCACCAGACTTCCTCTCCGAAGCCGTGCGGACCTTTCGCCCGATTACCTGGTGTGAAGTGGTCTTGCTCATGATGTTCTCCGCTCCCAAATACGCGAATCCCCCCCGCCCGTCCACATGGTGCTGGATGGGGTGTGCGGGAAGGGTGTGGGGGATGGATGGGATGGGGTGGGGTGAGAGAGTCCGGGGTGAAGTGAAGTGCCCTATAGATGACGGACACGAAGTGAGAGGTTACTGTCCGCCCATGAGGAGCAACACATGGGAAGACCTTCTAAATATTCAAAAGAGTTCAAGCTGTCCGCCGTCAAGCTTGTCACCGAACTGGGGTACTCGTG
>JBDRSO010000091.1:0-54341 GCA_043824835.1 Pseudomonadota bacterium | reverse complement strand
GGGCAACGAAAAAGGGCCGGCACGAAAGCCTGCCCTATGGGTCTCAGGGTGCTGGATCGGATCGGTTAGCAGGGGCCGGCGGATTTGCCAGAGCTCGGGCAGGATATCCGGGAGAGGGCCCGGCGCCGGGCGACCTGGTTGCGGGCGGCGTCGATCTTCTCCTTGGCCTGGGCGACGCGCTGCTCGGCGCGTTCGCGGGCCTTCTGGGCGCGTTCGATGTCGATCTCGGTGGCCTTTTCAGCAACTTCGGCGAGGATGGTCACCTTGTTGTTGCTGACCTCGGCGAATCCGCCCGAGACGAAGACATAGTACGCCTTGCCTTCCTGTTTGTAATACAGATTGCCTATGCCCAGCGCGGAGAGGAAGGGAACGTGGCTCGGCAGTATGCCGAACTCGCCGAGGATGCCGGGTGCACCCACGTATTCCACGTTCTCGGAAAGCACCTTCCGGTCGGGAGTGACAATCTCAAGCTTCAGAGTATTGGCCATGAATTACCTCGCTTACTGCTTGGCTTTTTCGATGGCTTCCTCGATTCCGCCGCACATGTAGAAGGCCTGCTCGGGCAGGTCATCGTACTTGCCGTCGAGAATGTCACGGAAGGCCTTCACAGTGTCTTCAGTCTTGACGTACTTGCCGGGAACACCGGTGAAGACCTCGGCGACGTGGAACGGCTGGGACAGGAAGCGCTGGATGCGGCGGGCGCGAGCAACGGTCGATTTGTCTTCGTCCGAGAGCTCGTCCATGCCGAGAATGGCGATGATGTCCTGGAGTTCCTTGTACTTCTGCAACACGGACTGCACCTCGCGGGCGGTGGCGTAGTGCACCTGACCGATAACGAGGGGGTCCAGGATGCGGGAGGTGGAGTCGAGCGGGTCAACAGCCGGGTAGATACCGAGCTCGGAGATCGCGCGGGACAGAACCAGCGTGCCGTCAAGGTGCGAGAAGGTGGTGGCCGGGGCCGGGTCGGTCAAGTCATCGGCCGGCACGTAAACGGCCTGGACCGAGGTGATGGAACCCTTGTTGGTGGAGGTGATGCGCTCCTGCAGGCCCCCGAGGTCGGTGCCCAGGGTCGGCTGGTAGCCAACCGCGGAAGGCATGCGGCCAAGCAGTGCGGAGACCTCCGCGCCAGCCTGGGTGAAGCGGAAGATGTTGTCAACGAAGAGCAGCACGTCCTGGCCTTCCTCATCGCGGAAGTACTCGGCGCAGGTCAGGGCGGTCAGGGCGACACGGGCGCGGGCTCCCGGAGGCTCGTTCATCTGGCCGTAGACCAGGGCGGCTTTCTCCAGAACGCCGGCGTCCTTCATCTCGTGGTAGAGGTCGTTGCCCTCACGGGTGCGCTCGCCAACACCGGCGAACACGGAGATGCCGCCGTGCTGCTTGGCGATGTTGTTGATCATCTCCATGAGAATAACGGTCTTGCCAACGCCTGCGCCGCCGAAGAGGCCCATCTTTCCACCCTTGGGGAACGGGATGAGCAGGTCAACGACCTTGATGCCGGTTTCGAGCAGCTCAACCTTGGTGGACTGTTCGGTGAAGGCCGGCGCGAGGCGGTGAATCGGCATGCGCTTCTCGCACGGAATCGGACCCATCTCATCGGCGGGCTCGCCGACAACGTTCATGATGCGGCCCAGCGAACCGGCACCGACAGGAACCGAGATCGGCTGACCGAGGTCAAGGGCGGCCATGCCGCGGACGAGACCTTCGGTGGCGTCCATGGCAATGGTGCGGACGACGTTGTTACCCAGGTGCTGCGCGACTTCGCAGATCAGCACGGGTGCATCCGTATTGTTCGGGTTCTTGATCTCCAACGCGGACAAAATGTTGGGAAGATTCCCATCGGCAAATTCGACGTCGACAACGGCGCCGATTACCTGTGCGATTTTTCCAGTATTAGCCATTTTTAATAGCCCCCTTTATCCTTTCAGCGCTTCAGCGCCGCCGACAATGTCCATAAGATCAGCAGTGATGGCTGCCTGTCTGGTCTTGTTGTACAACAAGGTCAGAGATTTCGTCATGTCATCACAGGCGCGAGTGGCGTTATCCATCGCGGCCATGCGGGCGGCGTGCTCGGACGCTGACGTGTCGAGCAGGCCACGGTAAACCTGCACCTTGATGAACCGAGGCAGAAGCTCGGCCAGCAAGCCCTCCACAGACGGCTCGTACAAGTAGTCCCCCGAGCCTCCCGAGGCGGCTTCGCCGGGCTCCGTCGCTGCCATGGGCAGGATGGTGAGATCCACAGGGATCTGCTTCGCAATGCTCACGAATTCACCGAAGACGACATGCACTTCGTCAAGCTCGCCCGCAATGTAGCCCGCGATCAGCTCGTTGCCCACGCTTGCTGCCAGAGTGAAGTCAAAGCTGCCCATCGCATCGGCTTGCGCCCGTACGATTTCAAAGTCCGTTTTCTTGAAGGCGTCGCGGGCTTTCTTCCCGATGCAGTACATTTTGACTGCCTTGCCTTCCTTGGCCTTTGCTTGAGCCAGCTTCATGGCTTTGGTGATGATGTTGACGTTGAATGCGCCGCAGAGGCCACGATCGGAAGTTGTCACCATGATACCCACGGTTTTCACTTCGTCCCGGACTTCGAGCAGCGGATGGACCGATTCGTCGGCCCCAGCCGCCAAGTCACCGAGCATCTCGTAAAACTTGTCCGCATACGGACGGAACCGCTCGATGCGATTCTGCGCGTTGCGCAGTTTTGCCGAGGCCACCATGTTCATGGCCTTGGTGATCTGCTTGGTTTTCTTGACGCCAACAATTTGATTTTGGACGTCTCTTAACGATGCCATTGGCTACCCCTTAGTTAAGCGCTGAAGCCTTTCTTGAACTCTTCGATGGCAGCCCTGAGGCCGGCTTCGACATCGGCATCAATCTGCTGCTTTTCAACGATGGCGTCGAGCACTGCGGATTTGGCGTTGGCCATGAATTCATGGAACTCGGCCTCGAACTTCTGAACAGCAGCGACCGGGACGTCATCCAGGTAGCCCTTGGTTGCCGCGAACAGAATGGAAACCTGCTGCTGCACGGTCTGCGGCTTGTACTGGGGCTGCTTCAGGATTTCGACCATGCGCGCGCCACGGTTGAGCTTGGCCTGGGTCGCCTTGTCAAGATCGGAACCGAAGCTGGCGAAGGCAGCAAGCTCACGGTACTGGGCGAGGTCAAGACGGAGCGTACCGGCAACCTGCTTCATGGCCTTGATCTGCGCGGAGCCGCCAACGCGGGAAACGGACAGACCGACGTTGATGGCGGGACGAACACCGGCGAGGAACAGGTTGGGCTCCAGGTAGATCTGACCATCGGTAATGGAAATAACGTTGGTCGGGATGTACGCGGACACGTCGCCAGCCTGCGTTTCAATGACGGGCAGGGCGGTCAGGGAACCGGCACCGAGGCTGTCGTTGACCTTGCAGGACCGCTCCAGCAGCCGGGAGTGGAGGTAGAAGACGTCGCCGGGGTAGGCTTCACGTCCCGGAGGGCGGCGAAGCAGCAGGGACATCTGGCGGTAGGCAGTGGCCTGCTTGGAAAGGTCATCATAGCAGATAAGGGCGTGTTCGCCTTTATCGCGGTAGTACTCGGCCATGGTCGCGCCGGTGTAGGCGGCGATGAACTGCAGCGGGGCAGGCTCGGACGCCGTGGCGGAGACGATGGTGGTGTACTCCATGGCTCCATGCTGGCGCAGGATGTCGGCGACCAGGGCGACGGACGCCTTCTTCTGGCCGATGGCCACATAGAAGCAATGCACATCGGTGGTCTTCTGGGCCAGGATGGCGTCAACGCACACCGCGGTCTTGCCAGTCTGGCGGTCACCGATGACGAGCTCGCGCTGGCCGCGGCCAACGGGCGTCATGGCGTCGATGGCCTTGAGGCCGGTGTAGCAAGGCTCGTGGACGGACTTACGAGCGATGATGCCGGGGGCCTTCATTTCGACCGGGCGGGTTTCCGTGGTGGCGATGGGGCCGAGTCCGTCGATGGGCTCACCCAGGGGGTTGACCACGCGGCCTGCCAGGGCAGGGCCGACAGGGACGGAATAAATCTTTCCGGTACGCTTGACCGGGTCGCCTTCCTTGACGCCCGTGTCCTCGCCCAGCAGGGCGACACCGACGTTGTCCTCTTCCAGGTTGAGCACCATGCCCATCAGGCCGCCGGGGAATTCCAGCAGTTCCATGGCCATGACGTTCTCGACACCGTGCACACGAGCGATACCGTCACCGACATAGAGGACGGTGCCGGTCTCGCTCATTTCAACACGAGACTCATAGTTCTGAATCTGGTCCTGAATGATTTTGCTGATTTCTTCTGCTTTGATCTGCATTGCCCTACTCACCCCTTTTAATATTTTCCTTCAAAATCTGCAGTTGAGCCTTGAGGCTTGCGTCCATGACCTTGTCCCCGATCTTGAGGACGATGCCGCCGAGGATGGCCTTGTCGGCCAAGAAGGTCAGTTCGAGCTTCTTGCCGCATTGCTCTTCGAGGCGGGCCTTGATCTGCGCCTTCCTCTCCTCGGTCATATCGCTCACGGTGACGAACTCACCGGTGAGAACGCCGGACACGACGTCCATCATCACCTTGTAATCGGAAGCGATGGCGGGAAGCATCTCGGCCCGGCCCTTGTCGGCCAGCAGGTCGCAGAAGTTTCTGACCATCGGATCCACCGATGCTTTTTCAACCATTTTGTTGAGAACGGCCTTCTTCTCCTCCGCGCTGAAGGAGGGGTTCTTGAAGAAGGCGATGGCCTCCGGAGCGGCCTGAATGGACTTGGCCAACTCCGACAACTGCTCGCCGTATGTTTTCTGTTCCGCCTCGCCCTTGGCGGCGCCGACCATGAACAGGGCCTTGGCGTATCGGCGGGAAACTACGTTACCGGTCAATTGAGCACCACCTTTGTTAAGTAGTCATCCACGAGCTTCTCGTGGTCTTGCGCGCTGAGCTTCTCGGAGACGATCTTCTCGGCGGCGGCCATGACCATCTCGGCCATTTCGGCGCGGATGGTGTCCACTGCGGCCTGGGCCTCGTTGGCTGCGGTGCGCTGGGCCTGTTCCTTCAGCGCGGCGGCGTCCTTGTGGGCCTTTTCGATGATGGCGGCCTTGATGGCCTCGCCCTGGGCCCGGGCCTCGCTGATGATGGCCGCCTTCTCCTGGGCCATGTTGGCGATGCCCGCCTCAACGTCCTTGAGTTTCTTCTCGGCCTCGGCCTGACGGCTCTGCAGGTCATCAAGCTCCTGCTTGATCTGGTCGCGGCGTCCGACGAAGAAGCCCTTGATCTTGGCCCCGCCGAACTTGTAGAGCAACCACCCGAAGATGACGAGGTTGCCCATGCGCCACGCATAGTCTTTGACGTTTTCCGACGTGAACAGCGCGTGACCGTCAGCAGCGGCACAGGCGATCGAAGCCATCGCCAGGGCGGTCACCAGGACCGCGAAAAACACATACATCCGTTTCAAGATGAAATCCTCCTTGCCTTGACTAAGCCTGACCAAGGATCTTGCCCGTGGCTTGTTCGGCGAATTTGTTCACGTCCTTGGTCAACTGCTCCATGGCGCCCTTCACCTGGGTCTTGATCTCGGCGCGGGCGGCCTGGATGGTCCCGCTAGCCTCGGTCCCGGCCTCGGACATGAGCGCCTGCTCCGTGGTGGTCGCGTCCAGCTTCATGGACGAACGGATCTCGTTGGCCTCTTTGCGCGCTGCGGAAAGCTGGCTCTCATAGTCCTCCAGCTTCTTGCCCGCGCCTGCGTTGAAGGCGTCGATCTTCTCCATCTGGTCGTCCATCAATCCCTTGCGCTTGCTGATGATTTCCCGAATGGGCTTGATCAGCAGAACGTTCAGAACGAAGATCGTGACAAGGAAGTTCACGCCCTGGATGATGATTGTTTTGTCAGGTATAACCATGCCGTATGCCCCCCGAGAGGTTGTGAATTTTAGCGCAAAGTCACTGCGGATTACCCAATTTCCGCGCTTGTGTCAAAGGCTTTTTGGCTTTTGGAGCGGTGGTCGGGAACCCGTCGGGGACTCGCGCCGCCCTAGTCGGAATCAATTTCCGGTATACTGGTCTGGATGTTGGGCGAGGTGGTGTCGAGGCTGCCCATGACAAGCTGACCCTCAAGGACCGCACCCTCCTCCACTACCAGCACCGGTGTGCGGATGTTTCCATGCAGATTGGCCGTCTTGTGCAGGACGACCTTGTTGGCGGCCTCGACCTCGCCCAGGAGCTTGCCCGAGAGGACGAGCTGCCCCACGCGGATCTGTCCTTCTACCACGGCCTCCTGGCCCACCACCAGGGTTCCGTCGGAGACGACCTCGCCGTGGAAGTTGCCGTCTATGCGCACGGCACCCTGGAAGTTCAGTTTTCCCTGGTAGTTGGTCCCTGCGCCCAGAAAGGCGTTGATTTCGTCTCTCGCCATGAAAACGCACTCCTCGGAAAAGAAAAGTTATGCTCCGAGGCTTGCGCGGATGCTTCGTGCGTCAATTCTGCTTGAACAGGAACCGGCGCATTGACACATTTAGCACAAGCCCAACGAGACAAAAGTTCACCAGCATTGAACTGCCACCGTAGCTGATGAAGGGAAGAGGGATGCCCACCACCGGCATCAGCCCGAGAACCATACCCGTGTTTATGAGGATTTGCCAGAAGAAATAAAAGAACACACCCGCCGTCAGGTAGCTGCCGAAGAGATCCCTGGCATCCTTGGCGACATTCACCATCTGGTGAAGAAACAGGCAAAAGAGTGTCAGCAGGACCATGGTCCCGGCAAAGCCCCACTCCTCGCAGAACACGGCCACGGCGAAGTCCGTGTGCCGCTCCGGCAGAAAGCGCAGCTGCGACTGGGTTCCCTGGAGGAAGCCCTTGCCCCAGAAACCGCCCGAGCCGATGGCAATCTGGGACTGGATGATATGGTAGCCCGCGCCCAGCGGGTCGGTGGTGGGGTCGAGAAAGGTCAGGATGCGCCGCTTCTGGTAGTCGTGCAGGAAGAGCCATGCCAGGGGCAGCAGAGACGGGATGGCGATGAGGGCGGTCTTGAATACGCTCGGGGTGACGCCTCGGTAAAGGATCATGCCGCCCAGGATGAGCACCAGGGAGAGCCCGGTGCCCAGGTCGGGCTGGCGGATGACCGGCCCGGCCAGCAGCAGGCCGACGCCGAGCACGTATCCCAGCCGGACAAAGCCCAGGGGCTCTCGCTCGCGCGCCAGGATGCGCGCGCCGACGATGAGCACCGCGATCTTGGCCAGCTCGCTGGGTTGGAAGTTCATGAACCCGAGGTCGAGCCAGCGGCGCGCGCCGTAAATGGTCTTGCCCGCGAAGAAGACGGTCACCAACAGAGCCAGGGTGAGCCAGAACAGCGGCCAGGCGATGGTCTTGAGGTGGCGGTAGTCAAAGACCATGACCAGGAGCATGCCGCCAAATCCCATGACGCCCCACACCAGCTGGCGCATGAAGTACGGGGCCATGTTCATGCCTTCCTCCAGCCGGTAGCCGCTGGCCGAGTAGAGGTTGAGGGTGCCAAGCAGAAAGAGGACCACAGCCAGCCCCAGCAGCGGCCAGTTGATGGAGAGGATCAGCCTGCGATCAATTGGCACGGCCGCCTCCCGTCGCGTTGTACGAGAGCAGCCGCGCGGCCCGGGACTTGGCTTTCTGGGCCTCGGGCTTGGGGGTCACCTTGTCGAAGAAGAGGTAGTCGATGAGCGCCTTGACCACGGGTCCGGCCCCGGAGCTGCCGTGCAGCCCGTGTTCGACCATGGCCACAATGGCGAACCGCCTGCCGTCCTTCTCGGCCGTGGCCGCCATCCAGGCATGGTCGCGGAAGCGGTAGGGGATGTCGTCGTCTTTCAGCGCCTTGAGGGCGTCGGTCAGCCGCACCACCTGGGCCGTGCCGGTCTTGCCGCCCACGGTCACGCCACTGGTGCGCAGCCTGCGGCAGGTGCCCCGGTCATCTTCCACGGTGCGCACCAGGGCGCGGTAGAGCAGGTCGAGCTGCTCCTGGTTCAGGGGCACCTGCCCCTGAACCACGGGCTTTTCGTCCTTGAGGAGCTGGGGTTTGAGCAGCTTGCCGCCGTTGATGGCCGCGGCGAAGAACCGCGCCACCTGGAGCGGCGTGGTCAGGGTGTAGCCCTGGCCGATGGCCATGTTCAGGTTGTCGCCGCCCTGCCAGCCCTCGCCAAACCGCTTGCGCTTCCACTCCCGGGTGGGGATGTTGCCCGCCTTCTCGTGGGGCAGGTCGATGCCGGTCGGCTGCCCAAAGCCGCTGGCAAAGGCGAATTCGCTCATGCGGTCCACGGTCAATCTCTTCCCCAGCTTGTAAAAGTAGACGTCGCAGGATTCGATCAGGGCGCGTTCCAGGTTGACGTTGCCGTGGCCGCCCTTGCGCCAGCAGCGGAAGACGTGGCTCCCGAGCTGGGTGTAGCCTGGGCAGTGGGTCACCTCCCGGGGGTCGAGCATGCCGTAGTGCAGCCCGGCCCCGGCCACCACGTGCTTGAAGACAGAACCCGGCGGGTACACGGACTGGATGACGCGGTTTTGCATGGGGTGCTGAGGGTCGTCGCGCAGTTCGGCCCATTGGGCCGGGCTCAGGCCCGAGGAAAAGGCATTGGGGTCGTATGAGGGGGAGGTGGCCAAGGCCCAGAGCTGGCCCGTGTCCGCGTCCATGACCACCACGCCGCCAGCCTCCTCGGCGAGCCAGTCCATGGCCAGTTCCTGGAGCCCCAGATCAATGGACAGGGAAATCTCATGCCCGGCGCGGGGGTGCTTGAGCACGCGCTCCTGGAGCCGGCGTCCGGTGACGTCCACCTCGAACTGGGTGCGCCCCTTGACCCCGCGCATGCGGTCCTCAAGGACCAGTTCGATGCCCTGCTTGCCCACATAGTCGCCCAGGGCCAGTTCGGGCCGCCGGTCCATCTCTTCCTCGTTGGCCTCGGCCACGTAGCCGAGCACGTGGCCCATGAGCTCGCCGTGACGGTATTGGCGGCGAGGCCGTACCTGGATGGCCAGCCCGGGCCAGCGCAGCCTGTTGGTGTCGATGAGCGCCACCTGGTCGAAGGAGAGGTCGGGCACCAGGATCATGGGCTCGAAGGTCTTGACCCGTTTCTGGTTCTTGACGAAGAGGCTCTTGAGTTCGTCGAAACTGCCGCCGGTCCAATCGGCCACCTGCCTGAGGGTGCCGTCCACGTCCTGGCAATCCTCGCGCACCAGTCCCAAGGCGTAAGCGGGCTCGTTGACGGCCAGGAGGTCGCCGTTGCGATCGCGGATCAGCCCGCGTGGGGAGAAGATGGATTCCTGGCGCAGCTGGTTTTCCTGCGCCTTGCGGGCGTAGAATTCGCCGCGATGGATCTGGAGAAACCACAGCCGCACGGCGAACACGCAGAACACCAGAAAGATGAGCGCCTGGAGCAGGAGCAGTCCCGAGCGCGGGGGCTGCTGGTTGGTGTTGTCATAGATGTTTGACATCCTGCCTCAACATTCTCGGATAGCATTTGTCCGCGATCACCCAGACGATGGGGAAGAACGCGGCCTGGAGCGCACCCTCCAGGAGCAGCTGGCGGCCGTCCACGGTCAGTTCGGCCAGCGAGGCCAGGCTGTGGGTGATGACCGGGTGCAGCGCGCCCAGGCCCAGTCCAAGCAGGGCCATGAAGACCAGGGAGCGCCCCTCGAATACCGACCGGCCCATCATGAAGAGGGCCACGAGCAGCCCGTACCACGCCAGTCCGTAGCCAAAGGGCAGGTTGCCCGTGCCTTCAATGATCAGCATCCAGGCCAGGGCCAGCCACACGGTGCGCCGACCGCCGTCCTCCTGCAGGGAGAGGACGATGCCCGGGGCGAAGAGGTCCACGCCGGGCACGGTTCTGTGGAGCCAGATGGCGGCCACGGTGTAGACGCCCCACCACAGCAGGGCCACGATGTTATTGCTCGGAAACACCGGCGGTTTCCTCCCGGGCGGTCGCGACCGGTGTCTTTGCGGGTGTCGGGCCGGGCGTTGCCCCGGATACCTCAATGTCCGCCGTCTCAGGCCATTCCAGGAGCGCCGGAGCGCGATGGAGCAGCAGGACTTCCTCCAGCCCAGCCACGTCCACCAGGGGGTCGGCCTCCACGGTGAGGAAGAGGGAGATGTCCGAGCGGCGCACCCGGACCACGCGGGCCACGGGCAGCCCCTTGGGGAAGACGCCGGAAAGGCCTGATGTGAGCAGCAGCTCACCAGGGTCGATGACCGCGTTGAGATTCATGTAGTGGACGGTCAGGGGCTCATCGTAGCCCTGGCCCGCAAGCATGCCCGGCGTCCGGTTATGTTCGCCGATGATGGCGATGCGGCTGTTTGCGTCGGTGAGCAGCAGCACGGTGGCGGCGACCCCCCCGGTGCGCAGCACGCGGCCCACCACGCCGTCCAGGCTAACCACCGGCATGTCGGCCGATACCCCCGAGGCGGCACCACGGTCCACGGTCATGGTGGCCAGCGCTCCGGTCGGCCCCATGCGATGGGCCACGACCCGCGCCCCGCTGAACTCCCATTGCTCGGGCGGAGTGAAGCTGAGCAGCTGCTCAAGCCGCTCTGCCGAGCGCGCCTCGGCGGCGAGGATCATGTTCTTGCGCGTCAGCTGGGCGTTGTCGCGGACCAGATCGTCGTTCTGTTGCTTGAGGCCCACAAGGTGGATGTACCTCTCCCAAAAGCTCGTGGCCCGCTCGAAGGCCCACTGGCCCGGACGGATCACAAGACTCGCGATATCGAGGCCGGTATAACTTGAGAGGGCGTCCAGATGCCCGGTGCGCAGGTTCCACGTATACAGGCTCAAGTACACGAAGAGCCCCGCCACGATCACGGTGGCGATCTTCTTGGGCTTTTTCACGCTTCCTGTTACCTAGTCGGTGGTGATGTCCTTATACAGGTCGATGTTGTCCAGCGCCTTGCCGGAACCCAGCACAACGGCGGTCAGGGGGTCTTCCACCACAGTGATGGGCAGCTGCGTCTCGTGCTGCAGGAGCATGTCGAGCCCCTTGAGCAGTGCGCCGCCGCCGGTGAGGACGATGCCCCGGTCCACGATGTCGGCCGCCAGTTCGGGCGGGGTCTGCTCCAGCGCGATACGTACGCCCTGGACAATGCCCTCCACCTGCTCGCTGATGGCCTCGCGCACCTCTTCGGCCGTGATGGGCCGGTTCTGGGGGATGCCGGTGACCAGGTCGCGGCCCTTGACCTCCATGATCGGCTCCTCGTCGCCCATTGGGTAGGCGGAGCCGATGTTGATCTTGATCTGTTCTGCCGTGGATTCGCCGATGAGCATGTTGTACTTGCGCTTGACGTGCTGCATGATCGCCTCGTCCATCTTGTCGCCGCCGATGCGGACGCTACGGGCGTAGACGATGCCGGAGAGGGAGATGACGGCGATCTCGGTGGTGCCGCCGCCGATGTCC
This sequence comes from Pseudomonadota bacterium, assembly GCA_043824835.1. Lineage (GTDB taxonomy): Bacteria > Desulfobacterota > Desulfovibrionia > Desulfovibrionales > Desulfovibrionaceae > Pseudodesulfovibrio. Next base: position 42,953 of record JBDRSO010000091.1, on the reverse strand, counting down.
ACGATCATGTTGGAGGTGGGTTCGGTAATGGGCAGGTTGGCCCCGATGGCCGCGGCCATGGGCTCTTCGATCAGGTAGACCTCGCGCGCTCCGGCGGACTGCGCCGACTCGCGCACGGCCCGTTTCTCAACCTGGGTGATGCCGGTAGGCACGCAGATCATGATGCGCGGCCGCACCAGACGGCGGCTGTTGTGGACCTTGGAGATGAAATGACGGAGCATGGCCTCGGTCACCTCGAAGTCGGCGATGACGCCGTCCTTCATGGGCCGGATGGCCACGATGTTTCCCGGTGTGCGGCCGAGCATCTTCTTGGCCTCGGATCCCACGGCGAGCACGGTCTTGCCGCCGCGCGAGTCCTTTTTGACCGCCACCACCGAGGGCTCAGAGAGCATCACGCCCTTGCCCTTGACATAGACCAGCGTGTTGGCCGTCCCGAGGTCAATTGCGAGATCATTGGAGAAAGAGCCGATAATCTTGTTTAGCAGGCTTCCCATGCAACCCCCGTTCCCTTCAAGTCACAGTGTGGCGTATATGATTGGTGACACTTTCCAATGATATGGAAGTGCGCTAGCGTCTCATTTCAACTACGGATTCGTACCAAATGAAACCAGCCCCGGCAATACGCTTGACACGGCTTGGTCATTTTTTCTCAACTTTTTCTAAAAAAGCATGAACAGACTCTACGCCCTTTCCTCCCATCTACGCCAGCGTTTTGGTGGAAGAGTTCTGAAAATTCCCCTGGACGCGGGTTTTTCCTGCCCAAACCGCGACGGGACCATCGCCTCGGACGGCTGCGTGTTCTGCAACCCGGTCGGCTCTGGCTCGGGTCTGCTGACCAGGGGGCTCGACATCCCGGCCCAATGGGCCTTCTGGCGCTCGGTCCATGGCAAGGGTGGTGCTGTTGAGCGGTACACGGCCTATCTGCAGTCCTTCTCCAACACTCACGGGCCGGTGGACAGGCTGGCCCGGACCTTGGACGCGCTGGCGGGCCTGCCTGGGCTGGTGGCGGTCAGCATCGGCACCCGGCCCGACTGCCTCGACCCCGACAAGCTCGACCTGCTGGCTGAGCGGCGCGATAGTCTGGGGCTGGCCGACCTGACCCTGGAGCTGGGCCTGCAATCGGCCAGCGATGCCACCCTGGCCCACATCGGCCGGGGCCACGACTCGGCCGCCTTTGCCGAGGCGGCCCAGGCTGCAGCCCAGTGCGGCCTGACCGTGGTGGCGCATGTCATGGCCGGGCTGCCGACCCCTGGCGGCCGGGAAGGTCGCGATCATCTGGCCGCCACAGTGGCGTTTGTCAATGCCCTGCCCGTGCGTGGCATCAAGTTTCACAACGTCTATGTGGCCCGGGGCACGCGGCTGGCGCGGCTGCACGACCAGGGCGACTTCGATCCGCCCACCCTGGACGAATATCTGGACCAGCTCGGTCACGCCCTGGAGCGCCTTTCGCCCGCCACGGTGGTGCACCGTCTCAACGCCAATCCGGCCCGGGGCGAGCTGCTGGCCCCGGCCTGGGCAGGGAATATGCGCGCCCTGCACAATGCGGTGCGCGCCCACCTCGACGCGGCCGACATCCGCCAGGGCAGGCTCTGCGGCGCGGCCGCCGGGCCGCCGCCCTGGTTTTCACCGGAATACAAAGGAGAATTGCCATGAAGGAATGCATCGTCGCAGATCCCCTGGCCCTGTCCCTGAACTGGGAGGACGGCCAGCTCGTCAGGCTCAGCGTGCACTGGGCCACGGCCGTGGCCCAGTCGTCCGTGCTCTCGGATGAGGCCAGGCTGCTCAAGCAGGCGCTCTTCCGGTATGTGTCCGGTCTCAAGCCCGACTGGCCCGCCCTGCCTTACGACCTCTCCCGCCTCACGGACTTCCAGCGCACCGTGCTTCACGCCCTGGCCCAGGTCCCCCAGGGTACCACGTGCACCTACGGCGAGCTGGCCGCGGCAGTGGGCAAGCCCCAGGCGGCGCGGGCCATTGGCCGGGCCATGGCCACCAACCCCTTCCCCCTGGTCTACCCCTGCCATCGGGTGGTGGGCGCATCGGGCAAGCTCACGGGCTATTCCAGCGAGGGCGGGGTCACGCTCAAGGAGCGGCTGCTCCGGCTCGAAGGCGCGCAGTAGGACGTCGAGATCCCGGTGTCGGGCCGCCTCGACACGGCTTGGCGGTGGTGCTGGCGGTCAGCCCAGGTCCGCCAGCGCGCCGTAGAAGAACTCGTTGAGGGGCGAATCCGGCGGGGTGGCCCACTCGGTGCGCAGCGACGCGCCGGGATGGGCCGCCAGAAAGGCGCGCACCAGCCCCTGGTTCTCGTCCGGGTTGAGGGTACAGGTGACGATGGCCAGCACGCCACCCGGCCGGGCCTGGGCGGCCGCGTTGTCCAGGATGGCGGCCTGGAGCTTGACCAAGTCGTCGAGGTCGCGGGGCGAGCGTTTCCACTTGGTGTCCGGCCTGCGCGAGAGCACGCCCAGGCCCGAGCACGGCAGGTCGAGCAGCACGGTGCCGGGCGGCCGGGGCGGCGCGTCCGTGGCCGCATCGGCCGCAAACATTTCTACGTCCGGCATTTCGCGCTCCAGGGCGGCCAATCTGCCCCGGTGGAGGTCCGAGGCCAGGACTTCGATGCCCTTTTCGCGCAGGATGCGGGTCTTGCCCCCGCGTCCGGCGCAGGCGTCCCAGACCGGCCCGGGCCAGCCCGATGGGTCGAGGCGCTCCATCACCTGGCGCGCTGCAAACGACTGCCGGGCCAGGGGCGGGTCCGGCTCTTCGTCAAAGACTGTGCCCGGCGGCAGGGCGAAGCTCATCCCCTCGATGTCCAGAACCTCGGGCAGGGCTGCCAGTTCGGCATAGAGCTCGTTCGCCTCGGGGTGGCCGTACAGGTTGATGCCCAGGGCGGGCGGCCTGAGCTGGGCTTCGAGATAGGCCAGGGCGTCCACCTCGCCGTAGGCCCGCCGCCACAGGTCCGAGAGCCATTGCGGGCAGGAGTACCAGCGCGTGAGAAACTCCGGCCCTGAGGCGTCCTTGCGGAAGAAGTCCGGATCATGGGCGGTCTCGCCCAGTTCGGCCACCCTGCGCAGCACGGCGTTGAAGAGGCCGGAGAGCCGGGCATCGGGCTTGGTCTTGGCGAACTCCACGGCCCAGTCCACGCTGGCGTAGGCAGGCACCTTGTCCAGAAAGACGATCTCGTAGGCGGCCACGCCCATGGCCAGCCGCATCTTGGGCGGCAGCTTGGATGGGTCCTTGAGGAACCGAGCCAGCAGGTGTTCCACGCGCCCCTTGTGGCGCAGGTAGCCGTAGGCGATCTCGGTGGCCAGACCCACGTCGCGCGGGTCGGAAGGACGGGTGGACAGGGCTGTGTCCAGGGCGGCCTGGATGTCCAGGCCCGAGAGCAGACAGCGGGAGAGCGCGTCGAGAGCGATGCGCCGGGCCGGGGGCAGGGTCTTGGGTGTTATCGGGTTCATGCCTTGTCTCATACGCGCCAAGACCCCCGGGCGCAAGAAAGCTTATCCGCTCCGGACATGCCCGCAGCGCACGCGGTGTGGCTTCCGGGTCAGAATTTCTCGAAGACTTCGAGCAGTTCGTCGTCGATGGCTTCCGGGTCCGGGGCGTTGAGCTGCACCAGCCGGTGGAGAAAGGTGAAGCTCAAGTCGTCCATCTCGGTGAAGGCCATGGCCGCCTCGTCGCCCTTGGTCCGTCTGATGTCGCCGTCCACCACGATGCGCACCCCCGGCGACAGGGGCAGGTGCAACTCGCAGCGTGTGCCGTCTTCGCAGTCGCCGCACCCGGTCAGCAGCGCGCCCTTGAGGCTCAGGTTCCTGGTGCGCACAGGCATGACCACGTCACCCACGGTCACATAGGCCTCAAACCCGGCCGCCACCCGCGTGTGCTTGCGCTTGTCTTGGGACATGGCTCGCTCCTCCTTGCCTTCAGCATATCAGAGAATCAGGTAGGCCTCAAAGGGGAAGCGACAAAAAAAGAGCCGGAACCGCAATGGTCCCGGCTCGTGCGAGCGGTGTTGCCGATCAGGTCTAGTCGTAATCCACAGCGCTGAAGCGCATCAGGGAGTCCCAGTTGTGCAGGGCCTCGACGTAGCGGATGGTGCCGGTCTTGCCGCGCATGACCAGGGACGAGGTCTCGGCTCCGTGGCCGTGGTATGACACGCCCTTGAGGAAGGTGCCGCCGGAGATGCCTGTGGCCGCGAAGAACAGGTCGTCGCTCTTGACTAGGTCAGTGACCGTGAGCACGCGGCGCACGTCCATGCCGAACTCGGCCAGGGCGTTTTTCTCGTCCTGCTTCTGCGGGTCGAGCTTGGCGAACATCTCGCCGCCCATGATGCGGATGGCGATGGCCGAGAGCACACCCTCGGGGGTGCCACCGGTGCCCATCATCACATCCACCTCACAGCGCGGATCGATGGCCATGAGTGAGCCGGTGATGTCGCCATCGGTGTGCAGTTGGATGCGCGCGCCCGCCTCGCGGATTTCGCTGATGAGCTTCTTGTGGCGCGGCTTGTCCAGGACAAAGACCACCAGATCGTCCACATCCTTGTTCAGGGCGCGGGCGATGAGCTTGAGGTTGTGGCCGGTGGGGGCTTCGATGTCCACCACGTCCTTGGCGGTCGATGGGACCACGAGCTTTTGCATGTAATAGCTCGGGCCGGGGTCGAACATGGCACCCGCTGGAGCCACGCCCACCACCGAGATGGCGTTGGGGCGGCCATAGGCGAGCAGGTTGGTCCCTTCAAGCGGGTCCACTGCGATGTCCACCTTGGGCCCCTGGCCCAGGCCGAGCTTTTCGCCGTTGAAGAGCATGGGCGCGTCGTCCTTGGCCCCTTCGCCGATCATGACCCGCCCGTCGATCTCCAGGGTGTTGAAGCACAGGCGCATGGCGTCCACTGCGGCCCGGTCGGCGCCGATCTTGTCGCCCTTGCCGAGCCAGCGGGCGCAGGCCAGGGCGGCTGCCTCGGTCACGCGGACGAGGTCCAGGGCAAGGTTTTTCTGAGGGGCTTCCATCATGTGAGACTCCTAGTATTTCTCGCGGATCATTCTGGCAAAGTTCTCGGGCGTGAAGCCGTAGTTGTCCGACAGGATTTTGCCCGGAGCCGAGGCCCCGAAGTGGTCCAGGCCGAGCACCACGCCGCCAAGGCCCACATACTTGTACCACAGGCCGGTGCGACCGGCTTCGGCCGCGGCGCGGGCGGTCACCTCTGGCGGCAATACATCATTTTTATACGATTCGGGCTGGTCGTCAAACAGTTTGGCCGAGGGCATGCTGACCACGCGCACCTTGCGATCAAGGAGCTTGGCCGTGGCCAGGGCCAGGGAGACCTCGGAGCCGGAGGCGATGATGATCAGATCCGGGGTGCCCTCGCAGTCCTTGAGCACGTAGCCGCCCTTGCGCGGGCCGTCGATGATGGCCGGGTACTCGGCCGGGTCGAGCACGGGCAGCCCCTGGCGGGTCAGGAAGATGCACGAGGGATGGCGCGGCTGCGTGAGCGCGATGTCGAGGCAGACCGCGGTCTCGTTGGCATCGGCCGGGCGCAGGTCGATGAGGTCCGGGATGAGCCGCAGCGAGCTGATGTGCTCGATGGGCTGGTGGGTCGGCCCGTCCTCGCCCACCCAGAAGGAGTCGTGGGTGAAGACGTAGAGCACAGGCAGATCCTGGAGCGCGGACATGCGGATGGCGTTGCGGCAGTAGTCGGAGAAGGTCAGGAAGGTGGCTCCGAAGGGGAGCAGCCCGCCGTGCAGCTGCATGCCGTTCATGATGGCGGCCATGGGGAATTCGCGCACGCCAAAGGCGAGGTTGCGCGCCTTGTGGCTGTCCACGCCGAAGTCGCCATAGGTGGTGCGGAAGGTCATGGTCTGGTTGGACGGGTCGAGGTCCGCGCTGCCGCCCACCAGGGTGGGCAGGGAATCGGAGACCGCGTCGAGGCACTTGCCCCAGGCCTGCCGGGTGGCCAGGCTCTCGCCCGGGGTGAAGGCGGGCCATTTTATGGAAAGCTCTGGCCGGGGCCGGGTCACATGGGTCCACTGGGCGGCGAAGTCAGCGTCCTTGGTCAGCTTTGCGTCCAGGCTGGTCTGCCAGTCGGTCGCGGTGGCGCGCAGGCCGTCGAAGCGGGCGCGGTAGGCGTCGAGCACGTCGGCCGGGACGTGGAACGCCTCGTCGGACAGGCCGAGCTTCTTCTTGGTGGCCGCTATCTCGTCCGCCTTGAGCGGCTCGCCGTGGGTCTTGTGGCTGCCTTCCATGGTGGCGCAGCCTTTGGCCATGACCGTGTGCCCGATGATCAGGGTGGGGCGGTCGGCCTCCTTGCGTGCCGACCGGATGGCCGTGCGGATTGCCTCGTGATCGTGGCCGTCCACCTCGATGACCTGCCAGCACAATCCCTCGAAGACCTTTTTGTGGTCGGTGCAGTCTGCCTTGCAGGTGGGGCCGGCCAGCTGAATCTTGTTGGAATCATAGAAGACCACGAGTTTGCCCAGGTTCCACAGCCCGGCCAGGGACGCGGCGCCAAGGGCGATGGGCTCCTGCAGGTCGCCGTCCGAGGCCAGGGCGTAGGTGAAGTGGCTCACGGTGTCTTGGCCCAGGCGGGCGCGCAGGTGCGCTTCGGCCGCGGCAAAGCCCACGGACATGGCGAAGCCCTGGCCCAGCGGGCCGGTGGTGGCCTCCACCCCAGGGGTCAGGTGGACCTCGGGATGGCCGGGGGTCAGGGAGCCGAGCTGGCGGAAGTTCCTGATGTCGTCCATGGAGATGAAGCCGTTCAGGTGCAGCAGGCTGTATAGGAGCATGGACTCGTGCCCGGCCGAGAGGATGAAGCGGTCACGGTTGAACCAGGCCGGGTCGTCGGGGTTGAATTCGAGGAACTCGGAGAAGAGGATGGTTGCGAAGTCGGCCGAGGACATGGCCCCGCCGGGATGGCCGGAATTGGCCTTGGCAACGCCGTCCATGATCAACCCTTTGACCACGGCGACGGTCTTGTCCGTCATGTTCTGCATGGTGGAACCCTTCTTGACTGGTGTTATTCGGAGACGGCGTCCATGAGGTCGATGCGCCGCTGGTGCCGCTCCCCCCCGAACCCGGTTTCCAGGAACGTCTTGAGTATGGCCAGGGCCAGCCCCTGGCCGGTGACGCGCTCGCCCAGGCAGAGGATGCGCGCGTCGTTGTGCTCGCGGGCCATGCGCGCGAGAAATTCGTTGGTACACAGGGCGGCGCGCACACCCAGGCGGTTGGCCGTCATGGTCATGCCCTGGCCAGTGCCGCAGATGAGCACGCCAAGCGCGTCATCATCGGCCTTGATCCGCTTCACCACCTTGGCGGCGAAGAGGGGATAGTCGCAGGAGTCGGTACAGTCCGGCCCCTGGTCCTCGACCGCATAGCCCCAGTCGACCAGGGCCTTGATCAGCACCTGCTTGAGGGTGAAGCCCCCGTGGTCGGAGCCAATGACAATGGTCTTCTTCACCGCGAATGTCTCCCTTGGATGTCAACCCGCGCCGCGGGTTTTCAGTCGCCCTCGCCCCGCAGCGGGCGCATGCGCGCCTCGCGGTCCTGGGCCAGTTCGGTCTTGAGGGTCTCGATCTCTTCCTTGAGGAAGGAGATCTGCCCGAGGCATTGTTCCTTTTCTTCCTTGCGTCCCCGGGGCTGCTCCGCGATGCGCCCGAGGGTGGCATATTCCCGTTCCAGTTCTTTTTCAAGTCTGCCGGTCTCGAAACGGCCGAGCACGGAACGGGTCAGCCAGCCCATTTCAGCCAGCCAGGTCTTCAGCCCGAGCAGGAAGACATCCAGTACCGATTCGTCTTTGTTCACGCTGCTCATCACTTGTCCTCGTGTGTCGCGGGCATGCCCGCGTCCTGGGGCGTGGCGACGCCGTCCAGCCGATACAGCCGGGTGTCTTCCGGCAGTTCGAGCCCGGTGGCCCTGGCGGGCCAGGGTGCAACCTTAAACTCTCGCGTCGAGATGCGCAAGACGCCTGTCTCGCCGTCGTCCATGGACAGGGTCAGCCGTCCCGGCAGGGGCGGCCTCGCCCCGCCTTCTTCATATGTATTGATCTCCAGCCGCCAGGATCGCCGCGCAGCGCCTGCGCCGTCCACGCCCGTCCTTGCGGCGGCCACCGTGCCCTTGACGAGCACGGGCCTGCCCGCCCGGTCCAGGCCGATGCGGTCGACCCCGGTGGTTCCTGTGCCGCCGTCGGCCCGGGTCAGCCGGTGGGTCACGGCATAGGTGAAGCCAGCGCCCTCGGGCGTACCCAGTTCAAAGGTCTCGGGAACCAGCCCGGCGAAGTCGCCTGCGCAGACCCGGGCCAGCAGGGCCAGGGAAAAGGGAAAGGGCATGCCCAGCCGGGTGGCACCCAGCACCGGGTCGGCGTGGGTGTAGGCGGTTTTTTGTTCCGGGTAGAAAATGGTCAGGCCGTCGTTGTCCTCGCGGATGTGGGCCAGGGATGTGCCGATGCCCGCGGCCACGTCAAGGCGCATGGGGCCGTCAAAGTCGCCCCAGATGGAGAACTGGGTGCGGTTGGTGCGCCGGGCGGGCACGACCCGGGTGTAGTAGAGGGAGCCCTTGGCCAGGATGGCGGGCTGGGCCGGGGGGGCGCACGAGTCGCGCCGCATGGTGGCCCAGGCGGCGTCCGGGTCGGCCATCACGGGCAGCCGGGCAGTGCGCGGGGCGCAGCCAAGGGCAGAGCCCATGGCCACGAGCAGGACCAGGCCCGCAAGGGTGGGGAAACGGTGCGCGATCATAGACCCTGCAACTTCTTTCTGACGGCATCGGGGTGGGGGGAGCCGAGCCTGATGGCGTTGCGGTAGCCCTTGCGCGCCTCGGCCTTCTTGCCCATGGTCAGGGCGATGTCGCCGTAGTGTTCCCAGATGACCGGGTCGCTTTCCACCATGCCCACGGCGTAACCGATGTTTTCCCACGCCTTGGCGTGGTTGCCCATCTTGAAGTGGACCCAGGCCACGGAGTCGAGGATGTATCCGTTTTCGGGGTCGAGGAGCGAGGCCTTCTCGACCAGGACCAGGGCGCGTTCGAGTTCAAGCCCTTCTTCGGCCAGGGTGTAGCCCACGAAGTTGAGGGCATTGCTGTTGTCCGGATGCTCGCGCAGGACGCCCTCCATCAGGGCCAGCCCCTCGTCGCGGCGGCCCTGCACGTCGTAGAGTATGGCCAGCTCGTAGGACAGCTCCGGGTCTCCCTTGAGCCGGTCGAGCCCCTGGCGCAGCACCTGCTCGGCTCCGCCCGAGTCGTCGTCGCTCTTGAGCAGGGCGGATTCGAGGATGTAGAAGATGGTCAGGTCCGGGAAGGCCTCCTTGCCCTGGCGGGCCGTGGTCAGGGCCTCGTCCTCGTTGCCCATGGCGTTTTGCATCTGGGCCTTGAAGCGCAGGGCGTGGGGATAGAGCCGGTCGTCGCGGCCGACCTTGCCCAGGAAGGACAGAGCTTTGCTCGGGTCGCCTTCGCCGTCGTTGGCGATAACCGCCTTGTAGAAGTAATATTCGGCGGGAACCTCGCCATCCGAGGTGAGCATGTCCAGGGCGGTGGAGCCCTGGGCGAAAAACCCGTCGTTGATGAACATGAGCACCGCATCGAGGATGAAGGCCTTGCTGCGGGGGCCTTCCAGAGTCAAAGCAAGGGCGCGCGAAGGGTTGTTCAGCTTGAGGTTCAGGCCGATGATCCGCAGCCGGGCCTCGGGATACTGCTCGCCCTGCTCCAGAATGCGGACATAGGTCTTTTCGGCGGCCACAAAGTCCTTGGCCAGTTCGTACTGATAGGCCAGCTCCACCAGGGCCTCGGTGAAGGTGTCGTCCATGGCTGCGGCCTTGGTCAGGCTGGCGATGGCCGCCTTGCGCATGCCCAGCGCGCCCTGGGCACGGCCCATGGCGAAGAGGGTGTCGGGCGAGCGCTGGTCGGCCGGGATCTTCTTGAGGGCGTCCAGGGCCTGGGCCTCGCGGCCCGCGTCCAGCAGCAGCTGGCCCAGCCGCTCCCGGGCCTGATGGTCCTCGGGCCGCTTGGCGAGATAGTCTTCCATGACCTCCACGGCCTCGTCCACCCGGTCGTCCATGACGTAGGTGTTGGCCAGATAGACGGTCAGGAGCTGGTCGTCGGGGAATTTCTCCAGCCCGTCCTTGAGGGTCTGGCGCGACCGTGCCGTGCCCTCCGGATCGTTCCAGGTGAATCCGGCCTTTTCGAGATAGAGCTGGGGCGTGGGTGCCTTGACGAGCAGGCGATCCAGGGCGGCCTCGGCCCTGGCCGCGACCTCGGCCACCTCCGCGTCGGTGAGCGGGCTGCGCCCGCCCTCGGCCATGTGCCGTTGCAGCCGCTGCAACTGGTCCTGGTAGACCAGGAAGTCATAGTTCATCTGGGCTTCGGGGGTTATGGGCCGCGCCATGGGGGGCGGCATCAGCTCGCTCTTGGCCGCGCAGGCCGAAAGGCCTGTCAGCGACAGGATGAGCAGAAGGAGCGGCAGCAGTGGGCCAAGGCGGTATGTGCGTGTCATGCAATCGTCCGTTGTTAGTCGTGTTCGAGCACCCAGTCTTTGGAAAATCCCTTGATCTTATCGGTCATGTGCTCGCGGATCTTGGCGATGAGCCGGGCCTCGATCTGGCGCACGCGCTCGCGGGTGACGTCGAACCGCTCGCCGATCTCGCGCAGGGTGACCGGGTCGTCGGAGAGCAGCCGTTCGTCGAGGATGGCCAGTTCCTTGTCATTGAGCGTGGGTCGGATGGCCTTGAGATTCTCCAGGAGCAGGTCCACGATCTGGTCGTTGGCCAGTGATTCCTCAATGCCCGGGCCAAGGGAGGGCAGGAAATCCATGCGCGTGGCGTCGGAGTCCTCGCCCAGGGGCGCGTTGAGGGACATGTCGTTTCTGGACAGCCGCTGGTCCATCTCGTCGATCTCGGTCTCGCTGACCCCGAGGCTTTTGCTCAGCGCCTCGGTGGTGGGGTCGAAACCCATGGCCTGGAGACGCTGGCGTTCCTTGTTCAGATTGTAGAAGAGCTTGCGCTGGGTCTGGGTGGTGCCCACCTTGACCATGCGCCAGTTGTCCATGATGTACTTGAGGATGTACGCCTTGATCCAGAAGGCCGCGTAGTAGGAGAACTTGATGCCCTTCTCGGGATCGAACCGGGTCACTGCCTTGAGCAGGCCCACGTTGCCCTCCTGGATCAGGTCCAGGGCGTTCTGCATCCAGCGGCGCTGGAAATCCATGGCGATCTTGACCACCAGCCGCAAATGGGAGGACACGAGCTTGAAGGCGGCGTCCTGGTCGTTATCGTCCTGCACGCGTCTGGCCAGGGCGTATTCCTCATCGGGATCGAGCAGGGGAAAGCGCGCGATCTCCCTGAGATAGAGCTGGAGCGGGTCGCGGACCCGGACCTCCTTGGACGAGGCGATCACAAAGGCGGGCAGCCGTGTCTCGGGTGGGTCGAGCCTGGCGGGAAGCAGGGGGCCGGGCGTGTCGTTTTCGTCGTCTGCGAGCCCGTCCCCGAGGTCGTCGGCTAGGTCGTCGGTCAGGTCGTCGGCCAGGTCTGGCTCGTCGTCCGGGGAGAGCTCGTCCGATGGGTCGAACTCCTCGTCCACCAGCTCGGCGTCCAGGGGTTCGTCGACCAGGGGCTTGGCCATGGGTTTGTCGACCATGGGCTTGGCGTCCAGAGACTCGATGTCTGGGGTGGATGTGTTGCGTGAGGCTGTCATGGTCGTATGCGGCGGGCATCGGCTGCCCGGTTCAATACTGATATATAAAGAGTGGAAAAATGAACAGTATAGTTTTTGTTTGTCCTTTTCAATGATTTTCGCTACCTCGGGGCAGGCGAAGGCCCGAGCCCAGAGGCTTTCCCCGCCCCGGTCCAGCGCGGAAAAAACTTGCCTCAGGCCGGGATCGGGTATATATCTGGATATCTTGATATACAAATACGGCGGCAATGCAGCCCGGCCCGGGCGTGTCCGGCCAGCCGCCCGCAAGCCCGGGAGGAACCTGTGCCCGATTTCAGATCCATACTGCGCGATGACAGGATATACTTTTTTGACGGCGGATACGGCACCCTGCTCCAGGCCCGGGGCCTGCCTGCCGGGCTTTCGCCCGAGCTGTGGGGGCTTGCCGCCCCGGACGTCATCCGCGGGGTGCACCGGGATTACCTTGAGGCCGGGGCCGATGTCCTGACCACCAACACCTTTGGCGGATCGCGGCCCAAGCTCGGGCTTGACGCCGACCCCTACCAGCTGAATCTGGCCATGACCCGCATCGCCCGGGAGGTGGCCGGGGACCGCGCCTTTGTGGCCGCGTCCATCGGCCCCACCGGGCATTTTGTCGAGCCGCTGGGCGATCTGACCTTCCGCGAGTTGGTGGAGATATTCCGGGAGCAGATACGGGGCTGCGTGGACGGCGGGGCAGACCTGATCCTGGGCGAGACCCATTTCGATCTGGCCGAGGCCCGGGCCGTGGTGGTGGCTGCCCGGCTGGAGTGTCGGCTGCCCGTGGCCATGTCCATGACCTTCGAGGGTGAGGCCAGCCTGACCGGCACCTCGCCCCTGACCTTTGTGGACACCATGCAGAACATGGGCGTGGAGCTTATCGGCACCAACTGCTCGGCCGGGCCGGAGCGGATGTGCGATACCCTGGCCGTCTGGGCACCTCGCCTCGTCACCCCGAGCTTTGCCGAGGCCAACGCGGGCCTGCCCGAGCTGGACGATGCGGGCAACACCGCGTTTCGCCTCGCGCCCGAGCCATTTGCCGAGCAGGCGGCCCGGTTTGCAGGGCTGGGGGCCAAGTTTCTGGGCGGCTGCTGCGGCACCACGCCCGAGCACATCCGCGCCCTGCGGGCCAGGGTGGGCGATGCGCGCTGGCAGCGGCCCGAGCCGAGCGACGACGCCCGCATGGTCCTCACCTCTCGTTCGGTGTCCGTGCCCATCGGGTTTTCCCACCCTGGCGTGATCATCGGCGAGCGCATCAACCCCACGGGCAAACCGCAGCTCACCGCCGAATTGCAGGAGGGCATCCACACCGAGGCCGTGCGCTTCGCCGCCGAGCAGATCGAGCTTGGCGCGCCGGTGCTCGACGTCAACGTGGGCGCGCCCATGGTGGACGAGACCGTCCTGCTCCCCGGGCTGATCAAGACCCTGATCGCCCGGTTCACCACGCCGCTGTCCATCGACTCCAACGACTCCGCGGCCGTGGAGGCCGGGCTGTGGGTCTATCCCGGTTCCCCGCTGGTCAACTCCATCTCCGGCGAGCCGGGCAAGATGGAGGCGCTTGGCCCCCTGTGCAAGCTCTTTGGCGCGCCCTTCATCCTGCTGCCCATCGTGGGCCGCAAGCTCCCGGTCACGGCCAGGGAGCGGCTGGAGGTCATCGAGGACCTGCTGGTGGAGGCCGAGGGGCTGGGCATCCCCCGGCGGCTGATCATGGTGGACGCCCTGGCCCTGACCGTGTCTTCCAAGCCCGAGGCCGCGCGCCATTCGCTGGATGTCATGCGCCACTGCCGCGACGAGTGGGGCCTGCCCACCACCATCGGGCTGTCCAACATTTCCTTTGGCCTGCCCGCGCGCGAGCTGCTCAACTCCACCTTCCTGTCCCTGTCCATGGCCTCGGGCCTGTGCTCGTTCATATCCAACCCCAATTCGGCACGTATCCAGGAGACCCTGCACGCCGCCGAGGTGCTGCTGGGCCGCGACCCCCAGGCCGCCCGGTACATCGGCCGCTTTTCAACCTGGACCGATGGCGGAAGCGGGGTTGCCGCGCCCGTGGCGAGCGGCGGGACGCAGACGCCGGACCTGCCGCCAGTGCAGGCGGCGGTGATCAAGGGCGACAAGGATGGTGTGGTCGCCCTGGTGGAGGCCGAATTGGGCCGGGGCATGGCGGCCATAAGCATTGTCAACGACCTGCTCATCCCCGGCATCCTGACCGTGGGCGAAAAATACGAGCGCAAGGAATACTTTCTACCCCAACTTCTCCAGTCGGCCGAGACCATGCAGGCCGCCTTTGCCCTGCTCAAGCCCCTGCTGGAGGCCGAGGGCGGCGGGGAGCGCAAGCCCGTGGTGGTCATGGCCACCGTGGAGGGCGACATCCACGACATCGGCAAGAACATCGTCTGCCTGATGCTCAAGAATCACGGCTTCGAGGTGGTGGACCTGGGCAAGGACGTGGCTGCCGAGCGCATCGTGGACGCGGCCCAGGAACACGGCGCGGCCATCATCGGGCTCTCGGCCCTGATGACCACCACCATGGTCCGCATGGAGGACACGGTGAAAATGGTGCGGGAACGCGGCCTGGACACCAGGGTGATCATTGGCGGGGCCGTGGTCACAGAAAAGTTCTGCGCGGCCATCGGGGCGGACGGCTGGTCCACCGACGCGGTCCGGGCGGTCAAGCTGGCGCAAAGTCTCGTCTCATAGCCCCCCTGGCGATGTTTTTCGCGGACGGGGGACAGACCCCGTCCGCGCTTTTATTTGCGAACCAACTCTGCTAGGGTGGCCGCACACGAACACGAGGTGACGCATGAGCAAGTTTGGGCGGCTCGCCGCCATGATCACATTGAGCTGTGTACTGCTGGCCTGTTCCGGCGGCGCGTCCGAGGAATCCTCGTCAGATCGGGGATTCCCGCCCATGGACTCGGCCGGGCTTGACGCCCGTCTGGCCGAAAACGCGGGCACGCCGTCGATCCTGTTCTTCTGGACCACGTGGTGCCCGTCGTGCAAGCAGCAGATCGTCGAAATGGAGCGGCTCCACGCCGCGCGCGGGGCCGAGGTCAACATCCTCAGCATCTCGCTGGACGAGAACGAGGCCGCCCTGCACGCCTTCTTCAAGGACAAGGCCACGGACCTGCCCGTGTTCCACGGCGACCAGAGCCTGGCGGCCCGCTTCAATGTGGAGGCCATCCCCACCTTGGTGGTGTTCGACGCCGGGGGCAGGGAGATATTCTCGCGTTCCGGGGTTTTTCCCCTGCCCATGCTCGAAGCGCTGGCAGACCAGCTAACCAGCCGGTAACGCCGTGTCGCGCATGATCCGCAAGGCCCGCATCCAGGATGTCAAGGCCATCCATTCCCTGCTCATGCACCGCGAGGAGCATGACGGGCTGGTGCTGCCCCGCTCCTTCAGCCAGCTCTATTCGCACCTGCGTGATTTCTTCGTGGCCGTGGACGACCAGGGAAAGGTCATCGGCTGCTGCGCGCTGAACATCATCTGGGAGAACCTGGCCGAAATCCGTTCCCTGGTGGTGGTATCCGAGCACCGGGGCAAGCGCCTGGGCCGCAAGCTGGTCGAGGCCTGCCTGAGCGAGGCCGTGACCCTTGGCATCTTCAAGGTCTACACCCTCACCGAGCAGACCGGGTTCTTCGCCCACCTCGAATTCGTGCAGGAGGACATGGACGCCCTCAACCAGAAGGTGTTTGCCGATTGTCTCAACTGCCCGCGCTTTCCCGATCACTGCAACGAAGTGGCCATGGTCATGGTCCTCTAACCCTGACAACGACGTATGGGACATAAACTCACTCCGTTCATCACCGCCGACCAACTGGCCGCCCGCGTGGAAACGCTTGGCCGGGAGGTGGCCGCCAGCTACCAGGGCGACGCCCCGTTGGTCTGCATCTGCGTGCTCAAGGGCGCATTTCTCTTCTTTTCGGACCTGATTCGCAGGATAGACCGCGCCATTGAGGTGGACTTTGTCCGCCTTGCCAGCTACGGCACGGCCGTGTCGCGCGGCGAGGACATTGTTTTTTCCAAGGATCTCGAAATCTCCATCGAGGGCAAGGACGTGCTTGTCATCGAGGACATCGTGGACACCGGCCACTCCATGGACTTCCTGCTCCATGTCCTGCGCAGGCGCAATCCGAAGAGTTTGAAAATATGCGCGCTTATTGATAAGCATGAGCGGCGGGAGAAAAAAGTGACCGTCGATTTCTCCGGGTTCAAGCTCAGCGAGGGGTTCATCGTGGGCTATGGCCTCGACTATGCCGAGCGCTACCGGGAGTTGGACGGAATTTACGAGTTGTCCACGGATAACGGATAGTTAACACGGCCCCATTGGAGACAGAAACATGATCGTCACCTGCCCGAACTGCCAGACCCGGTACAACCTTCCGGATAAGAAGGTCCCTGCCAAAGGCGCCAAGGTCAAGTGCTCCAAGTGCACCCATATTTTCAAGACGCCTCCGCCCCAGGCCATGCCCGAGGACGAGGTGGAGAGCCTTTTCGAGCAGGAGGCCGCCAGCCCGGACACCCGGGCCGGGGAGCAGTTCGACGAGACCTTCGACGAGGTGGCCTCTGACCGTGCTGCCGCCAAAGGCGCGGCAGGCGCGGCCGCGAAAGCCTCGGCCCCGAAAGGCGTGGCAGGGGACGACGAGTTTCCCGAGGGGCCCGAGGCCGGGCGAGACGAACCCGGGATGGGCAAGGACATGCCGGGCATGGACGACCTCTTTGACGACGAGGACGACGCCTCGGACAAGAACGGACTCGTTGACGAGGATCAGGCCGGGGACGACCTTTTTGACGACCTGGATGCCGGGACCACCGAGGGCGCGGACGACGCGGCGGGCGATCTTTTCCAAGACACGGACGAAGATGCTGATCCCGGGGCCGACGATGACCTCTTCGCCCGCGATGACGAGGGCGGGCCAGACGAGGAAGACGGCGGGTACGAGGACGAGAACGAGGACGACGCCGGAGGATTCGGCCTGGACGACGAGCCCGCGCGCAAGGGCAGCCGCTCCCTTGGCTGCCTGATCGTGCTTCTGGTCCTAGTCCTCGGCCTGGGCGCGGCAGTGTACTTCAAGGCGTGGACTCTGGTCGGCATCGACCCGGCCGCCTATTTCCAGAACGTCCCCTACCTGGGCAGGCTGTTCGTGGAGCCCGCCGGAGACAGGGACGCGGCCCCTGGCGAGTCCCCGGCCGACAGGGTGCGCCGCATCGAGCTGAAGAACGTCAAGCAGTACTATGTGGCCAACGAAAAAACAGGCAACCTCTTCGTGGTCGAGGGCAAGGCGGTCAACGCCTTCTCCACGCCCAAGGAGCGCATCAGGGTCGAGGTGGTGCTCTACGACGAGGCCGGCACGGTGATCGCCTCCCAGTCGCTCCTGTGCGGCAACGTGCTTTCCCAGTTCCAGCTGCAGGTGCAGACCCAAAAAGAGATCGAGGACGGCCTCTCAAGCGAGGTGGGCATCCTCTCCAACAACACCTTCATCAGGCCTGACTCGTCCACGCCGTTCATGGCGGTGTTCTTTCAACCGCCAGCCAACGTCAAGGAATTCCTGGTCAAGGTGGTGGACGTGGGCGACCCGAGTTGATTGTGACCCAGGGACGCGGGGAGGGCGACCAGCCGCCCCGCGACCAGGAGCCACCTCCCCGGGAAGCAAGGATTTTCATGCCGCCCACGGGGGCCTTTCTTCCACGAAAAAAGGAGCCGGTTTCCGGAAAAACGCATTGACGTGAATTGGCCGCTTGTGCTACTTCTCCACAACTTGTGAAGGATTGCACGAATGGCCGATTCCGAGCGAGCGGAGCTTTCCCGCGACGGTGACGGCTACAGGACGCAAGTATGCTCTTTTCAAAAGACGGTCGTTGGACAAATGTCGTGCAGGTTGGCGGTGCCGCCAGCACGATGGGTCTTCACATCGTTTCCGCCACCGTTGTCGGCCTCGCCATAGGATACTTCCTGGACGACATCTTCGGAACCAAGCCCTGGCTGATCATGATCTTCTTCCTTTTCGGGGTCATGGCCGGGTTCAAGATGGTGATCGAGGATTTCAGGAAGCTCCAGAGACGTGAAGAGGCCAGGAAAAAGGGTTCTTTGAAACAGAATGGAGATGAAAGTGCTGGAGATGATCAATCAGCGGGTTGAGCCGCTGCTCGTGAAGAGCGGCTTTGGTCGGCCCGATGTGCGAATCCTCGTCCGCAACCAGATATACGTGTCGCTGGGGACCTCTCTAGTGATCGTGCTGGTGACACTTGCATCCCGATGGTCTCTCGCCTTTGCGGCCGGGGCGGTTCTCGCCCTTGTCAACTTCTGGGCGCTTGCCCGCGTCGTCGAGATGTTGATACGGACGCAGGGAGGGGGACCGCGAGCACTGTTTGTTATATTCATGGTGAAGATGACTCTGAGCGGGCTGGCCTTGTATTGGCTGATCGGAGTCGAACGTGTTCCCCATTGGGGGCTGATCACAGGGCTGGGGACCGTGGTGGTGAATGTCGCCGCGACCGGCCTGGTTCAGGTGGGGCGAAAAAAGGCCTAGGCTGATTTTTTTTAAGGAGGCTTGGATATGGGTTTCTCAGGCGGATTACCGCATCCTCTGTTGTACATGGACATGCTCAAGAGCATTGGCCACTGGGGCGCCAACGTCGAGCAGGCGCTCGGCGTGGCGAGCATCAACCACGTGCTCTACATGTGGCTGTGCATGGGCATTCTCTTCGCCCTGGGCATGATTGTCCGCGGCCGGTTGCAGCTCGTTCCCGGCGGCTTGCAGAATGTCTTCGAGACCATCATCGGCGGTCTTGAGAATTTCGTGGTTTCCAACGTCGGCCAGCAGGGCAGGCAGTTCATGCCGCTGCTGTGCACCATCTTCCTGTTCATCCTGACCATGAACTGGATCGGTCTTGTCCCGGGTTGCGACGCGCCCACTGCCAACATCAACACGCCTGCGGCCATGGCCGTCATCGTGTTCGTGTTCTATCAGGCCGTGGGCATCAAGAAATGGGGATTCGGCTACATCAAGCACTTCATGGGTCCGGTCAGCTTTCTGGCTCCGCTCATGCTGATCCTTGAGCCCATCTCCCACATCGCCCGGCCGCTGAGCCTGACCCTTCGTCTCTTCGGCAACATCCGCGGCGAGGAAATCGTTCTCATCCTGATGTTCTTCCTGGCTCCGCTGCTGGGCTCGCTGCCCATGTACATTCTGTTCCTGCTGGCCAAGACCATCCAGGCGTTCATCTTCTTCATGCTGACCATGCTCTACCTGCAAGGTGCCGTGGAACACGCGCACTAGGCCGGCCGAGCTGAATTTGGGGAAATGGTCCTCGGACCAAAACTATATTACACGATTCCATTTGGAGGATTCACAATGAAGATCACGAAAGTTCTGTTCACCACCATGGCCATGCTCCTGGTTGCTTCCGTTGCCTTCGCCGCTGATGGCGACACCGCCCTCATGTCCGCCAAGGCCTACGCCACCGCGCTGGGCATGGGTCTGGCCGCCGGTCTGTGCGGCATCGCCCAGGGCATGGGCGTCAAGGGCGCCTGCGAAGGCATCGCCCGCAACCCCGAGGCCGCCGGCCAGCTGTCCACCACTCTGATCCTGGGCCTGGCCTTCATCGAGTCCCTGGCCATTTACGCCCTGGTCGTCAACCTGATCCTGCTCTTCGTCGTCTAGTTCGATAGACAGCGACTCCAAGGGAGGCTTCGGCCTCCCTTTTTTAAGCATCCGACATGTTCCAAAATTCACATGGCCGGACGCTTCCGGACTTTGAAAGAGACGCTATTCAATGAAAAGTGAACATATCCCAAAGGCGACCATTGGGCGTCTGGCTGTTTACATCCAGGTGCTCGAAAATCTGCTGAGGGACGGCAACGAGGTTATCTCGTCAGAGAAACTGGCCCGGGCCTGCTCTGTCAACTCGTCGCAGATACGCAAGGACCTTGCGTACTTTGGCGAGTTTGGCGTGCGCGGGGTCGGGTATTACGTTCAGGAACTCATCACCTCCATCAAGCAGTCGCTGGGCATTGACAGGATCTGGAAGTGCGCCTTGATCGGGGTGGGCAACATGGGCACGGCCCTTCTGCGCCACCACGATTTCGAGCGGCGTGGCTTCCGCATCGTTGCCGCCTTTGACTGTGACCCCGACAAGATTGGCCGCGAATTCGAGGACCTGGAGATTGTCTGCCCCACCCATCTGGTGGAGCAGGCCCCAGAGCTGGGCCTTGAGATCGGCATCATCACCACCCCGCCCGACCGCGCCCAACGCGCGGCCAATCATCTGGTGGACGCCAACATCCGAGGCATCATCAACTTCGCCCCGGCGCGCATCAACGTGCCGCCTCACATCCCCGTCGAATACGTGGACTTCTTCGACCATCTCTATTCCATCGCCTTTCAGATCACCCTGGGCAACGATTGAGCGCACGGTTCACGAGCGCTTGAACCCGGCCCTGGAAAGCGGCCGGGTTGCCTCGCATTGTGGCATGGCCCCGTCGCTGGGCTCTGGTCGCGGGACTGTGGTGGTGAGAAGCTCGGCCGGAGAGGGCGATGGCGGGCTCCCGGGGTGAGCAGGCCGAGTCGATGCGCGACACGCATGGCTGGGCAAGCGCAGGCGCGATGCGCAGGCGTCGGCGCATGGCGTCGCGCCCGGATGCGGCAGGCGAGGGCACTTCCCTTTCTCCGGGCGGCACCGAGTGGCCCTGGCGGACCCGTTTGAATCAGCGGTTTTCGAGGCGACAGGGCTGGCTATAGTAGGCACACCCCTCGCCCATGTCAGTCATGCGCGGCTCGATGATGACGTTGGCGCTGTGCCCGTACTTCATCCACCCGCCCCGGCGCATGATTACGGCAGCCGGATGCAGTCCCGGCGCGGTCTCCACTTGCACGCGCATGGCCCCGGCCGGGGTGACCAGATAGGCGTCCATGGCCGGATTCAGGGCCCCAAAGGCGGGGTTGTCCTTGGCGATCCAGACCGTGGGAAACCCGGCCTGATCCGCCTCGGGAATCTGCGAGTGCAGCGACTCGCCGCGCACCAGGGTCAGCAGTTGCAGGGGATGGTCCGGGTCGCGCTCGGGCTCGGGCGAGAGGGCTTCGGGGAATCGGTAGAGCCCGTCGGGGTGGGCGAAGACCATGCCCGCAAAGGCCACGCGCGGGTGATCGACCCGCACGAACCCGTGCTCGCGCAGCTCGGCCAGGGTGATCCCGGATTGTTTCAGCCCTTCGCTCAGGCAGGTGTCGGCGTCCGGGAGGATGATTGGGTCGGCCAGCCGCGTGCCAAGGTCGGCCATGATCTCGAAGTCCGGGCGGCAGAGGCCGGGCGGCGGCACGGCGGCGGCGCAGTAGTTGACGCAGTTGTGGACAAAGGAGCCGAGCGCGTCCTCGCGCTCGAACATGAAGGCGGGCGGCAGGATGATATCGGCCAGCATGGCCGTGTCGTGCATGAACCCGTCCACCACCACCACAAAGGGCTTGTGCAGCGCATCGACCAGGGCCAGACAGTCTGGCACCTGATTGACCACGTTGTGCCCGTCGATCAAGACGAACGCCACGGGCGGGTCGGCCCTGCGGATTTCCGCGCCCAGGTCGTTGATGAGCAGCTCGCGCCGCGTGGCGACGGGCTGGCCGCCCTTGACCAGATGCGCCCAGGTGCCGAGGTTGCGGCCGGACGAGATGTTGTAGTACGCGCCCCCGCCGCTGACGCCGACGTTGCCGGAGAGCATGGCCACCGCGTTGATGAAGCGGACGTTCTCGCCGCCAAAGTCATAGCGCTGCAGCCCCCAGCCAAGCAGCGTGGCCACGTTGCCCGGGTCGGCGTACCAGTCGTGGACCATCTCGGCATCAGTGGCCGACACGTCGCAGGCCCGGCACAGGTCGCGAAAGGTGAGGCCGTCGATGAGCCCGCGCAGGGCGGGCCAGTTGGCCGTGCGGGTCAGCACCCAGGGGTTGAGGTCGCCCGCTTCGAGGAAGAGCTTGAGCACTGCTGCGGCCAGGAACCGGTCAGTGCCGGGCCGCACCCGGATGGTCATGTCCGAGAATTCGGCCGCGTTGTCGCCGCCGGGGGAGATGGTCAATACCTCGGTGCCCTGCTTGCGCGCCCGGGCCATGAGCGCCTGCTGGTGGACCGAAGTGCGGGCCACGTCCCGGCCCCAGTTGACGATGCGGCGGGCGCAGAGGATGTCTTCGGGATCGTTGTGGTCGAGGGCTCCGAAGTCGGCTATGGAGGCGGTGATGCCCGTGTTGTCGCACAGGGCGCCGCGCGTGGTCGACGCCCCAAGTGCCGCGAACAGGATGGAGCTGGCCTTGGCCAGCACGCCCCGGTAGCCGTGGCCGTGGATGTGCAGGATGGAGGCCGGATTCTGTCTGGCCGCGTCGAGCCGCTCGGCCGCCAGCCCCATGGCCTCGTCCCAGCTGGCCTCCACGAACTGGCCGTCCCGCTTGATCAGCGGGGTGGTGATGCGCTCATCCGAGTCGAGCCGGTCAAAGGAGCGGCTTCCCTTCTTGCAGCAAAACCCCTTGGTAAAGGGATGCGTGGGGTTGCCTCGAATGGTCCGGGTCTCGGGGTCCACGAGCAGCGAGCAGGCGTCGCCACAGTCCATGGTGCAGGCGGTGATGATGGGCATGAATTCCTCCGATCCGAAGAGTGGTGGACTTTCCCGGCAAGGTCAAATCTAAAATGGTAAACCCGCCCATCGCCGACCCTGAGCAGCCGGGCGCAGGGAAGCCTTCTTTTTGACAATCCGGCCCGGATAGACTAACCAAAATCGTTTCCTGCCATATGACTTTTATAAGGATATTGGACCCGACATGGCGAAGATTCAGAAAATAAAGGGCTTTGTTGACCTTTTTCCCGAAGAGGCGGCCAAGTTCACGCGTATGGAAACCCTGGCGCGCGACATCTTCACGCGCTACGCCTTTGGCGAACTGCGCACGCCGGTGCTCGAAAAAACCGAGCTTTTCCAGAAGTCCATCGGCGAGGACACCGACGTGGTGGGCAAGGAAATGTTCACCTTCCCGGATCGCAAGGATCGCTCCCTGACCATGCGGCCCGAGGCCACGGCGGGCGTGGTCCGCGCCTTCATCGAGGCCGGCATGCACCAGCCGGGTCGAATCTCCAAGTTCTTCACCTTTGGCCCCATGTTCCGCTACGAGCGCCCGCAAACGGGCCGCCAACGCCAGTTCCACCAGATCAATGCGGAGATCTTCGGCGCGCCCGAGGCCCAGGCCGACGGTGAGCTGATCCTCATGCTGCGCACTTTTCTGAACGCCCTGGGCCTGACCAAGCTGACCGTGGAGCTCAACTCCCTGGGCTGCCACGACTGTCGCCCGGCCTACCGGCAAGCCCTCATCGACTACTACACGGCCAAGGATCGGGCCAATTTCTGCGAGGACTGCCGCCGCCGCATGGATACCAACCCCCTGCGCGTGCTCGACTGCAAAGTGCCCGGCTGCAAGGCCCTGGTCCAGGACGCCCCGGCCATCACAGACCACCTCTGCCTTGAATGCGAAACCCACTTCGCCGACGTGCGCGCCATCCTCGACGGCGCGTCCGTGGCTTACGAACTCAACCCCCGGCTGGTGCGCGGGCTCGACTACTACGTGCGCACCTGCTTCGAGGTGTCCAGCCACGACATCGGTGCCCAGACCGCCGTGGCCGGTGGCGGCCGCTACGATGGGCTGATGAAGAGTCTCGACGGCCCGGACTGCCCGGCCACAGGATTCGCCTGCGGCATGGAGCGGCTCGCCCTGCTCCTGGAGCGCCTCGAAGCCCCGGCCCCGGATTTCTATCTGGCCGTGGTGGACAATGCCGCGGCCAACGCGGCCATGCTCTTTGCCCAGCAGTTGCGCGACAGGGGACTTACGGGTGAGGCATGCTACGGCGGCGGCTCCATGAAGAGCCGCATGCGCGCGGCCAACAAGTCCGGCGCCAAGGTCTGCCTGATCATGGGCGGCGATGAACTGGCGAACGGGACCGTGACGGCCAAAGATTTGGTCCATGGCCTCGACCAGATCACTGTGAACCGCGACGAATTTTTGATTTATATCATCCGGAAACTGTCTGACGATGAAAGGACCGCGAGACGTAGTGACAGAGAACTTGACACCACCCTCAAGCACGACCACGTCATAGACCTTAGCCGTGAGTACAAGGCGTCATCATAATGCTAACTCCCCGATGCATGCGGGGCCGACCATACAATTCACAGAGAGAGTGGAGTGACAATGTCTGAACAGCAGGACGAAAGAGACTACAACGAATTTCGCGTCATTGAAGATCTGGCGGGCTGGCGGCGTACCCACCACAACAACCAGCTGACCACCGCCCATCTGGGCGAGCGCGTCTGCCTCATGGGCTGGGTCCAGTTCCGGCGCGACCACGGCGGGCTCATCTTCCTCGACCTGCGCGATCGCGAGGGGCTGACCCAGGTGGTCTTCAACCCCGAGGGCAACCAGGACGTGCACATGCGCGCCCATGCCATCCGCGCCGAATACGTGGTGGCGATCAAGGGCAGGGTGCGCATGCGCCCCGAAGGCATGGCCAACAAGAACCTCGTCACCGGCGAGGTGGAGATCGAGGTGGAGGAATACAAGCTCCTCAACACCTCCGAGACCCCGCCCTTTCCCATCGAGGACCGGGTGGAGGTGGGCGAGAACCTGCGCCTCAAGTACCGCTTTCTCGACCTGCGCCGCCCGAGCCTGGCGCGCAACTTCGTCATCCGCAACAAGGCCGCCCAGGCCGTGCGCCGTTACCTCGACGCGCTCGGCTTCCTCGAAATCGAGACCCCGGTGCTGACCAAGTCCACCCCCGAGGGCGCGCGCGATTTTCTGGTCCCCAGCCGGGTCAACCAGGGTGAATTCTACGCCCTGCCCCAGTCGCCCCAGCTCTTCAAGCAGATGCTCATGGTCTCGGGCATGGATCGGTACTTCCAGATCGTCAAATGCTTTCGCGACGAAGACCTGCGCGCCGACCGCCAGCCCGAATTCACCCAGATCGACATCGAGATGAGCTTCACCGACGAGGCCATGATCCAGGACATGGCCGAAGGGCTCGTCAAAAAGATATTCGCCGAGACCATCGGCGCGGTCCTGCCCGATGTCTTCCCGCGCATGACCTACAACGATGCCATGCGCGACTACGGCGTGGACAAGCCCGACCTGCGCTTCGGCCTCAAGCACATCGACATCACCGACGCCTTCAAGAACTCCGGGTTCAAGGTCTTTGCCTCGTCCGAACTGGTCAAGGTCATGGTCGTGCCCGGCGGCGGCGAACTGTCCCGAAAAGAAATCGACGACTACACCAAGTTCGTGGAGATCTACGGCTCCAAGGGGCTGGCCTGGATCAAGGTCAAGGAAGACGGCGAGTGGCAGTCGCCCATCGTCAAGTTCTTCTCCGAAGACGAGATCGCCACCCTGCGTGAGCGCACCGACTGCAAGCCCGGCGACATCCTCTTCTTCCAGGCCGGGTCCGCCGACATCGCCAACGCCGCCCTGGGCAACCTGCGCTGCGAGCTGGGCGAGCGCTTCGGCCTCATCGATCCCAAGGTCTTCAAACCCGTCTGGATCACAGACTTCCCGCTGCTCGAATACAACCCGGACGAAAAACGCTACGTGGCCCGGCACCATCCCTTCACCTCGGCCAAGCCCGACCAGATGGAAAAATTGATATCTTTCACAACTCCAGGGGAGGCTTCTAGGCTGGGATCAAGACCCGAAGATGCTATTGCTAGAGCCTATGACATGGTTATAAATGGGTATGAAGTAGGAGGAGGTTCCATCCGGATTCATACCACAGAGCAACAGGAAACAATATTTGCTCTCCTTGGAATAGGGCATCAAGAAGCCCATGAAAAGTTTGGTTTCCTATTGGACGCCCTCAAATTCGGCGCACCCCCGCACGGCGGCATCGCCTTCGGGCTTGACCGGCTGATCATGATCATCACCGGGTCCAAATCCATCCGCGACGTCATCGCCTTCCCCAAAACCCAAAAGGCCACCTGCCTCATGACCGAAGCCCCGTCCGAAGTGCCGAGCAAGCAACTGCGCGAACTCGGCATCCGCCTGCGGGAGAAGAAGGTAGAGTAGGGAGAAGATGCGAGGAGAAAACTTTTGAAAAAGTTTTCCCCTCGCGCTCCCCTTTCAAAACTTTTTGGGTCTACGCCGCCTGGAAGGGCAGCCGGGCAAGAAAGTGATGGATGGCGGCGTAGGGGGTCGCGCGGGGTAGGACTGGCGGGATTCTTGGCATGAATCCTTCCAAAAACCGGTTGATTTTTCGTCGGGCCTCGCCTTTTGATCTTTCGGAATTATTTCTATACTGAATGTGACGGCAGCGGCGCGACCTTGGTTCTGTCATGCCCTCTCCGCCGCCATCGTATTTATCCGTTTCCGCCAGCCCTGCCGGGCGGCGGAGCGCCAAAAAGTTTTGGAGGGTCCAGGGAACCTTTTTCAAAAGGTTCCCTGGCCGCCGGAGGCATACCATAATGAAACTCGACATATGCACATGGCCTGACGACATCCTGGCGGGCAAGGCCGAGCCTGTGGCGGAGGTCACGCCGGAGATGCAGCGGCTCATCGACGACATGATCGAGACCATGTACGAGGGCGATGGCGTGGGCTTGGCCGCGCCCCAGGTGGGGCAGCCCATCCGGCTCATCTGCGTGGACCAGACCGGGCCGAAGTTGCGCGGCGACCTGCGCGTGCTCATCAATCCAGAGATTGTGGAGTGCGACGGCGAGGTGGAATCCGAGGAGGGGTGCTTGAGCTGCCCCGAGTTTTCCACCACGGTGCTGCGCAAGGAGCGGGTCAGGGTCACGGGGCTGGATCGTGAGGGCAATGAGGTCTGCATCGACACCGAAGGCTTCCTGGCCATCGTGCTCCAGCACGAGATCGACCACCTGGACGGCATCACCATCGCGGACCGGGCGGGTCGGCTGAAGCGGGCCATATACAGAAAAAAGGCGGTCAAATGGAAAGCGTAGGCAAGCCGCCCCTCAGGGCGTTGCGCACGGTCTTCATGGGCACGCCGGATTTCGCGGCCGAGACCTTGCGCATCCTGCTCGAATTCGAGGGGGCCGAGGTGGTGGGCGTGTACACCCAGCCTGACAGGCCGTGCGGACGCGGCAGGCAGTGCAAGCCCTCGCCGGTCAAGGACGTGGCCGTGGAGCGCGGGCTGCCCGTGTTCCAGCCGAAGAATTTCAAGGACGAGGCGGACATCGAGGCGTTGCGCGCGCTTGCGCCCGACGTGCTGGTGGTGGCGGCCTACGGGTTGATCCTGCCCCAGGCCGTGCTCGATGTGCCGGTCTTGCATCCGCTCAACATCCATGCCTCGCTCCTGCCCAAGCATCGCGGGGCCGCGCCCATCCAGCGGGCCATCGAAGCGGGCGAGGTGGTCACCGGCATTTCCATCATGAAGATGGAGGCAGGCTTGGACACCGGCCCGGTCATGGTCCAGCGGGCGCTGCGCATCGGCTACAACGACCACGCGGGAACCATCCACGACGAGTTGGCCAAGCTCGGCGGCATCTGCATCTGCGAGGCTCTGGCCCGGCTGCAGACCGGTGCCTACATCTTCACGCCCCAGAACGACTCCCTGGCCACCTATGCGGCCAAGCTGGAAAAGGGCGAGGGTGCCATCGACTGGAACCGGCCCGCCCAGGCCATCCACAACCAGATCCGGGCCATGTATCCGTGGCCGGGCGCGTATTTCGACTGGACCGGCCCGGACGGCAAAACCCTGCGCCTGAACGTGACCCCTGGCGAGGTGTCGGAGCACCCGGCCCAGGCCGCGCCCGGCACGGTGCTGGGCGAGGTGGACGGGACGCTCGGCATCGCTGCGGCGGACAAGGTCTACCTGACGCCCGAGGTCAAGCCCGAGGGGCGCAAGGCCATGAGCGCCACGGCCTTTGTCTGCGGCTACATGAAGGCGTGTCGGTAGGGCGGCGTGACAGGCCAGCCGGATCGGTTTCTTCTCTTCAACAACGGCATGATCGGCAACACGCTGTTCAACATGCCTGTGGCCGCGTGGCTCAAGGCCGCGTATCCCAGCTGTTTCGTGGGCATGGTGGTGGATCGCG
Organism: Pseudomonadota bacterium; assembly: GCA_043824835.1. GTDB lineage: Bacteria > Desulfobacterota > Desulfovibrionia > Desulfovibrionales > Desulfovibrionaceae > Pseudodesulfovibrio. Next base: position 15,240 of record JBDRSO010000091.1, on the reverse strand, counting down.
CGGGCCATGATCTGGTGGGTTCCGATCCCGGTGTGGACTCGTTTCACCTTTTCAACAAGAAGCGCGACTCGCTGACTGATCAGTTCCGGCTGGTGCGCGCCCTGCGGCGCGAGGGGTATGATGTGTCCCTGCACCTACGCCGGGGCGTGCGCAACGAGGTGCTGGCTCGGCTGGCCGGGGTGGGCCTGCGTGCCGGGTACAGGCTGCGTGGCTCGTGGCAGCATCTGCACGTGACGGTGGACGAGGACATGACCGTGCCCCGGCTGCAGAGCCGGGCGCAGCTTGTGGCGGCTGCGCTGGGCAGGCCCGTGGTCCTGGAGCGCCCCCGGCTCCATCCCGTGCCAGCGGCCGAGGCCGAGGTGCGCGAATTGTTGGCCGGGGCGGGCGCGCAGCCGGGCGGATACCTTGTGGTCCATCCCACTGGCGATTCCCAGGGCGGCATGGGCTGGAGCCTGTCGGTGTGGTCTGGCGCGGTGGCGCACATTTCGCGGCAGATGCAGGTCTTTGTCATCTGCATGCCGGGCGAGCGGCCTGACGTGGAGCGGGTCATTCCTCAAGGGGAGTCCGTCCACTACTACACCGGGTCCATGGCGGCCACGGCAGAGCTGATCCGCAGGGCAGGGGCCTTTGCGGGCAATGATTCCGGCCCGGCGCACCTGGCCTGCGCCTGGGACACGCCACGGCTGGTGGTCTATCTGGACAACGAGGCCAATTTCGCCAAGTGGCGACCGGCCAGCGACGAGGGCGGCGCGGTCATGTTCCGCTCCGGGTTCACGGTGGCCGCGGTGGCGGATGCCGTGTCGAACCTGATGGGCGGCAGAGACGCCCGGTAACCCTGCCAGACATCGCGCCATTGTCTCGGCCTCGGTCGCGTGCTACCCTGAGCCAATGATTCTCCAGCAACCCGACGCACCCATGGCAAACCCGACCCGCAGCATACGCAAAGCCAGAAAGCGGCTCTTCATCGGCCTGATCAGCGGCACGTGCTTCATGGTCTGTCTCTTTCTGGCCGCCCTGTGGGTGGTGCCCTACCTGGGCCTTGCAAACATCCATCCGGCCGCGTCCTGGGTGTTGGGTGCGCTGGTCCTTGCGCTCATCGGTTTCGTGTCCGTGGCCTACTGGGGGCTGTTCCTCAATATCGTCACCAAGCGGCCGCTGCCCGGTGCCAACCGCTTCCGGGGGCTGACGGTCAAGCTCTTCCTGCCGGCGATGATCCTGCTCGGACGACTGCTTGGCGTTGACAAGCAGTCCATCATGCTCTCCTTCATCAGCGTCAACAACGAGCTGGTCCAGGCCGAGGCGGGCCGCTATCGGCCCGAGGAAGTGCTGCTGCTCATGCCCCACTGTCTGCAAAACTCCAAGTGCGACCGCCGCCTGACCTACGACATCAACAACTGCAAGCGGTGCGGCCTGTGCCCCATCGCCGGGCTGCTCGACCTGCACGACGCTTACGGCGTCAACCTGGCCATCGCCACGGGTGGTACCATCGCCCGACGCATCGTGGTCCAGCTGCGGCCGCGCATGATCATCGCCGTGGCCTGCTACCGCGATCTGGCCAGCGGCATTCAGGACGCCTATCCCCTGCCCGTGTACGGTGTGCTCAACGAGCGGCCCCACGGCCCCTGCCTCGACACCCTGGTGGACCACACCCAACTGGTGACCGCCCTGCACCGTTTCCTGCTGCCCGAATTCCTGGAAGGCAAGGCGCCGGGAACGGGCCGGACCATTTCCACGGCCCAGGGCACGCATCTCTGATCCCGGCGAAACGCTCGGGTTTCCCTTTCTTGCGCTCCGGGGAGCGATGACCTAGGGTGACCGCCTATGTCCTCACCCATCGAAATCCTGCGCTCGGTCTTCGGCTTTGACGACTTCATTGGCCTGCAGCAGCCCATCATCGACAATGTCATGGCCGGGGGCGACTCCCTGGTGCTCATGCCCACCGGCGGCGGCAAGTCGCTGTGCTATCAGATTCCGTCCATGCTCCGGCCCGGGGTGGGGGTGTGCGTCTCCCCGCTCATCGCCCTGATGCAGGATCAGGTGCAGGGGCTGACCCAGATGGGCGTGCGCGCCGCCTGCCTCAATTCGTCCCTGGACCCGCAGGACGCCCGGGATGTGGAGCAGCGGCTCGTCAATGGCCAGCTCGATCTTGTCTACGTGGCCCCGGAGCGGCTGTGCCGACCTGATTTTCTCGACCTGCTGGCCCGGTGCAATCCCTGCCTTTTCGCCATCGACGAGGCGCACTGCGTGTCCCAGTGGGGGCACGATTTCCGGCCCGAGTACATGCAGCTTTTGGTCATCGGCGAGCGGTTCCCGGGCGTGCCCCGGCTGGCCCTGACAGCCACGGCCGACGAGCCCACCCAGCGCGACATCGTGCGCAATCTCGGCCTTGAGCGGGCCGGGGTCTTTGCCACGGGCTTCGACCGGCCAAACATCCGCTACGAGGTGCAGCCCAAGGACCACCCGCAGCAGCAGCTGCTGCGCTTCATCCGCGAGCGCCACCCCGGCGACTCGGGCATCGTCTACCGCCTGAGCCGCAAGAAGGTGGAGCAGACCGCCGCCTTTCTCGAAAAGAACGGCATCACCGCCCTGCCTTACCACGCCGGGCTCTCCAAGCAGGAGCGCCACAGCAACCAGGAGCGGTTCATGCGCGGCGAGGGCATGGTCATGGTGGCCACAGTGGCCTTTGGCATGGGCGTGGACAAGCCCAACGTGCGCTTTGTCTGCCACCTGGAGCCGCCCAAGAGCCTGGAGGCGTATCACCAGGAAACGGGCCGTGCCGGGCGCGACGGGCTGCCCGCCTCGGCCTGGCTCTGCTTCGGGCTTCAGGACATCGCCATCCTGCGCTCCATGATCGAGTCCGGCGAGGCAGACCAGACGCGCAAGCGGGTGGAGCACGCCAAGCTCGGCTCGCTCTTCGCCTTTCTCGAAACAGCCGGGTGCCGCCGCCAGGCCCTGCTCGGCTATTTCGGCGAGCACACCGCGCCGTGCGGCAATTGCGACACCTGCCTGAGCCCGGTGGAGACCTGGGACGGCACCGTGGCCGCGCAAAAGGCGCTCTCCAACATCTATCGCACGGGCCAGCGGTTCGGGGCCGCGTATCTGGCCGAGGTGCTGGTGGGCAAGACGAGCGAGCGCGCCCGCCGCTTTCATCACACCGAGCTGTCCACCTGGGGCATCGGCAGCGAGCTGACCCTGGAACAGTGGAAGTCGGTCTACCGCCAACTGGCCGCGTCCGGTCTGCTGAAGGTAGACATGGAGCAGCACAGCGCCCTGACCCTCAATGAGCGCTCCTGGACCGTGCTGCGCGGCGAGGGCGGGGTGCGGTTGCGCACCGATCCGGTGGTGACGGCCCGAGCCGCGAAGACGCGCAGGCCGGTGGCGGCCGATGATGTGCTCACCGACCAGGAGGCCCAGGCCCTGTTCGACTCCCTGCGCGAGCTGCGTCTTGGCGTGGCCGGGGAGCAGGGCGTGCCGCCCTATGCCATCTTCCCGGACAAGACCCTGCTCGACATGGTCCGCTACCGGCCTGAGGACCTCGACGCCATGGCCTGCATGACCGGCGTGGGCGAGGTCAAGCTGGCCCGCTTCGGCCAGACCTTTCTCGACTGCCTGGGCGACCACGCCGACAAGTACGGCCGCCCGCCCACCACCCCGGAGATCCCGCCGGAACTGGTGGCCAAGCGGCAGCAGCGGCTGGAGCGGCCAGCCAGCACCGAGCTGACGGCCACGGCCGAGGAGTCGCTGGCCCTCTTCGAGGAGTTGGGAAATGTGGAAGCGGTGGCCGGGCGGCGCGGCCTCAAGCCCGGCTCCATCTGGAACCACCTCAGTCAGGCCGTGGCCTTTGGCCGCCTTGACTACCGCCGGGCAACGGGCCTGCCCGACGACGAGATCAACCGCATCCTCGACACCTTCGCCGCCTTCCGCGACAAGGGCGTGAACGCCCTGACCCCGGTGCACGACGCCCTTGAGGGCGGCTACTCATACGAGGTGCTGCGCATGATCCGCATGGGTGCCGGACGGGAGTGATCGCGGAACAGGGGAGAGGGGCCGCGCGGGGTCGAGTGTTAAGTTGAACCATCTCAGCCCAGTAGGACAGGGCTGCCCGTTCATGTCTTTGTAAACACTGCACGCCCAGTGTGTCTTGTTATTTAATCAACACGGCGTCAAAAAGCCCCCTCGATAACAAGCAATGTTTTTCGGGGGGGCATTGCGTGGTTAGTCGTTTGTCATACCACCTATGCGGTGTTGCCAGTTGTCATAGGTCTCGCCAGGCTGTTGAGAGGTGTTATCGTTGCCAAGTTCTGATTGGATTTCGCCAATCCGTACGGATTCTGCCCAACCATGCGACTCTCCATTGTTAGTGACGTAATCGAAAATGTCCTTCAATTGTTCATCCGACATTTTGAGCCTCCGGGGCTAAGGGTTATTGCTTAGCTGATACAGAGGTCGCTTTTTTATGTCAAGAAAGGTTTTTTCAGAGCATAAAACGAAGCGTCTTCTTCGAAAACTTGCAAATAAAAACCAACTGCCTGCAACAGTTTGGCCTCTCTTATCTCACCGCTGCCGATAATCCTCGGGCAGGTCGATGACCCCGCCGGTGCGCTCGTACCAGTGCAGGAAGGCGTCCACGCAGGTGGGGCAGAGTTGTTTGCCGCGCTCGTCGCGGATGATGTCCACGGCCACGGCCCGGGGCATGGAGTCGCGGTAGGGGCGCTCCGAGGTGACGGCTTCAAAGACGTCGGCCACGGAGATGATGCGCGCCCTGAGCGGGATGTCCTCTCCGGCCAGACCGTCGGGGTAGCCCTTGCCGTCCCATCGCTCGTGGTGGGAGGTGGTCACCTCCAGGATGTCGTGCAGGCTCTGGATGGGCCGCAGGATGTCGGCCACCACGTTGGAGTGGGCCTTGACGTGCTCGTATTCCGTGTTGGTCAGGGAGTCCTTCTTGAGCAGCACGTCGTCGCGCACGCCGATTTTGCCCAGGTCGTGGAGCCTGCCGATGAGCAGCAGCCGATCAAGTTCGGGCGGGCTGAAGCCCATCTCCTCGCCGATGCCCACCGCCACCAGGGCGACCCGCTCGGAATGGCCGCGCGTCAGGCTGTCGCGCGCTTCCAGCGCCTGCACCAGACTGCCGATGGCGGCCAGGGTCAGCCGGTGTTCGGTCTGCAGCCGCTCCTTTTCTTCGAGCAGGAGCCGGAAATTGGACGAGAATATTTCCTCGATGACCACCGAAAGCTGGGCCACGGAAAAGGGCTTGATCAGGAACGAGGCCGCGCCCTCGCGCATGAGGCGGCGCATGATGCCCTTGTCGCCCAAGGTGGACATGACGATGACCGGCATCGCGGAGAACTCGGAGCGCTTCAGCTCGCGGCACAGCTCAAAGCCGTCCATCTCGGGCATCATCAGGTCGGTGATGATCAGGTCGGGTCGGAATTCGGGCAGCATGTCCAGGGCCTCGCGGCCGTTGACCGCGGTCCTGACGGTAAAGCCGTTCTCGGTCAGGCCCACGCGCAGGAAGAGGCGGATGCTTGAGGAATCGTCCACCACCAGCACGCGGCTGCCGGTGAGGAAGTTGCGCGCCCGGATGATGTCCTTGATGCGCTCGATGCTCTCGCGGATGTCGTCGCCCTTGGCCAGATAGGCGTCGGCCCCAACGCGGAACCCCTGCTCCACGCGCTCGTCAGAGTCGCGGGTGGAGAGGATGATTATGGGGATGGAAGAGGTCTTGAACTCCTCCTTGAGGCGGCGGCACAGCTCGAAGCCGTCCATCCTGGGCATGTCCACATCGGTGATGACCAGGTCGAACTCGCCCTCCACGGCCTTGGCCAGCCCGTCTTGGCCGTCCACTGCCAGAACCACGTCGAACCCGGCCTCGGTCAAATGCTTTTCCATGGCGTAGCGGACCGAGGTGGAGTCGTCCACCACCAGAATTCTCTGGCGTGCGCCCGCGTTGCCGTGTCCGGCAAGGGTAGTGTTCATGTTCTCGCGATCCTCCAGACGGCAGTGCGCACACCGGTCTGATCCGTGACAATTGTATTGCCTCTACCCCACCGTCATACTACCCTTCGCCTCTGTGGACAACCCTATTGCGCACTATGTGGCCGCGCTGCTCGACTCCGAGCGCATGGCCGTTCAGGTGGCCCACCACCGCGTGGTGGAGGGCGCTGCGGCGCGCCATGGTGACCCGCGCCGCCCATGGTCCCCGGCCATGCGGGCGGCCCTGGCCCTGGCGGGCATCGACACCCTGTACGCCCATCAGGCCGAGGCCGTGGACCACGCCCGGGCCGGGCACCATGTGGTGGTGGCCACGCCCACGGCCAGCGGCAAGTCCCTGTGCTACAACCTGCCGGTCATGGACCACTGCCTGGCCGATCCCGAGGTCAGGGCGCTCTATCTCTTCCCCCTCAAGGCCCTGGCCCAGGACCAGTTCAAGGCGTTCAACGAGCTGGCCGGACTGCTTCCGGTGGGGCCGGGTGGGCACAGGCCCACGGCCGCCATCTACGACGGCGATACCACGCCCCATTTTCGCAAGAAGATCCGCGACACGCCGCCAAACGTGGTCATGAGCAACCCGGATATGGTCCACCTCTCTATGCTGCCGCACCACGGGGCCTGGGCCGGGTTCCTGGCGGGCTTAAGCTACGTGGTGGTGGACGAGGTCCACACCTATCGCGGGGTCATGGGCTCGCACATGGCCATGGTCTTTCGGCGGCTGCTGCGGCTGTGCGAGTATTACGGGGCGCGGCCCACCTTCATCTTTTCCTCTGCCACCATCGGCAACCCGGTGGAGCTGTGCCGGATGCTCACCGGGCTTGACGCGCATCCGGTTCTGGAATCGGGCGCGGCCAGGGGGCTTAGGCACATGCTCTTCATCAACCCCGAGGGCTCGCCCGCCCAGGCGGCCATCGAACTGCTGCGCGCGGCCCTGGCCCGGGAGATGCGCACCATCGTCTACTGCCAGTCGCGCAAGCTGACCGAGCTCATCGCCCTGTGGGCCAGCGAGCGCGGCGGCGAGTATCGCGAGCGCATCTCGGCCTATCGCGCCGGGTTCCTGCCCGAGGAGCGGCGCGAGATCGAGGCGCGCATGGCCTCGGGCGAGCTGTTGGCCGTCATCTCCACCTCGGCCCTGGAGCTGGGCATCGACATCGGCGGGCTGGACCTGTGCATCATGGTCGGCTACCCCGGCTCGATCATGGCCACACAGCAGCGCGGGGGCAGGGTGGGCCGCACCACCCGCGACAGCGTGGTCGCCCTGGTGGCCCAGGAGGACGCCCTGGACCAGTATTTCATGCGCCATCCCGAGGATTTCTTCGCCCGGCCGCCGGAATCGGCCATGCTCAACCCACACAACCCGGTGATCATGGACCGCCACCTGATCTGCGCCGCAGCCGAGTTGACCTTGCGCCGGGGCGAGACATTTCTGCGCGAGGAGGCCGTGGGCCGCAGGGTGGAGGAGCTGATCGAGGCGGGCCATCTCTACGAGGTGGCCGACACGCCGTCAGGCCATCCGGGCGAGATAGTCACCCACCGCAAGCGCCCCCACCGCGATGTGGACCTGCGCGGCGCGGGCCGGTCCATGCACATCGAGGACATCACGGGCCAGAGCTCCGGGTCGGGCGAGGATTCGGGAGCAGGGGAGGGCAGACGGCCGGTCATCGGCACGCTGGACGCCCACCGCGCCTTTCGCGAGGCGCACCCGGGCGCGGTCTACCTGCACCGGGGCAAGACCTACGTCATCGAGGACATGGACATGGGCGCTCTGGCCGTGCGCGCCCGCCGCGCCCGGGTGGGCTACTACACCCGCCCGCGCGGCAGCAAGGACACGGAAATCCTCGACGTGCTCGGCACCCGGGCCTGCCTTGGCACCCGAGTCCATTTCGGCCGCCTCAAGGTCACGGAGCAGATCACCGGGTACGAGAAACGGGCCGTGCGCGGCGGCAAGCTGCTGGGCATCACCCCACTTGATCTGCCGCCCCTGCGCTTCGAGACCGAGGGCATGTGGTTCGAGATTCCCCACGCCGTGCGCATCGGGTGCGAGACAGAATACCTGCACTTCATGGGCGGCATCCACGCCTTCGAGCATGCGGCCATCGGCATGCTGCCGCTCCTGGTCATGACAGATCGCAACGACCTGGGCGGCATCTCGACCCCCATGCACCCCCAGGTGAACGGCCCGGCCGTGTTCATCTACGACGGCATGCCCGGCGGCGCGGGGCTGACCCGGCAAGCCTTTGAGCAGGCCGAAGAACTGCTCCTGACCACCCTGCGCACCATCGACGAGTGCCCCTGCGAGACCGGCTGCCCCTCCTGCGTCCACTCGCCCAAGTGCGGCTCGGGCAACAGGCCCATCGACAAGCGCGCCGCCCGCTATGTGCTCGAATCCATCCGCACGGGCGCACCGCCCGCCACCACCGCCAGGGAGGTATCCATGGCCCTGTCCGCCCCGTTTGAAGAGAGAACCCCGAGCCGTCCCGCGCCTGAGCGGTTCGGCGTCATCGACATCGAGACCCGCTTCTCGGCCGACGAGGTGGGCGGCTGGCACCGGGCAGACCGCATGGGCGTGTCCGTGGCCTGTGTCTGGGATTCGGGCGAGGAGGCCATGTTCGACTACGGTCAGGACGACCTGGACGGGCTGGTGGCGCGGCTGCGGACCTTTGACCTGATCATCGGCTTCAATCATGTGAAGTTCGACTACGCGGTGCTGGGCGGCCTGCATCCCTTCGCCTTCCGCAGCCTGCCAAGCCTCGACCTGCTGGTGGAGATCAACAACCGCCTGGGCTACCGCCTCAAGCTCGACAACGTGGCCCGGGCCACCCTGGGCGGGGGCAAGTCCGCCGACGGCCTCATGGCGCTCAAATGGTGGAAGGAGGGCCGCCTCGACCTGATCACCGAGTACTGCCGCGACGACGTGGCCGCCACCCGCGACCTCTACCTGCACGGCCGCGAGCACGGCCACATCTACTTCACCAACAAGGCGAGTCAGAAGGTCCGGCTACCCGTGGATTGGTGATTCAACGCAGTGTCCCTTTAAAAACACAAGCGGATATGCCAGAAAACCAAGGTGTGGCTAGATATACAATTCAGCATGAGCAACTGGCCCATAGTTGTGAAACTGTGCGTAGGCTGCCTGGAAGCAGTCCTGGCGCAACAGATCCCTGGTCAGGGCGGTGATGCTCCCGGGGTATACGCAAAGATTGTAGTGCACACCCTGATGCACGAACCCGCAGAGAAATTCTGAGACCTCGTACAGCACATAGCCGCATATGGTGTGCAGTTGATCCTGATTCAAACGAGTAACAATGTTGCCAAGGTTGTTTGTCACGGATGCGAGGATATAGTTTTTGAAAGTCGCATTGTTCTCAAAAAGATCAAAGACCAAACGCGTGTTGTGGGTATAGACCGAATCAACAATGTCCGGCCATTCCAAAATGACTACGCGTTCCCTTTGATCGGCTGGCAGTTTTTCAACGGCATCGCGGCAGGATTCCAGTATCACGTCGGCCTGCTGAAACGCCTTGTTTACAGCCTTTTCTATCTTCATTTTTCCAAACACTTCATTATTGATGCGCTGCAAAACATCGACAATCAACAAAGCGAAGCGTGTGTTGCAATGCTCAATACCCCATCGAGTAAATGCAGCAATGTTCTCCGGGGTAAATGCCTTGTTGTTGATGCTTATACCAAGATAGGGGTTCCATTGCCTCGACTCAATAGCCTCGAGAGTCGTGTTGAAAATGTCATGGTATTTCAAGAAGACGCCCCTTGGGTTGTGCGCAAAGCATATATGAATCAGGCCATTGAAAAAGAGTGAAGTGATTTCCGAGCAAGCCCAATCACAAAGGTGATCAGGTCCATGTCGGGAAGGGGTTTGGTCAGAGCAACCTTCCGCAACGCTCTCGGTTCTTACCAAAACATGCCGGAACTGTGGAGCGAAGACAAGAGCCCTGGGGACGTCTGAAAAACCGCATCGCCAGCAGCTATCGCCTCGCCAGCCCCGTGGGCAAGGCACGGCCCCGCCCGGCGAACCGGGCGGGGCCGTGCCTTGCGAAAGGAGAGGCGGGGCCTAGAGCAGCCTGCGGGCGATCTCTTGGGCGGCGCGGCGGCCTGCGCCCATGGCCGAGATGACCGTGGCCGAGCCGGTGACGATGTCGCCCCCGGCAAAGACGTTGGGAATGGAGGTCTCGCCCGTGTCCGGGTCGGCCTGCACATAGCCCCACTTGTTCAGCCCCAGGTCGGGCGTGGCCTCGATGAGGATGGGGTTGGGCCGGGTGCCCACGGCGATGACGGCCATGTCGCAGGGGATCTGCTCGGTCTGGCCGTCGAGGCAGACCGGGCTGCACCGGCCCGAGGCATCGGGCTCGCCAAGGGCCATCTTCTGGACGGTCAGCCCCTTGAGGCACCCCTGGTTGTCGCCGTGAAAGGAGAGCGGGCCGCACAGGCAGCGCAGCCGCACGCCCTCTTCCACCGCATGCTCTCTCTCTTCGCGCCGGGCGGGCATCTCGGCCTCGCTGCGGCGGTAGACCACCGAGACCTCGCTTGAGCCCATGCGCAGGGCGGTGCGGGCCGCGTCCATGGCCACGTTGCCCGCGCCGATAACCACGGTGCGTCGGGCGTGGTAGGCCGGGGTGTCGTGGTTGAGGTGGTCGTAGGCGCGGCCAAGGTTGATCCGGGTCAGGTACTCGTTGGCCGAGAACACGCCCACCAGATTTTCGCCGGCAATGCCGAGGAAGCGGGGCAGCCCGGCCCCCACCCCCACGAAGACCGCGCCGTAGCCTTGGTCGAAGAGGTCGTCGATGGTGATGGTCTTGCCGCCCACCCAGTTGCAGCGGAAGGTCACGCCCAGGGCCTTGAGCCCGTCCACCTCGTGCGCCACCACTGCCTTGGGCAGCCGGAATTCCGGGATGCCGTAAACCAGCACCCCGCCCGGTTCGTGCAGGGCCTCGTACACGTCCACGGTCACGCCGCGACCGGCCAGGTATCCGGCCACGGTCAGGGACGCCGGGCCGGAGCCGATGCAGGCCACGCGGCGCTCGGGCCGCGCCGGTTGGCAGGTGTCGAGGTCCGTGGCGGCCCGGCAGGCTTCGGGCATACCGGCTGCCTGCTTCATGAAGGTATCGGCCACATAGCGCTCCAGGCGGCCGATGGCCACGGGCTCGTGCTTGCGCCCCAGGACACAGGCGCCCTCGCACTGATGCTCCTGGGGGCAGACCCGGCCGCACACTGCGGGCAGGGAGTTGGTCCGCCGGATGATGTCGTAGGCTTGGGTCAGATCATCGTCGCACAGGGCGGTGATGAAGCCCTTGATGTCTATCTCCACCGGGCAGCCCGCCTGACAGGTCGGGATCTTGCATTGCAGGCAGCGCTCGGCCTCAACCAGGGCCTGCTCGCGCGAATAGCCCAGGGCCACCTCGTTGAAATTCCCGGAGCGGGCCAGGGCGTCCTGGGCGGGCATGGTCACCCGGGGCCTGATCTTCCGTTTGGTCTTCATCTCAGCCATCGCACCGACACTCCCTGCTGAATCGTTCCATGGCCCCCTGTTCCTGCTCCCTGAATTGCCACAGTCTGGCCTTCAGCTCGCCATAGTCCACGGCGTGGCCGTCGAACTCGGGGCCGTCCACGCAGGCGAAGAGGGTCTTGCCGCCCACCGTGCAGCGGCACGCGCCGCACATGCCCACGCCGTCCACCATGATGGAGTTGAGGGAGACCGTGGTCTTCACGCCGTAAGGCAGGGTCACGCGGCTGACCGCCTCCATCATGGGTACCGGGCCGATGGCCACCACCTCGGCGATCGCCTCGTCGGATTCGAGGATGTCCTTGAGCACCTCGGTGACAAACCCCTTGTGCCCGGCCGAGCCGTCGTCCGTGGCCATGCGCAGCTCCGGGCAGAAGGCGGAAAGCTCGGAGCAGAAAAGGAGCAGGTTCTTGCTGCGCGCACCCACCACGGCGATGACCCGGTTGCCCGCCTCGGCGTGGCCCTTGGCGATGTGGTGCATGGCCGCGATGCCTGTGCCGCCGCCGACGCAGACCACGGTGCCCGACGCCTTGATGTGCGTGGGCCGCCCCAGCGGGCCGCAAACATCGAGGATCTCGTCGCCCTGGTTCAGGGCATTGAGTTCTGCCGTGGTCTTGCCCACCACGAGAAAGACGATGGTGATGGTGCCGCGCGCGCTGTCGCGGTCGGCGATGGTCAGGGGGATGCGCTCGCCGCGCGCGGACGCCCTGACCATGACGAAGTTGCCCGGTCTGGCCTTGTCGGCGATCTGCGGGGCGTCGATGACCATCATGGTGGTCTGGCCCGGGATCAGCTCCTGCTTCTCGACAATGGTATAGCCCATGGGAACCCTTTGGCTGCGGTTGATGACGATTCCCCCAGGGCGTTGCGGCCATGCGGCGGAGCCACTGGTAGTAGCCTTCGCGGGCGGGCTTGTCAAAACCGATCGGACCGGGTATCCTGAGCCCTGAAGACCACTATCATCACGTGCCAATTCCCATGGACGGGAAGCGGAAAACCACGGGTCCCTCTGGAGAGAGCGCGGTGGGAGCGGGCCATTGGCCCACGCTCCGGGCCGCAGGGACGGCCGGGCTGCCAATGGGCGCGCCCCGGCCTTTTTTCATGCCCCGGGCCGGGCCGACGCAGGGGGAGCCGTGCGGATTCAATCCCACGCTGTAGAACAGTATCGAAGCAACGCCGAGGCAACCCGGCGCGGGACGGTGACCGACAGGCCTGGGGCCACGGTGACCACCACCGCGCTCGGCTTTCGCCTGGGCCGGTTCGGACTGGACTACGAATCCTCCAGCGTGGTGGTCGATCCCGCCCTCTCGCCTGAGTCGCGTCGCGCACGGCAGCAGGCCGCAGCCTTTTCGACCCAGGCCGAGGTGGCCACCCTGCGCGCCAACCTGGGGCTCAGCGGGGCCGATCATCGCGACCGGGCCGTCTCAGGTGCCAAGGCCGTCGGCCAGGCGTCCCCGGGCCGCATCAGGGCCGCCCTGGCCGCCTACGCCAGCGCCGCCCGCGATACCGACCTGCCGCCCGGCACCATGCTCGCCTCGGTGGTCTGACCCTCCCGCCAATCCTCGACCGGACAGTGCCGTCACCGCGCCAAAGCGCTGGACAAAATCGCCCAGTCGTGTTTTTCAACCCATGATGTTGTTTTCGCCGAGGCAGTGTCAGGCTGGGGAACCCCTCTGGGCGGGCGGCGGGATGGCCCGTCGATCCTGTAGCCTTGACGGCAAAGCCGTCCCGAAAACTGCCACAGCACGTCAGGAGGTAGCGCCTTGAAATCCGTCGGCAGCCGAATTGCCAACACACTGCTGGTCGTGGGCAGCATCCTTATGACCTATGCGGTCATCGAATTCCTGGTCTTTCCGCAAATTTTTCCGCATCTTCCCGAGAAATACTATCACTACGGCACCAGGGACACCCGCCGCCTGATCCAGTCCAGCGTCAATGGCACTGTCCCCTCAGGGGAATACATCGCCATGCTGGGCGACTCCTATGCCGCCGGAGCCGGAGACTGGTTCAATCGCCAGGGCTGGGACCTGATGACCGAATACCACAGCGCCAACATCATCCATCGCCGTATGGACAAGGATGTCTTCGTCTTCGGCGTGCCCGGCGCGGGCAGCGTGGACGGCGCGTGTGTCAATCCGATACACTCCGTGCGCTATATCCGAAACGCGGGCTTTTCGCTGTCAGCCCCGGAAACGGTGCTGTACTATTTCTATGAAGGCAATGACCTTGTGGACAACACCACCTTCATCAACAAGTATTACCGCCCAGAAAATGCCAACCCATGCGATGATCGGCAACTCGGCACGTTCCTTGAGGAGTTCATCGCCGAAAAGGCGTCCGGCGTGCCCGACACGTACGGCGATCGTCTGCTGTTTGCCAACATGCTCTACCGCATGGCCTACTACAAGCCGTGGAAAAACGTTCCGCAGTTCGACGACACGCAGGACACCGGGACCAACAGGGTTCTCATCAACGACCAGGAAACTCCGGTGGCCACGCCGCTGTTCAGCAGCGCCTTTGCCTTGACCGACGCGCAGCACCGCGACGCCCTTTGCCTGCTTAAGGGGGCGCTTAGACAGTCGCACGCGTTTTTCAGCGAAAGCCGCTATGTTGTGGTCTACCTGCCCTCGCCGCCGGTATGCTACGAGACCGAATCCCCCCTGCGAGTGGTGTGGGAGGGCGACGAGATGACAGCGGACCCGGCCGAATTGAACCGGCGCAGCGACGCGCTGGCCGCCCAAGTGGCCGCCATCGCGGGAGAACTCGGCCTGGAGTTTCTGGACGCGCGTCCGGCCATGCGGCAGGCGGCGTTGAGAAACGTGATTCACGGCCCCACGGACTGGACACACTATAACGAGATTGGCTATACGGCGCTGGGCGACTTCGTGGCCGATTTCCTGCAGACGAAATAACCCAAAGGGCCGTGCCGGAATCCGGCACGCCATTGAGAACAAGGGACACCGTGTGGAAAAAGAAAAGAACATCCGCCGCTTCAATGGGGCCGTGGACCGAACGATGTGGGAACGCCTGAGCGGCCACAAAGCCATTGCCGTGTGGTTCACCGGGCTTTCGGGCTCGGGCAAGTCCAGCATTGCCCACGAGGTGGAAAAGCGGCTGTTCGAGCGGGGCGTGCGGGTCAAGGTCTTTGACGGCGACAACGTCCGCCATGGTCTGTGCGGCGACCTGAGTTTCTCACCCGAGGCGCGGGCCGAGAACACCCGGCGCATCGCGGAGATGGTCAAGCTCTTCCTGGAAAACGGCATCATCTGCCTGTGCGCCTTTATCTCGCCCCTTCGCGCCGACCGCGAGCGGGTGCGCGAGGTCATCGGCCCGGACGACTTCCACGAGGCGTTCATCGCCTGTTCGGTGGAGGAGTGCGAGCGGCGCGACACCAAGGGCTACTACCGCCTCGCCCGGGAGGGAAAGATCAAGAACTACACCGGGATTTCCGCCCCGTATGAGGCCCCCCTCGCCCCCAGCCTGCTGCTGGAAATCGAGAAGACGGACCTTGGCGAGTGCGCGGACACGGTCATGGACTCTATCCTGAAGGCTTCGGCCCTGTAGGTTTTCCCGGTCAGTCACCCGCTGGCTGAAGTGCCCTATAGATGACGGACACGAAGTGAGAGGTTACTGTCCGCCCATGAGGAGCAACACATGGGAAGACCTTCTAAATATTCAAAAGAGTTCAAGCTGTCCGCCGTCAAGCTTGTCACCGAACTGGGGTACTCGTG